>JADZEK010000016.1 GCA_020850595.1 Anaerolineales bacterium
ACTATCTGCAACATCGCAATCACGCGGCCTATCGATCTCACCGCAAGCGCACCCTCAAGCAGTATCGGCAGCGCTCAAAGTCTAAAAGGCCGTAAGTCTCGTAGTACCTGTAAGTCTCGTTGTACTAGTAGAAGCGGCCCAGATAGTTGAGGATCCAGTCGCGTTCGTGGCGCGAGGCCGTGAACGTGGGGCTGAACAGGCCCTCCGTGCCCATGCGCTCCACCCCGAGACCTTGGTGGGCGTGCTGTACCAGCACGTCGCGGGCTTTGTGCTCGTTGGCCTTCTGGCGCCTGGGCGCGCTGGCCGAGGCCGAGCGCGGCGCGGCCAGGCTGGGCCGCACACGTCCCAGGGCCGTGGTCTCGGCGGCCGCCTCGTCCAGCTCCTCCGAGCCGTCATCATCCAGCCAGTCGGCGGGGCGCAAGGGAGACATGGCAAGTGTTCCGCTCCCTCACGCTGCCGGCCGGATGTGCTTGTGCCACAGGTCGCGCGCGATGCGCCCCGGCTGGCTGCCCACCCCCAGCCGGTCGAAATACTGGCAGATGCGCTCCACGTCGCGCCCGAAGATGGCGTAGGCGTCTGGGTTGTGGTGCGGGTCCACCACCTGCGGAAAGTCAATAATGTGCAGCCGCCCCTGCCAGTACAGCACGTTGTAGGCCGACAGGTCGCCGTGCACCACCTGCGCCGCCAGCATGGCCTCGATGTTATCCAGCATCCGGCCGAACAGGCGCGGCGCGTCGGTCAGGGCCACCGTGGCCTGGCTCAGCGCCGGGGCCGGCATCACCTCGTCGCCCACATACTCCATCAGCAGGGCGTTCTCGCCGTGTTTCAGCGGGCGCGGCACGTCAATCCCCGCCGCGTGCAGGCGCTTCATGGTCTGGTACTCATACTCCAGCCACGAGGTCTGCACGGCTTCCAGCCCCGTCGCCGTCTTCTGGGCGATGGCCTTCTGCAGCCGCCAGTTCTTGGCGTCAACGACCTGGCCCCCGGCGGCGAGTAACGGCCGCCCCTCGCGGTAGCGGGCGTCGTTGCGCAGGTTGCGCAGCATGCGCGGCCGGTAGAGCTTGGCGGCGATCAGCGTCAGCCCTGTCTCCGGGTGCGCCGCGCAGCAGTATACGTTGGCTTCCTTGCCGCCCTTCACCCGCCGCAGCACGCTGGTCACCACCCGGTTGAAGGCGAACACTTCCAGGTGCGTGCTGATCCACTCGCGCTCCTGCGCGGAGGCGTCCAGTGTTTCGCCGAGCTTCAGGCTGTTCGCCCGCGCGGCCTGCCCGCGCTCCACCACCGTCGCCAGCAGGTCGGGCCGCAGTTGCTTGGGCTTGCGCGGCCCGTTGCGCCGCCGGTCGGTGCGCGCCTGCGGCAGCAGCCGCTCCGCTACGTCGAGACCGTCATCCTCGAACAAGTCAGTCACAGAGTATTTGGTCATGGGTTAGTCCGCCTGCAACCGCCGGTAGCTGTCGTAGCGCCGCTGGCAGATCCGGCCCGCCGCCAGCGCCGCCCGCACCGCGCATCCCGGCTCGTGCAGGTGCGTGCAGTCCAATCCGAATTTGCATTGGCCAATGTATGGCCGCATCTCGACAAAGCCGTGCGCCAGATCGGGTCCGCTCAGCGCCCACAGGCCAAACTCGCGCATCCCTGGGGTGTCAATCATCTGCCCGCCGCCGGCCAGGTCGAACATTTCCAGGTGCGTGGTGCTGTGGCGGCCCTTCTCGGTGAGGGCGCTCACCGCCTTCACGCGCAGCCCCAACCCCGGCTCCACGGCGTTCAGCAGTGAAGTCTTGCCCACGCCCGACTTGCCGACGAAGACCGAGACCTTGTCGCGCAGGGCCGCGCAGAAGTCAGCTAGCCCTTCGCCCGTCACGGTGCTGGTGAGCGTCACCCGGTAGCCCAGCTTGCGGTAGTTGTCCATCTCGGCGTGCAGCGCCGGCGCGTCGCCCTCGGGCAGCGCGTCGAGCTTGGTGATGGCGATGAGCGTCGGCACGTCGGCGGCCTCGGCCGCCACCAGGTAGCGGTCGAGCAGTTCCCACTTGGGCGCGGGCTGGGCGGCGGCGAACACCGCCACCACCTGGCCCACGTTGGCCACGATGACGTGCTCCAGCCGCCGGTTGCCCGCCGCCGGCCGCGACAGCGCGTTGAGCCGCGGCAGCACGGCCGTGATCAGCCCACGCTGCGGCCCGGCGCTGTGAAAGCTCACCTGGTCGCCCACGGCCACCGGATCCACCTCGCCGATGCCTTTGACCTCTTTCACGCGGTGGCGCAGCGAAGTCGGCGCGGCGCTGGGGTAGATCAGCGTCTTGCGCAGGCGGCTCGACAGCTCGCAGGCCAGCGTACCCTCGGCGGTGCGCACGGAGTAGATGCCCTGAGACTTCCTGACGACCGTGCCCGTCAGTTGGGCGGCGGCTTCGTTGGCTGAGTTGTTCGAAGCGGAGCTGGTGTTCTGGCTTGTAGCGTCAAGGTTCCAAGACATTGCGTAACGGTCCTATCTCCATCAGGTCCTGGGGCGTTACCGCCCAGGCGCGAACGCGGCGTGGAGCCGGATGCCGCGCGGGCGCTTAGCGCCGCACGGTCCGGGTCGCCGATGCGCTGTGATGTGACCGTTTTAGCCTGAGGCTAGGGGAAAGCTGTCAGGGGAAAGAAAACGGCCACAGGCTGCACCTGTGGCCGTCAGTGGTTCAGGGGAACCGCGGACCGGTTAAGCCAGAGGCGCGCACATGCACGGCGACGAGTAGGTCTTGCTGTTTGTGACAACAACCGCGGGCATGTGCCGCCTCCTTTCAATCAGGGTAAGGGCCTACTGCTACAACGCGGCAGAGTGTAGCACGGTTTCGGAAGCCATGTCAAGCAATTTGGGCAGGGCAAGTTGGGCAGAAATGCCACGACCCGTTGCGCCCTTGGAATGGTCCTGGTCCGTCTGATTGTCCGTTCACTCGCTGCCGTAGCTCCGACCCGTCCCCGAGTCCCCCGCCTCCCCGTGCCTAAGCCTTCCGTGCCAGCAGCCGTTCCACCGCCGCCACCGCCGGCTCTAACCGCTTCGCGAACGGCCCGGAGAGCGTCACATATGGCAATTCTTGCGCCGCCAATTCCTCGACGAACCGCGCGTGGAACCAGCCGCGTTCGGCCGGCGAATCGCGCAGCCCGTCCGGCACCCAGGGCACATCGTGGTCGCACAGCAGATACAGGTGCGCCGTGCGCTCGCGCGCCAGCCGCCGCAGGGCCTCCGGCGGCGCGCCGAAGTAGTGCTCGTACCACAGTTGCGTAGTCAGGCAGTTCGTATCGCAAATCAGCAGCCCGTTGCCCGCGCGCGCCTGCCGGTCTTCCGCGTCGGCCTGTCCTGCCGCAATCACCAGCATGTCGGCCTCCACGCATACACCGCCGCGCGCCAACAGGTAATCGCGGGCGAACTCTGGCACCCACATCGTCCCAAACCGCTTGGCCAGCGCCTGCGCCAGCGTGGTCTTGCCCGTGCTTTCTGCCCCCACAATGGCCACGCGCCGCGCGAAGTACGGCCGGGCGGGCAGGGGGATATGCCGCCAGTGCGCCAGCGGGTTAGTCCGAATCTGCGTGGCGCTCACCGGCGTCTGCGCCCGCGCCGGGTCGAAGGCCGCGTGCCGCGCGCCGAGCCGCCGTGCCAGCTCCGGCCCATACGGCTCCGAACTGAACACCACGTCCACCGCCGCGCCCCCCAGTGCCGCGCGAATGGCCGCCACCCAGAACGCCCACGCGGCCCTGTCGGCGTAGTCCACCGGGCCGGCCTCGGTCACGTGGTGCAACGGCAGCTCTGGGTACAGCTCGCCCAGCCACTCCGCCCGCACCTCGCCCGCTATTGGTTCGTCTGGTTTCGAGAACAAAACGACGTGCAGCGTGTCCACTTGCGGCCGCGCCCAGGCGATCAGCGCCATGTGCCCGGCATGCACCGGCATGAACTTGCCGATGACCAGGCCGTTCATGGCCGCAGCAGGAACCGCAGCGCCTCCGGCAGCCGCCGCGCCCAGGCGCGCTCCGAGTGCTGGCCGCCTTCCTCCTCCACGTAGCGCAGCTGTGTCTCCGGCGCGTAGCCCAGCGCGATTAACCGCTTGGCCATGCGCGCCGCGCCGCCGCGCTCCGTCGTGCCGCGGTCCAGGTACACCCGCCCCGGCCGCCAGCCGTGCTGGCTCACATACTCAGCCAGCGCGCGCCCGCCGTACCAAAAGGCCGGGCTCATCGCCAGCACGCCGCCGACGCTATCCGGGCGCTGGAGAAAGCCGTAAAAGCTGATCAGCCCGCCCATGGACGAACCGCCCAGGTAAGTGCTCTCGCGCTCCGGGCGAGTGTGGAAGCTCGCGTCAATGAGCGGCTTCACCGTCTCCATGACGAAACTTAAATATGCCTGGCCGCGCCCGCCGCGCGCCGCGAACGGGTTGTACTCCGCGATCCGCTCGGGGCCCATGTGCGGCAGCCCAACCACCAACGCTTCCAGCCCCTCCGCGCTGAGCGCCTCCAGCGTCTCGTCCACCTGCCACTCTTGCCCGCCGAAAGCTGTGTCTGCGTCGAATAGGTTCTGGCCGTCCTGCAGATACAACACGGGGTAGGCCCGTTCGCCCGTCGCGTGGCTGGGCGGCAGGTAAACCAGCACGTCGCGCCGGTTGTCGAGTTGCGGGCTGTACAGCTGTGGCCGCACCCGCAGCGTGCCCACCACCGTGTGCGGCGCGCCTTCGCGGTAGGCGGCATAGTCCAGCCACTCGCCGCCTGTGTCGCTCACGCGGCCTCCGGTGCGGTCGCGGCGGCCGCCTTTAGCTCCGCTCGCCACCGCCCGTAGCCCGCCGCCGACAGCGCGATATAGGCCAGTTGCAGCGCCGCGAACCAATAGTTGCCGCCCGCCACGCCCAGCCCTATGTAGATCGCGTTGGCCGTGATCCAAATGCCCCAGTTCTCCAGCCACTTGCGCGTCAGCGCGTACTGCGCCACCAGGCTCAGCGCCGTCGTCAGCGCATCCCAATAGGGCAGGCTGCCGTCGGTGTAGGTGTCGAACACCCATCCAAACAGCGCTGTGAAGCCCGCCGTCGCCAGCAGCAGCGCGGGCCACGCGGCGCGCGGCGTGCGGCTCACCGCCGGCGGCTCGTTCTGCGGCCCGCCGTACAGCCACATGCGCCAACTGTATACGTTATAGGCCACATACAGGGCCTGCAAGCCCACGTTGACGTAATAGCGGTCTACGAAGAACATCACGCCGAACAGCGCCGCGTTGAGAATGCCGATGGACCAGGTGCGGTTGTCCTCCTTGACGGCGAAATACACCGAGAGCAGCCCGGTGATCACGCCCAAGATTTCGACGATCCGATGCCAATCAAACGTCATCCGCCGCCTCCACGCTGTACTGCCGCACTTTATCGTCCGCGTCCAACGGCTCGGTAATCAGCGTCACATCTGTGCCGAACACGCCCGCCAGCGCCGTTCGCAGCGCCGCCTCATCCACCGCGCCGCGCACTCGCAGCCGCAGCCCGCCGTCCGCCGCCTGGTGCAGCGCGAACTGCGCCAGCGCCAGCGGCTTCAGCGCCGCCGTGACGTCAATGTTGTTCACCCGTCGCCCATCCGCCGCGTGAAAGACCACCGGGCTGCGGCCTTCCAGGTCGCGCAGCACCGCCTGCCCCGGCCGGCTCAGGTCGAGCACGGCCTGGTCGCCGGTGCGGTAGCGCAGCAGCGGCAGGTAGGGGTTGAACCCGCCGCTCACCACCACCTCGCCGCGTGTCCCCGGTGGGCAGGGCGCGCCGTCGTCGTCCAAAATCTCCACGTATAGCCGGTGCGAGAGCACTTCCCAGCCATCGCCCACCGGCCCGCGTGCCGCGATCGGCCCGGTCTCGTTCATTGAGTAGATGTCAATCACCGGACAGCCGAAGCGCTCCCGCAGCCGCGCCGCCAGCCCCGGCAGCAGCGCCATGGAGGTGGACACCAGCGCGCGTGGCCGCCACGCCAGCGGCAAGTCGGCCAGCGTTGCCAGCGCCACCGGGTCGCCGCTGATGACGGCGGGCCGGCAGTCGTCCAGGAACCGCGCCCGGTCGTCCGGGTCGCGCCAATCGGTCGCGCGTAGGTTGAGCTTGATCAGCCCCGCGCCGTGCAGGTAGCTGGAAGTTGCCGCGTAGGTGTAAGTCGTCGCCTGGTCGCTCACGACCGCCAGCGCCGTGTAGTCATCGGCCTCGTCGCCGGCGTCTTCCAGCGCCACGCCGTGCCGCGCCAGCGCCGCCCGCAGCAGCGGCAGATAGTGCGCCAGAGTCTCGGGGTGCGTGAGGATGTTCAGCGGATGCCCGGTCACGCCCGAAGTCTGAAAGACGGTCAACCCCGCCAGCGGCGCGCTGTCGGGCACGAACTCCCACGGGGCGCGGCTCAACTCCTCGCGTTCGCTCGTGGGGATGTCCTCCAGGCGCGGCGGCCGCGGCCCATAGGCGCGGTAGGCCGGCACTTCGCGGAAGCAGAAGTCCACGAAATCGTCCAGCCACGCCGGCGGCTCACCCGGCCGCCAGCCGCGCACCGCGCTGCCCAACGCCGCCTCGAACGCCCGCACCCGTGCCAGCCCTGCCGCGCTCAGCCGATCCACCCCCTGGTGGTTGTAGCGCGGCGCGTGGGGGTGCTCTTGCAAGCGGCGTAGCCGCGCTAGTCCCGCCGCCGTCAGCAGCGGGAAGCGTCCCAGCGTTTCGAGGCTACTCTCGCCTTTGTTCATTCGCGCATCGCCTTGGCGTTGGCTTCCTCAATCTCGCGCCGCCGCATCGCCTCGCGGATGGCCGCCGCGCGCTCCTCGGCCTGGCGCGCCGCCGCCACCACCCGCGCCCGCTCGGCCGCGCTGAGCGTGGTCAGCCGGTCTTGTGCCTGGGCTGTCGTCTCGCCCGCGGGCCGCAGCCCCAGTTCGCGCAGGCACAGCCGTGCCAGTTCTTCGCGCCGGTCGGGGTCGCTCACGAACTTGTCGGCGGCTGTGGCCCCCGCCGCCTCGCGCAACCCGCCAGCTAGGAGCGCGAGCGCTGGCTCTGCCCACTCGCCTCCCTCTCGGAACCAGGGGTCGTGCAGCAGCCAGCTCGCCACCAGCACCGTGCTCAATCGGTTGCGGTCCGCCTTAGGTTTTCGGGTCGTGAACGCCTCCACCTGCCAATCGGCCGGCTGGCCGCCCAACTCTCGCAGCAGGTCGGCTACCACCGCCGCCACCACCACCGTCCCCGTGCCGCCGATGCGCGGCGCCGCCAAGAAGTCGGCTGGACACTCTGCCAGCCGCCGCGTCAACGTCTCCAGCGGTGGTCCCTCGCGCTGCATCCCTCTCTCCTGGTCCCTACGGACTCAGCCGCTCCAGCAGCCAGCCGCCGCCGGCGCGCCGGTAGCGCACCCGGTCGTGCAGCCGGTCGCTGCGCCCCTGCCAGAACTCCACCACCTCTGGCGTGAGCCGGTAGCCCACGTAATCGGGCGGGCGCGGCACTGGGCTGGGCTGTTCCTGCAATGTGCGCAGCAGTTGCGCTTCCAGCGCGGCCCGGTCGTCCACCACGGCGCTCTGCGGTCCCACCCAGGTCGCCAGTCGCGCGCCCACCGCCCGGTTGGTGAAATACGCGTCGGCCTCGGCTTTGCTGGTGCGCGTCACCGGCCCCTCGAAGCGCACTTGCCGCTCGACCTCGCCCCACAGGAACACGGCCGCCGCCCAGGGTTGCGCGGCCAGGTCGTGCGCCTTGGGGCTGCGCTGGTCAGTGGCGAACGCCGGCCCGCGCCGGTCATGCCCCGCCAACATCACCACGCGCGCGTGCGGGCGATTTTCCGCATCGGCAGTCGCCAGCAGCATCGCCCGCGGCCCAAACACGCCCGCCGCCTGCACCTCCGCCAGCCACGCCGCGAACTGGTCCATCGGCTCGGGGGCGGCGTCGGCCACGTCAAAGCCGTGCGCCACCCACGCCGTCCGTGCCTCGGCCGGGTTCGTAATCACGCCCCCTCCAACGCGAACTTGCCGAAGTACTGCGGGCTGTGGCAATCCGCGCAGGCTGGGGTCAGGCGCTGGCGGCGCGCGGCGGCCAGCCGGGCCGGCACTTCGCCCAACGCCTCCAGGCTGGTCAACGCGGCCAGCGGCACGCCATATTCGGCGCTGGTGAAGCGGCAGGGGGACAGTCGCGCCTGCTCATCCACAAACCACAGCCGGTCGCCCGGAGCGCAGTCTGCCACCGGCCAGCGCCAGCCGCGCGCCGTGTACTCCAGCCGCCGCACATAGCGCTGGCTGCCGCGCACCCGCAGCCCTTGCGCCGCCAGTTGCGCCCGCAGCGAGTCAAAGTGCTGTGCCAGCCAATCCAGGTCGGCGGGGCGCAGATGCTCGGCCGCGTAGTAGGCGTCGTCCGGCGCTCCGCCCAGCGCGTTGAACGTCAACTCCTCCACGCCCCACGCGGCCAGTTCGCTCCCCAGCGCATCCAGCGCCGTGAGGTTCGAGTGGCGCAGCACCGTGTTCACCCGCAGCACCGGCCCGTGCCCCAGCGCCGCCTTGCGGTCGCGCAAGTCCTCAATCACCGCCCGCAGTGCTGCGTGCCGGCCCGCGCCGCGTACGGCCTCGTGCGCCGCCGCGTCTCCGTCTACGCTCAACGTCACCTCGGCAAAGTCCTCCACCAACTGCTGCCGCCGCCCCGCCTGGCTCAGCTCCGTGCCGTTGGTGGTCACGCTCAGGCTCAGGCCGTGGGCCTGCCGCAGCTCGCGCGACACGGCCCAGACCGGTCCCCAGCGCAGCGGCTCACCGCCCAGCCAGCTCAGCAGCACCTCGCGGCCGGTCGCCGCCTGCCATTCGCCCAGCACCCGCCCAAACGTCAGGGCCGTCGCGGCCGAGGCGCTGTGGCGCGGCCCGCGCCGGCTGCGCCGGAACTCGCAGTAGGCGCAGTCGAGGTCGCAGGCTTCGGTTACGCGCCACACGACGACCAGCCGCCGCCCGCGAGTCATGCCGCCTCCCGCGTGTACTGGCGCACCTTGCCGTCCGGCGCTGCGGCCGGGTCGCTCTCCGCCATGCTCACCACCTGTTCTGCGCCGAACAGGCCCAGCAGCGCCGCCCGCACCTTCTCCAGCGGCGCGCTGCTCTTGCGCGCGGTCAACGTCAGCGCGCCATCAGCGGCCTGGTGTAGTTGGTATTGCGGCAGAGCAAAACGTTTCAGCGCGCCGCTCACGTCAATGTTGTTGATGGCCTGCCCGGCCGCGCCTGTAAACACAACCGGCGCGCGTCCCTCCAGTTCCACCAGGCGCGGCTGCCCGCCCACGTGCGCCAGCCGCGCATAATCACCGGTGCGGTAGCGCAGCAGCGGCAAGAACGGGTTGAACCCGCCTGTCAGCGTCACCTCGCCGCGCTCGCCGAGCGGGCAGGGGCGCCCCTCGGCGTCGAGCACTTCGAAATACAGGCGCGGTTGCAGTGGCGCGTACCCGGTCGGCGTCAGCGCCGCAATCGGCCCCGCCTCGTTCATCGCATATAAGTCAATCACCGGGCAGCCCCAGCGCGCTTCCAACTCGGCGCACAGCCCCGGCGTCAGCGCCATCGCCGTCGAGATCAGCGCCTTGGGCCGGTGCTGCATCTCCAGCCGCGCCAGTTCGGCGAAGCTGAGCGGGTCGCCGGTCAGCACTTCAGGTTGGCACTCGTCCAGATACCGGGCGCGGTCGGCCGGGTCGCGCCAGTCATCCGTGTTCAGGTTGATCTTAACGAACCCCGCGCCGCCCAGGAACGACAACACCGCCGCATAGGTATACGTGCGCCGCTGAAAGCAGGCCAGCACCAGCGCTACCCGCAGCCGCCCGGTGGCCGGGTCGCGCCCGCCTAGCAGCTCCACGCCGCGCGTCGCCAGCGCCGCCCGCAGCAGCGGCAGGTAGCAGGCCGATGCCTCCGGGTGCGAGAGGATGTCGAGCGGATGTCCCGTCGCGCCCGAGGTGTTATAGACGATCAGGTCATCCAGCGCGGCGTCGTCCGGCACGAACGCCCATGGCGCGTGGCTCAGGTCGGCCCGGTCACACGTCGGCGTGTCGGCGAAGGTAGCGGGCGGCGCGCCATATTGCCGGTAGAACGGCACCGTGGCGTGGCAGCGCGCCGCGAACTCGGCCAGCCAGGCGGGCTGTCGGCCCGGCGCCCATCCCGGCGGTTCGCTGGCGAGCAGTTGGGCGTAGGCCCGTACCCGCGCCAGCCCCGCCGCGCTCAACCGGTCGCCGCACTGGTGGTTGAAGCGCGGAGCGTGAGCGCTCTCGTGCAGCGCGCGCAGCTGCTCTCGCGCATCGGCGGTCAGCCAGGGGTAGCGTTCAGCCTCGCTCAAGCCATCGGGCATCGCATCACTCGCGCGAACTCTGCGCCGCGGCCTCCTCGGCCGCCTTCTTCGCCATCGCCTCGCGCACAGCCTGGGCGCGTTCCTCCGCCGCCTTGGCCGCCGCCAGCACCCGCTGCCGCTCCACCGTGCTGATCGTCATCAGCCGGTCCTGCGCCTGAGCCACGCTCTCGCCTGCCGGCCGCAGCCCCAGGTCGCGTAGCGCCAGCCGCGCCAGCTCCTCGCGCCGGTCGGCGTCGCTGATGTAGCTGTTGGCCGTCGTCAGCGCGCTCAGTTGCGCCAATCCCCCGGTCAGGAAGTCACCGGCGGCCGGGCCAAAGCGCCGCTCCGCCCGGAACCACTCGTCATGCAGCAGCCACGCGGCAATGAGCACCACTTGCAGCCAGTTGCGGTAGCGTTTAGCGTCAGTCGGCGAGAAGCTGTCGCGCTGCGCGGGCGTGATCAGCGGGCCGCCCAGGTCGCGCAGCAGGTCGGCCACCACCGCCGCCACATGCACCTGCCCGGCCGCTCGCACCCGTGGTTCGGCCAGAAAGTCGGCCGGGCATTCGGCCAGGCGGCGCGTCAACGCTTCGAGGGGCGGGCCTTCGTGTTCCATGGCCTCAGTCCGCGTCCGGCCCGCCGTACTTGAGGCGGCTGAACCAGCGCGCGAACTCCACGAGTTCTTCCCAATTGCGCACCGTGTGAATGTTCCACCCCTGCTCGTCGCGGGCGCGCAGCAGTTCGGCATTCTTCTCCACCGCCGTTAACAGGTTCAGCAGCAGCGTGCCGCCGCCCCGCGCCTTCTCCAACGCCATGCGCGCCACATCCCAGCCGCTGCCGCCGCGCTCGTCCTTGTCGAACATTGTGGTCACGCCGTCATCCGAGATCACCAGGATGTGCGCCGGGCGGTCGTGCGGTTTGCGCTCTTGAAACGTGTCGCGCAGCACGTGAATGGGAAAGGCCGTCGAGCCGCCGAAGAAGCCCGTCAGGATCTCCAACACCTTGTGCTGATCGGTCACGAAGCCCTCGGTGGTCAGGAACTGCCGCGTGCCGCTCCACAGCGTGGCCTGCACCCGGCTGCCCGCCCGCAGCGCCGAGAGCGCCACAATCGCCCCGGCCAGCGTTAGGTACGAGACGCTCTGCTGGGGGTTCGGCATCGAGCCAGATGAGTCCACGTACAGGTCCAGGTCCAACGGCTCGCGCTTGGGCTGGCTGCCCTCCGTGTGCCCCCACACGCGCTGCACCGTCGTCATTCCGGGGATGACGTGCGGGCTGACCATGACGCTCTCGGTCCAGTCGGCCTCTTCCAGCGGCCCGCCGATGTCCCATGGCTCTAGCCCTTCGGGCAGCGGCTCGGTGCTCTCCGGCCGCTGGCGCGCGGGGAACGGCACCAGATATGGCGCGGCCCGCTCCTTGTAGTAACGGATGGCGGCCTCGTGCTCGCTCAGCGGCAGCCCCAATGCCCGCAAAATCTCGCCGAACTCAAACGGCTGGCGTGCTTGGCCCTGCGCGCGATTGGAGGCCGGCTTGTCACTGGGCGGCCCCAGGCCCGAGATTTCCGGGTCCAGCGACGGGTGCTGCGCGCCCTCTCGCTCGTTGGCGTCCATCTCCGTCAGCCCATGCGGCATTCCGCCCGCGCCCGCGTCTTGCGTATCGCGCCAGCCCTTCAGCACTGCCTGCGTCGCCTGCGCCTCATCCTCCAGCAGGTAGGGCAGGCACAGCGCCGCGAACTTGCCCGCGCCGTCCAGCCAGTCGCGGGCGTAGGCGCGCACCAGCCGCGCCCCCAATTGGGCGTCGCCCCGCAGCGCGTCGGTCAGCGTGCCCTTGGCCAGCGTGCCCGTTTGCAGCCGCCACAAAATCTCGTAAATGCGCATGTACAGCGTCCACAGCGGGTCGGTGGCCTCGCTGCCCAGCGCCAGGTATACCGCGGCCATGCTCAGCCCCGCGCTGCGCTGGAGGCGGTCGTTGATCAGCAGGTCGGTGTACAGGTTGCTGATGAACGGCGCCAGTCGCTCCTTGGTAGGCAGCCCCCAGCGCATGTGCGCAATCATGCGCGCGTAGTCATCCAGGTCCGCCGGCGCCAGCACGTGATGGCCGATCTCGTGCGCCAGGATTTCGTGCGCGAACCCCGCCAGTTGCTGCCGCTCAATCTGGTCCAGGTTCACGACCACGGCCTGATCTGTCAGCCGGATCATGGCGAAGCTGCTGCTTAGCCCCTCCGCCTCGGCCTCGGCATCGCTGAAACACCAGCGCGGCTCGGCCAGCCGGGTGAACTTGCTCCACACCGCCAACGCCGTGGGCCACTCGGCGTGCCAGGCCGCGTGCACCGGTGTCAGTTGGTCGCGGCGCTTCGGGTACGTCACCATGTCTACAACTGCCCCGTGTCGCCCCACGCCGCCAGCCGCGCCCGGTACGTCGGGTCTTCAAAGCGCCCCGGCGCAAACGCCGCTGCGAATTTCGGCGGCGCTTCACCGATTAGATAATCTGCCAGCAGTTCCGCGCCGCCCGCTGCCGCCATGAGGCCATAGCCTGAATACCCGCCGACCACGTACGCCCCTGCCACCGGCAGCGGCCCGATCAGCGGCCGGTTGTCGCGTGTCTTCACGTAATAGCCGCCGTCGAGCATCGGCCGCCGCGCCGCGCCGAAGTAGGCCGCTAGCCCCGGCGCCATCGTGCTCAGCCCGCGCAGCACCACCTCCGGAAACGACGGATCAAAGTTCACCGGCCACACCGGTGGCACCGGGTGAGCGTCGTAGGCCCACAGCATCAGCACCACATCGCTGCCGCTGCCGCCCTCCGGCCGCAGGTGCGCGCCGCCTGGCAGTTCCGCCAGCAGGCCGCGCGTCGCCTCGTCCTCGGCCAGCATCTCGCGTTCCTCGGCCTCCCATGGCAGCCGCTGTGGGTCGGCCCAGATCAGCATCGGCGCGTCGCGTGGAATAACCCCCTGGTCGTCGTGGAAGGCTAGTTTGGCATGGCGTTCGCAGAAGAGCGGCACCTCCAGCCCCAGCAGCCGCGCTACCTCGTTCGCCAGCGGCCCGCCCGCGTTCACGAAGCTGCCGGTCGCCAGCGTCTGCCCATCGCCCAACCGCACGCCGCGCACCGCGCCGTTCACCACCTCCACGCCCGCCACCGGCGCGTTGATCAACGTCACCCCGACCCGCCGCGCCTCCTCCAGCAGATATGCGCCAAACTCGGTCGAACTGAACCAGCCGCAGCGCCGCGCGTGCACCACCGCCGCTGTCCGCTCGCTCAGATACGGGAAATGCTGCCGGATGAGAGCTGGATCGAGCAGCAAGTCCGCGCCGGTCAGGTCGCTCTCAAGCCCCTCGGCGTGATGCGGCGTGTAATCGTCCACCCGCACCGGCCCCGCGCCCTGCGCCGCCGCCTGCTCGGCTGCCTGCCGGAATAGTGTCACGCGCTCCGGCTCGGCCGTGGCATACACATAGCCGCGTCGGTTCAGCCGAAACACGTTGCCGCTCGCTCGTGCCAGCGCCTCTAGCCGGTCAATGCTGCGGTTCATCAGCGCCACCATCGCGCCGTCCGGCCCCGGCCACCAGTTGCGGTAGGCCTCGGTGGACTTGTCGCTCGTCAGGCTCAACGGCGGGCGCTCGTCCACCAGCGCCACGCCGCGCATCCCGCGCCGCACCGCCAGTTCGTAGGCCGCCGCGATCCCGGCGATACCCGCGCCGCAAATCACCACCTCGACCGTCATGCGCTCCGCTCTACAAACGCTACCAGGTACACCACGTGCGACAGTGGCGTGGTCACCGCCAGCGTGGTTGCATCGGCGGCGGAACTCTGGCTGCCCGCCAGCTCTGGAAACGTGGCGCTGTGTTTACCCCGCGTGACCTTACCACGCGAGTCTAGGCGGTAAGAGGGGGCTTGTGTGACTTCCGGCTCGGTCGGCGGAGTAGCGGCGCGGTGCAGCGTAGCCCCAAAGCGGTCGGCGTGCAGTAGCCATTGGCCCTGACCGTCGTCCACCACGAATTGTCCGCCGGGGCTGCTCACCTTGGGCGGCGCGAGGAACAGCCCCCCGAACCCCCGGAACGCGCCCACGCGCGCCACCAGCTGCATGCGCCGTTCGCCGCTCTGGCCCGCGAGCGCTTGGGCCGGAGCCAGCCACGGGTCGTCGTACAGCCGCGCCAGGGCCGTCTCTAGCCGCGGCCCGGTGGGTGGCTTCAACCCTGGCTCTCCCAGTGCCGCCACGGCCAGCCGCCCTGGCAGCCTGCGGCACACTTGCAATGCGCTGCGCCGGTAGTGTGCCAGCCCCGCGCGCCACGCGGCCACTTGTGCCGCCGCCAGCAGGCTGGCCGTGTCCACGCACAGCGGCGCGAGCGTCAGCACCTCGGCCATCCACGCCTCCGCCCGCGCGCCCGGCGTCGCCGCTAGTTGGTACAGAGCGTTAGTCAGCGCTCCGGTGAAGCGGCGTGGGTCCGCCGCCAGGTGCGCCGCCAGGGGCGGCAACAGCCGCTGCCAGCCCAGCCCAATCACGGGGTTACGCGCTCGCGGCCCGAGGAACTCCTGTCCAATCAACTCCAGCGAAAGATCGTAGAGCGCTTCGGCCGCGGCCTCGGCCTTCGCCGGGACCAAGGCCGCCACCTCCTCAATGACTGGCGCGACCACGTCGGCCAGGTGCGCCTGAAACGCCGGGCCGTCCAGGTTCGGCCGCCAGCGGCGCGCCTCGGCGTACTGCGCGTTAAAGCGGCTGCGGTGGTTCGCCAGCGCCGCCGCGAACGCGCCGGAGACTCGGGGTGGGGCGCTCATCTTCGCTGAGCCTTTACTGCAAGGTCAGCCAGCGCAGATAATTGGTGTAGCGCTGGTGCAGATACTTCAGTTTGAGCACGTCGTCGAACAGGTGGCCGTAGAGCTTGCGGCCCTTGGCCCACTCCGCCAGTACCCGCTCGATCTTCACCAGCCGCGCCCGCGCCGCCGCCTCATCCACCCCCTCCAGCCCCAGCGCAAACTCGGCTTCCAGCTCGGCCACCGGGTCGTCGCGGTCCAGGTTCAGTTGGTCATATTCGGCGCAGGCCAGATCAAACAGCTTGCGGATCCAGCCCACTCGGTCTACCCGGTAGACGGCGTTGCCCGGCGCGTCGAAGAACGGCGCCTCCGGGTCGGGCTGGAGTTTGTCGTGCAGCACAAAGGGGATGATCTGGCGCAGGTCATCCAGGTCCACGCTGCGCGCCCCCCGAAAATACGTCAGCGCCTTGGCGAATACCAGCACCGTCATCAGCGCTCGCACCGACAGGCCGTTCCTGGTCTGCGCGCCCAGGTCTTTGAGCTTGTCCTTGCCGCTCTCCTGCGCCGCCAGTTGGTGCAGGTCGGCCCCGGCCAGCTTGGCCGTGTCCTTGGTCTTGTACTCCAACTGTTCCGCCGCCGGCTCCATGAACTCAAACTGGCTGGCGAAGAACTCCAGCCGTCGCCGCAGCGGCGCGGCCAACTCCACCGCCAGGATTTCGGCGTTCATGCGCCCGATCTCATCTTCGGTGAAGATGATCTGCGTCGGCACGATCTCGGCCGGGTCAATGCCGGCCTCCACGCGCGTCAGCAGTTCGCTCAGAAAGCGCGTGTTGAAGTGCAGCGTCTTCACCACGATGTCAATACGGTCGCGTAGCGCCTCAATCACCTGATACGTGCCGCCGCCCGCGTCGTCGTTGGCCGTCAGGTACCACGCTGCGGGCGGGCACTCATACACCTGGTCTAACAATTCGGCGTAGTTGTCGGCCAGCACCGTCAGCAGCGCCGACTGTGTGCGCGTCGGAATGCGGTTGTATTCGTCAATGACCTTGACGCGCATGGACAGCCACTTGCGCCAGGCAATGTGAATCTGATCCATGCTGTGCGCCGCCACCAGATCGGCGGGCAGGGGGTTGCCCAGCAGGTCGCTGATGGTCATTTGCGGCTGGCCGTGCTGCATGGCGCGGCGCACGTCGGTCAGCGAGTAGCCCGCCAGCACGCCCATCAGCAATGCGCTGGCCGTCTTGCCCCGCCCTGGCCCACCCACCAGCACGCACCGCCGCCGCACGGCGAAGTTCAGCAGCGGCAGCAGCACAAAGCTGCTGTAGCTCTGGCCCGAGGGCAGGCTCACCCGCGTTTTGCTGTCCCCGAAGGTGTAACTTGGATGCGGCCCGGTGTTGTATTCCAGGTCGTAATGCGGACTGATGATGGCGTGGTTGACGATCCAAAAGTACGCCTGCCGCAGCTTTTCATCTAGCGCCACGCCGTCTTTCGGCGCGGCGGCTACCTCGGCCACCGGCCCCTCGGTGTACAGGTCGGCCACGTCGAAGGCCCGGGCCGGGCCGGCCGGTTGGGGGTTCGTCGGCGCGGCGGAGACGTGCTGGAACTGTCCGAAATCTGGCATAGCACCCGCGGCGGGTGGCGGCCCGGCGGCAGCGCGCCGAGCCGCCGCTAGTTGGTGGGCGGCGAATTTGCCCGATTATACAGGGTGACGCGCTTGGTCTCAGGCGGCGCTTGCCAAGCCCTCCGTTCGCGCTAGACTGAGCGCATGACTGCTGCGCTGCCCACCGGAAAACTGCCGCCCGCGCTCCTCGCGCGCTTGCTGTCCCGCGCCCCCACCAACGACCCGGCCGTCTTCCTGCCGCCCGGCCCCGGCCTCGACTGCGCGGTGCTCGACCTGGGCGCCCGCTTGCTCGTCCTCAAGTCCGACCCCATCACCTTCGCCACCGACGCCATCGGCTGGTATCTAGTGCAGATCAACGTCAACGACCTCGCCACCACCGGCGCCGTGCCGCGCTGGCTGCTGCTGACCATGCTGCTGCCCGAGAGCTGTTCCTCCGTCCAGGTGGAAGCATGGGCCGAGCAGGTCTACGCCGCCTGCCGCGCGCTCCGCATAAACGTCATCGGCGGCCACACGGAGATCACCCATGGCCTCAGCCGCCCCATCCTCTCCGGCACGCTCATCGGCGAGGTCGCCCGCGACCGGCTCATCACCCCCCGTGGCGCACAGCCCGGCGACTGCGTGCTGCTGACCAAGGGCGTGCCCATCGAAGGCACTGCTCTCGCCGCTCGTGAGTTTGCGCCCCGGCTCTCTCAGGCGCTCTCGCCCGCCGAGTTAGCTGACGCCCAGGCTTACCTGACCCAACCCGGCATTTCTGTCCTGCGCGACGCGCAGATCGCCGCCGCCGCCGGCGCCGTCACCGCCATGCACGACCCGACCGAGGGCGGCCTGCTCAGCGCCCTGTGGGAGTTGGCCGAAGCCTCCGGCCACACCCTGCTCGTTGACCCCGCCTCCGTCCCCGTCCCGCCGCTTGCCGCGCGGGTATGCGCCGCGCTGGGCCTCGACCCGTTGGCGACCATCGCCTCCGGCGCGCTGCTCCTGACCGCTGCGCCCGGCGACGCCCCGGCCATCCGCGCCGCCCTCGGCGCCGCCGGTATCCTCTGCGCCCACATCGGCGCTGTGCGGGCGGGGCCGCCCGAGGCGCGTTCGGCCGCCGGCCTCCTCCCGCGTCCCGCCCGCGACGAAATCGCCCGCCTCTTCGATTCGGCCGCGCCCTGAGCAGTGCCGGCTGATGTCCAGTGCCCGCGCCGGCGGTTGGGCCTGAGCATGGTACACTGCCGCCGTCAGCCTGGACCACTAGAGATCAGGAGCCGCCATGACCACACCTGCCGGGCGGGTCTTTCCCGCCGGTTTCGTCTGGGGAGTTGCCACTTCTGCCTACCAAATTGAAGGCGCCGCTGCCGCTGACGGCAAAGGCCCGTCCATCTGGGATACGTTCTCGCACCAACCCGGCCACACACGCGGCGGGGCCACCGGCGATATCGCCGTAGACCACTATCATCGTTACGCTGAAGACGTGCGCCTGATGGCCGAGCTTGGCCTGCCCACCTACCGCTTCTCCACCGCCTGGACGCGCGTCGTCCCCACCGGCAGCGGCCCGGCTAACCCGCTTGGCCTCGACTTCTACGACCGCCTTGTGGATGAACTACTCGCTCACCACATCGAGCCTTACCTCACCCTTTTCCACTACGATCTGCCGCAGGCGCTGCAAGACGCCGGCGGCTGGCCCAACCGCGACACCGCCTACCGCTTCGCCGACTACGCCCACATCATGGCTGAGCGCCTCGGCGATCGCGTGACCCATTGGATCACGCACAACGAGCCGCTCGTCACCGCTTTCATGGGGCACCTCTCCGGCGAGCACGCGCCCGGCATCAAAGACCCCACCGCCGCTTTTCAGGCAGGCCACCACCTGCTGCTTTCGCATGGCCTGGCCTATGCCGCCATCCGCGGCGCAGCCAAGCGCCCGCCCACCATCGGCATCACCCTCAACCTCACGCCCATTCACCCCGCCTCCGACAGCGAAGCCGACGCGCAAGCCGCCGCTCGCGTGGACATGCTCAGCAACCGCCTCTCCCTCGACCCGCTGCTCCGTGGCGCATACCCTCCAGAGCTGCAAGGGTTGTTGGAGTTAATGCTCGCCGGCGCCCTGCATGAGGGCGACCTGGAGATCATCCGCCGCCTCGATTGGCTGGGCGTCAACTACTACTCGCGCGCCGTCGTGCGCTACGACCCTGATGTGGCCTTCGTGGAGGCCGGCCCCACGCGGCCGGTAGGTCACGAGTACTCGCAGATGTGGGAGATCTATCCGCCCGGCCTGTATGAGTTGCTCACGCGCATCTGGCGCGATTATGCGCCCTCCGCCGAGATCGTCGTGGCCGAGAACGGCGTCCCCGTGCCCGACGGCCTCGACTTCGACGGCCGTGTCCGCGACGAGCGCCGCATCCGCTACCTGCGCGACCATCTGGCCGAAGTGCAGCGCGCCGTCCAGGCCGGCGTGCCCGTGCGCGGTTATTTCGTCTGGTCGCTGCTCGACAACTTCGAGTGGGCCTTGGGCTACGGCATGCGCTTCGGCCTCATCTACGTAGACTACGAGACCCTCGCCCGCACCCTCAAAGACAGCGGCCGTTGGTACAGCCGCGTCATCGCCGCCAACGCCTTGCCAGACTGAGGCTTCCAAAACTCGTTTTCCCCGCCTCAAACAACAAACGCCGCCGGAGGGCAGCCCCCGGCGGCGTCGCGTGTCATGGCCGGCTATTTGTTTGTCCCCGTCGGCCGTGCCGGGTTCTGCCCGCCTCGACCGATTGCGCCCGTCTCCGCCGCACCGCCTCAGCGAGCGCCCTACGCCAGCGCCTGGAATGTCGGCTTGAGCGCCGGGTACAGCCCGCAGTAGTGCTGGTACACCGGCTCATACGCGGCGGCCGCCTCTGGCTGCGGCATGACCTCGCCCGTCACGGTGACGCACGCCTCGCAGGCCGCGTCCACGCTCGACCACGCGCCCGCCCCCACGCCCGCCAGCAGCGCCGCGCCATAGGCCGCGCCCTCAGTCGTGTTCACTGTCACCAGGCGCACGTTCAGCACGTCCGCCAAAATCTGCCGCCACAGCGCGCTGCGCGCCCCGCCGCCCGACACGCGCACCTGTTCCACCGGCGGCAGTCCCGCCGCCTTCATCAGCTCAAAGCTGTCGCGCAGGCCGCAGGCCACGCCTTCCAGCACCGCGCGCGTCAGGTGCGGCAGCCCATGGCGCACCGTCAGGCCCACGAACGCGGCGCGCGCCAGCGGGTCAGGGTGGGGGGTGCGCTCACCCGTCAGGTACGGCAGGAACAGCAGCCCCTCGCACCCCGCCGGTACATCTGCCGCCGGGGCCACCAGCGCGTCGAAGCTCTGCTCCGGCGCGAAGGTGTCGCGGTGCCAGCGCAGGCTGCCCGCCGCCGAGAGCATCACGCCCATCATGTGCCAGCGCCCCGGCACCGCATGGCAAAACGCATGCAGCCGCCCCTCCGGCTCGATCACCGGCATGGGCGAGGCCGCGAACACCACGCCGCTCGTGCCCAGGGTCAGCGCCACGATCCCGGCGCGCACCGCCCCTACGCCCACCCCCTGTGCGCTCTGGTCGCCGCCGCCCGCCACAATCGGCGTGCCTGCTTTCAGCCCCGTCGCGGCGGCGGCCTCGGCCGTCACCCGCCCGGTCACCTCCGGCCCCTCGAACAGCGGCGGCAGCCACGCACGCGGCAGGTCGAGCGCCGCCAGCACCTCTGCCGACCAGTCGCGCCGCCGCACGTCCACCAGCAGTGTGCCCGCGCCGTCGGCTACGTCCATCGCGTACGCGCCGCTCAGCCGCAGCCGCACATAATCCTTGGGCAGCAGCATGTGCCGCACCCGTGCGTACACCTCCGGCTCGTTATCGCGCACCCACAGGATTTTGGGCGCGGTGAAGCCCGTCAGCGCGTCGTTGCCCGTCAGTTGGATCAGCCGTTCGCGCCCCACGCGCGCGCGAATGGCGTCACACTGCGCGCCGGTGCGCTGGTCGTTCCACAAGATAGCCGGCCGCAGCACCTGCCCATGCTCATCCAGCATCACCAGGCCGTGCATCTGGCCCGTCAGCCCCACGGCCGCCACGTCCGCCCCCGTCAGCCCGGCCTGGGCCAGCACCGCGCGGATAGCCGCCGTCGCGCCCGTCCACCACAGCGCCGCGTCCTGCTCGCTCCATAGCGGGCGCGGCGTGTCGTAGGGATACTCACTGGCAGCCACGGCCACCACACGCCCGGTCGCGTCGGCCAGCAGCGCCTTGGTCGCCGTGGTCGAGACGTCTATGCCTAGAAAGACGCTCACCGTGCCCCCAGTAGCAAGTCGAACACCAGTTGGTCCAGGCGCTCATAGCCCAGCCCGCGCTTGCCCAGCGCCTCGCGGTCGAAGCGGTGCGCCTTCAGCGCTGTCGCCGTTGCGCGGGTATACGGCTGGCCCAATCCGGCCACCGGGCTGCTGCCGCTGTTGACCTCGGCCAGCGCCGCCTGAATTTCCGCGTCGGCCTGGAAGCGCGCCGACTTCTCCTTCAAGATCAGGTAGCTGCGCATACAGCCGGCCGCGAACGCCTTCACGCCCGCCTGGTCCTCGGTGCGGTAAGCGTGCGCGTCAAAGTGGCGCGGCCCGTCATAGCCGTGGCTTTCCAGGAAGTGCACCAGGAAGAAGGCCTGCTTAAGGTTGTGGCTGCCGAAGCGAAAGTCCTGGTCGTAGCGCGCGAAGTTCTGGTCGTTCAGGTCAATGTGGAACAACTTGCCCGCATCCCACGCTTGGGCCACCGCGTGCAGGAAGTTCAGCCCGGCCATGTGCTCGTGCGCCATCTCCGGGTTCACGCCCACCATGCTCGGGTCGTCCAGCGTCTGAATGAAGCCCAGCATCGCGCCCGTCGTCGGCAGGTAAATGTCGCCGCGCGGCTCGTTGGGCTTGGCCTCCAGCGCGAACTTCAGGTCGTAGCCCTGGTCTTTCACATAGGCGCACAGGAAGTTCATCGCCTCGCGCTGGCGTTTCACCGCGTCGAGCGGGTTTTTCGTGGCGTCGCTCTCGGTGCCCTCGCGTCCGCCCCAGAACACGTAGATCTTCGCGCCCAGTTCCACGCCCAGGTCAATGGCCTGCATGGTTTTTTGCAGCGCATAGGCCCGCACCTGCGGGTCGTTGGCCGTGAACGCTCCGTCCTTGAACGCCGGGTCACTGAACAGGTTGGTCGTCGCCATTGGCACGATCACGCCGTAGTCGTTCAGCGCCTGCTTGAAGTCCTTCACAATCTGGTCACGTTCGGCGGCGGTGGCGTCAATCGGCACCAGGTCGTTGTCGTGCAAGTTCACTCCCCACGCACCCACCTCGCCCAGTAGTTTCACCAGGTTCACGGGCGAAACCACCTCTCGCACCGGGTGTCCGAACGGGTCGCGGCCGATGTTGCCCACTGTCCACAATCCAAAGCTGAATTTGTGCGCCGCCTGCGGCTGAAACGCGTCAGTCATCGTGCCTCTCCTTCACCCCGCTGCGGGTGAAAATGGGTTGAACGTAGTTGTCTGCTTGCTGCCCAATGATAGGGGTGATCTAGCCAAGTTGCAACTTTGCTTCACTTCGCAGAATGCAGGTTTCGTTTAACTCTGCGGCCAGTTTTCGCCCGCCGCTGTCTGCCACTGCCGACCGCATCCACCGGCCGCAGCCGGGCCGAAGCGCAAAGCGGCCGGCCATGGGGCATTGGCCGGCCTGCGAGGATCGTCGTATTAGCTGGAGGATGGGGCGCGGCTACCCGCTGAGGCGGTTCCAGCCCCACAGCAGGGCGAACTCGATGACGACGCTGACGCTCACGAGCAAACTGACCAGGGGGCGGCCGGGCAGTTGCAGCAGCGCGGCCTGGAGCGCGAAGAACACGGCTATGATGGCGACGAGCAACCCGCTGTTAAATAGGCGCGCGCCCCAGTTCAGCGCCGGGCGCTGCGGCCGCGGCACGAACCCCGTGAGTACGTACACCGGGGCCTCTAGCGCCGCCAGCAGCGCCGCCGCCAACGGCTGCGCCATCGGCCCCCACCGCCGCACGCGCAGTTCGCTGTGCGCCACGATCAAATCGCCGGGCCGCCACACCCCGCGCAGCGCAGGCAGCCACCCCGCGCCTAGCGCCGGCCGCGCGCTCACCGCCACGCCCTCGTCGCGCGTCAACGCTGCCAGGTTAGCCAGCCGCCGCCGCAGTTGCGCCTCGGTCTCTGCTCCCGCCGTCCAGCCTAAATACAGCACGGCCAGATGGCGCGGCGCGGCCAGCCGCCAAATGTGCCGTGCCAGCGCCGCCTCGTCCAGGTCTACGTTCGGCACCAGCACCACCAGCCGCGTCGGCGTGGGCAAAGCCGCGTTGCTCGGCAGAAGCAACCGGCCCGGTTCCATCCCGGCCGGCGCGTAAGCCGCGGCCCGTTCTGCCACCCGTGCTGCTTGCTGGTCGTCTCGCGCCGCCGCCCGGCCGATTGCCCTGGTCGCCATCTGTGCCGCCTTTCTTCCCGTCCGTCGGCCTCAGCATAAGGGCGGGCCATAAAGCCCAAGGAAAGAAATGCGGCAATGCCATTAAGCACAAATAAAAGCCCGCTAACCTGGCGGGCCATAGATCACGCCGGCGGTTGTTATCCTAAAGCCCGAATCCACACCATCGCCCCCACGATCACGACCACCATCACCACCGCCACGGCCACAATCACCATCCACAACCACGCCGCGCTGTCCCCGCCCCGCGGCGGCGGCGCGCTTCCCGGCAGCGCCAACTGCCCCAGCAGGGGCGTCATCTCCCCCGCGTTCACCTCTGCCGCCGTCTCAGCCTCCGGCGGCGGTGGTGGTGGCGTCGCCGGCCTTAAGTTGATCGGAGGCCTCCCCGGTGCCGGCGCTGCCCGCTCCTCCGCCGGTTCCGTCGGCGGCGGAAAGTCACCATCGGCCGGTATCGGCGCGGGCATCGCCGCCCCTCGTGGCGCGCGCCGTGCGCCCGACGCCTTCAGCCGCGCCTCCAGCTTGTAGGCGTTCGTCCGCCGCGATAGTTCCGCGTCTATCCATCGGCCCACCGGCGCTAGCTCCGGCGCCTCGGCCACAATCTGTTGGCGCAGATAGCTCAGCACTGCATCCGGCAGCGCCGCCAGGTGCGGCGTCACCTCACCACCTGCACCCGGCGCCTCCCGGGTGAGCTGTAAGCCCGCCCGCAGCAACTCGGCGGCTCGCGCCCGCAAGTCCGCGTTCGCTTCCTTCAGGTGGAACGTTGCCAGCGGCAGCAGGTCAGTCGCCGGGTTGGGTCGCTGCGTGGGTTCGGCCAGCAGCGCGAACACCCGCCGCACGTCAATCTGGTGTTCCGCGAATGTCTCGGTCAGTGCGCGGTTCTGCCAGCCGCCCGCCACCTCCAGAAACGCCGCTAATCGCGACCCGGCGGACAGCCTCAGCGTCGCGGCTTGTCCCCGGCACCGCTCCACTAGCGCCAGGTAGTCGTTTAGCGCCAGCGCGTCCGGCGCCGAGCCTTCGTCCTCCACCAGCAGATGCCATAGCAGCGCCTCATCCGCTTGCGGCAACTCCGCCAGCCGTTGGAACAGCACGTCCTTGCCGCCATTGGCGCGGTACGGCCCGCGCCGCGCCCCACTCGCGGCCCGCGCCCAGCCCAGCGCCTCGCCTGCCGTCAGCCCTTGCATGGCGGGCGCTTGCGTGGCCGAGGCCGCCACCGTCGCCATAATATCGTTGCTCTCCGGCAAGTGCTCAATCAGGAACGCCACATCCTCCGTCGCCAGCGCTAGCGGCCCCACCTCCGACCGGAACTTGCTTTCCAGCCAGCCGCCCAACACCGTCGCGTATAGCGCCTCGTCGGCCCCCGCCTGCCCCGGCGGCGTGCAGGCCGCCAGCAGTGACATCGCCAGCGCCTCGCGCCCCAGCATGAAATTCAACTGTGGCCCCGCCGCCCGCAGCGCCGCCGTCGGAAGCCTCTGCGCCGCTGCCCACCACGCCGGCAGTTGCTCCGGCATCGCCAGCGCTTCGTTGAACAGCCACCACTCAGCCAGCGCCGCATCGTGTTCGGCGGTTGCCAGGCAGGCCTGCCACACAAAGGGCAGCAGGTCTTTCGGCAGCGCCCGCAGCAGCGCTCCCACCTGGGCCGCGGCCGCTTCGCTCTCCGCCTCCGGCAGCGCCGCCCGTTGCGCTAGCGCCAACGCCCGCCCGTCCTCCAGCAGCGCCCGCCAAGCCCGGCCCTCGCGCGCCAGTTGCGGATACCAATCTGGCTCCACCACGCGCCGCAGCAGCGCCGTGTAGCGCTTGAAATCGCCCTGCCCGGCGTGCTGCCACAGCCACAGCAGCCCGACCAGGTCGCGCGCCCGATCCACGATCGCCAGCGCCTCGTCGAACAGCTCCGTATCCGCCGGCATCACCTCCGCCAGGGCCTCGGCCAGCGCCGCGCCGCGTCGCCGCAGGAACAGCGCCTCCAGCAGCGGCGTCCCGCCCGCCAGTGCCAGTGTGCCAATGGCGGCGGGCTGGCTGCGGCCGCTCATGGGCAATCTCCGCGCTCGCAGCAAGTCGGCCAGCAGTTGCGCCTGATCGTCCGGCGTGCCCACGTCCAGCGAGGTCTCTGGGCTTTTCGCCAGCGCCGCGCGCAGCAGCGCTCGCACGCCCTCCTCGTCGCGCGCCGCCCGCGGCCCAGCCAGGTGCGCAGGCGCGTACAGCACCATTTGCCCGTGCGCCGCGTCGAACGCCAGTTGCAGCAGGTCCAGCCGCAGCTCTCGCGGCAGGTCGGCCTGCCGCAGCAGCGCCAGCGCGTCTTCGCGTGGGACGCGCCGCAGCAGGTTCAACCGCCGCTCGCCCAGCCGCGCCATCTCGGGGTACAGCCGCAGCGCGTCCGCTCCCGCCAGCGGCGCAGCCTGTTTCTCGATCCTAAACAGGTCTACCGCCTCGGCCGCCGCGAACTGCCCCCCTAGCAGCCCTGGCAGCGCTGTGTCATACAGGGCCTCGTGCCCCAGCGCGCTCACGGCCGCAAAGTAGTCATCGCCGAAGCGCGCGTCCGCCGGCCCCGGCTCGAAGACCCGCTCCGGCGGCAGCGGCGCGGGCGCATCTGGCGGCAGTCGAAACAGCCGCAAGGTTACGTTCTGTACGCTCACGTAATCCAGCGCCCACGACAGCACGCCCAGCCGCGGCAGCACCCAATACTGCACCGCCTCCACCAGCTTCAGCTTCTCCAGCAGGTCTTGCTCCGGCAGCGGCACGCTGATGGCCTGCGGCTTCAGCGCCTGCCCGGCCTTACGCGCCGCCGCTGCGTCTGCCGCCGCGGTTTCTGCTGCCGCCCTACCGGCCGCCGCGATCAGCGCGTTGGTGACGAAGCGCACGGCCTCCGGCGCGGGGGCCAGCGGGTCCAGCCGGTCGAGCGTTGGCGTCCATTCGGCGGCGTCTTGGTCTTGAACGTAATCAGGCAGCCAGCCACGCGCCTCCGGGCTGCGCGCCCCCAGCGCCAGCCCGCTGTACAGCGCCGTGCGCGCCGTGAACGCCTGCTCGATCTGCTCGCGGCTCAGCAGCACAAAGCGCGTTTGGTTGAACGGCCGGTCGGTGCGGGGGTCGGCGCTCAGTTCGCCCTCGCGACGGCGCTGCACCAGCGTGTACAGGTAGCCGCCCTCGAACATCAGCAGCGCCGCCGACACGCTGCCGATCTGCCGGGCAAAAGAGGAGGTTTCGGGGAAGACCAGGCCGCGGGTGAAGAGCTGCGGCCCGTAGCGCGCCACCTCCACGTCGGAGGCGGCCAGCACGCTGAAGTCTAGCGCGCCGTTCGGCACGAACACCTTGCCGTAATCCACATACCGGGTGGCGAAGGGCGTGTGTGGGCGGATCACAGTTGATCCTCACCAGGCCGTTGGCTGCAGCGCGGCCTCGCATTGGAGGTTGTCACCTGGAGGCCAATCAGCCAGGCACCCCCCTTCCCGCCCGGGGAAGGGAGCTGGGGGTTAGGTCTACTCGGTGTGAACCGCACCACCATGGAGCATGCACTCAATACGTGCGCGTGGGGTAACCGATGTAGCGCGCAAGCCGGTCGCGCTTGAAATACCAGCGCGGCACGCCGCCGCCGCCCTCCGCCAGCCGCTTCCGCTCCAGGTGCGTGAACAGCCAGAAGAACGGCGTCTCCACCGCAAACGGCTGCCAGCGCTCCGGCGCGAGCAGGCTGCGCGTGCCGGGGTCGAAGTTCGGGGCCTCGCGGGTCGTATCCAGATATCCCGCCGCCGACACCGTGAACGCCTCGATCTGCATCCGGCCCTGAAAGCCGCGCAGCACCTGGGTCATCTCGGCTCCAAAGAACACCTCAATCACCTGCCACGGGTTGCGGCCCAGCACGCCCAGTTGGTCCACCTTGGTCACGCACACCGCCACGTGCCGGTCCGGCCGCGGCTGGCTCGCCAGCAGTTGCAGCAGGTTCGACACCATCAGCGTGTACTGCGCCTGCGTGTACTGAAACGCCGCGCCCGTCTGCGGCGTGGGCGCGGCTTGCGCGGCGCTGGCCCCAAACAGCGCCGCCAGCCCTTGTCGCGCGGCGGCTTGCTCGCTCGGTTGCGTCGCAGGCGCGGCGGCCGCGTTGTCAATCAGGCTTGGGTCGAGCACTGCAATCACGCATTGCGCGTCGCGCAGCGGCACCATCACCACGTTGTTCACGCCCTGCATCAGCAGTTCGCCCGGCGCGTCGCGCACCACAATGCTGTGCGTGTGCGCGCTTAGCCGGTGCGCCGGGGTGTCGTGCTCCGGCCGCACCTTGCGCTGGAACATCCACACCTTGTCGTAGGCGTCCGCCGTGGCCTGGTTCTGCGGCGCCTGGAACGCCTTGGCCTGGGCCTGCGCCACCGCCTCCGGCTGGGCCAGCACGTACTCGAACTCCGGGTCGTCCTGGTTGATCTTGTGCAGCGCGCGCGCCAGCGACTGCATCAGCCAGGTCTTGCCTGAGCTGCTCGGCCCCCAAAACGCAATCTCGCGCGGCAGGTTATCCGTAGTCGGCATAGCTCAAATCGTAATTCACTCAGAACTTGTTCGCACCGGCCGGCATCACCGTTGCCTGTTGCAGGGCGCCTCATTGCGCTCAGGCACCCTCTTTTCGCCAGCGCTGTACTCAGCGCGGGACAAGGTCCCGAACGCTCTTGTCGGGATGGGGGCCGGGGGGTAGGTTACCCCTGCGCCTTCATCCTACCACGCCGCTACTCGCCCGGCGTGGTCACCACCACGAAATCAAACGTGGCCCGCGCCCGCGCCACCACCAGCGCGATCCCGCCCCCTGCGTACAGCCCCGCCGCGTCCTCCAGCGTCACCTCGAACGGGTCGGCGTCGTTGAACTGCACCGTCAGCACGTTGTCATCCGTAAACGTCAGGTGCAGCCAATCGTCCTGCTCGTCGGTGCAGGTGTTCGCGCCGGGGTCCACCGAGCGTGTGAACACCGGCTCGTTCACCGCGTACACGCCGATCTGGCAGTTGCGCTGAATCCGCACCTCGTAATACGTCACGCCGTTGTCGCGGAAGCGCACCCCGACGTAGCTGCCCGTCACGAAGTTGACGCGCGCGAATGTCGTCACCAGCTCGAAGGCCGGCACGTCTCGCAGCGCCGCCGACGTCGGCCGCAGATAGTCCACACCGTTCGTGGTCAGGACCAACTGCGCCTCGCCATAGCCGCTCACTACTGGTGACACCGCCTGGCCTGCGCTGCTGACCCAGACATTCTCGTTCGAGATCAGTGTGTCATCAGCCGCCACGCGCCGGCCCTCCACCAGCCCCAGCAGGTACGAGATCTCGTAAATGTTGGCCTGGCACGCCCCATCCCCGCGCTCCAGGTTGTCCGACCGCATCCAGCCCACCAGCCCGTCGCTGGTCTCCACCTGCACCCAGCCTTGGTCCTCCAGCCGCGCCACGATACTCAGCGCCGCCCCGCGCTCCAGCGTCGTCGCGTCGCGCACCTGCCCGCCGCCCGGCACGGGGTACAGCCGCCGGTCGTCGCCCGTCAGCGTGGCCGGGCAGGCCACCACCGCCGGCGGCAGCGTGGCTGTGGCCGTCGGCGTGTTGGTGGGCGTGTTGGTCGGGGTGGGGGTGATGGTCGGCTGCGCCGCTTCCGTCAGCGTCGCCCCCGCGACAGCTGTTTCGGTCGGGAAGTGGGCGGCCAGCGTGGCGCGCGCGTTCTGCGTGGCCCGGTTCACCTGCGCCAGTTGCGTCACCGCGTTGGCCGTCAGGATCGCCCCGCGCCGTTCGGCATAGCGCGGCGCGTAGAATGCGCCCGCTAGGGCGCACGCCGCCACCAGCAGCCCCAGCGCGGCCACCACTGTCAGCGTTACGCGGTTATTCCACATACTGGGGCGTCTACAGGGCGCGCAGGCCCGTCTCCAGCCACACCAGCACAGCCGCGCCCGCGCCCACAGCCGCCAGGGCCAGCAGCGCGATCACCACGCCCATCGTCATCAGCGTACGCGCCTCGTGCCGGTAGCTGTAGCCAATCAGGGGATAGCGGCGAGAGTCGCACAGCGGGCAGGGCACGCCCAGGTTCGGCTCGCGCGGGCTGCCGCAGTGCTCACACAGCACATAGCGGATGCGTTGCATAGCTGCCGCCCCTTATACCAGAACCGCCATAAACGTGCCAGCGCCGCCTCCCCGCCGAAACGGGACCGAACCGCCGCTCCGGCGTCATCATCTGCCCTGCCGCCGCCGCATTTCGCATAGCCGTCACCTGTGACGCCAGTGAACCGCTGAATACATGGCTACCCGCTCGCACAGGCCCCCTCTACGCGCCGGAGACAAGGTCTTGAACGCCTTGTCGGGATCGGCTGGGGGTGAGGTTGGTAGTGCGCCCCGTTCCAATCAAACTCGGCCCTCCGACCCCTAACCGCGTACCGCTTGCCTCCAATATCCCACTTGCGCGCAGTTGCACCTAACCTATACTCTGCCCATGCCGTAGTGTTGCTTCCGGGGGACAGCCGCGATGCCCACTCCACCCACCGCGCCGCCAGGGTCAGCACCTAATCGCCTCCGCGCCGTCAGCCTGGCCGGCCTCACCGCCGCCGCCCTGCTGCTCGCCCTCTGGCTGCTCCTGGGCGCCTCTCAGCCCCCCGCCTGGGCCGGCGGCAACTACGCTATCCTCCAGACCTACCCGAACCCCTCCCCGGCTCCCGTCACCGACGGCGGCGAGGAGTTTGGTTACTCCTTGGCCTACTTGCCCAACTCCAACCAGCTCATCGTCGGCTCTTGGAGTGACCAAGTGACGACAACCATCCCGGGTGGCCTGGTTTACCTCCTAAATGCCACCACTGGCGCGGTCAATCACATACTCTCGCGGACGGTGCCGGCCGCAAGTGACCAGTTTGGTGCTTCGGTCAGCGGCGTTCTAACCGCTGTGGTTGTCGGCGCACCCAAGGTTGATGTGAGCGGCCCCAGTAATACTAACGACGGAGCAGTTTTTCTTTACGATGCTACGACCGGCGCACTGATCCATTTCTATCCCCATCCGTCAGCTGCGGCAAACGACGAATTTGGGACGGCTGTAGCGATCATTAGCGATACTATCGTGGTCGGTGTGCCAAAGTACAACGGCAGCCATACGGATGTCGGCCGGGTCTACCTATGTCGAATGGAAGAAGGCGACTGTCCTACAGTGGTTGATAACCCTTCGACCGGTGCCGCGGGTGACGGGGACAAATTCGGCCTAACGGTGGTTGCATTACCGGGCGGCTTTGCGGTTGGCGCGCCCGTGGATGGCAGCCACGGTACGGTCTATGTCTATAGTTTTGATGGAGCCGCGGCGACGCTCACGACTGTGATCTCGACCACGCTGACTGCCTCGGGCGATCAATTCGGCCGGTCTCTCGCTGTGGTCGGCGACAAGCTGCTCATCGGCGCACCCTATGACGGCCTGGACAACACCGGTGCGGCTTACCTTTATGACCTTAATGGAACTCAACTGCACAAGTTCACCGATCCTGACCCGCATCCTAATGACCGATTCGGTACGGCGGTTGGCGGCGACGGGAACCTTATGGTTGTCGGGTCGGCTGAAGACGATGCTGGTGCAAATGACTCCGGCCTTATCAGTATTTTCGATAATGACAGCGGTACCGACTACCCGTTTGTCCAATCGGTCGGCCCGAGCGCGCCTTCAAGCGGCCTCAACTTCGGCTTTGCTCTCACCCCGCTCAATGGCGATTTCGCCGTCAGCGCCCTCAAGGCCGACCAGGGCGCGACCGACGCCGGGGCCGTCTATCGCGTGGGCTATCAGGCCGTCCCGCCCACGGCTACCGCCACGGCCACTGCTACTGCCCCGCCCAACGGCATCTTCATCCCGGCCGCCCACCGGCCATAATGTGCTATCATCCGGCGCTAATAGCCGGGCAGCTCTGGTGGGGTCTCGGGACCCAGGCCGATGCTTCGTCGGCCCGGCACGGTTGCTGCCGCTGAAGTTAGTGCCAGACTACGTCTGGTTGCAGAGCTGCCCGGCTACGCCATGAACTTCCTCAAAGCCTTTGGTCGCCTGGGTGGCCGCGAACGCGGCCTGGCCGAGTTGGCCCGCTGGCTGGGCCTGCCCGAAACCGAATTGCGCCCCTGGCTCAGTTCCGCCCCGGCCTGGGCGCGCGGCTACGACTACACCCGCTTCACCATCCCCAAGCGCCGCGGCGGCGCCCGCACCATAGACGCCCCCGGCGACAAGCTCAAAGCGCTCCAGCGCCGCGTCCACCAGCGCCTGCTCGCCGGCCTCAAACTCAACCCGGCCGCCACCGGCTACGTGCGCGGCCGCTCCATCGTGGATAACGCCCGCCCGCATACCCAGCAGGCCGTCGTCATCAACGTGGACCTGGCCGACTTCTTCCCCTCCATCACCGCTGACCGGGTCAAGGCCGTCTGGCGCGCGCATGGCTGGAATGACGAGGCCGCCACCGCCCTGACGCACATTTGCACCCTCGACGGCCGCCTGCCGCAGGGCGCACCGACCTCGCCCGCCCTCAGCAACCTGGTCTGCCGCCGCCTCGACAAGCGCCTGTCCGAACTGGCTCGCCGCTGCGCTGGCGCCTACACCCGCTATGCCGACGACCTGACCCTCTCGCTGCCGTCGCTTGGACGCAACCGGCGCCGCCGCCCAGGCCCGCCGCGCTCTGGCCCGGCCCAACCGCGCCTCGCCCAACGCGCCCGCCACAGCCGCAAAATCATCACCCAACTGCGCGAGATCATCGAGGCCGAAGGCTTTCGCATCCAGTGGAAGAAGCGCCTCCGCCTCCAGCGCGCCCACCAGCGGCAGACCGCCACCGGCCTCGTCGTCAACGCTGTTGTCAACCTCCCGCGCGCCACGCGCCGCCTCATCCGCGCCATGCAGCACCGTGACCGCCTGGGTCAGTTGGACGAAGCCGGCCGCCGCCGCTTGCAGGGGCTGGTAAACTTGCAACAGATGGTCCTCAAGCAGCGCAATTCGACTGGGCGGTGAGATGAGCGAACAAGTCATTTACTCGATGATGCGGGTCGGCAAAGTCTACCCGCCCAACAACAAACAGGTGCTGCGCGACATTTCGCTGTCGTTCTTCTACGGCGCGAAGATCGGCGTCCTCGGCCTCAACGGCTCTGGCAAAAGCACGCTGCTCCGCATCATGGCCGGCGTCGAGCAAGACTATCTCGGCCAGACCGCCGGCTCCAAAGGCTACACCACGGGTCTGCTGGCCCAAGAACCGGAGCTAGACCCCGCCAAGACCGTGCGCCAGGTCGTCGAAGAAGCCGTCCAGCCCATCGTGGACGCGCTGGCCGAATTCGAGCGCATCAACGCCCAGTTCGCCGAGCCAGATGCCGACTACGACGCCTTGCTTGAAAAACAGGCCCAGGTACAAGAAACGCTCGACAAGCACGACGCCTGGAACCTCGACAGCCGCCTCGAGCTTGCCATGGACGCGCTGCGCTGCCCGCCGCCCGACACGTCCATCAGCGTGCTCTCCGGCGGTGAGCGCCGCCGCGTGGCCCTCTGCCGCCTCCTGCTACAAGAGCCGGATATCCTCCTGCTCGACGAGCCGACCAACCACCTCGACGCCGAGTCGGTCCACTGGCTTGAGCGCCACCTCCAGCAGTACGCCGGCACCGTCATCGCCGTCACCCACGACCGCTACTTCCTCGACAACGTCGCCGGCTGGATTTTGGAGCTAGACCGCGGCTACGGCATCCCCTGGAAAGGCAACTACTCCTCCTGGCTGGCTCAGAAACAGGCCCGCCTCGCCAACGAAGAGAAGGCCGACCAGCGCCGCCAGAAGACCCTCGAGCGCGAGCTGGAGTGGATTCGCATGTCGCCCAAGGCGCGTCAATCTAAGGGCAAGGCGCGCGTCACCGCCTACGAAAACCTGCTCAGCCAAGAAACTGAACAGCGCCGCGAGGAACTGGAAATCTACATCCCCTCCGGCCCGCGCCTGGGCGATATCGTCATCGAGGCCCGCGGCCTGCGCAAAGCCTATGGCGACCGCCTGATCATTGACGACCTGTCTCTCGACGTGCCGCCCGGCAGCCTCGTCGGCGTCATCGGCCCCAACGGCGCGGGCAAGACCACGCTGCTCAAAATGATCGCCGGCGTCGAAAAGCCCGACAGCGGCGCGCTGCGCCTGGGCGAGACTGTCAAGCTCGCCTACGTGGAGCAATTGCGCGACTCGCTCGACCCCGAAAAATCTGTCTGGGAAGAAATCTCCGCCGGGTCCGACACGCTCCAACTGGGCCCGCGCAAAATGAACTCACGCGCCTACGTCGCCAGCTTCAACTTCCTCGGGGCCGATCAGCAAAAGAAAGTCGGCACGCTCTCCGGCGGCGAACGCAACCGCGTCCTCCTCGCCAAGATGCTTAAGGCAGGCGCCAACGTCCTGCTGCTCGACGAGCCGACCAATGACCTGGACGTGAACACCCTGCGCGCCCTCGAGGAAGCCCTCGAGGCGTTCGCCGGCTGTGCCATCGTCGTCAGCCACGACCGCTGGTTCCTCGATCGCATCGCCACGCACATCTTGGCCTTCGAGGAAGACGGCACCGTCACGTGGCGCCTCGGCAACTTCAGCGACTATGAAGCCGACCGCCGCCAGCGCCTCGGCCAGGCTGCCGACACGCCGCACCGCATCAAATATCGCAGCCTCACACGGTAGCCGCCGGTCTGACTGCCCTTGGCCGCCTGCGCCAACGTCGGTCACCGCCGCGGGCGTTCGCAAGCTGCGCGCACGACCGCATTCCGCCAACGCGCCGGGGCAGGGCGCTCGCCCCATTCTGGCTGACGGCAGCGCCGCCCACCGCATAACAAAAAAGCCCCGGTAATCCGGGGCGAGAGGGCGAGGGGCGAGAAGGTAATTTGCGAAACTTGCCGAAAGCGCTAAAATAGTGCTGATCGCGTGACGCCGTTCTGTATCGGAGAGGCGCGCCAAGGACCTTCGACCGGTACGACGTTCTCGTCTCCCGCGGGAGGAGCCACTACATGAAGACCTACAGCAAGCCGACCCTGAAGAAGCACGCTTCCCTGAAGCAAGTCACCTTCAGCAGCCACTAAGCTCCTCGGCCGCTGATGCCTGACCGGCAGAGCAGCGCAACCTGCCCTGCCAGCACTAGCACCACTGCTCCACGTCTTGACCCTGGCGCGCCTCTCGGATACAGAACTTGCTTCACCTCACCGGGCCGGCAACGGCCCGGCGTTGTTTAAGCCCCCTCCTTCTTGCCTATTGCGACAAGTTGCAATAAGGCGATTGTAGCACGCACTCTGGCCGTCGCAAGCCCTCGTCTTGTATGAACGCCGTCGAACTACTCGTCGCCGCCCTCCATACTCAGGCCGAGCCGGCCGCCTGGTTTGCCCAGGCCGAGGCCGCCTCGCTCGATTGGGATGACCTCGCCGTCACCGCTCTGGCCCTGGGCCTCGCCCCGCTGCTGCACGCCCGGCTGGAGGGGTGGGGGCAGCCGCTACCCCACGCCCCGGCGCAGGCCAAGCTCGGCTTCGCTCGCCAGATGGAGGCTGCCCGCCACACTGCCCGCACCGCGCAGTTGGCCGAAGCCCTGGCCGCCCTGCCGGTCACGCCCATCGTCCTCAAAGGCGCCTACCTGGCCGAGTGCGTCTACCCCGCGCCCGGCCTACGCCCGATGAACGACATAGACTTGCTCTTCCCGCCCGAGTCGCTCCCGGCTGTCAGCGCGGCCCTTGTGGCACTTGGCTACGGCGGCAAAGAGAAGTCGGCTGACCTCGGTCCCGGCATCACCAAGCACACCAGCACATTCAAGCGCGCAGAAGCAGCCACCGCCACGCCGAACCCCTACCTCTCTGCCCGTGGCGGCCACATGCTCGAGCCGCATAGGTCGCTGGAAGAGTCCTGGTTTGGCCTGCGCTGTGACCTGACCCCCGGCGTGTGGGATCGCAGCCTGCCGGTTACGCTCGCCGGCCGCCCCGCCCGCGCCCTTGCCCCGGCCGACGCGCTGCTGCACCTGGCCGTCCACCTCACCTTTCACCTCATCCAGGGCTCGCCGTCGTTTGTGCAGCTGGCCGACATCAGCGTCTTCGCCCAGCGCGTCGCCGTCCCTTGGGATGACCTGCTGGCTCGCGCCCGCGCCCGGCGCGCTTCTGGCTTCGTCTACGCCGGTCTGCGCCTCGGCCACGAGGTGCTTGGCGCGCCCATCCCGCCCGACGTGCTCGTCGCCCTCGCCGCCGCCAGCCCCGCTGGCGTCCGCCGCGCCGCCGACGCGCTCTCCCTGGCCCAGGCTATGCGCCGCACCCAACAGGCCCCGCTGCGCACCTTCCGTCAGCGCCTCCAACGCGGCCTCGCCGACCGTGCTGAAACCGCCCGCTGGGCGCACTCCCCCGCCGAAGCCGCGCGCATCTGGTGGACCCTTCTCGATGTGACCCGCACCGACACCTTCCGCCTGGCCACCGGCGCCAAACCCTGACCCTACCTCAAACACAGCGCCGGGTCCATCAACCAGCTTGATGCACCCAGCGCTTCTGCGCGACCCAAATCAGAGATCAGAAATCCTCAATCAGCAATGCCTGCCGCCCGCGCCCGCGCCATCACCGTCTCGGCCGCCTTGATCACCGGCGCATCCACCATCTTATCGTCCAGCGCGAACGCCCCCAGTCCCTGCGCCTGCGCCGCCGCGGCCGCCTCCAGCACACGCCGGGCCTTCGCCATCGCCTCCGGCGCGGGCGCAAACGCCGCCTGGATCACTTCAATCTGCTTAGGGTGAATGGCCTGCTTGCCGCTGAACCCCAGCCGCGCCGCCGCCGCCGCCTCGCGCGCCAGCCCTTCGCCGTCGGCATAGTTCACATACACCATGTCAATCGCTTGCAGCCCGTAGGCCGCGGCGTGCATCACCACCGCCCCGCGCGCGTAGGCCACCTCGGCCCCCTCGGCCGTGCGCGTCGCCCCGATGTCGCTCGCCAGGTCTTCCGCGCCGAAGATCAGCGCTCGCAGCCGCGGCGTGGCCTCGCAGATTGCCTTCAGGTTCACCACCCCGCGCGCCGTCTCAATCATCGCCAGCAGGCCGATCTCGCCCGCGGGCCAGCCCTGGGCCGCCTCCGCCGCCGCCACCTGCGCCTCCAGCCAGGCCAGCGCCTCCGGCCCCTCCACCTTGGGCAGCACCACGCCCTGTGGCCGTCCGCCGATCGTCGCCGCCAGGTCCGCCGCCTCCCAGCCGGTGCCCACGCCGTTCAGCCGCACCAGCTTCTCGCTGCGCCCAAAGTCCAGTTCGGCCAGCGCCTGCCGCACCGTAGCGCGCGCCGCGGCCTTCTGGCTCACGGCCACACCGTCCTCCAGGTCCATGCAAACGCAGTCCACATTCAAGGTTAGCGCCTTCTCGATCTTCCGGTGGCTGTCGCCGGGCATGTAGAGCAGGGCGCGGCGCAGGCGCAGGGGCGCGCTCATGGTTTACCTCGCTTCAGAAACAGCACCGTGCGCTCCAGTTCTACCACTACCGTGCCGTCTGCCTTGCGCCCGGTCTGCTTCAGGCGCACCACGCCGCGATCCGGCTTGCTGGCCGATTCGCGCTTGTCCAGCACCTCCGTCTCGGCGTACACCGTGTCCCCATGAAACAGGGGGTTGGGGTAGCTGATCTTGTCGTATGCCACGTTCGCCACAATCGTCCCCTCCGTCAGGTCCGCCACGCTCAGGCCCACCACCAGCCCCAGCGTGAACAGCCCATTGACAATGCGTTGGCTGAACTGTGTCTTGGCCGCGTAGTCGGCGTTGATGTGCAGCGGCTGCGTGTTGAGCGTCAGCGCGCAGAACAGCGTGTTGTCCATCTCTGTCACCGTGCGCCCGGTGGCGTGCCGGTAGCGCTCACCCACCGTTAGGTCTTCGTAATACTTGCCCGCCATATCGCCTCCGACTATTTCCGCCGCGCAGGATGTTGGCCGAGAAGCGCTGCCCCTGTCCTAATGACGCCCCTCTCCTTTAGGAGCGGGGCTGGGGGGATGGCTTTCGGCGGCTTGCCTTCCCCCGCAACCCGGTCTAGTCTACCGGGCCAAAGGTAAATGTCAATGTGGCGTCCGCTGGGTGCTGGGAGGCTGAACCAATGGATCTGGCGATCATGATCGAAGGCCAAAACGGCCTCACCTGGCCGCGTTGGCAGCGGCTTGCCCGCCTGGTCGAAGACCTGGGCTTCGCGGGCCTCTACCGCTCCGACCACTACACCAACGGCAGCCCGCCCGACCTCGAGTCGCTGGAATTGTGGGTCTCGCTCACCTGGCTCGCCGCCCACACCCAGCGCCTGCAATTCGGCCCGCTGGTCAGCCCCGTCTCCTTTCGGCAGCCGACCATGACCGCCCGCATGGCCGCCGCCGTGGACGACCTCTCCGGCGGGCGGCTCACCCTCGGCCTGGGCGCGGGCTGGCAGGTGCGCGAGCACCACAACTATGGCTGGGACCTGCTTGAGCCTGGCCCGCGTATGGCCCGCCTCCAGGAGGCCCTGGAGATCATCGCGCGCCTGCTCCACGCCGCCGCGCCGGTCACCCTCGAGGGCCGCTTCTTCCAGGTCCGTGACGCCGTGCTGCTGCCGCGCCCGCAGCGCCCTGGCGGCCCGCCGATACTCATCGGCGGTAACGGCCCGCGCCGCACCCTGCCGCTCGTCGCCCAATACGCTTCCGAGTGGAACGCCGTCTTTACCTCGCGCGAAAACCTGATCAAACTCAACCGTCAGCTCGATGAATTGCTGGCGCACAACGGCCGCGGCCCGGCGGCGGTGCGGCGCTCGTTCATGTCCGGCGTTCACTTCGGCCGCGACGACGCCGAGGTGCGCCGCGTGTTGGGCGGCCGCGACCGGGAGCGCCTCAAAGACGGAGGCAACCTCATCGGCACCGCCGCCGAGTGCGCCGACCAGTTGGCTCGGTTGGCCGAAGTCGGCGTGCAGCGCGTCATGCTGCAATGGCTGGCCCTCGACGACCTCGACCGGCTGGAGGCGATGGGTAGAGCGCTCGTGCCGCTGTTCTCCTCCTAAGCCTCCGCCGTGCACTCGCGTAGGAACTGCGCAATCTCTGTCAGCAGCCGTGAGGGCGTCTGCGCCAGCGCGTCGAACAGAATGCCCGAATGCCCGCTGCCCGGGTACAGCGTGAACCGGCTATCGGCCCCGGCCGCTTGCAGTCGTTCGTGAAACTCAACCGACATGCGCAGCGGCACCGTCTGGTCGCGGTCGCCGTGAATCAGCAGCGTGCGCGGCGCGTCAGCCGTTACAAACGTGCTTGGCGAGGCCGCGGCGATGTTCTGCCACCCGCCCATCACCTCCACCACGTACTGCCCGCTGCGGCCCTGGCTCCGTTCGTGGGCCAGTTGTGTCTCAATGTCGTAGACACCGCTGATGCCGCACAACCCGCGCACCTCCGCCGTGCTGTGGCCGTGCGCCGCCAAGAACTGCGGGTCGAGCAGCGCCAGCGCGGCCAGGTGCGCCCCCGCCGACTGCGCCGCCACCACCACCTTCCGCGGGTCGCCGCCATACTCAGCCGCGTGCTCCAGTGTCCAGGCCAACGCGGCGGCGATCTCCTGCGTTTGGGTTGGGTAGCCCGCCGCCGGGTAGAGCGTGTAATCGGGGATCACCACCATCACGCCCGCGGGCAACAGCCGCTGCGCCGCCGCGGCATACAGCGTCTTGCGCCCCCCGTTCCACGATCCGCCATATACATATACCAGCACTGGCTGGTTTGGGCCGTGCTTCGGCTGGTACACATCCAGCCGCTGATCTGTCTGTGCGCTGTACGCAATGTCCTTGACGACCGTGGGGCAGGTGGCGTAGTACGCCTCCGCCTGGCGCTGCGCCGCCCACAGCTTCCAATAGAACGCGATCATGTCGCGGTGCTTCACCACGGCGTACACCGCCGCCCCGGCCGCCGCCGCGCCGAGCGCTGCCTGCCAAAGTTTCATGCTCACCCCCGTCCTTGCGGCCCCCTTCACCTGGCGGTGATTGTACTCTGCCGGGCCGCCGCCTGACGCGCCCTGGTCCCACTGGTTGTGGGCGCTGTTCGCGGTTGTCGGCTGCCTTGACAGACTGTAATACAATGCTCGCCGGAGCTGAGTTCCACGCGGCCGCGCGCCTGCGACGGCGGGCTGGGCCGCGATCTTCGCCGGTGGCCGAGGACCTTGTGCGTTGACAGCCGGACCAGTGCTGCGCGATCCACTTACGGGCGCCCACTCGCGGGCGACCCTGCAGGGCCGCCTGCGCGAAGAGATTGATCGCGCCCGCCGTTACGGGCTGCCCCTCTCCCTGCAAATCCTCGACCTCGATCACTTCAAGTCCATCAACGATGGCTTCGGCCACAGTCGCGGCGACCTCGTGCTCATGAGCTTCGTCGAGCGCCTGCGCCGCATGGCCCGCGACTCCGACCTGCTCTTTCGCTACGGCGGCGATGAGTTCGTGTTGCTGCTCTTGCACACCGACCGCCAGCAGGCGCGTGCTTTCGCCAATCGCATCCTCGACGGCGTCCAATCCACACCCTTCCCCGGCAACCCCGCCCTCACCCTCACCCTCAGCATCGGCTCCGCCAGCTTTCCCGACGACGGCCACACCGCCGAAGACCTGTTCGAGCGCGCCGACCGCCGCCTCTATGAAGCCAAGCAGCAAGGCCGCGCCCGCGTGGTAGCCGAAGACGCCCTGGCGCCCGCCGCCCTATCATTCGACATCGGCTCACGCCTCATGGAGCGCGAGGTGCCCCTCGCCCGCCTGCGCCAGTTCCTGGATGATCTGCCCCAGCACAAGCGCGGCCTGTTTGCCATCTCTGGCCCGCCAGGCGTGGGGAAGACCTGGTTCCTATCCGAATTCATGAAATCAGCCCGGCTGCGCGGTTACGCGGTCTGGTCCATCCGCACCCGCCCCGCCCTGCGCTCGCGGGTGTTTGGCGCGCTGGCCGAGGCCCAGCCTCCCGCCGAAAACCTGTCGCCCCCCGGCGCGGGCGAGCGCGCGCTCATCCTCGGGCTGCAAAACATGCTGGCCGATCACGCCACCGCAGGCCTGCTCCTGGCCGTAGACAACCTGTCCGACCTCGACCGGCCCAGCCTCGATCTTTTGTGGCGTGTGCTCTTCGCGCCCGAAATCGGCGTCGTCGCCCTGGTCTACACAGCCGCGCCCGACAGCCCGCACCGTCCGCCGCCGCTCGAAGTGCCGCTCCAGGCCGCCGTTGAGCTTCGGCCCCTCACGCCGCTCGGTATCCAGCTTTGGTTGCGCACCGCCCTGCGCTGGGAAGCGCCCGACGGCGTTAGTGAATGGCTCCAGCGCGAAACGGCGGGCCTGCCGGCGCGCTTGCAGCAGGCGTTGGCCTATCTCACCGAGCAAGACCTGCTCAAGCCCCGCGACACCAGTTGGGAATTCACCACCCCTTATGCCGACATTCCGCTGGCCGCTGTCCTGGCGCGCTTGGCGCACTCGCCGCCGCACAACTTGCCGGTAGCCGTCACCAGCTTTGTGGGCCGTGAAGCCGAGTTGGCCCTGCTGCGCCGGCGCGTTGTTCTCGAGCCGTTCCTCACCATTGTCGGGCCGGGCGGCGCTGGCAAGACTCGCCTCGCCCTCCAGGTCGCCGCTGAGCTGCGCGAGCAGTTTCCCGACGGCGTGTTCTTCGTCTCCCTGGTCGCCCTCACCACGGTGCAAGATGTCATCTCGGCCATCGCCCAGACGCTGCGCCTCGCCTTTGTCGGCGCCGTCGAAGCCCGGTCGCAGTTGTTCAACTACCTCGCGCCGCGTGGGCTGCTGCTGGTGCTCGACGACTTCGATTACCAGTTAGAAGCCGGCGCCTTCCTTACCGACCTGCGCCAGGCCGCCCCCCGCGTGCACTTGCTCATCACCTCTCGCGAGCGCCTCAACCTGCCCGAAGAGCTGGTTTTCGAGCTGCGCGGCCTGCCTGTGCCGCCCGCCGCCCCCGGCGCCCCCGGCGCCCGCGCCGCCCAGCGCCCGGCAGCCGGCCCGCCGCCGGATTACTCAGCCGAACAGCTCTTCCTCCAAAGCGCCCGCCGCGCTCAGCCCGATTTTAGCCTGGCCGACGACGACCAGCTCTACGTGCGCCGCATCTGCGAGCTGGTCGAAGGCATGCCGTTGGGCCTTGAACTGGCCGCCGCCTGGACGCCCCTGTTCTCGGTGCGCGAGATCGCCAACCAGATCGAGCGCAGCCTTGACTTCCTGGCCACCGGCCGCCCCGAGTTCCCCGAGCGCCATCGCAGCGCTCGCGCCGTGCTCGATTACTTCTGGAGCCTGCTGGCCGAAGACGAACGCCGCCGGGTGCGCGGCCTGGCTGTCTTCCGCGGCGGCTTCTTACTCGAAGCCGCCCAGGCCGTTACCGACGCCTCGCTCTTCTTCCTCTCTGCCCTGGTAGATAAAGCCTTCCTGCGCAAGGCGCCCTCTGGCCGTTACGAAATGCAGGAGCTGCTGCGCCAATACGCCGAAGCCAAGCTGCTGGAGCTGCCCGCCGAGCACCAGGCCGCCGGTGACCGCCACTGCGACTACTTCACCGGCTTCCTCGCCCAGGCGCTGCCTGGTTTGCAGGGTGCGGCCCAGTCCGAGACCGTCGCGGCCATCTCGGCCGACATGCCCAACCTGCGCGCGGCGTGGCGTTGGGCCTCGCTTAATCGTCGCGGCGCGGCTCTCACAGCCGCTGTGCCCAGCTTCAGTCTGTACTACGACCTGCTCTGTTGGTATCACGAAGGCACCGATGTCTTTGGCCGCGCCGCCGCCGACTGGTGCGCGGTAGCCGTGCCGCCGCCCGATCTGCCGCTGGCGCTGCTCTTCGCCGCGCACGGTCTCTTCCTGCACCGCCTGGGCCACAACGTCCGCGCCGAGCAAGCCCTCACCGAAGCCCTGGCCCTGCTGCCGTCCGGCGCGCTCGAACCCACGCGTGCGCCGGTCCTCTACCTGCTCGCCGAAGTCTGGCTCGATCTGGGCCGTCTGTCTGCCGCCCGCGAGGCCCTGGAGTCGGCCGGCGAGTCATTCCGCGCCGGTGGCGATCAGCACGGCCTGGCCTCCGCGCTGCACGCCCTCGGCCTCGCCGCCCACGCCGCCGGCGACTATGCCGCCGCTCGGTCGCGTCTCACCGAAGCGCTGGAGTTGCGCCGCGCTAGCGGCGACCGGCTCGGTCAGGCCCTGGCCCTCGGCGAACTGGCTGCCCTGGCGTTCGATGTGGGCGATCCAGCCCAAGCACAGGTATGGCTTGATCAGGGCGCGAGTGTCAACGGCGACTTGGTCTTTCGCCGCGCTGCCGGCTTTGGCCGCCGCACCGTGGCGCTGCTGGCCGCTGCCCAGGGCGACCACGCTGCCGCCCGCCGCGCGCTCGACGAGAGCCTCACCTACCATCAGGAGATCGGCAACCGCAAGGAGATCGGGCTTGACCTGCTCAACCAAGGAGCCGTGGCCCACGCCACGGACGACCCAGCCGAGGCCCAGCGCTGCCTCAGCCACGCGCTCGACCTCTTCCGCGAGGCCGGCTACTGCCATGGCGAAGCCCTCGCCCGCGCGGCCCTCGGCCGTTTAGCGCAGGCGGCGCAGCCTCCCCAGACCGCCGCAGCGCTCGCCCACCAGGCTGCTGCGCTGCGCCTCGCCCTCCAAATCGGCGCCCTTCCCACCGCGCTCGCGGCTCTGGCCGGCCTGGGTGAAGTCTGGGCCGCCGTTGGCGACCAACCTCAGGCCGCCGAGGTGCTCACCCATGCCCTCTACCACCCGGCCAGCAGCCGCCACACCCAGATCCTGGCCGCCCGCTGCCTCTCGCGCCTCGAAAGTCTTATGCCGCCGGCCGAAGTCGCCGCCGCCGAAGACCGCGGCCGCCACGCCTCCTTTGACACCCTTCTGGCCCAGGTCGAGCCTCGCCTCCCGCCCGCATCGTAGGACCGCCTCCCGCCTCGACCGCTCACCTGGGTGCATCCGGATTTATTGGCCGCCCGCGAAATGGCGCTGCTTTCCCAGCCCCGCGAAGGCGGGGCTTCGCGTTATGTAGCCGCGGTTTCAACCGCCAGGCGTGCCAAGACCGAAAGCGGCCAAAACTATCGGATGCACCCGCTCACCTCCCGCGTTTGACGCCCCCGCCTCCCCCCATTACAATTCTCGCTCCGCGGCCCTCCCGCCGCGCCCCAACCCATGGATTATCTGCTTGCCTCGGCCCCCGAGGCCCTGGCCTGTGTGCTCTGTCGCCGCCCGCTCGACCCGGCCGTCGCGGCGCTTCACCGCGCACTCGACCGCGATCTCGTGCAGCGCTTGCGGCGGCTCGACCCCGCTTGGCGCCAGCCCGATTCGCTCTGCCCAGACTGTCTCCGATCGGCTCTGGCCGCCTTGGAGCACGGGCGCAGTCCCACCTCGCTCCACAACGAACTCGGCCAGAGTTACCCCATCTACGACCGCGACGATCTGACCCTCTTGCCCACGCCCTACCGAACCCGCGCTAACCCCAACTACACCGGCCGCGGCGTTACCCTGGCCTTCCTCGACTCCGGCTTCTATCCGCACCCGGACCTCACCGAACCCGTCAATCGCGTGGTGGCCTATGTAGATGCCACCCTGCCTGAGCCGGAACTGCGCCCGAGCTTCAAGCGCGCTGAGGCCACCAGTTGGCACGGCCTCATGACCGCCTCCATCGCCGCCGGCAACGGCGCCGCCTCCGCAGGGCGTTTCCGGGGCATGGCCCCCGATGTGCAGGTCGTGCTGGTCAAGACCGGCAACCGCCGCAACCGCCGCATCCCCGACCGCGACATCCTGCGCGCCCTCCATTGGGTGCTGGCCCACCACGCCGAGTACAACCTCCGCGCTATCAACATCTCGCTCGGCGGCGATCTCCCCTCCAATGGCGACGAGACCCCCCTCGACGCCGCCGTGGAAGAGGCCGTGGCCAACGGCATTGTGGTTGTCGCCGCAGCGGGCAATGGCGGCGTCAACAGCATCATTCCGCCCGCCAGCGCCCGCTCGGCCATCACCGTCGGCGGCCTCGACGACCAAAACTCGCTCGACCCCCGCTACCGCCGCATGTGGCGCTCGTCCTATGGCCGCGGGGTGGGGGCCGTCCTCAAGCCCGACCTCATCGCCCCCTCCATCTGGCTTGCCGCCGCCATGCTGCCGCGCACCTGGGTCCACAACGAAGCCGTCCAACTCTGGCGGCTGGCCGAACTGCCCGACCGCGATCTGGCGCGCTTCCTGCGTACGCCCCTGGCCCACCACCGCTTCTCGCAGGCCACCTTGCGCCGCCCGCTAGACGAGGTTCGGGCCATCATTCGTCACCGGTTAAGTGAACAAAAAACCATCCACCCCCATTATCAGCACGTAGACGGCACCTCCATGGCCGCGCCCATCGTCACCGGCCTCGTCGCGCAAATGCTGGAGGCCAACCCAGCCCTCACCCCGCCGCAGATCAAAGATATCCTGGTCAACACCGCCGAGCCGCTCGCCTTCGTGCCGCACGCGGAGCAGGGCGCGGGCGTGGCCTGCGCGCCGCTGGCGGTGGCTGCTGCCCTGCGCGCCGCCGGCGGGCCGCTCGTCGGGCTGCCCCTCTCGCCTCGCTGCACCCCCGCCGCCGTCACCTTCTACTGCCACGCCCCGGGCGCGCGTTCGGTCGCCCTGGTCGGCAGCTTCAATGGCTGGCAGCCGCTGGAAGGCGAGATGTGGTCCAGCCGCCCCGGCGTCTGGCAGATCATGGTGCCGCCCCCGCCGCCCGGCGCGCATGCCTATAAATTCCTCATAGACCGCCGCCGCTGGATTCACGACACCGACAACCCCGCCGCCCAGCCCGACGGCGCCGGCGGCTTCTACTCACTGCTCGTCAGCCCGCTGCTAGCCGCCTGACACATCCTCGCTATAATGGCCTCCGGTCGCCCGCCACTGGCCGGCCCTGCGGCCCCTACAACCGAAAGCGCCTATGAACCGCGAATACCACCGCTGGTATAGCCCCTCCCTCAACCGCGACATGGAACTGCTCATCTTCGGCCATGCCGGCGCCCGGTTACTGGTGTTTCCCACCTCCCTGGGAAAATACTACGAGTGGGAAGACCGCGGCATGATCGGAGTCCTGGGCGAGCACCTGGAGCGCGGCTGGCTCCAGCTCTACTGCGTTGACAGCGTGGACGCCGAAAGCTGGTACGCCCGCCGCAGTCACCCCGGCGCGCGCGCCTGGCGGCATGTGCAGTACGACAACTACCTTACCCGCGAGGTTGTCCCCCTCATGGGTCAGAAAAACAACAACCGCTTCACCCTCACCGCCGGCGCGAGCTTCGGCGCCTATCACGCTGTCAACTATGCCTTTCGCCATCCCGACCTCATCCAGCGCACCCTCGGCTTCAGCGGCATCTACGACATTCGCCAGTGGACCGACGGCTTCCACGACGACAACGTCTATTACAACAACCCACTCGAATACCTGCCCAACGAGCACGATCCCTGGCGCCTCGACCGCCTGCGCGCCATGGACATCATCCTTGTCACCGGCAAGGACGACCCCAACCGCGCCAGCACCGAAGCCCTCTCCGGCGTCCTCTGGAACAAAGGCATCGGCAACGCCCTGCGCCTCTGGGACGGCTGGGCCCACGACTGGCCCTGGTGGCGCGACATGCTCAAGCTCTATGTCGGCGGCCATGACTGATTCGCAGCGCCACCAGACGAGGCACCCCCCTTCCCGCGCCGGGAAGGGGGCCGGGGGGTTAGGTCCTCCCCATCATGCCAAAATCTCGCGCCGACTGGTTGGCCGAGCTTCGGCCCTACGCCGATGAAGCTGCCCGCATGACCGGCTGGGACTTCGCCCACCTTCCACAGCCCCTCGGCGCGCCCCCGTCGTGGGACTACGAACTCCGCGCCCGCGAGCTTGCCGCCTCTGCCGCCCGCTTCGCGGACCTCGGCACCGGCGGTGGCGAATTGCTCGTGCGCGTGCTCGCCGGCTACACCGGCCGCGCCGTTGCCACCGAACAATGGGAGCCTAACGTCCCCGTCGCCGCCCGCCGCCTCGCCGCCCTCCACACCCCCGTCGTCAACGCCGACAGCTACTACTTGCCCTTCGCCTCCGGCTCATTCAACCTCGTGCTCGACCGGCACGAAGCCCTGCGCCCCGCCGAGGTCGCCCGCGTGCTGGCCCCTGGCGGCGTCGCCCTCACCCAGCAAATCCACCCCGATTGGTATTTTGAACTGCGCGAGGCCTTCCCGCGCATGACGCGCTGGGAACAGCACGACGAGACCTACCCGCGCGGTTTCGCGGCCGGCATGGAGCTTGTGGACTTCCGCAGCCATGACCAGCTCATGGCTTACCCGCACCTCGGCCCGCTGGTCTACATGCTCGTCGCTGCCCCTTGGACCGTGCCCGACTTCAGCCTTGAAACCGACCTCGACACCCTGCTCGAGGTGGATCGCACTCTGCGCCGCCCGGAAGGCATCGTCCTGACGGACCGGCGCTACATTTTGGAAGCGCGCAAATCGGAGTAAACTACGGTCCGAGCGTCCGGGATGGCCCGGCCGTCCGGTGAGGAGGCTCCCATGAGCAAAATAGGCGTCATCGTCGGCCGCGAATGGTCGTGGCCCCCGGCCTTTATCGAGGAAGTCAACCGCCGCAACACCGGCGTCACCGCCGAGTACGCCCAACTTGGCGGCACGCGCATGGACGAGCCAATTGAGTACAGCGTCCTGGTGGACCGCATCTCCCATGAGGTGCCCTACTACCGCTCGTACCTCAAATACGCCGCGCTCCAGGGCGCGCACGTCGTCAACAACCCCTACATGTGGACCGCCGACGACAAGTTCTTCGAGGCGGGCCTCGCCACCAAGCTCGGCATCGCCAGCCCTAAGACCATCGTGCTGCCCAACAAGGACTACGTCCCCGGCATCGTTCACAACGAAAGCCTGCGCAACCTCATCTACCCCATGGACTGGCCGGGCCTGGTGGACTACCTCGGCGGCTTCCCGGTCGTCCTCAAAGACGCTCACGGCGGCGGCTGGAAGGGCGTCTACGTCTGCCACAACTTCGACGAGCTGTTTGCCAACTACAACCAATCCGGGCTGCTCACCATGGTGCTGCAAGAGTTCATCCAGTGGGATAACTACCTCCGCTGCATGTGCCTTGACCAGCATGACATCCTGGTCATGAAGTACGATCCCAACGCGCGCCGCTACTCGCACCACGACCTCGGGCCGCAGCTGTACGACCGCATTGTCGCCGACTGCCGCACCCTGGTGCAAGCCCTCGGCTATGACATGAACACCATCGAGTGGGCCGTGCGTGGCGGCGTCCCGTATGCCATTGACTTCATGAACCCCGCGCCCGACATGGACGTGAACTCACTCGGCTACGAGTTCCACCGCTGGTGCGTCGAGCACATGGCCGACATGTGCATCCGCCTGGCCCGCGAGCCACGCTCGCCGGGCGCCGAACTGCGCTGGAGCAAGCTCTTTGGCGGCTAAACCGTCCACCCGGCCCCGTTCGCGCCCCTGGCCGCAAGCCGTGCTGCCCGTGCTCGTCGCCGGTCGTCTGGCCGGGCCGCGGGTTGGCCCGGCCGTCGTCGTCACCGTGCTCCTCCCGCCGCATCGCGCCGCCCAGCGCCTATGAAGCCCACGGCTCGAGATTGGCTGGTCACAATCATCCACTCGGCCGCGACCCTTGCTGCTCCTTGTCACTCAGGCGCCCCTTTCCGTTTCGGGAAGGGGTCGGGGGTTAGGTCTTCCCCAAGGATTGCTCATGACCGATCTGCGCCAGGCCATTGATCATTATCACCGCCTGCTCGACGCCGAAACCGGCCGCCAGAGCCAGGCGCAGCTCAACGACCAACTCCACCGCCGTGAGTTATTCTTCGGCCAGCGGCCCCTCTGCACCGTCCTGCGCCCGCGCTTTCTCACCACCGACCAATATCGCCTGTTGCAGCGCGCCATCCACCAGATCATGCCGGCTTTCGCCAAGGCCCACGCCGCCGCCCTAGCCGACCGCCGCTTTCGCGCCCAGTTCGGCCTGGCCGATTGGGAAGAGACCCTCCTCCACACCGACCCGCGCTTCCGCGCCTCTAGCCCCACGGCCCGCATGGATTCGTTCCTCACTGAGGACCGGCTGTGGTTCACGGAATACAACGCCGAAACGCCCGCCGCCCCGGCCTACCACGATGTGCTCTCCGAAGTCTTCCTCGGCCTGCCCATCCTGCGCCGCTTCGAGCACGACTACGAAGTACGCCCGCTGCCTACCCGCCACCACGTCATGCACGCCTTGCTCGACGCCTACTATCAATGGGGCGGGCGCACCCCGCCGCGCATCGCCATCCTCGATTGGCGCGAGGTGCCCACCTACAGCGAGTTTATCCTCTTCCAAGACTACTTCCGCTCGCATGGCCTCGACTGCCTCATCGCCGATCCCCGCGAGTTCGAGTACCGCAACGGCCAACTCCTGGCCGACGGCGCCACGCCGGTCCAGTTGATCTACAAGCGCGTGCTCATCAGCGAGTTGGTCATGCGCGCGGGGCTTGACTCGCCCGTCATCCGCGCTGTGCGCGATGGCGCCGTCTGCCTGGTCAACCCCTTCGTCTGCAAAATCCTCCACAAGAAGGCCAGCCTGGCCGTCCTCAGCGATGAAGCCAATCGCGCCTACTTCACCCCCGCCGAAGCCGCCGCCATTGACGCCCACATCCCCTGGACCCGCATCGTGGCCGAGCGCACCACCCAGATTGACGGCGTGCCGATAGACCTGCTGCCCTTCCTCGCGCTCCACAAAGACGACTTTGTGCTCAAGCCCAACGACGAGTACGGCGGCAAGGGCATCGTCCTCGGCTGGGAAGCCTCCAGCGAGCAATGGGCCGCCTCCTTGCGTGACGCCCTGGCCGAGCCTTACATCGTCCAGCGCCGCGTCTTCTTGCCTAGCGAGCCTTACCCCAGCTTCGTGGACGGCGATGTGCAGATTCTCAATCGCATGCTCGACACCAACCCTTATGTCTGGAACAGCGCTTACATGTCTGGCTGCCTCACCCGGCTGTCCACCGCCGCGCTGCTTAACGTCACCGCCGGCGGGGGCTCCACCGTGCCCACCTTTGTCTTGGAAAAGCGAGATTGACCGATGGTCACCCCTTCGTTCAACATCGGCATTGAGGAAGAGTATCAGATCATTGACCCTGCCACCGGCGAGTTGCGCTCCTACATCACCGAGCTGCTCGAAGCGGGCAAGCTGGTGCTCAAAGAGCAGGTCAAGGCCGAGCTGCACCAATCCATTGTCGAGGTCGGCACGCACGTCTGCAATACGCCCGCCGAGGCCCGCGCCGAGATCATCCGCCTGCGCCGCGGCGTGATGGAGTTAGCCGGCAAGAACGGTCTCAAGATCGCCGCCGCCGGTTCGCACCCCTTCTCCGCCTGGATGAAGCAGGACATCACCCCCTTCGAGCGCTACCTGGGCGTGCGCAACGACATGGGCATGCTGGCCCAGCAGTTGCTCATCTTCGGCACCCACGTCCACATCGGTATCGAAGACCCCGAGTTCCTCATTGACGCCATGAACGTGGTGCGCTATATGCTGCCGCACGTGCTCTGCCTGTGCAGCAGTTCACCCTTCTGGCTCGGCCAGGACACCGGCCTCAAGTCTTACCGCAGCATCATCTTCCGCAACTTCCCCCGCACCGGCATCCCGCCCAAGTTTGACAGCTACGCCGATTTCAAGAGCTATGTCAATGTGCTGGTCAAGACCAAATCCATTCCCGACGGCACCAAAATTTGGTTTGACGTGCGCCCCAATCACAACTACCCCACGCTCGAGGTCCGCATCGCCGACTGCTGCACCCGCGTAGATGAAGCCGTGTGCATCGCCGCCATCTTCCAGGCCCTCATCTACAAGCTCTGGAAACTGCGCCGCGACAACCTCACCTTCCGCGTCTATCCCTCGGCCTTCACCGAAGAAAATAAGTGGCGCGCCGTTCGCTATGGCCTCGATGGCAACCTGATTGACTTCGGCAAACAGGTCGAGAAGCCCGCCCGCGAGCTGATCCGCGAGATGATCGAGTGGTTCTTAGGCGATGTCATGGATGAATTGGGCAGCCGCCGCGAAATCGAGTACGCCTATCGCATCCTGGACGAAGGCAGCAGCGCCGACCGCCAGTTGGCCGCCTACCGCCGCGCCGGCAATCTGCAGGCCGTGGTCGCCCAGTTGATCCGCGAAACCGAGGAAGGAGTCTTGTCCTAATGGCTGAACTGCGTCCGCTCACCCTCCTTTGCCTGGCCTCCTACTACAAAGGCGTCGCCTTCCTCGAATCCGCCAAGCGCCTGGGCTGCCGAGTCATCCTGGTCGCCAAGGAGTCCTTCGCCCAGGAAGACTGGCCCCGCGCCAGCCTGGACGAGATTTACTTCATGCCCGATCTCTCCAAGCGGCCAGACATCATTCACGCCGTCAGCTACCTGGCCCGCGCCCACCAGATTGACCAGGTCATCGCCCTCGACGACTACGACGTAGAAACCGCCGCCGCGCTGCGCGATCATATGCGCCTCCCCGGCATGGGTGAGAGCCTCGCCCGCCACTTCCGCGACAAGCTCGCCATGCGCCTCCAGGCCCGCGCCGGGGGCGTCCTCGTGCCCGAGTTCACCGGCGTCTTCAACTACGACCGCCTGCGCGACTTCATGGCCCGCGTGCCCGCGCCCTGGGTCCTCAAGCCCCGCTCCGAAGCCAGCTCCATGGGCATCAAGAAGCTCCACGATAGCGAAGCTCTCTGGCGCACCCTCGACACCCTCGGCGATCAGCAGTCGTTCTTCGTGCTCGAGCAGTTCATCCCCGGCGACGTCTTTCACGTGGACGGCCTGGTCAACGACGGCCAGGTGCTCTTCCAGCAGGCCCACCAATACGGCCGTCCGCCCATGAGCGTCTATCACGAGGGCGGCATCTTCCTCACGCGCGCCCTCGACCGGCGGTCGCCCCAGGCCCAGGCGCTCTTCACCCTCAACCGCCAGGTGCAAAACGCCCTCGGCATGCAGCGCGGCGCCACCCACACCGAATTCATCCGCGCCCACGCCGACGGCCGCCTCTACTTCCTCGAGACGGCCGCGCGGGTCGGCGGCGCCAACATCGCCGAAGCCGTGCGCTATGCCACCGGCGTAGACCTGTGGGGCGAGTGGGCCTGCCTCGAAGTCACTGCTCTGCGCGGCGAGGCCTACCAGTTGCCAGATTTGCGCGAGGGCTACGCCGGCGTCATCAACTGCCTCGCTCGGCAGGAGTGGCCCGACCTCAGTACCTACAACGACCCGGAGGTCGCCTGGCGCCTCAAGAAGAAGCACCATGCCGGCCTCATCGTCGCCTCTCCCGACTCGGCCCGTGTCGAGCAGTTGCTCAACGACTACGCCGCCCGCTTCGCCCAAGACTTCCTGGCCGTCATGCCGCCCCTCGACAAGTCTCCGGCTTGAACGTCCGCCTGGCCCGCCGCCGGCTCTGGGCCTGTCTCGACCGTCGGGACCCTGGCGCCCCGGTCCCATCCGGCCGGGGCAACCCTCGGCGCTCCTCCCCCTGATAAGCGCTAGACCCTATCCCTTAGCCTCTATAGGACTCTCGCGTGACCGACATCTTCCCGCTCGACCTGCACTTCCAAGGCAACCCGCACGGCATCGCCGCCTACCTCCTGCGCGGCCCCGCCGGCAACGTCCTCATCGAGGTCGGCCCCGGCTCCACGCTGCCGTATCTGCAAGCCGGCCTCGCCGCCCATGGCCTCGCCCCCGCTGACATCGCCGCCGTGCTCGTCACCCACATCCACCTCGACCACGCCGGCTCCGCGGGTTGGTGGGCGCGGCAGGGCGTGCCCATTCACGTCCACCACCTCGGCGCGCCCCACCTCGTGGACCCAGAACGCCTGCTCACCAGCGCCCGCCGCATCTATCTCGACCAGATGGACACCCTGTGGGGTGAGTTCCTGGCCTCCCCCGCCGATCGCGTCTTCGCCCACCACGACGGCGACGTGATCGAGGCCGCGGGCCTGCGCCTCATTGCCCACGACACCCCCGGCCACGCCCGCCATCACCTCGTCTACCAGCTAGGCGACGTGGCCTTCGTCGGCGACCTGGCCGGCGTGCGCCGTCCCGAGAGCCGCTACTTGCGCCTGCCCACGCCGCCGCCCGAGTTCGACCTCCCCGCCTGGCTCGCCAGTGTTGCCCGCATGCGCGCCCTCAACTTTCAGGCTATCTACCTCACCCACTTCGGCCCGCTCACCGGCCCCGCCGTCGCCGCTCACTGGGACCAGGTCAGCAGCCTCCTACCGCAGTATGCCGGACTGGTGCAAACCGGCCTCGCCGCGAGCCAAGATCGAGACACCCTCGTGGCTCACCTGGCCGCCTGGGAAGCCGAGCGCCTCATCGCCCTTGGCGTCCCCCATGAGCAGTTGCCCATCTACGACGCCCTCGGCCCCAACTTCATGGCCGTAGACGGCCTCCTGCGTTACTGGCAAAAGCAGGCCCGCCCGCCCGCCTAGCCGCGCTTCAGCTTCGCCGTTCTTAAAGAAAACCCCCTCCTTCTTCCCCGCGCCTGGGCAGCGAGGAAGAAGGAGGAAGTTCGATCGCGATCATGCCAGGACCTGGCCTGGCCTTGTCAGGCGTTTGCGCTAAGTCGCGGCAGTCGCAGCTTCCTCGCGCCCCTGCCTTCAACCGCTGGACCGCCACCTGCAGCAGCCCGCCCGCCCTGCACCGCCACCACGATCACACCGACAAACACGAAGATCACCGAGTTGCCCGAGGCGTTCAGCCCCAACTGGCTCAACCTGAACAGCGCCAGCAGTTGCCTAAACCCGCCGAACGCAATCTGCTGCCCGAACATCAGCACGAGCAACAGGCCCACCTGTGGGTGGCTCAGCGCCGCGCCGCCCCCGTGCCGCTGCGCCCTAACCGGCCCGCCAACCCTGCCGCCCGCCGCGCCGCTTCGCCGGCCTCCCCCAGCTTTCTGCGCAGATCGTGTGGTTGACGAATGCCGCCGGCCGGGTATAATCATCACCGGTTCGGCCCACTAGCTCAATTGGCAGAGCAGCTGACTCTTAATCAGCGGGTTGTAGGTTCAAGTCCTACGTGGGTCACTCTTATCCCCTCCGGCCCGATCTATCCGCGATCGGGCTTTTCGATAGCGGAGACATCGCCGTGCAAACTTGCGGGATCTGCAACACCCAAGCCCCAGACATCAGCCGTATCTGCGCCAAGTGCGGCGCCGACCTCACCGTTGAGTCCACGGCGGCTCAGGCCCGCCGGAAACTCCAGACCAACGACCGCGTCTCGCTCATCCGCGTCTCCGTCGCGCACGATGCCTGCCCGGTCTGCGCCGCGGGCCAGGGCGCTTACCCCAAGGCGGCCGTGCCGGTCCTGCCGCACGAAGGCTGCTCGCACGGTGAAGGCTGCCGCTGCTACTACGAGCCGGTGCTGACCGAGATTTACCCCTAGCACCCGCGCCGCCACCCAGGCAACTAAAAGGCCAGCCGCATTGCGCCTGGCCTTTTCTATTGGCGCCCTCATCCTCGCCGTCTTCAGTCGTTGGCCGCCAACTCCCGCGCCAACACCAGCGCGCCCGCCCGGTCGCTGACCTCGCCGGCGGCCTGCGCCTCGCGCACCGCCTCCAGCAGCGCCCCAACGCGCGGCCCCGGCTTCAGCCCAAGTTCGCCCAGCAGGTCGTCACCGTTTACGAGCGCGGGCGGGTTCACAGCTTCTTCCGGAGTCTCAAAGTAAGCCCGCAGCAGCGCCGCAGCCGCCTCCAGCCATTCGTTCCACGCCTCCGTGGGCGGCGCGCCCACAAAGCCCGCCAGGAAGTCCGCCAGTCCGAGCAGCGCCGCCTCCACGCCCGCCGCGCCGTGCGCCCGGTAGTAGCGATAGATGGCGCGGTTAGTGACCGGCAACTCGCCCGCCAGCCGGGCGAGCGCGGGCAGCCCATCCAGCAACATGCCCACGTGCCGCACCTCGTCGGTGCTCAGGCGCAGCGTCGTCAGGCGCGCGCGGGCCGTGGCCGCATCGAGCGTTGCCAGCGTCGCCGCCAGCACCATCAGCCAGTGCGCCGGGCGTTCATCGCTCAGCGGCGCTTGCAGGTGGCGGCCCAGCGCGGCGCGATGCCGCCCCAGCCGTACCGACACCAGCCCCAGCGTCAAATCAGAGGCCGCCTCCAAGTCGTGCACCGGGGCCAGCGCGCCCAGCAGGTCGCTCAGGCGCTCCACGCTCGCCAGCGTATGTTCCCAGCCCGGCCCGTTCGTCGCTAGTTCCGGCGCCAGCCCCGCCAGCAAGCCCAGCACCGCCAGGTTGCGCAGCGCGCCGGCCGGGTTGGGCCCGCCCAGGCAGCGCAGGAACTCGTCCCGCCGGCGCTCAGCCGCCACGCCGGGCAGCGCCGGGGCCGCCGCGCGCACCGCGGCGCGCGTGGCCGGGTCGAGCCGGAACCCCAACTGCATCGCCAGCCGCACCGCGCGGATCGTGCGCACCGGGTCGTCGCTCAGCGAGCGCGGCCCGCACTGCCGGATGACCTTGGCGCGCAAGTCAGCCTGTCCGCCGGTCGGGTCAATCAGCGCCTCCGGCGCGGCTGGGTCGAGCGCCATGGCGTTGATCGTGAAATCGCGCGCCGCCAGGTCGGCCGCCAACTCGTCGCCTCGCATCCGCGCGAAGTCCAGCTTCAGTCGCTCGGCCCCTCGTGTCAGCAGCACGCGACCCACGCCGCGCTCGGCGTCCAACGGATAGAAGTCGGCCCCCAACTGCTGCGCCGCCGCTCGCGCCAGGGCCACGCCATCCCCAACCGTCACAAAATCAAAGTCGTGCAGACGGCGGCCCAGCAGCCGGTCGCGCACCGCGCCGCCCACCAGCCAGTAGGGCGGGGCGCTCGACAGTGCAGCGCGCAGTTCGGCCACCAGCCCCGGCAGTTCGCTCACTCAGCTTCCGGTTTCAGATAAACTTCGGGCTTGACCACGCCGATATAGGGCACGTTGCGGTAGTACTCATCCACATCCAGCCCATAGCCAAACACGTACTTATTGGGGATGTCGAAGCCGACGTAGTGGATCGGCACCTCCACCTCGCGCCGCGAGCTTTTGTCGAGCAGGGCGCAAATCTTCAGTGAGGCCGGCTGGCGGGCCGCCAGCAGCGCCAACACCGCGTGGATCGTGTGACCCGTGTCCACAATGTCCTCCACCACCAGCACATGCCGGTTCTCGATGCTCTGGTTAATGTCGAGGATCACTCGCACGTTGCCCGCCGAGGCGCGTGCCCCCACCCCGTACGACGAGATCGCCATGAAATCAATCGCGTGCGGCGTGCGGATCTGGCGCATCAGGTCGGTTAAGAACATCACGCCGCCGCGCAAAATGCACAGCAGCAGTAGGTCTTGCCCGGCGTAGTCGCGCGTGATCTGCTCGCCCAATTCGTGCACGCGCTGGCGGAGTTGCGCTTCGGAGACCAACACTTCGGCCAGGATGTCTTCAGCAGTCTGCATGGCGCGGCTCCTTCAGCGGCGCGGCACAACGTGGTGCTCGCGGCAGCGAGCTTCGTACAACTCGCTCGCTCCCACCACCACCACCGGGTCGTCGTACAGCGCCGGGCGATTGTCAATCAGCCGCTGGGTGCGTGAGGCCTCGCCTCCGCACACCGCGCAGATGGCGTGCAGCTTGTCCACATGCTCAGCCAGCGACAAGAGCATCGGCATCGGGCCGAACGGCTCGCCGCGGAAGTCCTGGTCCAGCCCGGCCACGATCACGCGCACCCCGCGCGCCGCCAGGCCTTGGCAGATGCCGCCCACCTCCGGCTCGAAGAACTGCGCCTCATCCAGCGCCACCACGGTCGTGTCGGGGCGCACCAGCGGCACCAGGTCGGCGGCGCGGGCCACCGGCGTGGCGTCGAACTCCGACCCAGCGTGTGAGGTGACTTTCTCGACCGCGTAGCGGTTGTCAATGCCCGGCTTGAACACCTGCACACTCTGCTTGGCGATGCGCGCGCGCCGCAGCCGCCTGATCAATTCATCAGTCTTCCCGCTAAACATCGAACCGGTGATGACTTCAATCGAGCCGCTGGTATGGCGCATAGACCCTTCCCGCCGGAGCCGGCCAGTCAAGTGGAAAATATAAGGGCAGGCGGCCCAGCCTTGGGACGCCTGCCCTTATATAAATCATGTGCAGCCCAACCGCAACTGCCGGCCGCTTTACTCGGCGGCGGGGGTCTCGGCCTCAGCCGTCTCCGCGGCCTCGGGTAGGAACCCGCGCGTGCGCAGGCGCTTCTTGAGGTCAATCAGGCTCTTGCGCCCGAAGCCCTCCAGGCTCAGGAACGACTCCTCGCCCTGGGCCTCGAAGCGGGCCACCACGTCGGCGATAGTATTCAACCCGGCGGTGGTCAAGGCGGCCTCCGGCCGCGCGCCCAGTTCCAGCGCGCTGATGGGTTGGTCCGTCGTGACCTTGGCCGTCTCGCGGGCCGCGGCGTCGGCGCGGAACTTGTCGCGCACTTCCAGCTTCTTGTAGAAGCGGTCAACCTGACCCTCGGTGTCCACCATGCGCTGCTCGCCCGTATAGAACGGGTGGCACTTGTAGCACATGTCGGTGTGGATCAGTTCCTTGGTGGAGCCGGTCGTCCACGTGTTGCCGCACGAGCAGACCACCTTGGCGTTCGGGAAATACTTGGGGTGAATACCAGTCTTCATGTCATCCTCGGCCCCGCTCATCCTAAGCCTGAACGTTCCGTCGGCCGGGTGATCCTGGGGCGGGAATCATCCGGCTCGGAGGAACACAGGCGCCCGACCTACGCTTGGGCGGCCTCGGCGGCGGGCGCTTCGGCCGGCGTCTCCACCGGGTCAACGCTCACCATCTTGCGGCCGCTCGGCAGCGTCTCAAAATTAACGTGTCCCGGCGCGATGGCGTACAGCGTGTCGTCGCGGCCGAGGCGCACATTGCGGCCCGGGTGAATGTGCGTGCCGCGCTGGCGGGCGATGATGTGCCCCGACTTCACCAGTTCGCCGCCGTACTTTTTGATGCCCAGGCGTTGCGAATTGCTGTCGCGCCCGTTCCGGCTCGAGCCGGCGCCCTTCTTGTGTGCCATGGTGTCTGTCCTACCCTTCGATCGTGTTGATGATCAGGCGCGTGTACTTCTGGCGATGGCCGCGTTTGCGGCGCTGACGTTCTTTGGCCTTATAGCGGAAGGCGTAAACCTTGGGGCCTTTGATCTCGCCCTCGACGGTGGCCGTGACGCTGGCCCCCGCCACGGTCGGGCTGCCCACGGCCGCGCTCCCCTCGTTGACGAGCAGCAGCACATCGCTGAAGGTATAGGCGGCGCCGGCCTCGATCGGCAGGCGGTCCACCTCCACCGCCCCGCCTTCGACGACGCGGTATTGCTTTCCGCCGCTGCGGATAATGGCGTACTTCATGGCTTGGCTCCAATCCTCGCTTCACCGTGGGGCCGCGGGCGCCAAAGCGCGGGTGTTGCAGGCGGCGGGCCGGGGAAGACTGGCTGAAATGGCGCGGTTGGTGCGCCGACGGCAAGATGCCCCAGCCTGCGCCGGGGCAACGAAGGCGCATTATAGCCGCGCTGGAGAGGTTTTGTCAATGTTGCGCGAAGACCGCGGGCGCGGCCGGCGCGCGCATCTATCCGCCGTTGACGCTCGTGCGTGACGTATGTTACAATGCCCGCCGTTGTGCCCCTGAGCCCCCATCGTCTAGTGGACCAGGACGCGGCCCTCTCAAGGCCAAAACCGGAGTTCGAATCTCCGTGGGGGCACAACCGCGACCCAAAAGGCGCCTCCCACCCGGAGGCGTTTTTTGTTGCCCGGCTCCCGGCCTCAGTCTTTCGTCGCTCGTCAGGGTGTTCCCACGGCGCCCGCGCTGCGGAGACCTGCCTGACGCCCAGCCCCCGGTTGCGCATCGCCCCTGCGCCTCGCCAGGTTTTGGAGGATTGGGGCGCGCTTACGGCTCTTCCAGCGCGACCATCCCGCACACGCCCGCGATCTTGCGCTTCACCCAGGCATCCAACTCGGGCCACACCCCATCCGCCGGGTCAGCCGCCCGCGCCAGCGCCAACAGCGACTGGTAAGCCATGCTGCGGAAGACCACTGCCTGTGGCTTCACACACGCCGCCAGCCGCTGCCATTCCGGCTGGCGCACGCGCGTCGCCATGGGCAGGCGCGGCTCCTCGGCGTAGACCACCACGAACGCCGCGCGCAGGCCCGCCTGGCGGCCCACGGCCGCGGCCGTCGTCAGGTTGCGCATCCATTGGTTCCACGGCCCGGCGAACGGGCATGGGCTATGCTCCAGGTCCGCGCGCAGGCCGAACACCTCCGGCGCGTAGTCCCAATAGCGAAAGCCCTTCTCGCTCAGCGCACAATATGCCGTGCGCTGGTTGGCGGGGTTGGTCTGTATGCGGTAGTGGCCGTTGCATTGCTTCAGCCCTTTGTGCTTGCCGCGCGCGATGGGCAGGGTTTGGCCGCAGCCGCCGCCATCGCTCTCCGTGAACTTGCACTCGAACAGCATCAGGGCCTCGGCGCTCCGCGCCAGTGCGTCCACGAACGTCGGGGTCTTCTCGTCCAGCAGGTTATCCGGGTCGTGCCACTCCAAGGCTACGTCCCATGGCCCGGCGCTGGGTAGGCCGAGTTGCGCGGCGAGCGCGCCCAGCACCCGATCGCGGCTGGGGTGCAGCTTCAGCGTGCCGAACACATCAATGCTCAGCGCCTGCGACGACTTCTCCTTGAAAGCGTCACAGACCTCGCCCGCCGCGCTGTGCCAGCGGTAGCCCTCCCACGGCTCAACGGCGGCGTGGGCGTAGGGAAACAAGTTGGCCTCAATGCTGCGGCGGCGCGTGGCGCGGGCGACGAAGTCGGACATGGCCGCGCATTATAACGAGGGACGAACAGATGGGCTAGGGGCGGCCGGTGTCTCCAATAGCGCCCCAACACAGTGCCAGGGCCAGAGCCAAGCGGGTGTCCAACCCCGGCCGTACCCTAGGCTCGGCGCGGCGTCCCCACCTACCGGCGCGCGACCGTTCGTGCTCTGCTCTAGGTTGACCTGCCTCGGTGGGCTTGGTGGGTGACAAATCTGATCTGCTGAAGAAGGTCATTTATCTCAAATTCCCCCTTGTTTCGACCAAGAGAGAGGCCTGCGTCTTAGTGAGATCGCAGTTGACAGCGACCCAGCAACGCCGAACAATGGAAGGCGCGTCGCCCCATCGCTCTGGCCGGCGGCGCCATCATCCGTCTACCCCGGTTCGCGTGCCCGAGCGCCTGTCAGGCGACAGGCCCGAGCCATCAGCTGAAACAGGAGTCAAGTCAGATGCAGCCGCATGCCCCCACAATGCAAGTGCCGGCTTCGCTCGACCTCGTGGCGCGCGCGCGCCTGGGCCTCAACGGCCTGGCCGGCTCAGTGAACCCCGCGCTGGACCACGAGCCCTACTTCGTGACGCTGCTGAACGCCCGCCCGGCGTATATGGTGCATTGGAGCTCGATGGTCTCCGGGGTGCTTCCCAAATTCGTAGAGACCCTGGCGCTCCTGCGCTGCATGTCGGGCAGCAGCGACCACCTGGAGATGGAAACCGGGCTGCTCCAATCGGTGCTGAACAACATCGCCGGCGACGGGCTCATCTATGATCGCCGGCGCCCCGACCGGCCCTGGAACGTGGGCGTGGGCTACGGCCGCAAGAACTGGGACGAGGATTACTCCTGCCTGGCCGGTGACGGCCGCCTGCTGTGCGGCCTGGATTACTACGCCCAGGCCACAGGCGATGAACTGTGGGTGCGCCAGATGCAGCGCACGGCCGAGCGCATGCTGGAACTGGCCATCGTCAAGGACGATTACGCCTACTATCCCAACGTGGGCTGCGGCAACGACTTCAGCTACCCGCGCGAATCCGGCTGGGTCAACACCGATGAGCCGGCCGGCCCCCAGGAAGGCTCGGAAGGGGCGACGACTTTCTACTTGGGTCTGCCGATCCGCGGCCTCATTCGCTGGTACCTGCGCAGCGGCGACGATCGGTTCCTGCGCCTCTGCCGCCAGTTCGCCAACTTCATCGTCCAACCTCGCTATTGGGGCGGGGCGGTCGAACAGGAGCCTGCCTTTGGCGCCGAGCGCGGGCACTTCTGGGGTCACTTCCACGGCAACCTGGCCGCCCTGCGCAGCCTTCTGGAGTTTGCCCTGGTCGCCAATGACTTCCGCCTGAAGACCTTCGTGCGCGATGGGTACGAGTGGGCCTGGCACCAGCTCAACCCGCGCCTCGGCGTGGATATCGCCCTGGAGAGCTGTGCCATCGGCGACTTGGTGGCGCTCGGCGTGCAGCTCTCCAGCGCCGGGCTGGGCGATTTCTGGGATCAGGTGGACGTCTTGGTGCGCAACGCCCTCGCCGAAGCGCAAATCACCGACCTGGCGGCCATCACGCGCCTGAGCGAAGCCGGGCCGGTGCGCCCGCTGGGGTCCGCCTATGGCGCGCCGTACGATGCCCGCTTCACGCACAGCTTGTTGAAAGAGCCGCTGCCCAACCAGGAGACCAGCGACCGGGTGCTTGAGCGCTCACTGGGCTCATTCGTCTGGCAACTGGTGAATGGGAAATACCAAACGCCGGTGGGCGTCCAGTGCTGCACGGCGAATGGCAATCAGGGCTTTTACTACGCGTGGGAAGCGGCGGTGCGCGGGGCCGGGGACACCGCAACCGTCAACTTGTTCTTCAACCGCTTCTCGCCCTGGCTCGATGTGTTCAGCCACCTGCCGTACGAGGGCCGGGTCGAGATTCAGAACAAGCGCGCCCGCTCCCTCCAGGTGCGCATTCCCGGCTGGGTCAAGCCCAGCGCGCTCAAGTGCAGCGTGAACGGCGTGCTGGTCGAGCCCGGTTGGTGTGGGCGCTACGCCACGTTCGCTGACCTCCCGGCCACCGCGCGCCTGACCTTGGAGTTTCCCCAGGCGCAGGAAACGGTCGAGCTAATGATCCCGTTCCTGAATGCCCGCCAGATGCGCGGCCTGGTCCGCAATACCTATACGTTCAAAGGCTCCACCTGCCTGGGTGTCAAAGACACGGAAAACGTCTTCAGCGCCGAATACCCGTGGGTGAAGCTCTATCAGCATCCGGAATACCGCCAGGGGCAGGCCCCGCTGGTCACGGCGCCGTATCACGTTGTTGAGCGGCCCATCGCCTGGTACCAGGAGTGACCCGGCCTCGCCGCCGCTGAAACCAACACTGCCGCGACGCACCGGGGGTGTCGCGCGAGGCGCCCGAATGCGCCACCGGTAGTGGGCCACCCTCCGGGCGGGCGGGAACGGGTAAGGCCTCGGCTAAGGCCGGTAGGCCCAGACCGTGCCTTGCGGGTCTACGACGCCGGGCTGGCGTGAGCCGCCAACCAGATAGAACACTTCGCCCACGCCCGCGCCCGACACGCCATACAGCCCGTGGCCGTCGGACAGATCAAACGTCTCCACCCAACGGTTGGCGGCGAAGTCGAACATCGCCACCGTCGTGACCACCTGCTCGGGGAAGACCGACAGCAGTTCGCCGCCCGCCACGTACAGCCGGTCGCCGGCCACGGCCGCCGCAAAGCCCGCCCGCGGGAAACGCATGTCCGGCCCAACCCGCCAGGTGTCGCTGGCCGGGTCGTAAATCTCCACTAGATCGTAATCCTGATAGAGTCCCAGCGCCCCTCGAGCGCGTAGGGCTTGCCGTCGTACGCCACGGCGCTCAAGTGCTCGCGCATCGTCGGCATGGGGGCCGGCGCCGTCCAAGCGTCGGCGGCGGGGTCGTAACGCAGCAGCGAGGCGAAGTCTGTGTCGAACGGGTCGGCGGGCTGCCCGCCGACGAGGTAGATGTAGTCGCCCAACCACACCGGCGCGGCCGCAATGCGCCCGTCGGGGATCTGCGCAATCGCGCTCCACGCCTCCGCCGCCGGGTCATAGACGTGGTCTTGCTGCGCGCTCCCGCAGTCCTCGCAGTCGCTCAGGTCACCGAAGACATACACGCGCCCCGCGTACCCCACGGCCATAGCGTGGTGCAGCTTGATCCGCAGGTTGGGCAGGGCGGTCCAGCGGTTGGCGGCCGGGTCGAACACGGCGAAGTCAGACACGGGGTTGATGAACGTCGCGCCGCGCACCGCGCCGGCGGGCAGGTAGATCAGGCCCGCGAGCACCGCCACGGCTTTTTCGGCGCGGGCGTTCGCCATGCCTGCCAGCCGCACCCACTCGCCGCGCGGCAGGTTCGCCACGTCCACCAGCGTGCGCGCGGGGCCGCGCGTGGGCGTGGGTGTCGCTGTCGCCGGGGCGGCGGTGTAGGTGGGCGCGAGTGTGGCGGTGTCCTTGGGCGGCGGGGCCGTCAGCGTGGCAGTGGCGCTGGCGCAGGCGTCGGCGTCGGCGCAGCCGGCGACAGCCGCCAACACCCCCCGCGGACAACCTTAACTGTAATGGCCGCATGCCCATTGTTTTCATTACATCGCCTGCTGTCTCCTGCCCAAGGTCGGCCATGTATAATACGCAGCGCTGTCCAGCCTGATTGGTCTCTTGGAGAAACCTTGTGCGTACTCGTTGGCCGCTGTTTGCCCTGGTTGTGACCACCCTCGCCGCGCTCGTGCTCGCGGCCTGCTCCCCGACCGCCACGCCCCCCAACAGCCTGCTCTTGGTCACCGACACCCCGCGCCCGCCCACCACGCCCACCACCGCCCCCACCCAGGCGGAACCACAACCCGGCCGGCAGTGGGCCGCCCCACCGGAGATGACCATTGACCCAACCAAGATTTACCTGGCGACGTTCAAGGCCGCCAAGGGCGACATCACCGCCCAGCTCTTCGCCGACAAAGCCCCGCTCACCGTCAACAACTTCATCTTCCTGGCGCGCCAGGGCTACTACGACAACACCACCTTCCACCGCGTGCTCAACGCCTTCATGGCCCAGGGCGGCGACCCCACCGGCACCGGCAGCGGCGGCCCCGGCTACACATTCCCAGACGAGTTTAGCCCCGACCTGCTCTTCAACGAGCCGGGCCTGCTGGCGATGGCGAACAGCGGCCCCAACACCAACGGCAGCCAGTTCTTCATCACCTTCGTCCCTACGCCGCACCTCAACGGCCTGCACACCATCTTCGGCAAGGTGGTCGAAGGCTTAGAAGTGCTGCTCTCGCTGACCATCCGCGACCCGCAGACCAACCCCGACTACCTCGGCGATACGCTTTATACGGTCGAGATCACCGAGTCATCCATCAGCCTGCTGCCGCCGCCCACCGCCACCCCCGTGCCGGTGGCGCCCCAGCCGGAGAGCGGCCGCCCGTTGGCCGACCTGCCCATTGGCGACCGCGCGGGCCTGTACAACAGCCCCCCGGCGCTGCTCATTGACCCGAGCAAAAGCTACGTCGCCACCCTCCAAACCGCCAAGGGCGATATCGTCATCGCGCTGGACGCCGCCGCCGCGCCCGCGAGTGTGAACAATTTCGTGGTGCTGGCCAATCTGGGCTATTGGGACAACTTCCCCATCAACTACGCCGAACCGCAAGCGTTCGTGCTCACCGGTTCGCCTGCCGGCGACCCTTCCAGCGACATCGGCTACACCCTGCCGTCGGAGCTGGGCCTCAGCAACGTCACCGGGGCAGTCGGCTATTGGTTCCGCGACGACCGCCTTGCTTCGAGCGGCAGCGAGTTCTATATCATGCTCACCGACAATCCCGGCCTCGACGCGCAGTTCACCGTGTTCGGCATGGTGACCGAGGGGCTGGACGTTGCCGCCCAGTTGTCGGCCGACACGGGCGACGTGATAGAGTCGGTCACGATCACCGAGCAGTAATCACCCAGCCGACAGACAAGGAGCGGACATGGACTTAGGCCTGAAGGGTAAAGCAGTCTACGTAGCCGGGGCGAGCAAGGGGTTGGGCGCAGCGACGGCCCGGCAGTTCGCCCGCGAGGGCGCGCGCGTCGCCATCAACTCGCGTGACCCCATTAAGCTGGCCGCCACCGCCGCCGACATCGCGGCCGAGACTGGCAGCGAGGTCGTTCCCGTGCCCGGCGACGTCATGAGCGCCGTGGAAGTTGAGCGCAGCGTGGCGCAAGCCGCCGAGCGCCTGGGCGGGCTAGACATCATGGTCACCAACAACGGCGGTCCCCCGCCCGGCAAGTTCGATGACCTCGACGACGCCGCCTGGCAGAAGGCGATTGACCTGCAACTGATGAGCGCTGTGCGCCTCATTCGCGCCGCCCTGCCGCACCTGCGCCGGTCGGCTGCGCCGGCCGTGTTGACAATCTCATCGGTTAGCGTCAAGCAGCCGCTGCCGAACCTGCTGCTGTCGAGCAGCATCCGTATGGCCGTCATCGGCCTGACCAAGAGCCTGGCCCTCGATCTGGGCGCTCAGGGCATTCGGTTCAACAGCATCCTGCCGTCATTCGTGACGACGGATCGGATCAAGCAACTCGTGAGCGACAGCGCCCAGCGGGAGGGCATCTCGGAAGAGGAAGTTGCCAAGCGCCAGGCGGCGGCCTCGGCCTTGGGGCGCGCCGCCCAACCCGAAGAATTTGGGAACGTGGCCGTGTTCTTGTGCTCTCCCGCGGCCAGTTTCGTGACCGGGGTGATGTTCAACTTCGATGGCGGCGTATACAAGGCGACTTTCTAGCTGGATGGTATCAGCGCCCCGAAATGGTGTCGGTTAGACCCAATTAGGCGAATAGCGGTAATTCTGCTAACATAGGCAGAGTTATGCTTCCGCGTACCCCCAAAGCGACTAACCCGTGGTTGACACGACGAACGACATCTCCCTGAGCGAATTCCAGCGGCTGGCCCTGCCGGTTGGCACCCAGCGCCCCGCCACCCTCACCCGTGACCAGGTCGTCAAGTGGGTTGTCATGGCCGGCGCTGGGGTCTCGCCCGCCGCCGGCGACTTCGTGCTCTGCGGCGCTGCCCCCACCCGCAAAGACCTGGTCGCCTGGGCCGGACAGGGCGTGGCTGGCGTGGCCGTGCCCGCGGGCGCCTCGGTGCCCGCCCCCGCCGGCAGCGAGATGCCCGTTTTTGTCCTCCCCGACAGCGCCGTGTTGCGCGACGTGCAGCGCGCCGCTCTCGAGTTGATCGTCAACCGTCAATCCTACCTCATGGAGCGGGGCGCCCTCGTGGCCCAAACACTCACCCAACGCGCCCTCGAAGGCGCGGGCCTGGAGGGCCTGGCTCGCGCCATGGCCGACCTGACCGGCAAGACCATCGTCGTGCAAGACAAGCGCCTGAAGACCCTGGCCCAGGCTGTCGCCCCCGCCATGAGCCATGTGTGGGCCGACGTGATAGACGCCCTCAGCTCCTTCAGCCAACTGCCCGAAGGCCTGCGCGACCGCCGCGCCGCTGCCGCCCTGGCCGGCCTGCGCGACCAAAGCCTGCCCGGCGGCCTCATGCGCTTCGTCTGTCCTATCGTCTCACAGGGTATGGCCCGCGGCTACCTCTCCGTCATCGGCGCGTCCGGCGACCTGGACGCCCTCGACCAGTTGGTGGTCGAGTACGGCGCGGCCGCCTGCGCGCTGGAGATGGCCAAAGCCAAGGCCGTCAGCGACGCCGAGAAGCGCGCCCACGGCGACTTCATAGACGCCGTGCTGACCGGCAGCTTGCCCACCGACGAACTGGTGCGCTGGGCCGCCCGCATCGGCACCGTCGTGGACACCCCGCACGCCGCCCTGGTCTGGAAGTGGGGCAGCGCGACCGGGGCCGTCAACGCGCCCAGCGTGCGCCGCCTGGAAACCATCGTCAACCAATCCGTCGTGCAGCAGGCCGCCACCGCCCTGGTGCGGCTGCGCGGCAACGAAGTGGTCGTCTTCTGCGGCGTCGGCGCGCTCGACCGGCCTGACGCCGCCGTGGAGCTGGCCCAGGCCATCCGCAAGGCCGCCGCCGCGGAGTACGCCCAGACCGAGGCCTTTGGCGGCATCGGCCGGCCCGCGGGCGAACTGCCCGACTGGAAGGACTCGTACCGCGAAGCCTCGCAGGCCATGAGCATGGCCGCCCGCCTGCACGAGCACAAGCCGCTCTACTTCGGCGACCTCTCGGTCTATCGGCTGCTCTTCCAATTAGAAGGCAACCCCGAGCTAGAAGCCTTTTGCCGCGAGGCCCTCGGCCCGCTGCTCGAATATGAAGGCGGCGGCGACTTGCTCGAGACACTCGAAGCCTTCTGCGAGCGCCTGGGCAACCTCAGCCAGACCGCCGAGAAGCTCTTCATCCACCGCAACTCGCTGCTCTACCGCATGGAGCGCATCTCGCAGATCGCCGGCCTCGACATGAGCAACCCCGATACCCGTCTGGCCGTCCACCTGGCCCTCAAGATCCGCAAAATGCTCTACCCCGCGCCCAACAAGCGCGGCAAGCTCTAGTTGCCGTGCGCGGCGGCTGATCATTTGTGTAAACTGCCGGTTGACACAACCCCTCGAAGGTGTTATTTTCGCTTCCATGACTAAGGTCGGTATGGGTACCACTACCACCATGATGACTGCGACTCCTCGCCGGGAGGCCGCCGCTTCGCCGTGGTAGGGTAGTCATCCCCCGATGACCCAACAGCGCGGAGCCAAGCGGCTCCGCGTTTTTTTTGCGTGAAAGGCAGACCGATGAGCAACACCCTGGTCATGAAATTCGGCGGCACGTCGGTGGGCAGCGCGCCGGCCATCCGGCAGTTGGTGGCGATCACGCGCGCCGCCCAGGCCGACTGGCCCCGCGTGATCGTGATCGTCTCGGCCATGAGCGGCGTCACCGACACCCTGCTCAAAGGCGCCGCTCAGGCCGCCGCCGGCGATGAGAGCGTGCCCGATCGCCTGGCCGAGCAGTTGCGCGCCCGCCATAACGCCACGCTCGACGAGCTGGCCGGCGAGGGGCAGGCCGCCGACGCTCGTGCCGTCATAGACGGGCTGCTGGGCGAGTTCCACGCGCTGTGTCACGCCGTGCGCGTGCTGGGCGAGGCCTCGCCGCGCGCCCTCGACACCATCGCCTCCTTTGGCGAGCGCATGAGCGCCCCGCTGGTCACCGCCGCCCTCAACGCCGCCGGCCTCCCCGCCGCCGCGGTGGACTCGGCCCGCGTGGTCGTCACCGACGCCGTTTACCAATCGGCCACCCCCGACATGGACGCCACGGCCGCCCGCGCCGCCGAGGTGCTCGAGCCGCTGCTCGCCGCCGGGCGCGTGCCCGTCGTCACGGGCTTCATCGGCGCCACGCCCGCCGGTGTCGTCACCACCCTCGGCCGCGGCGGCAGCGACTTCTCGGCTGCCATCTTCGGCGTGGCGCTGGGCGCCGCCGAAGTGTGGATCTGGACCGACGTGAACGGTGTCATGACGGCCGACCCGCGCATCGTGCCTGAAGCCCGCACCCTCCCCGTCCTCACCTTTCGCGAGATTTCTGAGCTGGCCTTTTACGGCGCCAAAGTGCTGCACCCCAAGACCATCCGGCCGGTAGTCGAGCGCCGCGCTGCCTTGTGGGTCAAGAACACCTTCAACCCCGGCGGCCCCGCCACGCGCGTGATCCCCGATAACGGCCACGCCGCCGGCAGCGTGCGCTCCGTGACGGCCTTCCGGGGCCAGTGCATTCTCACGCTCGAGGGCCGCGGCATGTTAGGCATCCCCGGCATCGCCGCGCGCACCTTCGCCGCCGTGGCCCGCACCGGCACCAGCGTCGCCATGATCTCGCAGGCCTCCTCCGAGCAGAGCATTTGCTTCGTTGTCCCGTGCCCATCCACCGCCGCCGTCGTGCGCGCGCTGGAAGACGAATTTCGCCTGGAGCTGGCGCGCCGCGACATAGACAGCATCACCTCCTCACCCGAGAGCGCTGTGGTCACGGTCGTCGGCGCGGGCATGAAGCACACCCCCGGCATCGCTGGCAAGATCTTCAGCGCGCTGGGGCAGGCGGGCGTCAATGTCGCCGCCATCGCGCAGGGCTCGTCTGAGTGCAGCATCAGCCTCGTCGTCGCCGCCGCCGACGCCGACGCCGCCGTGCGCGCCGTGCACACGCTGGTGCAGACCGACTGATGCCCGCCGCCAAAGCCACGTCAGAAAAGATCACCGACCTGTATGTCAGGCACCCCTCTCCTTTCGAAGATGGGCCGGGGGTGAGGGCTTTCACCCCAACCTTGGAGGCCATGTGGACCAAAAAATTCCCGTCGCGATCTTAGGCGCCACCGGCGCCGTCGGCCAGCGCTTCGTGCAGTTGCTCGAAAATCATCCCTGGTTTCAGGTCACCGCCCTCACCGGCTCCGACCGCACCGTGGGCCAGAAGTACGGCGATGGCTGCCGCTGGGTTTTGCCCGAAGCCATGCCCGCCTACGCCCGCGACATGATCGTCGTGCCCACCGAGCCAGGCTTCGCGGGCCGTCTTGCCTTCTCCGCGCTGCCCGCCGACAGCGCCAAGACCGCCGAGCCGGCGCTGGCCGCCGCCGGTTACGCCGTGTGCTCCAACGCCTCGGCTTACCGGATGGGTACCGACATTCCCCTGCTCATCCCCGAGGTCAACCCAGAGCACACCGCCCTCATCCCCGGCCAACAAGCCGCCCACGGCTGGCCGGGCTTCATCGTCACCAACCCCAACTGCACCAGCACCGGCCTCACCATCGCCCTCAAGGCGCTGCAAGGCCGCTTCGGCCTGCGGCGCGGCGTCGTTGTCAGCCTGCAAGCCCTCTCCGGCGCGGGCTACCCCGGCGTCGCCTCGCTCGACATCCTCGACAACGTGGTGCCCTACATCGGCGGCGAGGAAGAAAAAGTCGAGACCGAGCCGCGCAAGATGCTCGGCGTGTACCACGCCGGCGTCATTGAGTTCGCCGACGTGCGCCTTTCAGCCCACACCAATCGCGTCGCCGTCAGCGACGGCCACCTGGTCTGCGCCTCGCTGGAGTTCGACGCCCAGCCTGCGGTCGCCGACGTGATCGAGTGCCTGGCCGGCTTCCAGGCCCCCGAGGTGGTGCGCGGCCTGCCCAGCGCGCCCCAGGTCGTCATCGAAGTGCGGCCCGAGGCCGACCGCCCGCAGCCGCGCAAGGACCGTTGGGCGGGTGGCGGCATGACGACCGTCGTGGGCCGCGTGCGCCCTGACCCTCTCTTCCACATCAAGTTCGTGGTGCTCTCGCACAACACCATTCACGGCGCGGCCGGCGGCGCGCTGCTCAATGGCGAGTTGCTGGTAGCCCAGGGCTACGTCCGCTGAATGGGGCCAGACGGATGGCCGTGAACCTAGTCCACCGCGTACGCGTGCCCCATGCGGCCGGACCAGAGCCGCGCCCCGCGGTGGTGCTCGTGCACGGCTGGCTTGGCAACGAAAAGGTGATGAGCGTCTTCGAGCGGCTGCTGCCGCCCGGCGTTGTCACCCTCAGCCCGCGTGCGCCGGTCCAGATGCGGCCCGACAGCTACGGCTGGTTCGTCGGCCTGGACAACGACGCGGGCGTGGCCGATGGCCTCGCCCAACTGCGCGCCTTCGTCGAGGCGCTGCCCGCCGCCTATCCGGTGGACCCTGCGCGGATCACGCTCGTGGGCTTCAGCCAGGGAGGGGCGATGAGCGCGGCGCTAGCGCTTTCCGCGCCGAGCCTTGTGCGGGCGCTGGGCCTGCTGGCGGGCTTCGTCCCCGCGCAGGCGCAGGCCTGGGCCACGCCCGGCAAGCTGGCAGGTAAACCGGTGTTCATTGCACATGGCGTCGCCGACGACACCGTGCCGATTGACAAGGCCCGCGCCGCGCAAGTGCTCCTCAGCGGAACCGGGGCGCTCGTCGAGTATCACGAGTATCCTGTCGGCCACAAGCTCAACACCGCCGGCATGCATGACCTTCAAGCCTGGCTGGCCGAAAACGCCGGCTGAACGGCCCCCGCACGCCCTGCGTGACAACCGATCAATCGGCCTTCAGCGGCACAAGCTGATGGCGGGCTAGCGCTGCCTGCGCCTCGCGCCCGATCCTACCCGCCCTGAGTCCCCCCAGGCCGCAGCGCTCCCGCCTCTGAACGCCGCGCCTGCTTTCAGAGTATAACCACGAGCGTCAGGGCATTCTCCCCTGTCAGGAGGTTCCAGCCCACATGCTGGCATTCGTGCTTCGTCGGTTGTTCACCATCCCGCTGGTTTTGGTGCTGGTTCACTTTGCGGGCTTTGGCTATGCCGTGGCGGGCCGCTGGTTTCAACTTACCCAAGACCCGTTCCGGGTCCTCACGCAAGACCCGCCACCCGTCTGGCCTCAGTACGCCGCCTACGTGCAGGCCGGTCTGGGTGGCGACTGGGGGCGGCTCCCCGGCGGCAATATCGAGACCGTGCCGCAGGCCCTCGCCCGCACAGCGGTCGCCAGCCTCGGCCTCGTGGCGCTGGCCTTCACCCTGGCCGTCGTGCTCGGGCTGCTGCTCGGCCTGCTCAGCGTCCGCGCGCACCCGGCCGGTGTCGCCCCCTGGCTCATCCCACTCTCGGCCGTCAGCCTCTCCCTGCCCAGCTTCTATATCGGCGCCTTGCTGCTCACCGCCTCCATCTACTACCTCTTCAGCGTGCCAGGCGCTAAGCTCCCGTTCCCACTGCGCGGCTATGGGTGGGATATTCACCTGGTGCTGCCCATCATCGTGCTGATCGTGCGCCCTCTCATGCAAATCGCGCAGGTCACCGCCACCGTCCTCGCCGACGAGTTAGGCAAGCAATACGTCGTCGCCGGGCGCAGCCTGGGCCACAGTTGGCGGCGCATCCGCTGGAAGACCGCGCTCAAGAACGTCGTCGCGCCGGTCGTACTGGCTGTCAGCGGCGCGTTTCGGCTCCTGCTGGTCGAGCTTATCCTGGTGGAGTGGCTCTTTGGCTGGCCCGGCCTGGGCCAACTCCTGGCGCAGTCGCTGTTCCGCCCGCAGACCGCCAGCATGGCCGTGGCCTCAGCTGGGCCGCCGGTCTATCTGTATGCCCCGGTGTTGGCCGGGCTGCTGGCCGTGTTTGCGCTGCTATTCCTATTGGGCGACACGCTCGCCAGCGCGCTGGTGCGGCTCATTGATCCGCGCCTTGGCCCTCGCTCGGGTGAGTCGGCGGCCTGATGGTCCCGTCGCTGCCGAATAACCTCGCGCCCCGCGCCGCCATCCACCGCGAGCGCCTGCCGCTGGTGCACCTCAACTGGGCGCTGCTGGCCGGCGCGCTGCTGGTCGCGCTGGTGGTCTTTGTCGCCCTCGCCGGGCCGAAGTTGGCCCCCCACGACCCGCAGGAAACCAACGCCATCCTGCGCGTCGGTACGGCTTGGGTCCAGCCGCCGTTCGCGCCCTTCGCCGTGCCCGGCTTCCCACTCGGCTCCGACGAGCGCGGCCGTGATATCTACAGCCTGCTGCTCTGGGCGGCGCGGCCCACCCTCGTCCTGGTGGGCCTCGTCGCGGCCGTGCGCCTGCTGTTGGGCCTGCTCATCGGTCTGGCGGCGGGCTGGTCGGCTGCGCGCCTCGGCCGCTTGCTCGATCTGCTCATCTCCGCCGCGCTCACCGCGCCGGTGCTCATCGTGGCCTTGGCCGTGGTGGCGGTGCTAGGCGTGCAGGGCGGGCAAGGCCTCTGGGCCTTCATCCTCGGCCTCTCGCTCACCGGCTGGGCCGAGACCGCCCGCGTGGTGCGCGAGCTTACCCGCGGCGTGCGCGGCCAGGCCTACGTCGAGGCGGCGCGCGCGTTGGGCGCCACAGACCTGTACCTGCTGGCCCGCCACGCCCTGCCGCACGTCCTGCCCATGGCCTGGGTCCTGTTGGCGTTTGAGGTCAGCGCTACCATTCTCACCGTCGCCGGCCTGGGCTTCCTGGGCTACTACACCAACGACGTGTGGATGATGATCTCGGACACAACCGCCCAGCGCTTCGCGGGCCTGCCCGACCTGGGCCAGATGCTGTCCACGGTGTCGAGCGACATCTACACTGGCCCATACAAGCTGTTCGCGGCCGGCAGCCTGGTCTTCCTGACCGTGCTCGGCTTCAACCTCCTGGGTGCGGGCCTGCGCCAGCAGCTCAACGTGGAGCGGGTCCGCCGCCGCACCCAGGTCACCGTGGCGCGCGAGTGGCTTCGCGATGTCGTGGAAGACCATCTGCGTCCCGCGTTCGACTCGCGTTGGGGGCAGCGGGCGCAACGGGCCGTGGCCATCGCGGCGCTGGCGGTGATTGGCTACTTTGGCGCGCGCGCCTGGCTTGCCCAGCGCGCCGCGGCGGCCAACACCGGCGCGGCTCTGGCCGTGCCCGGCGGCCACCTGTGGGCCACCGAGCGCCGCGACCCGTATGGCACCAGGACCGTCGGTTACGCTGGGCCGGTCAGCGCTCCCCGCATGGCCTGGAGCTTCTTGCCCGCCACGCCCACTGTGCTGGTTGGCGGGCCGGCCGTCGCCGCCGATGGCACGGTGTATGTCCACACCCGCGAGCCTGCGCTCTATGCCCTGAACCCAGCCGACGGGTCAGTGAAATGGAGCGTTGCCCTGGCAGATCTGCCCGTCGGCTCGCCCGCCCTCGGGCCGGAGGGGCAGGTCTACGTGGCCGGCGAACAGGCGGGCCTCCTGGCCTTCGCCGCGGACGGCGTCCCGCTCTGGCGCCTGCCCGCCACCACCAACGGCGAGGCCACCGGCGGCCCGATGGTCGGCCTCGATGGCACGATCTATTACACCATCGCCGGGCAGGTGCAGGCGGTGACACCCGCCGGGCAGCCCCTGTGGCGCGCCAACGGCTTCACGCGTCGCGTGCCCCGGCCGCCCGCCCTCACCGCCCCGGGCTACTACCTCTACCTGCGTGGGCTTGCGCTGGCCGTGTCTGATGGCAGCGCGGTCATCAACAACCATCCTGCGCCCGACCAGATGGTGACGGGCGGCGACGGCCGCGACTACGCGTTGCAGGATAACCTGCTCGCGCCGTGGACGACCGACAAGGGCCAGTTGCAAATGGGCGCGCCGCTGCTGTGGGAGTTCGGCAACTACGCCTTTGGCATCCCCACCGACGTGGGCGTGCTGGCCGACGGCACGGCCTGGTTCGCCTATTTGCCGCAATTCCAAGATGCCCGCTTTGTCTATGTGCGGCCCGACGGCACAGCCACCGGCTTCATCCGGTTTGCCTACGCGCCGGGTGTTGTCGTCGGCCTCGACGACGCCCAACGCGCCTACATCTGCGGCACGCGCGCGGCCCAGGCCCACTGCCTGGCCGCCGCGCCCGCCGCCGCTGAGCCGTTGTGGGATGTGGCGCTGCCCGGCGGCACAGTGACGGGCGGGGCCATTGCGCCGGGGCGGCTGTACGTCAGCGTCCTCGAGAGCGGCCTATTTGCCCTAACCGAGGGCGATTAGGTTTTGTGCAAACTGCCTATGGCGGGGCAGCCCTGACTGTGATATAGTCACCCCAACAACCAAATAGCGTACTCTTATCCAGAGAGGCGGAGGGACCGGCCCGATGATGCCTCGACAACCTGCTGCTACGGTCAGCGTGACCAGCGGCAAGGTGCCAATTCCGGCAGGTAAGCTTGGTGGCGCACGTGCCACCTACTTCTGGACGATGAGAGTTGGGCCCGAATCGGCTTTTCGACCCCTTCTCATCCAGAAGGGGTCTTTTTTTCTCTGACTGATCCCGACTGGCCTCTCCTGGATAAGGCGCGACCCTTGTTGCAGGAGCGATCATGGCAGTGCTCGAAGTGTCTGAACCCACCACCTCCCTAAATCATCCCCGCACCCCGCGGGTGGCCCGTGTGAGCAGTGGCTCGTCCACCGCCGCCGTGCACGCCGGCGCGCAGCACCCGCACGCCTACCACTCGCTGACCATGCCGGTCGTCGAGACCGCCACCTACACCTTTGAGAACACCGCCGACCTGTGCGCCTTTCAGGAGGCGCGCATGTGGGGCGGCGGCAACGGCCGCGTGGAATACGGCCGCTACGGCAACCCCACTGTGGCCGACTGCGAGGCGCGCTTGGCCGCCCTCGACCACGGCGACGCGGCCATCCTCTTCGCCAGCGGCATGTCGGCTATCACCTCGGTCCTGCTGGCCATGCTGCCCACCGGCGCGCACCTCGTCATCGGCGACGACTGTTATCGCCGTACCCGCCAATTCTGTCTTACCTTCCTCAAGCGCCTGGGCATTACCACCACCGTCGTGCCCATGGGCGACTTCGCCGCCCTCGAAAACGCCATCCAGCCCAACACCCGCCTGATCGTCTCTGAGTCGCCCACCAACCCCTACCTGCGCGTGGTAGACCTGGTGCGGCTGGTGGAGATCGCCCAGCGCCACGGCGTCAAGACGCTGATTGACAGCACCTTTGCCACGCCCGTCAACCAGCACCCGCTCGACTTCGGCGTGGACCTCGTCGTCCACTCGGCTACCAAGTACCTCAGCGGCCACAACGACCTGCTGGCGGGCGTCGTCGTCGGCCGCGCCGGCCTGGTGGACAGTCTGCGCCAGGCCCTGGGCGTGTTGGGCGGCGTGACCGATCCGCACGCGGCCTCGCTGCTCACGCGCGGCCTCAAGACCCTTGGCCTGCGCGTGCAGAAGCAGAACGCCAACGGGCAGGCCGTGGCCGAGTTCCTCAGCGCCCACCCACGCGTCAGCCGTGTCTGGTACCCCGGCCTGCCCTCGCACCCCGACCATGCCACCGCCCGCGCCCAACTGCTCGGCTATGGCGGCGTAGTGAGCTTTGAGATTGACGGCACGCTCGAAGACACCAGCCGCTTCATTGACGCGCTGCAAATCCCGCTCATCGCCGCCTCGCTCGGCGGCGTGGAAACGCTCGTGGAGCAGCCCGCGCTCATGTCCTACTACGAACTTTCGACCGAAGAGCGCCTGGCCGTCGGCATCAAAGACAATCTGGTGCGCCTCTCGCTCGGCATCGAAGACGCCGACGACCTGATCGCCGACCTGGCCCAAGCGCTGGGCTAGCTCGCGTCGGATGTTTGCGCCGCGCCGCGCTTTGTGGTATCCTGCCCGCCAATGAACGCCATCACGCTGTTCTGCGCCCACCATCATCACCTGTCTTCTCAGCCCGACCGGAAGTCAGGATAGCGGCGCTTAACTCGCACCTGCCAACCTCCGGTCAACCGACCGGAGGTTTTTTTTTGAGCAAAGGATCGGACACCGCATGACCCGCACCGAAATTCGCCTGGCGCTGCCCTCCAAGGGGCGGCTGGAGCAGCCCGCGCTGGAGTTCCTGGCCGCCGCCGGCCTGCGCGTGGACAAGCCCAACCCCCGCCAATACTTCGCCCGCACGCCCGCGCTGCCCGAGCTGACCGTGCTCTTCCAGCGCCCCGGCGACATCGTCGTCTCGGTGCGCGAAGGCAGCGTGGATTTCGGCCTGGCCGGCCTCGACGCGGTGGAAGAGCGCCGCGGCGACGACGGGCAGGTAATGATCCTGCACGAGGCCCTGAAGTTCGGTCACTGCGCCCTGGCCGTCGCCGTGCCGGAAGACTGGCCCGTGACCTCCGTGGCCGAGCTGCCCGCCTACTGCGCCGCGCTGTCACGGCCGGTGCGTATCGCTACCCAGTACCCCAACCTCACCGGCAAGTTCCTGCGCGCCCACGGCCTGCCCGACTTCAAGCTCATCGCCGCCGAAGGCACGCTGGAGGTCGCGCCGGTCATTGGCTACGCCGACGCCATCGCCGACCTGGTGTCGTCGGGCCAGACCTTGCGCGACAACCGCCTGCGCGTGCTGGAGGATGGCTACATCCTGCGCTCACAGGCGGTGTTCTTTGCCAACCACGCGGCGCTGCGGGCGCGGCCCGAAGTGCTGGCCGTGGCGCGCCAACTGCTGGAGTACCTGGAAGCCTACCTGCGCGGCCAGGAGCACTACGTCATCCTCGCCAACATGCGCGGCGCGACCCCTGAGGCGGTGGCGCAAGCCGTCTTTAGCCAGCCGGAACTGGGCGGTCTCGACGGCCCGACCGTCTCGCCCGTCTACACCCGCCGCGGCGAGCTGATGTACGAAGTGACCATCGTCGTGCACAAAGACCGCCTGATCCCGGCCGTCAAGGCGCTGCGGGCCGTCGGCGGCAGCGGCGTGATCGTCTCGCCCGCCACCTACATCTTTGAAGAAGAGCCGGAGCGCGCCCGGAGGCTCAATGAAGATTTGTGACCGCACCTTGCTGCGCCGCCGGCCGATTGACGCCGACGACCAATACACGACGCCGGTCGCCGCCATCGTCGCCGACGTGCGCGCGCGCGGCGACGCCGCCTTGCGTGATTACACCGCGCGCTTCGACCGCGTACAATTGGACGACCTGCGCGTGCAACACCCCGAACGTGCCCTGGACTTGGTCGTCCCCGACGTATTGGCCGCCCTGCGCGCCGCCGCCGCCCGCCTGGAGCAGTTCCACCGCCAGCAACCCGTGCACTCCTGGATGACGACGAACATGGGCGGCGTATTGGGGCAGATGGTTTCGCCGCTGGCGCGCGTGGGCTGCTACGTCCCCGGCGGCACTGCGCCGCTGCCCTCCACCGTGCTGCACACCGTCACCCTGGCGCGCGTGGCCGGCGTCCCCGAAATCGTGGTGGCCACGCCGCCCAACCCAGACTTTCCCGATAGCGAGTGCGTCAATCCTGTCATCCTGGCGGCGGCCGTCATCGCCGGCGCGACCGAGGTGGTGCGCGTGGGCGGAGCGCAGGCTATCGCCGCGCTGGCCCATGGCACCGCCAGTCTCCGCCCCGTCTCCAAGATCGTCGGCCCCGGCAACATCTATGTGACGCTGGCGAAGAAGCTCGTCTACGGCGTGGTCGGCATTGACGGCCTGGCCGGGCCGACCGAGACCGTGGTAGTGGCCGACGCCGAGGCCAACCCCGCCTGGGTAGCCGCCGACCTGCTGGCACAGGCTGAGCACGACGTGTTGGCCTCGGCCATCTTGCTCACGCCCAGCGAAGCGTTAGCCCGCGGCGTGCAGGCCCAGGTCGCCGCTCAGGTCGAGCGTCTGACACGCGCCGGCATCATCACCCAGACCTTCGACGCGCGCTCTGGCATCGTGCTCACTCACGACCTGGCCGAGGCCGTGGCGTTGGCCGATGAGTACGCGCCCGAGCACCTGTGCCTGGCCGTGCGCGACCCGTGGGTCTGGGCGCCGCAGATCAAGCACGCGGGCGGGTTGTTCCTGGGCGAGCACTCGTTCGAGGTGCTGGGCGACTACGTGGCCGGCCCTAGCCACGTTATGCCCACCGCCGGCAGCGCGCGCTTCGCCTCGCCGCTGAGCGTGCTCGACTTCGTGCGCCTTACCAGCCTGGTCGCACTCGACCCGGCCACTACTGCCCGCCTCGCGCCGCACGCCGCCACGCTGGCCCGCGCCGAGCTGCTCGACGCGCACGCCAACGCTGCCCTGCGCCGCGTGGAGTCACCATGAACATCGCCGACCTGCTGCGGCCCGACATCGCCGCCATGGAAGCCTACACCCCAATCCTACCCTTCGAGGTCGTGTCGGCGCGCCTGGGGCGGCAGCCGAGCGAGATCATCAAGCTCGACGCCAACGAGAACCCCTACGGCCCCAGCCCGCGTGTGCGCGCGGCGCTGGCCAATCTGCCCTGGCCGCACATCTACCCCGACCCGGAAAGCACCGCGCTGCGCGCCGCGCTGGCCCAGGACACCGGCGTGCCCGCGGAGCACCTGCTGGCCGGCGCGGGGGCCGATGAGCTGATTGATCTGATCATGCGGCTGTTCCTCCAGCCCGGCGACCGGCTCGTAGACCTGCCGCCGACCTTCGGCATGTACAGCTTTGATGCCGCCGTCAACGGCGCGGAAGTCGTGCGTGTGCCGCGCCGCCCCGATTTCAGTGTGGATGTGGAGGCAGTCGAAGCAGTATTCGATGCCCCGCCCGTGGGCGGCGCGCCGCCCAAGTTGGTGTTCGTTACCTCGCCCAACAACCCCGATGGTTCGGTGCTGTCCGACGCCGACCTGCGGCGTCTGCTGGCCCTGCCCGCTGGCATCGTGCTCGACGAAGCGTATGTCGAGTTCCACGGCGCGTCGCGCCTCGGCTGGGTGCGCTCTCACGACAACCTCATGGTGCTGCGCACGTTCAGCAAGCGCGCCGGGCTGGCCGGCTTGCGCGTGGGGTATGGCGGTTTCCCGCTGGCGCTCATGCCCCACCTGTGGAAGATCAAGCAGCCCTACAACGTCAGCGTGGCGGCCACGGCGGCGGCGCTAGCCGCGCTCGCGGACCCAGACTACCTGGCCGCGAGCGTCGCCCGGCTGACGGCCGAGCGCGACCGGCTGGCGGCGCGGCTGGCCGAGGTGAGTTACCTGCGGCCTTACCCCTCGCGCGCCAACTTCATCCTGTGCCGTGTGGTCGGCCGCGACGCGCGGGCGCTCAAACTGCGGCTGGAACAAAACGGCATCCTGGTGCGCTTCTTTAACAAGCCCAGCCTGACCGACTGCCTCCGCATATCAGTCGGCAAGCCCGAGCACACCGACGCCCTGCTTGCGGCCCTCTTGGGAGGCTAAATGCGTACCGCTACCATTCACCGCCAAACGCGCGAGACCGACATCACCCTCAGCCTCAACCTGGACGGCGTCGGGCAGCACGCGATCAGCACCGGCGTGGGCTTCCTCGACCACCTGCTCACGCACGTGGCTGTGCACGGCCTGTTCGATCTCACCATCAACGCCGTGGGCGACCTGCACATTGACGCCCACCACACCATCGAAGACACCGCGCTGGTGCTCGGCCAGGCCTTCGCCGAAGCGCTGGGCGACAAGGCCGGCCTCGTGCGCATTGGCTCGGCGTATGTGCCCATGGACGAGGCGCTGGCCTTTGTCGCAGTGGACCTCTCCGGCCGCCCATACAGCGTCATCCAAGCTGGTTGGCATGGCCCGGCCATCGGCCAGGTGCCGACTACGCTCGTGCCGCACGTCCTCGAGAGTCTGGCTGTCACTGCCAAGGCCAACCTGCATGCCCGCGTGCTCTACGGCCGCGACGACCACCACCAGGCTGAGGCGCTCTTCAAAGCGCTCGGCCGCGCGCTCGACGCCGCCACGCAGCTTGACCCGCGCCGGGGCGGGGCGGTGCCCTCCACCAAGGGCGTCATCTAGGCATGGCTGAGCCTGCGCCCTTCACCGTTTACCCCGCCATTGATCTGCGCGGCGGCCGCGTGGTGCGCTTGGTGCAGGGCGACCCGGCGCGGCAGACCGTCTATGGCGACGACCCGGCCGCCGTGGCGCGCCGCTGGCAAGCCGAGGGCGCCGAGTGGCTGCACGTTGTCAACCTCGACGGCGCGTTTGGCGAGGCAAATGGGCCAAACGCCGCCGCGCTCCAGGCTGTTGTGGCCGTTGGCCCGAAGGTGCAGTTCGGCGGCGGCCTGCGCGACCGCGCCGCGCTGGAGCGCGTGCTGGGTCTGGGCGTGGCGCGGGCCGTGCTCGGCACCGCCGCCGTGGAGCAGCCCGCCCTCGTGGCCGAGGCCGTGCAGGCCTTTGGGCCGGAAGCCGTGGCCGTGGGCATTGATGCCCGCGCCGGGCGGGTGCGCGTGCGCGGCTGGGTGGGCGATGGCGGCGTGGACGCCACCGCGCTGGCCCTCCAGATGCGCGGCCTGGGTCTGCGCTGGTGCGTGTTCACCGATGTGGCCCGCGATGGCGTCGGCGCGGGGGTGAACGTGGCGGCCACGCAAGCCCTGGCCGAGGCCTCCGGCCTGCGCGTCATCGCCTCGGGCGGCGTGGCCGGGCCGGACGATGTCGCCCGCGTGCGCGCCGCCGGCCTGCCTGGTGTGATTGTCGGCCGCGCGCTCTATGAGGGGCAGGTGCAGCTCAAGGACGTGCTGAATGATCGCCATCGTTGACTACAAAGCGGGCAACCTCACCTCGGTCAAGCGCGCGCTTGACCATCTGGGCCTCGCCAACTGTGTCACGCCCGACCCGGCCGTCGTCGCGCGGGCCGAGCGCATCATCTTTCCCGGCGTCGGGCACGCCGGCAGTGCCATGGCCGTGCTGCGCGAGCGCGGGCTAGACCTCGCTCTGCGCCGCGCGTTTGAGGCGGGCACGCCTATCCTCGGCACCTGCGTCGGCGCGCAGATCATCCTGGCTCACTCGGAAGAAGGCGACACCGCCTGCCTGGGCCTGCTCCCCGGCGACTGCGTGCGTTTCCGGCCCAGCGACCCGGCGCTCAAGATACCGCACATGGGTTGGAACAATGTGTATCTGACGCAGGCTCACCCGGTGCTGCGCGGCGTGGCAGACGGCAGCCAGTTCTACTTCGTCCACTCCTTCTATTTGCGGCCCGATGACCCGACCGACATCTACGCCACGAGCGAGCACGGCGTCACGTTTCCGGCCGTCATCGGCCGGCGCAACCTGCTCGCCACGCAGTTTCACTCCGAAAAGAGCGGCGCGGCGGGGCTGGCGATCCTGCGCGCCTTCGCGGATTGGGACGGTGCGCCATGCTGAGCAAACGCCTGATCTCCTGCCTGGACGTCCGCAACGGCCGCCTGGCCAAGAGCGTGCGGTTTGTGGATACCCGCGACATCGGCGACCCGGTGGAGACTGCCCGCCGCTACTACGCCGCCGGGTTGGACGAGTTGGTGTTCTACGACATCACCGCTTCCAGCGACCAGCGCGACATCATGCTCGATGTGGTCAGCAGCGTGGCGGCCGAGGTCTTCATTCCGTTTTCGGTTGGCGGCGGGCTGCGCACCGTGGCCGATTGCAGCCGCGTGCTGCTGGCCGGGGCCGAGAAGGTCAACGTCAACAGCGCCGCCGTCAAAAACCCGCAGCTCATCGCCGATGCCTCGGTCGCCTTTGGCGCGCAGGCCGTGGTGCTCTCGCTGGACGCCAAGCAGGTGCCGGTGTCCGAAGCGATTCCGTCCGGCTACGAGATCGTCATCAACGGCGGGCGCACGCCCATGGGCGTAGACGCGGTGGCCTGGGCGCGCCTGGGCCAGGCCCTGGGCGCGGGTGAGATTGTGGTCAACTCGATTGACGCCGACGGCACCAAGCAGGGCTATGAAATCCGGCTGACGCGGCTGATCGCCGACGCCGTGACCGTGCCCGTCATCGCCTCCGGCGGCGGCGGCACGCCGGAACACCTCTATGAGGTGCTAACTGACGGCCATGCCGACGCCGCGCTGGTGGCCTCCATGCTGCACTTTGGCGAGTACAGCGTGGCGGAAATCAAGGACTACCTGTTGGGCCGCGGGATCAAGATGCGGCCTGTCCCCGGAGGCGCTCATGGCTAAACTGCTGCTGGTGCGGCACGCCGCGCCCGCCGCCGACCCGTGCGTCGCGCCCTCCCAGTGGCCGCTCTCCGCTGTGGGCCGCGCCAGTTGCGCGCCGCTGGCCGAGGCGCTGCGGCCCTACTTGCCCGCCGCCCTCTACGCCAGCCGCGAGGCCAAGGCCGCCGAGACCGCCGCCCTGGTGGCGCGGGCGCTGGGGGTCAGGTTCGCGCCGGGCGCGGGCCTGCACGAGCACGCGCGCGCCACCGACGACTGGCTGGATAGCCCCGCCGAGTTCCAGGCGCGGATGGAGACGCTGTACGCGCGGCCCAGCGCAGTGGTGTTTGGCACGGAGAGCGCCGACGCCGCGCACGCGCGTTTCGCTGGGGCCGTGGCCGCCCTGCGCGCCGAAGGGCCCGCCGGCAATCTAGTCCTTTTTACCCACGGCACGGTGCTCACGCTGCTGGTGGCGCGGGCCAACCCCGGCCTCGACCCGCTGGCGTTCTGGCGCACGCTGGGCCAGCCCGCCATCGTCGTGCTCGACCGCGACACGCTGGCGCTAGAGTCCGTAATTGAGAAGGTGGCGGCCGATGCCTGACCTGAAGTGGGACGAGCGCGGCCTGCTGCCCGCCGTGGTGCAGGACGCGGCCACCGGCGAAGTGCTGATGGTGGCCTGGATGAACGCCGACGCCCTGGCGCAGACGCGGGCCACGGGCGAAGCGTGGTTCTGGAGCCGCAGCCGTAGTGAGTTGTGGCACAAGGGCGGCACCAGCGGCAACGTCATGCAGGTGCAGGAGATCCGCGTGGACTGCGACGCCGACACGCTGCTGCTGCGTGTGCAGCCCGCCGGGCCGGCCTGCCACACCGGCGAGCGCACTTGCTTTTACCGCCCCCTGGAGGCGTTGGCATGACCCTGCAAGAGTTGTTCAGCCTGATTCAGTCGCGCCGCCAAAGCGCGCCGCCCGGCTCCTACACCGCCCGGCTGTTTGCGGCGGGCGAGGATGAGATCGTCAAAAAGGTCGGCGAGGAAGTGGTGGAAGTCATCTTGGCCGTCAAGGGGCAGGGCGATCAGCGCGTGATCTCCGAAGTTGCGGACCTCTACTATCACAGCCTGGTGCTGCTCGCTGCGCGCGGCCTGACCCTGACCGACGTGGAGGCCGAGTTGACGCGGCGTCACCAAGGCTAGCCCGAAGCGGAGGTGTCAAGCGGCGAAGCGGGTGCGGTTTCAACCGGCCCGGGCACGGCGGCAAGCGCGCGCCCCAGCACCGTGCCCGCCGCCAGCGCCGCAACGAAGTTGCCGATCATCGTCACCGAAACCATGGTGAAGGTCGCGGCGGCGTTCGGCCCGCCCACGCGCCGCCCCAGCAAGTCCTGAATGACCGTGGCCGCCAGGAACGCCACGGCGGCGGCCAGCCCCGCCTGCCATGCCACACGCCCGCCAAAGCGCAGCCCGCGCAGCAGCCCGCCGGCCACGAAGGCCATCAGCGCCGAGACCAGGCCCATCGCGGGTGGAAAGATGACGGCGAAGATCACGTGGATCGGCACCGGCCCCAGCGCCCGCCGCTCCACGAAGATCTGCTCTAGCACTCCCAGGCCCAGCACCGCCCCCAGCGCGCCGACAATGAAGCCGGCGACCGCCCCCCAAAATAGGCGCGTGGTTGCCCGGCTGCCGGCCGCGCGCGCCACCGACTGGCCCCACAGCCCGCCACACACTGCCATCACTGCGAACCCGGCCACCGCCTGGGCGGCATTGGCCAGACGGTGCATCGGCAGGGCGGCCGAGATGGCAAACGCCACCAGGAACCCCAGCGGCAAAGCCCCACCCAACAGCAGGGCGGCGGGCAGCCCGTATTCGCGCAAAATGCGTTTCATCATGCCTCCCTGTGGTCAGTGCTGTCCATCCCCACTATAGCGGCAAGACCTCCCAGCCGCATCTGGACGCATTCACGTTTTTTCGGGAAATTCTATCCTAAGTATTCTGCCGTGGTCGTCTGGCGGCTTACCTCACACAGGTGGGCGTCCGGCTAGCTTAACCATAATAGACAGTTTGACCGAGCAAGCCACCGGACTTTTGAGCATGTTGCCTAGTGACAGGTTAGCCTATCGCTCGTAAACTGTCCCTACGTTGTGAAACTAATGACAAACGCTTTCTCGCTCGCCCTCCTTGTCGTCGTCCTTATTGGGGTTCTCATTGAGAACCTTCTACCAGTTGGGTTGGCGACCGCGCGGGTCCGACAGCAGTAGCACCAAGTCAGAACCAAGCCGAACCAAGAGCCGCCCAACAAACGGGCGGCTCTTTTTATATCAGGAGCACGACCATGCCTTTGGAACCCAACCCTCCCGATACCTGCTCCCCCTGGTATGAGTGCTATACCCAGGCCGAATTCGTCACGCCGGCGGCCCCGGGGCGGCTCGCCATCGAGTTCGTGGCGCCGCCGGCCGCTGAGCCTGCCCTCGCCGCCGCCGCCGATGGCGCTGCCGACGCCCTGTTCGACTACTACAACGCCTAACATGCGCAGCGACCAGATCAAGCGCGGCATCGAGCGCGCCCCGCACCGCGCGCTGCTCAAAGCCACCGGCGTCAGCGACGCCGACATGGGTAAGCCCTTTATCGCCATCTGCAACTCCTACGTGGATATCGTGCCCGGCCATGTGCACCTGCAAGCCTTCGGCAAGCTGGTTAAAGACGCGGTGCGCGCCGCCGGCGGCGTACCCTTTGAGTTCAACACCATCGGCGTAGATGACGGCATCGCCATGGGCCACGTCGGCATGAAGTTCTCGCTGCCCTCGCGCGAGCTGATTGCTGACTGTGTTGAGACCATGCTGGAAGCCCATCGCTTCGACGGCATGGTCTGCATCCCCAACTGCGACAAGATCGTGCCGGGCATGCTCATGGCCGCCGTGCGCGTAAACGTACCCGCCATCTTCGTCTCCGGCGGGCCGATGGCTGCTGGGCGCACGCCCGACGGCGAAGCCATTGACCTGATCTCGGTCTTCGAGGGCGTGGGGGCGCGGCAGGCCGGCAAGATTGACGACCGCCGCCTCAAGCTGCTGGAAGATTTAGCCTGCCCCTCCTGCGGCTCGTGTTCGGGCATGTTCACCGCCAACAGCATGAACTGCCTCATGGAAGCACTGGGCCTGGCGCTGCCCTTCAACGGCTCGGCCCTGGCCCGCAGCGCTGAGCGTGAGGCCCTGGCCGTGCGCGCCGCCGGCCTGATCATGGAGTTGGTTGAGCGGCAGATCACCCCCCGCCAGATCGTCACGCCCGAAGCGCTCGATGACGCCTTCGCCCTCGATATGGCCATGGGCGGCTCGACCAACACCGTGCTGCACGCCCTGGCCATCGCCAACGAGGCCGGCATAGATTATCCGCTCAGCCGCATCAACGCCGTGGCTGACAAGGTGCCTCACCTCTCCAAGGTTAGCCCGGCCGGCCAGTGGCATATGGAGGATGTCCACCGCGCGGGGGGCGTACCCGCTATCCTGGCCGAGGTGGCCGCCGGCGGCAACACGCTGCACCTCGACCGCCTGACCGTGACCACCCACACCCTGCGCGAGAACATCGCCGGGGCGGCCATCAAAGACCCACAGGTCATCCGCCCGCGCGCCAACGCGCACTCACCCCGCGGCGGCCTGGCCATCTTGTTCGGCAACCTGGCCCCCAACGGCGCGGTGGTCAAGACCGGCGGGGTCAGCGCCCCCATGCAGCAGCACACCGGCCCAGCCCGCATCTACGACAGCATGGAAAGCTGCATGGCCGGCATCATGAACAAGGAAGTGCAGCCCGGCGACGTGGTGGTCGTGCGCTACGAAGGCCCCAAGGGCGGCCCCGGCATGCAGGAAATGCTCGGCCCCACCAGCGCCATCATGGGCATGGGCCTGGGCGACAAGGTCGCCCTTATCACCGATGGACGCTTCTCCGGCGGCACACGCGGCGCCTGCATCGGCCATGTTTCGCCCGAAGCGGCCGCGCGCGGCCCCATCGCCGCCCTCCAACCCGGCGACCTGATCGAGCTTGACCTTCAGGCGCGCACGCTCAACGTGCGCCTGAGCGCGGAAGAGATCGCCGCGCGGCTGGCCGCCCTGCCGCCCTTCACGCCGCGCACCCAAAGCCGCTGGCTGCGGCGCTACACGCACTTCGTCACCAGCGCTGACACCGGCGCGGTGCTGCGGTCGGACTAACCTCACCATCAGACAAGGAGCCTGCCCATGAAACTCACCGGTGCGCAAATGATCTGGCAATGTCTGGTGCGCGAAGGCGTACATACGGTCTTCGGCTATCCCGGCGGCGCCATCCTGCCCGCCTATGACGCCATGCTCGACTACCCGGTGCATCACGTGCTGGTGCGCCACGAGCAGGGCGCCGCGCACATGGCCGACGGCTACGCCCGTGCCTCGGGCAAGGTCGGCGTCGCCATCTCCACCTCCGGCCCCGGCGCCACCAACATGGTCACCGGCATGGCCACCGCCATGCTCGATTCGTCGCCCATCGTGTGCATCACCGGGCAGGTCGGCAGCCGGCTCATCGGCACCGACGCCTTCCAAGAGACCGACGTCACCGGCGTCACGCTGCCCGTCACCAAGCACAACTACCTGGTCACGCGGGCCGAAGACATTGCGCGCACCTTCCGCGAAGCGTTCTACATCGCCAAGAGCGGTCGGCCCGGCCCGGTGCTGATAGACATCACCAAAGACGCCCAGCAGTCCACCGCCGAGTTTGAATGGGATACTGCCGCGCCGCGGCTGCCCGGCTACCGGCCCGACCTGCGCGCCCTGCCGTCGGAATATCAGCGCGCCATCGAGCTGATCAACACCGCCCAGCGCCCCGTCATCCTGGCCGGGCACGGTGTCATCCTCTCCGGCGCCATGGCGCAGTTGCAGGCCTTCGCTGAAAAGACCCAGACGCCCGTGGCGCTCACCTTGCTGGGCCTGGGCGGCCTGCCCGCCTCGCACCCGCTCAATCTAGGCATGATGGGCATGCATGGCGAAGCCTGGGTCAACAACGCTATTCAGGAAGCTGACCTGTTGCTGGCCTTCGGCATGCGATTTGACGACCGCGTGACCGGCAACCTGAAGACCTACGCGCCCTTCGCCCGCAAAGTCCACATCGAGATTGATCCCTCGGAGTTGAACAAGAACGTCAAGGTGGATGTCGGGCTGGTGGGCGACCTGCGCGAAGTGCTCGACGAGCTGCTGCCGGAGGTGGTCGCCAATGGCCACCGCGACTGGTTGGCCCACATTGACGAGATGAAGGGCGATTCGGCCGTACGCGATATTCAGAACCTGCCCGACAGCGGCCATCTCTACGCCGCGCACGTCATCAACGATCTGTGGCGCCTGACCAAGGGCGAGGCCATCGTGGTGACCGACGTGGGCCAGCACCAGATGTGGGAAGCCCAATACTGGAAACACGAAGCGCCCCGCTCGCTGATCACCTCCGCCGGCCTGGGCACCATGGGCTTCGCGCTGCCCGCCGCGGTCGGCGCCAAGTTCGCCTGCCCCGACCAGGAGGTCTGGGTCATCGCCGGCGACGGCGGCTTCCAGATGACCATGGCCGAGCTGGCGACCATCGCCCAGGAGCAGATCAAGATCAACATCGCCATCATCAACAACGGCTACCTCGGCATGGTGCGCCAGTGGCAGGAATTCTTCTACGACCGCCGCTACGCCGCCACCCCGCTGCTCAGCCCCGATTTCGTGAAGCTGGCCGAAGCCTTTGGCCTCAAAGCCATGCGCGTTACCGAGCGCCGGCAGGTCAAATCTGCCGTGGAAGAGGCGCGCGCCTATCCGGGCACGGTTGTGCTTGAGTTCCAGGTAGATCAGGAAGACACCGTCTTCCCGATGGTGCCGGCCGGCGCCGACCTGAACGCCATGATCCGCCGCCCCAAACCGGAGGCCAAGGCCGAAGCCGCGCCCGAACCCGCCCCCGAGTCTGAAATCTCACCCGTGCAGTCCGAAGTGCAGTGGCAGTAAAGGAACGCCCATGCAACATACCATTGTCGCCTACGTGGAAGATAAGCCGGGTGTGCTCAACCGGGTGGCCTCGCTCTTTCGGCGGCGCGCTTTCAACATCGAATCGCTGACCGTCGGGCACACCGACCAGCCGGGCGTCTCGCGCATGACCATCGTGGTGGATACCGATGAGTTCGGCGCGCGCCGGGCCGAGGCCAACCTCTACAAGCTGGTGAATGTGCTGCGCGTCGAAGACGTGACCGCCCAGGCCAGCGTGGTGCGCGACCTGGCCCTCATCAAGATCAACGCCGACGGCAACACCCGCACGCACGTCATGCAGTTGGCCGATGTCTTCCGCGCCCGCGTGGTGGATGTCGCCAACGAGACGCTCATCCTGGAGATCACCGGCACGGTGGACAAGATTGACAGCCTGGTGGAGGTGCTGCGGCCCTTTGGCATCGTCGAGATGGTGCGCACCGGCATCGTCGCCATGCGCCGCGGCGCCGACGCCGCCGACAATCGGCCGCCCCGCGTCGCCGCGGCCGTTCCCACCGACGCGGCCGATGCGGCCGTCGCGTATTCGGTGTAAGCTCAGCTGTCACCCGGAGACCCGCCGCCTGAACGTTTAGGCGGCGCGGCCCTTTTTTCTAAGCCCAATAGGAGCATATCGCATGGCTAAGCTGTATTACAACCAGGACGCCGACCTCGCCCTCATTCAGAGCAAAAAGGTCGCCGTCATCGGCTATGGTTCGCAGGGGCACGCCCATTCGCTCAACCTCAAGGACAGCGGCGTGACCGTGCACGTAGGGCTGGCCGACGGCAGCCGCAGCAAGGCCAAGGCCGAAGCCGCCGGCCTGACCGTCACCTCCGTGGCCGAGGCCGCTGCCTGGGCCGATGTGATCATGATTCTGGCCCCCGACACCAAGCAGCCCAAGATCTACCAGGACTCGATCGCGCCGCACCTGACCGCCGGCAAGACGCTCATGTTCGGCCACGGCTTCAACATCCGCTACAACACCATCACGCCGCCCGCCGACGTGGACGTGAGCATGATCGCGCCGAAGGCCCCCGGCCACCGCGTGCGCGAGGTCTACACCGAAGGCGGCGGCACGCCCGCCCTGCTCGCCATCCACCAGGATGCCACCGGCCAGGCCAAGGCGCTGGCGCTCTCCTATGCCAAGGCGCTGGGCGTCACCCGCGCCGGCGTCATCGAGACCACCTTCGCTGAAGAAACCGAGACCGACCTGTTCGGCGAGCAGGCCGTGCTGTGCGGCGGCGTCAGCGCCCTGGTCAAGGCCGGCTTCGAGACGCTGGTGAAGGCCGGCTACCAGCCGGAGATCGCCTACTTCGAGTGCCTGCACGAGCTCAAGCTCATCGTAGACCTGATGTATCGCGGCGGCCTGAACTACATGCGCTACTCGGTCAGCGACACCGCCGAGCACGGCGACTACACCGGCGGCCCGCGCATCATCACCGAAGAGACGATGGGCGAGATGAAGAAGATGCTGGGCGAAATTCAGGACGGCACCTACGCCAACAAGTGGATCGCCGAAAACCAGAACGGCCGCCCGTGGTTCAACGAAACCCGCCGGCGCGAGCAGGATCAGACGATTGAAAAGGTCGGCGCCGAGCTGCGCGCCATGATGCCTTTCTTGAACCCGGTGACGGTGCGGCCGGACGAACAGGGGTAACGCCATGGACAATTACGTCCGCATCTTCGACACGACGCTGCGCGACGGCGAGCAAAGCCCCGGCGCCACCATGACGTCGGTCGAGAAGCTCGAGGTCGCCCGCGCGCTGGCGCGGCTGGGCGTGGACATCATCGAGGCCGGTTTCCCAGCCGCCTCGCCCGACGACCTGGCCGCCGTCAAGCGCATCGCTGTCGAGGTCGGTCAGCCTGGCCGGGCCGAGGGCAGCCTGCCGGTGCGCCCGCCTATCATCTGCGGCCTGGCGCGCGCCAACAAGAATGATATAGACAAAGCCTGGGAAGCCGTCCAGCCCGCGGCGCGGCCGCGCATTCACACCTTCCTGGCCACCTCTGAGATCCACATGCGCTACAAGCTCAAGATGGACCGCGAGCAGGTCGTTGAGCGCGCCCACGACATGGTGCAGTACGCCCGCAGCCTGTGCGCCGATGTGGAGTTCTCGCCCGAAGACGCCGGCCGTAGCGACCCCGAGTTCCTCTACCTGGTGCTGGGTGAGGTCATCAAGGCCGGCGCCACGACCCTCAACATCCCTGACACCGTGGGCTACACCACGCCCGAGGAGTTCGGCGCCCTAATCGCCGGCATCCTCCAGCACACGCCCGGTGTCGAAAATGTCGTGATCTCCGTCCACTGCCACGACGACCTGGGCCTGGCCACCGCCAACACGCTGGCCGGCATCCGCGCCGGCGCGCGCCAGGCCGAGGTCACCGTCAACGGCATCGGCGAGCGGGCGGGCAACACCTCGCTCGAAGAAGTCGTCATGGCGCTGCACACGCGCCGCCCGGCCTTCAACCTCGCCACCGGTATAGACACGGCCCAGATCATGCGCACCAGTAAAATGGTCAGCAACTACACTGGCATCGTCGTCCAGCCCAATAAGGCCATCGTAGGGGCCAACGCCTTCGCGCACGAGGCCGGCATCCACCAGGACGGCATGTTGAAGCACCAGCAGACCTACGAGATCATGCGGCCCGAGACGGTCGGCGTGACCCACAGCCGCCTGGTGCTGGGCAAGCACTCCGGCCGCCATGCCTTCAAGACCCGCTTGACCGAGATGGGCGTGGTCCTCGACGAAGCCGAGTTAGACAAGGCCTTTGGCCGCTTCAAGGACCTGGCCGACAAGAAGAAGCTCATCACCGACGCCGACCTCGAAGCGCTGGTGGCCGATGAGTTCTATCAGCCGCGCGAGATCTACGCCCTCGACGGCTTGCAGGTGGCGTGCGGCACGATGGGCATGCCCACCGCTACCGTGCGGCTGCGCGGCCCCGACGGTCAGTTGCACACCGTCGCCGGCATCGGCACCGGCCCGGTAGACGCCGCCTACAAGGCGGTGGATCAGATCATCCAGGCCCCCGCCACGCTGCTGGAGTTCGCCGTGCACGCCGTCACCGAAGGCATTGACGCGCTGGGCGAAGTCACCGTCCGCATCCAAGGCCGCACGCCGCAGCGCGCGGTAGACGCGCAAAAGGAGCTGGAGCAGGCCCGCACCTACGGCGGCCACGGCGCCGACACCGACATCATCGTCGCCAGTGTCAAGGCCTACCTGGCGGCAGTCAACAAGATGCTGGTGGCTACCGGCACGTTTGGAACCGACGGCGAGCGCACCGCCGAAGTAGGCGTGACCGCGCGCGCCAACTAGAGCATCGTGACGATGACTGAACCGCTGACCCTCTTTCAGAAAGTCTGGAACAACCACGTTGTCGCGCAGGAGGCCGGCTCGCCCGCCGTCCTGTACGTTGACCTGCACCTGGTGCACGAAGTGACCTCGCCGCAGGCCTTTACCGGCCTGCGCCAGCGGGGCCTCAAGGTGCGGCGGTCCGACAAGACCGTGGCCACCGCCGACCATAGCATCCCCACGCACGACCGCTCCCTGCCCATCGCCGATGAGCAGGCCGCGCGCCAGATCGAGCAGTTGGAGATCAACTGTCGTGATTTCGGCATCCCGCTTTATGGCCTGGGCAGCCCGCATCAGGGCATTGTGCACGTCATCGGGCCGGAGCTGGGCTTTACGCAGCCGGGCTTCACCATCGTCTGCGGCGATAGCCACACCAGCACGCATGGCGCCTTTGGCGCGCTGGCCTTCGGCATTGGCACCAGCGAAGTCGAGCATGTGCTCGCCACCCAGTGTTTGCTCCAACGCCGCCCCCAGACGTTTGAGGTGCGGGTAGAAGGCCGGCTTGGACCGGGCGTCTCAGCCAAAGACATCATCTTGGCCCTCATCAGCCGGATCGGCATCGGCGGCGGCACCGGCCACGTCTTCGAGTACACCGGTTCCGCTATCCGCGCCCTCGGTATGGAAGCCCGCATGACCATCTGCAACATGTCCATCGAGGGCGGGGCGCGCGCCGGGCTGATCGCGCCCGACGACACCACCTTCGCTTACCTGCACGGCCGGGCGCACGCGCCGCAGGGCGCCGCCTGGGAGGCAGCCCTAGCCCGCTGGCGCGCGCTGCCGACCGACGCGGGCGCGGCCTACGACAAGTCCATTACGCTCGACGCCGCCGCGCTAGAGCCGATGATCACCTACGGCACCAACCCCGGCATGGGCCTGCCCATTACCCAGCCCATCCCCGACCCCGACGCCCTGAGCGACGCCACCCAGAAGGCCGCCCTCGACAAGGCGCTGCGCTACATGGACTTGCGGCCCGGCCGATCGCTGCTCGGCCACCCGGTGGACGTGGTCTTCATCGGCAGTTGCACCAACTCGCGCATCAGCGACCTGCGCCTGGCCGCCGACGTGCTGCGCGGCCGCAAGGTGGCCGACAACCTGCGCGTCATGGTCGTGCCCGGCTCGCAAGACGTGAAGCGGCAGGCCGAAGCCGAAGGGTTGGCCGAGGTCTTCAAGGCCGCCGGCGCCGAGTGGCGCGAGGCGGGCTGCAGCATGTGCATCGCCATGAATGGCGATCAGCTTGCGCCGGGCCAGTACGCCGTGAGCACCAGCAACCGCAACTTCGAGGGGCGGCAGGGCAAGGGCGGCCGCACCTTCCTCGCCAGCCCGCTTACCGCCGCCGCCACGGCGCTGACCGGCCGCGTGACCGACGTGCGCACGGTGTTGGAGACATAAGCGATGGCACAATTCAGCACCGTCACCTCGCGCGTCGCGCCGCTGCCCATCAACGACATTGACACCGACCAGATCATCCCGGCGCGCTTCCTCAAGGCGACTGACAAGGCCAGCATCGGCCCCCACCTGTTCGCCGACTGGCGCTACAACGCCGATGGCTCGGCGCGCCCCGACTTTGTCCTGAATAAGCCTGAGTATCAGCGCGCCCGCATCCTGCTGGCCGGCGACAACTTCGGCTGCGGCTCATCACGCGAGCACGCCCCCTGGGCGCTCACCGGCAACGGCTTTGCCGTTGTCATCTCCACCTCCTTCGCCGACATCTTCCGCAACAACGCCCTCAAGAACGGCCTGCTGCCGGTGGTGGTGGAGCCTGATCTGCACCAGACCCTCTTCGAGTTGCTCGAAGAAGTGCCCACCGCCGAACTCACCGTTGACCTGGCCGCGCAGACGCTCACCCTGCCCACCGGGCAGACCGCTGCCTTTCCGATAGACGGCTTCTCCAAGGCCTGCCTACTGCAAGGCACCGACGAGCTAGGCTACCTGCTGAGCTTTGCCGCCCAGATCAGCGCCTACGAGTCGCGCCAGGCCACCGCTTAGGTTCAGCCCGCCTCGCCATGCCGCCCTCGGTCCAGGTCTACGACACCACGCTGCGCGACGGCGCCCAGCGCGAGGGCCTCTCCCTCTCTGGCGCGGACAAGCTGCGCGTCGCCCGCCGCCTCGACCAGTTGGGCGTGGCTTTCATCGAGGGCGGTTGGCCGGGCAGCAACCCCAAAGACGCCGAGTTCTTCGAGCGCGCCCGCGACGCCGAATGGCAGACCGCCCTCATCACCGCCTTCGGCGCGACCTGCCGCGTGCAGGGCGGGCCAGACGACGACGCCAACATCGCCGCGCTGCTCAACGCGCACACGCCGGTCTGCACCGTCGTCGGCAAGACCTGGACCCTGCACGTCACCGATGTGCTGCGCACCACCCTAGACGACAATCTGCGCATTATCGAAGTCAGCCTGGCCTACCTGCGCGCCCAGGGCCGCCGCGTCATCTACGACGCCGAGCATTTCTTCGACGGCTATCGCGCCGACCCGGCCTACGCGCTGGAGACTCTGCGCGCAGCCGTGCGCGGCGGCGCTGAGACCGTGGTGCTGTGCGACACCAACGGCGGCAGCCTGCCGTGGGACATCGCCGAGGCCTTTCGCGCTGTGTCGGCGGCGCTCCAGCACCCACTGGGCATCCACACCCACAACGACGGCGAGTGCGCGGTAGCCAACACCCTGGCCGCCGTGCGCGCCGGCGCCAGGCAGGTGCAGGGCACGATCAACGGCTATGGTGAGCGCTGCGGCAACGCCAACCTGTGCGCCCTCATTCCCGATGTGGAACTGAAGCTCGGCCGCGCCTGCCTGCCTGAGGGCCGCCTGGCGCAGCTCTTCGATGTCGCGCACTTCGTGGCGGAGGTAGCCAACCTCGCGCCGGACGAGCATCAGGCCTATGTGGGCAAGTCGGCCTTCGCGCACAAGGGCGGCATTCACGTCGCCGCCATGCGCCGCAACGCGCAGTCGTACCAGCATATTGATCCGGCGCTGGTGGGTAATACCATGCGCGTAGTGGTCAGCGAGCTGTCCGGCCGCGGCAACCTGTTGAGCAAGGCCGAGGAATACGGCCTGGCCGCCGGCACGAGCGCGGGCGTGAGCGACGTGCTTACCGAGATCAAGGCGCTCGAAGCGCAAGGCTTCTCGTTCGAGGCCGCGGAGGCCTCGGTGGCGCTCATGCTCAAGCGCCAGCAGCCCGGCTACACGCCGCCTTTCGAGCTGATTGACTTCGCCGTCATCGTCGAGCACCGTGCCGGGCGAGGCATATTGGCCGAGGCCACGGTTAAGGTGCGCGTCGGAGGCGACGTGCAGCATACGGCCGCCGAGGGTAACGGCCCGGTGAACGCGCTCGACGCCGCGCTGCGCAAGGCGCTGCTGCCGCGCTACCCAGCCATCGCCGCGATGCAGTTGGCCGACTACAAGGTGCGCATCCTCGACGGCAACAACGGCACAGCCGCGACCACGCGTGTGCTCATTGACACCCAGAACGGCGCCCGGCGCTGGAGCACCGTGGGGGCCAGCACCAACATCATTGACGCTAGCTGGCGCGCCCTGGCCGACGCCGTAGAATACGGCCTGACGGTCGCAGCCGCGGCCGACAATTAGGAACGGAAGCGAGACGAGATGAAAGCCAACATCGTGCTGTTGCCGGGCGACGGCATTGGGCCGGAGGTCGTGGCAGAAGCCGTGCAGGTGCTGGACGCCGTGGCCGCGCAATTCGGCCACGAGTTCACCTACACCGAGCGCCTGATGGGCGGCTGCTCGATTGATCGCCACGGCGTCGCCCTCACTGGCGAAGTGCTGGCCGATTGCCAGGCCGCCGATGCGGTGCTATTAGGCGCGGTGGGCGGCCCCAAGTGGGACGACCCGGCCACCAAGGTGCGCCCCGAGCAGGGCCTGCTCGGCCTGCGCAAGGGCCTGGGCGTCTACGCCAATCTGCGCCCGGTGCGCGTCCACCCCGATCTGGTCAACGCCTCGCCCCTTAAGCCTGAAAAGCTCGGCGGCGTGGATATTCTCGTCATCCGCGAACTGACAGGCGGCCTATACTTCGGCCAGCCCAAAGGCCGCTCTATCGTGGATGGCCGCGAGCGCGGCGTGGACACACTCGAATACTGGGATTACGAAATTCAGCGCGTGCTCGACCTGGCCTTCCGCCTCGCCGCCAGTCGCCGCAAGAAAGTTACCTCGGTAGACAAGGCCAACGTGCTCGAGTCGTCGCGCCTGTGGCGCAAGATCGCCGCGAGCACCGCAGCCGCCCACCCCGAAATCGCCCTCGACCACATGCTCGTAGACACCGCTTCTATGCGCCTGATTTCCAGCCCGGCCGCCTTCGATGTGCTCGTCACCGAGAACATGTTTGGCGACATCCTCACCGATGAAGCCTCGGTCCTGGCCGGCTCCATGGGCCTGCTGCCCTCCGCCTCGCTGGGCGATAGCGGCCCCGGCCTGTACGAGCCGATCCACGGCTCCGCGCCCGACATCGCCGGCCGGGGCCTGGCCAATCCGCTCGGCACGATCCTCAGCGCGGCCCTGTTGCTGCGTCACTCGCTCAACCTGCCCCGCGAGGCCGCCGCCATCGAGGCCGCCGTAAACGATGCCCTCTCGGCCGGCGCGCGCTCCGCCGACCTGGGTGGTCGGTCGTCTACTACCGCCATGACCGCGGCCGTGCTCGCCCACCTGGGCGCAGCGGAGAGCGTCTGACATGCGCATCGCCTTTCAGGGAGAACGGGGCGCATACTCCGAGGCCGCCGCGCTGGCGCACTTTGGGCCGCAGGTGGAGGTCGTGCCGTGCGCCTCCTTCGAGATCGCCTTTGACGCGGTCGAGAGCGGCGCGGTGGATGGCGGCATGTTGCCCATCGAAAACTCGCTGGCCGGCAGCATCCACCGCAACTACGACTTGCTGGTGCAGCACACGCTCGCCATCATCGGCGAGCACCACTTGCGCGTTAGCCACTGCCTCATCGGCCACCCCGGCGTGACGCTGGACGAGGTGCGCAAGGTCCTCAGCCACCCGCAGGCGCTGGCCCAGTGCGACGGCTATCTGCGCCGCCTGGGAGTCGCCACCGAGGTCGTCTACGACACAGCCGGCAGCGTCAAGCTGGTGCGCGAGTCCGGCGACCGCGGGCTGGCCGGCGTGGCCTCGCGCCGCGCCGCGGAGGTCTACGGCATGCACGTAATCGCCGAGGGCATCGAGGACGACGCCGCCAACTACACGCGCTTCCTCTCGATTTCCAAGCAGGCCATCACCCCCACCGGCGACTCCAAGACTTCCATCGTGTTCGCCATGCGCAACATGCCCGGCGCGCTCTTCAAGGCCATGAGCGTCTTCGCCCTGCGCGATATTGACCTGACCAAGATCGAGTCGCGCCCGCTGGTGGGCAAGGTCTGGGAGTACCTGTTCTACGTGGACCTGGCCGGCTCCACCAGCGACCCCAACGTGCAGCGCGCGCTCGCCAACCTAGAGGAATACGCCTCCTTCCTGCGTGTGCTCGGCTCGTACCCGCGCCACCGCTTCCAGCCCGCCTGACCGTCGCCCACCGCCTCGGCGCGCCCCGTTCGTTTGCATTTGACCTGCCCAAACAAAAACCGGGCCGCGCAGCATCCACCACGCGGCCCGGTCTGTCGAGGCACGTCCCCTACGCGCACAGCGTCCGCAACACCTGCTCCAGCACCTCCACCGACTTGAGGTACTCGCTGACGAGGATATGCTCCTCCGGCGTGTGATCTAGGTTGCTGTCGCCCGGCCCATAGGCCATGATCGGCGTGCCCCACACCGGCGCGACCACGTTCATATCCGACGTGCCGCTTTTCACGGTGAAGCTCGGCTCGCCGCCCGCCTGCCGAATGGCCGCCAGGAACGCGCGCACCAGCGGCGTGTTCTTCTCGCCGCGGTAAGCCGGCACGCCCTCGGTGCAGCGCATGTCCGCCCCCTGCGCCAGCTCGATCATCGCCGCCTCGGCCTCTGCCACGCCCAGCCCCGGCGGCAGCCGCACGCCCACCCGCAGCTTGGCCCACTCCACAAAACCATCTGATCCGCTGCCCATCATGCGCAGCGTGGGCAGCGCCTGCGCGAACATGGCCGTCTGCCCGGCGTTGCGCGCCTCGGCCCAGGTCGTCACCCGGTTCCAAAAGGCTACCGCCGCCTCGCAGGCGCTCTCCCGTCGGGCCGACGTGTGCGCCAGCACCCGCTTGACCTCGTACTCGAACCACACGCTGCCTTTGTAGCCCAGCGTGACCTTGTTCCAGCTGCTCGGTTCACCGATGATGGTAAACGCAGGCCGATACAGCGCCTTGATGAACTGCGCGCCCTCTCCCGCCGACTCCTCGCCGACCGCGCCAATCACCACAATCCGGCGCTTGGTAGCCGCTTTGCCCACGCGCGCCGCCGCCGCCGTGAAGGCCGCCAGTGGCCCCTTGGCGTCTACCGTGCCGCGTCCATTCAGCCGGTCGCCGTCGCGCGTCACCGCGATGTTGCCGGGCACGGTGTCAATGTGCCCTAGCAGCACCACCGTCTCCGGCCCGCTGCCGATCTCGCCCACGGCGTTTCCGGCTCCGTCCGCGCCCGCCTCAAAGCCGGCGGCCCGCATCTGGCCCACCAGGTAGTTCACTGCGCCGGCCTCCTGGCCGCTGGGGCTATAGTGCTCGGCCAGACCGGACAACAACGCAATCTCATCCACGTTACAAGTTCTCCAAAATCGCGCGCGTCACGTCCCGCGTTGTCGCTCGCCCGCCCAGATCGGCGGGCCGATAGCCTGCTTGTAGGGCCGCGTGCACCGCCTGCCGCACGCGCTCGGCCGCGGCCGGTTGCTCAATGTGCTCTAGCAGCAGCGCCGCCGACAGCACCGCACCGATGGGGTTCGCTACGCCTTGCCCGGCAATGTCGGGCGCGGAGCCGTGCACCGGCTCGAACACCGCCACCCGCTCGCCCAGGTTGGCTGAAGGCGCCACGCCCAGCCCGCCGATCAGCGCCGCCGCCTCGTCCGAGAGGATGTCGCCAAACAGATTGGTGGTCACCAGCACGCCGAAGTCCTGTGGGTCGCGCACCAGCCGCATTGCGGCCGTGTCCACCAGGCACTCGTTGACCTCGACTTCCGAGTACTCCGCCGCCACGCGCCGGCAGCCGTCGCGGAACAGCCCGTCGGTCAGGCTGAGCACGTTGGCCTTGTGCACAATCGTCAGCGCCGCAGGTCGCCCCGCCGCCGCCCGCCGCCGCGCTTGCTCCAAGGCCGCGCGCGCAATGCGCTCGGTGGCTTGCGGTGTGATCACGCGCTCGGCAATCGCCGCCTCGCCTTCCATGCGCTCGCGCCCGGCGTACAGGCCCTCCGTGTTCTCGCGCACGATCAAAAAATCCAGCCCCGGTCGTGAGAACGCCCCCGGCAGCGACTGGGTGGGCCGCAGATTGGCGTAAAGTTGGAACGTCCGCCGCATCACCAAAATTGGGCTGCGATAGCCCGCCACCTTGCGCGACGGCGACGACGTGGCCCCGAACAGCGCCAGGCCCGCCGCGGCCACGTCGGCCAGCGTTGTTTCGGGCATGGCCTCGCCGGTCTGTTCGAAGTGCGCAAACCCGGCCGAGGCCTCGACAAAGCGCAGCTCCAGGCCCAACGCCGCCAGCACCTCGGCCGCTGCCGGGATCACCTCCTGCCCGACGCCGTCGCCCGGCACCAGGCAGATCGTCCGCTCCGCAGTTGTAGCCGTCACTCCGCCACCTTCACTTCCGCCGTGCCCGTCAGGCCCAGCTTGCGGCGCAGATGCGGAACCAGCCCGCCCGCCGCCACCATGCCCTTCAGCGACGGCGAGAGCGGGGGAAACGGGAACGTCTGCCCACTCAACCGCACCCAGCTTTGCGCCAGGTCCACCTCCAGCCAGTCGCCCATGTGCGCCGCCGCCACCGCCTCTGGGCAGGTCACCAGCAGCAGCCCCTGGTTCAGGGCATTGCGGTAGTAAATGCGCCCCACCGACTGCACCACCACCGCCGCGATACCGCGATACTTCAGCGTGGTCACCGCCTGCTCGCGCGAGCTGCCGTGGCCCCAGTTGCGGCCCGCCACGATGATGTCGCCGGGCCGCGCCTGGGCCGTAAACTGCGGGTCTAAATCTTCCAGCGCGTGCGCCGCGATGTCGCTTGGCTCGCGCAGGGTATAGGTGTACTTGCCGGGGAAGATCACGTCGGTGTTCACGTCGTCCCCGTAGCGCCAAACGCGTCCGGCAATCACTGTCGGTTCCGTCGGTTCTGTGCTCATAGCAGCTCGCGTGGGTCGGTGATGACGCCGGTGATGGCGCTGGCCGCCACCACGCCGGGGCTGGCCAGGTAGATTTGCGCGTCGGGCTGGCCCATGCGGCCCTTGAAGTTGCGGTTGGCCGACGAGATGCACGCCTCGCCCGGCGCGAGGATGCCCATGTGGTTGCCCATGCACGGCCCGCACCCCGGCACGCCGATCATCGCCCCGGCTTGCAGCAGCGTCTGCACATAGCCGCGCTCCATCGCCTCGGCGTACACCTCCGAAGACGCGGGCACCACCAGCAGCCGCGTCCCCTGGGCCACGCGCCGCCCGCGCACCACCTCGGCCGCCGCCGCTAGGTCTTCCAGCCGGCCGTTGGTGCAGGTGCCGATGAAGGCCTGCTGCACACGCCTGCCTGCCAGTTCGGCCAGCGGGTGTGCGTTGTCCACGCTATGCGGCACGGCCACCGTCAGCGGGATGGCGCTCAGGTCCAGCGTGTGCGTGCCCGCGTACGCGGCCCCCTCGTCCGGATACAGGGCGTGTTCGCGCAAAGCGGCCTCGCGCTCGGCTAACGGCGCGGCGCTGCGGCGGCCCTGGCGCTCGGCCAGGTAGGCGAACACGGCCTCGTCTGGCGGCAGGTAAGCGTTCTTGGCCCCAAACTCGGCCATCATGTTCGGGATGACCATGCGGCTTTCCAGGCTCAGCCCGGTCAGAGCCGGCCCGCTGAACTCAACCGAGCGGTACAGCCCGCCGTCCGCGCCCAGCCGCCCAATCAGGTGCAGGCAGGCGTCCTTCACCGTAATGCCCACGGCCAGCGCCCCCACCACCTGCACCCGCAGGCTCTCGGGCACGCGCAGCCACAGCTCGCCTGTGGCCCACAGCGCCGCCACCTCGGTCCGACCCACGCCCGCCCCAAATGCCCCCAGCCAGCCGAAGTGCGTGGTGTGCGAGTCGGCTCCCAAGATCATCTGCCCCGGCAGCACCACCGCCTCTTCGCTCAACACTTGGTGGCAGATGCCGCGTCCGGCCTCAAAGAAGTGCCGCGCGCCCTGCGCCGCCACGAAGGCCCGTGTCTCCGCGTGGTTGCGGGCGTGCTGCGCGTTGGGCGCGGGCACGGCGTGGTCCAGCGTCACCACCATGCGTTCGGGGATCACCACCCGCTCCACGCCAATCGCCTTGAAGATCCCCGCGATGGCGGCCGTGTTGTCGTGGCTCAGCACCCAGTCGGGCCGTGCATCCACCACCTGGCCCACCTGCGTGTTCGGCAGCCCAGCGGCGCGCGCCAGGGCTTTTTGGGCAAAGGTCTGCGCGCTCATTCCGAGCCTCCCACCGGCCGGTCGTCGGCCGCTTCCACGCTCAGGTCGGCGGGCAGGCCGCCCACGCGCACCCGCAAGGGCGCGGGTACATCCAACCGCTGCACAATCGGGTTCGCGGCGGGCGGCAGGTGCAGCCGCGCCAGCCCAAACTCGGTCTCGGCTAGGCTCACCAGCAGTTGCTCTGGCGATTGCCCCGGCGCCAGCCCGTACACTTGCGCCTTGAACATCGCCGTGATGGCCTTGGCCGTGGCCTCGTCCACCTGGTAGTAGCGTATTTCCTTCAGAAAATAGTGCACCGCGTTCCAGCCGGATAGCGGCCCCAGCAGGATTTCCGACTCGGTCACGCCGAACTGGTCTAGCGGGTGCGCCTCATACGCCTCCGCGCCGTGCAGCACAGCGCTTTGGTGCACGCCCGCCGTGTGCGTGCGGTTCGTCAGACTCACCGGTTCCTGAAACGGCACCAGCATCTTTAGTTTGTCGGCCACCATCACGTTCAGCGGGTAGCTGTTACGCAGGTGATAGCCCTCCAGTTGGTCGTAGGCGTGCTCGATGTGCAGGTTCAGCAGCAGCGCCGTCACCGAGGTGATGCCCGAACGTTCGCCTACGCCGCACACCGTGGTGTCCAGGTAGCGCACGCCCAGCCGCGCCGCCTCCAGCGCGTTCACCAGCGCCAGTCCGCGGTCGTTGTGAAAGTGCGCCTCCAGGTCCACGCCGGGATAACGCGTCCTCAGCGCGCTCACGCGCTCGGCCACGCGCGCCGGCGTCGCCACGCCCACCGTGTCGGGCAGGCCCAGCCGGTCTACCAGCGGCGCGACCGCGTCATACACGGCGAACTGCTCATCGAGCGTGGTGCGGTAGGCGTCCTCGCCCGAGAAGCGCACGATCACGCCTGGATAGTCGCGCCGGATGTCTTCGATCAGCGTCCGCGCCTCGTGCGCCACGCGGTCTAGCCCGTGGCCGTGATTATGGCGGCGGCTCTCGGCTGACGTGCCGATATATATGTTCAGGCCGTCGGCCCCGGCCCGCAGCGCCAGTTCTACGTCGCGGGGGTGACAGCGCACATGCGCCAGCAGGAAGGTGTAGCCTTTCTGCGTAATCAGGCTGTCACGCACGGCCTTCAGCGCCAGAAAATCCTCGCGCTCCTGTTCGCTGACCACCGGCGCGAACAACTCTACGAACTTCACGCCGTAGATGATCAGCGCCCGCAGGATATCCTCTTTATCCCCGCGGGTGAAGAAGTATTTGTGGTGATCGTGCAGCAAAGAGGTCTGCTGGCCTTCGCGCAGCGTGGAATCTATGATCTCCAGCGGGCGCGGCGCATAGGCGGCGAAACGCGCAGGTTCGGTCGTGTCCATCGGGCGGGGCGGCCTATTCGGCCGCAGGGCCGTCCTTCACGGCCGCCGGCTGTGTCAGCACCGCTTCCACCGCGTCGGCCGCCTGCGCCAGGTCGCCCTGGCTGATGACGAGCGGCGGCAGGAAGCGCATCACCGTCAACCCGGCGGGCAGTGCCAGCACGCCGTGATTTATCAGTGCTTGCAGATACGGCGTCACCTTCTGCTTTAGCTCGATGCCCACCATCAGGCCCAGGCCGCGCACCTCGCGCACCACCGGCGCCTGGATACCGCTCAGCCGCGCCTGGAACCACGTCCCCAGCTCGGCGGCGCGCTCGGCCAGGTGCTCACTCTCAATGTAGTCAATCGCGGCCAGGCTGGCGGCGCAGGCTAGCGGGTTACCGCCGAACGTGCTGCCGTGCACCGAGGGCGGCAGTTGGCCGATGCGCTCGCCCATTAGCACCGCGCCCATTGGCAGCCCGCCCGCCATACTTTTCGCCAGGCACAGCAGGTCTGGCTCCAGCCCGTAGTGCTCGCAGGCGAACATCGCCCCAGTGCGGCCAAAGCCGGTCTGCACCTCGTCCACAATCAGCATCGCCCCGCGCTCGCGGCACAACTGCTGCGCCCCGCGCAGGAACTCAGCCGTGCCGGGCCGCACGCCGCCCTCGCCCTGCACGACTTCCAAGATCACCGCGCCGGTGACGGCCGTCACCGCGGCCTCGAGCGCCGCTAGGTCGTTGTAGGCCACGTGCCGGAAACCGGGCACCAGCGGCTCAAACGGCTCGCGGTACTTCTTCTCCCACGTCGCCGAGAGCGCTCCCATCGTGCGGCCGTGAAAGCCGCGCATGGTGGCGATCACTTCCGTCCGGCCCGTCACCAGCCGCGCGAACTTCAGCGCCGCCTCAATCGCCTCCGTGCCCGAGTTGCACAGGTACACGCGCTGCAAGCCCCTCGGCGCGATGCCGATCAGCCGCTGCTCCAGCGTCGCGCGCCGGTCGTTGTAGAACATTTCGGGCAGGGCGGTCAGGTTCGCCGCCTGCGCCGCAATCGCCGCCGCCACCGCCGGGTTGCCGTGGCCCAAATTCGCCGCGCCCTGGCTGCCCACCAGGTCAATGTACTCCCGCCCGGCGTCGTCCCACAGCCGCGCCCCGCTGCCCCGCACAACCGTGATCGGCCGCTTCGTGTACAACCCAGAGGTGTACTGGTTCTCGATGTCTTGAGTAGTCATGTTCACCCTGATCAAAGCCCTAGGTTAACTGTTGCTGGCGCCCTGTCCAGGGGCACCCCCTTCCCACCCCGGGAAGGGGGCCGGGGGGTTAGGTTCGTCCGCCGGCCGTCACGAGCCTCGCCGTCAGCAGCGCTGCCTTGCGTAGGGGCGTTCGATTGAACGCCCAGCGCCTGCTACTAACGATTCCTGGGCTCGACAGACGACCTACGAAATCACGGTCCCGTTCCCCGCCAGCGCATTCGCCACCGGGTTCTCCACCCGCCCGTCCGCAAAAACGACCTTCGCTACTCCCAGACCCAGTGCCTCACTCGCCCCCAGCACTTTCTTCTTCATCCGGCCTTCGGCAAACGCCAGGCTCGCTTCCACCTTGTCCTTGTCAATGTGCCGGATCAGCGTGCTCTCGTCCGGGAATTCTCGCAGCAGCCCCGGCACGTTCGACAGGATAATCAGCTGCTCCGCCGCCGCGCCGCCGGCCACCATCGCCGCCGCGCGGTCGGCATCCACGTTCAGCGCCTCCCCCTCCGTCGAAACCGCCAGCGGCGCGATCACCGGCGTATACCCGCCCTGCACCAGCCAGCGCAGCAGCGCCCCGTTCACCGTCTCGATCTTGCCGGTGTAATCGTCGCGCAGCATCCGCTGCTTGCCCGTCGCCGGGTCAATGATGCGAATGGCTTCCTTGCGCTTGGCGACCATCAGCTTCCCGTCTAGCCCGGTCAGGCCGAAGGCATTCACCCCCAGCTTTTGCAGCGCCTCCACCAGCAGCGTGTTGATCTTGCCCGCCGTCACCATCGCAAAAATCTCCAGCGTGGCGCGGTCGGTGTAGCGGCTCGTAAAGCCCGACGGCGAAGTCACGAACTGCGGCGGGTGGCCCAACTGCTCCGAGATCACGTTCGTCTCGCCCGACCCGCCGTGGACGACGATCACCGGCTGCCCGGCCTGCACCGTCGCGGCCACGTCCCGCATCACGGCATCCACGTCCACGCCGTTCGTCCCGCCCATCTTGATTACGATCATCGCCGCGCCCGCCTTCTTAAACGAACTCGCCGGGTAAACCGGCGAGGCCCAAACCTAAATCGGATGCAGGCCGGGGAACTCCAGCCCGCTCGTCTCGTCGAAGCCGCACATCACGTTCATCGCCTGCACCGCGCTCCCGGCCGCGCCCTTCATCAGGTTGTCAATCGCGGCCAGCGCCACCACCCGGTTCGTGGCCGGGTCCAGCTCAAAGCCCACATCCGCGTAATTCGACCCGGCCAGAATTTTGGGGTCGGGCACCCGGTGGAGGCCGGTGCGGTCCTTCACGATCCGCACGAACGGCTCGGCGCTATACGCCGTCCGGAAGGCTTTCCACAGCTCCTTGTCCGTCGTCCCCGGCCTCACGAACGCGTGCGCCGCCGCTAGCACGCCGCGCACCAGGTCCACCGCCGTCATGCTCAGGTGCACGTCGGTCAGGCCCAGCTCCTGAATCACCTCGGCCGTGTGGCGGTGGCCGGTAGGCGCATACGCCCGTACCGAGTGGCTCTTTTCCGGATGATGCGAGCCGGGGTTCACGCTCTGCCCGCCCTCCGACGAGCCAGTCTTCACGTCCACAATAATCGGTTTGCCCGGCTCCAGCAGCCCCGCCTTCATCAGCGGCAGCAGCGCCAGGATGGAGGCCGTGGCGTTACAGCCCACGCCGCTGATGTACTTAGTCGTCCGCATCGCCTCGCGCTGCACTTCGGGCAACCCGTAGGTAAACGTGCCCAGGTGCTGCGGGGCCTTGTGCGGTTCCCCATACCAGCGCTGATACAACGCGCCGTCGCGCAGCCGGAAGTCCGCCGAGAGGTCCACGATGCGCGGGGCCACTGCCTGGTAGCGCTCAATCTGCTTCTGCGCCTCGCCGTGGGGCAGGGCCAGGAACAGCACGTCGCACGGCTGGAGCGTCGCCTGGCTTACAAATTGCAGCTGCGTGCGCTTCCGCAGATTGGGGTGCTGCTGGTAGACGTACTCTCCCGCGTGGCTCTCCGACGTCACCTGGCCGATCTCCACGCCGGGGTGAAACAGCAGCAGCCGCAGCGCCTCGCCGCCCGTGTAGCCTGAGGCGCCCACAATCGAAACTTTCAGGCTCATTGCGCCTCCAGCGCCTCCCGGCCGACCGCCAGGGTGTAGTCAATGATCTTGCCGGGAATGTCTACCCCCGTGGCCGATACCGAGGAGTGAAACTCCATGGTGTGGTTCACCTCGTTGACCAGCAGGCCGCGCGCTGGGTCCTCGAGCACATCCATCGCCAGCACGCCGCCGCCCACCGCCGCCGCCGCCTGGGCGCACAGCGCCTCTAACTCCGGCGTCACCGGGCAGTTGCTGCCCACGCCGCCGCGTGCCGTGTTGGTGATCCAGTGCGGCGAGCTGCGGTAAATGGCCGCGATGGTCTCGCCGCCGACCACAAACGCCCGGATGTCGCGGCCCGGCTTGATGATGTATTCTTGGATGTAGTAGATCTGCTGCTGATAGTTGCCCAGCACCTCGCGGTGCTCCAGCAAGGCCTCGGCCGACTCGCGGTCGTTCACCTTCGACACCAGCCGGCCCCATGACCCGATCACGGGCTTGAGCACCACCGGGTAGCCCATGGCCTCAATGGCCTCCAGCGCCGCCTCCGGCGTGAAGGCCACGCGCACTTCCGGCTGTGGCACGCCTGCCGCTTCTAGCGCGGCCGAGGTCGCCAGCTTATCGCCGCAGGTCGCGGCCACCGCCGCCCGGTTGACGGTCTGGATGCCCCAACTGTTGAGCACCTGCGTGGCGTACAACCCGCGCCCGAACGACAGGCTGCGTTCAAGCACCACGGCGTACTGCCGCCACGCCCCCGCGTCGCTTAGGCGGAACTGCGCCTCGCGGTCGTCCAGCCGGTCATACTCGGCCCCGCGCTTATCCAGCGCCTCAAACAGCCACTTTTCTTCAACTCGCACGCGCGACAGCAAGACGCCGATCTTCATGCGGCGGCTGGGCGGGCGGGGCTCGGACGCAGCCGGGCTTGGGGCGCCGGCTGCGGATAATGACGGTTCAGAATCGTCCGACACTCCTGAGTCCATGTGCGCGTCCCCAGTAAGGCCAAGGCTATTCGCCCCAGTCCTCCGCTTCCTTGGGGGCCAGCGCCAGCGCCAAAGCCGGCGCCACGGCCGTCACTTCCAGGTCCACGCCGCAATCTGGGCAGACCACGATCTCGCCGGCCAGCACATCCTTCAAGTTCAGGCTGGCTTCACATTCGGGGCACAAAGCAGTCATGTCCATCTCTCCTATGCTCGTCACGAGCAAATAAAAAGACCTCTCTGCGGAGAGGCCTTCGGGCTACAGACGGGTACGCGTTGCTGTTCTTAGTGCGCGCGCAAGCCGAAAGAACCGAAGGCCCCACCGGGCTTCGGACGACGCGGCGAACGCTTGCAGGTCAGGAGACTAGGCGCGCACATACAGAGTGAAAAATATCACGGGCAAAGTAGACCGTCACCGTGTAATCCGTACAACTCTGCCCTAACCTGATTGGGCAGTTTGTGACTTTTCGCCGTAAAACTCAATCTGGAGCGCCTCCGCGGCGTCGTAGTAGTAGGCGGCGCTGAACGGCGGGGCGCCCGGCGCCTCGCCCGCCAGCCGCGCCAGCAGCACCGGCACGTCGCTCACGCACGGCCGCCTGCCCACCTCGGCCGTCGGCACCCACTCCAGCGCGCCCTCGGCCGAGGCTACCGTCTCCCGGCTCTCGGCCTCCGCGCTGAAGACGAATAGCCCGATGCCGGCCGCCTCCCCGGTGTTCACGGTCACTACCCCGCGCAGGCGCAGCTCGGTCACCTTCAGCCCGGCCTCTTCCCAAATCTCACGCTCGGCGGCGGCCTGCACGCTCTCGCCGCGCTCCACATGCCCGCCCAGGCCGTTGTAGCGGCCGGCCCAAATCATCTTGTCGGGCGCGCCCAGCAGCAATAACACGTCGTCCCCCGCGTAGACAAAACACAACACGCGGGGGACGAGTTGATAGCGCTTGCTCGAAATGGCGACGCCCTGTTCAGCGGCGGGCATGTTCGCCCTCAATCCGCCAGCCCGGTCACGTCCTCGACTTCCTTTTGCGCCGCCCCGTAGTCCGCCAGAGTCTTGTGCACCAGCACCGGCTTGGTATACAGGTCCACCAGCGCGCGCGTGCCCTTGATGTTGAGTTGCTCGAACAGGAAGTAAAACTGCTCTTCCCACGCGCCACAGATGTTCGCCCGCCGGTCTTCCGGCAGGTTCCACATTTGCGCCTTGAATGGCCCCACCGCCTTCTTGCGGCTCTTGTACAGGAACTGGTCTTCGGTGTCGCCCGCCTTCCGCTCGTCGGCGGCGTTCGCGCGCACCCAGTCGTAAATCTCCGCCCGCAGTTCCATCGGCAGCCGGTCGAACAGCATCGTCATGAAGTTCGTCGCCAGGTGAATCTCGGCCGTTTCGCACTCCGGGAAGCGATGGAAGGCATCTTCGGGCAGGGTGCTCGCGCCGTGCTGCACCGCCCCCGCCATGCCGTATTCATGCCGCGCCACGTACGACAGCCGCCGCAGCGTATCGAAATCCACCTGCACCTTGGCCATCGTGCCGTCCGGGTTCACTACGCCGCCGTGCGACGTCCCCGTCTGGATGGAGATCTTGCTCATGCCCACCGTGTTGCGCTTGTGCTTGCCGTTCACCGGCTGCTCCAGCAAGTCGGCCTTGTAGCCGTCCATGAAGGCCCGCAGTTCTTGCTCGGTCGAGTTCTTCGCGCCGACCTCGCCGATCTCGCCGCCCACTGAAATGGTGATGCCCTTCGGCTCCAGCCCGCGGATGTAGGCCGTCAGCTCGGCGCAGCGGCGGGTGTTCTCGCGCTGCTGCTCCGGGATGGTCGGCAGGCTGATGTCCACCAGTGTGCTGGTGTCCACGTCAATGTTGTAGAACCCGGCGGCAACGGCCTCCACCGCTAGTTCGCGCACGGCGTTCACTTCGGCCTCCGGGTTGGCCAGGTATTTCTTGTGGTTTACCTGAAAGTGGTCGCCCTGGATGAAGACCGGCCCGGTGTAACCCTCGGCGATAGCCGCCGCCAGCACCGACGACACATACTCGCTCGGCCGCTGGAAGGTATAGCTCATCTCCGACCGCGCAATCTCGAACAGCAGCGCGCCCGCATCCAGCCGCTCAGCCGCTCGAAAGGCTGCCCGCGCGCAATCGAACGTCAGCGCCCGCAAATTCATGGCCGGCACTGTGAAGTTCACCGGCGTCTCGCCGCGCCCGCGCGCCATGTACAGCCCATTAATCGAGGCCGGGTACACCCCCATCGCCAGCGCCGCCTCCCAGATCAGCCAGCGCGCCGTGCCCTGCTCAACGCTCGTGCCCAGCGCGCTCTTCTCGGCCAGCCGCCGGATGTTGGTCTTCAGCGTCGCGTCGTCGCGCAGCTTCAGCTTGCCGCTGGGGGTCACCGCCAGCGCATGCTCCACGCTGGCCAGCAGGTCCGCCAGAACGGGGTTTGCGGGGGCCTTCTTTGCCATAGTCACTGCTCCTTGTCTGCGCCGGTCGCGCTCAGTCGCCCGGCTCGGCCAGCGCCTGCTGCTTCAGAGGCGAACGGCTGGCGCGGTAAGCGACCAGTTGGGTGCGAAACCCGGCCATGAACTGGGCGCCGGGGTCGCGCTTATCGCCGCGCAGGTCACGCTCAAAGTGGCCTGCCACGTGCGCCGGCGCGATCGCGTAGTGCTCCATCAGCCGGGCCACCAGCCGCACCGCCAGGTCCACCTCGCTTGCCGGCGGGGCGTTGCCGGGCTGGTCGAACTCAGTGCCCGCCAACTCCACGTTGATCGCGGCCCAGTTATAGCCCTTGGCCCCATACGATTCCTGCACCACTGTGCGGAACATGGGCAATAGCTGCCAGATGCGTTTGTAGTCTACCGCAAAATGCGCCGATTGCTGGGTGAATTGCAGCGTTTCGTACGTGATCGGCGTCAGCCACAACTCGCGCCCCTGCCGGTTGCCATCCCAGTGCACAATGATCTCGAACGGCCGGATCAGGTTCTGCGCGTAGCACTCCGGCGGCAGTTCGTGGTAGTCGCCCAGCGGCACGAAGTACTCGGGCCGCTCAGCCGTAGTGGGTCTGGCCGCCGGTGGAGTCGGCGGCAGCGCCACGCCGGCGGCGGCCAGGCCTAGCGTCTGCAAGAACCGCCTGCGCGACACCGCCTGGCCGGTCATGCGGCCATTATACCGTACCGCCTTTGCCGTCCGCGCCGCCGCCGGGCTGACGGGCTGCCCAGCGCGCCTGTCAGGCTGGGCCGGCTCGCCCGCGTCGGCTGGCGTGGCTGCTGGCGCGTCAGGCCAAACCCGGTCGAATTTCGGGCAATTCGCTCCAGCGCGTTCCGGCTGCCCGACTCAATCACGCCCGGCGGTCTTGTCAGCTTATTGGCATCTGCGCTGGTTGGTCAATTCCCCGACCTGCCCTATAATCGAGGCACAATTCGTGGAGAAACGACTCAATGCCCTTGCGCCGCTTTCGCTCCCTGACCTTCCTCGCGCTTGTCCTGTTTGCCCTGGTCGCTGCGCCCGCCATTCCCGTGGCGCACGCTCAATCTCAAAGCCTCTATTGGGAACGCTACGACGTTGATATTGCCGTCCAGGAAAACGGCGACCTGCGCGTGACCGAAACCCAGGTCATCAACTTCACCAGCGGCGTCTTCCGCGAGGGCTTTGCCGAACTGTCCACCTACCACACCGACGGCATCTCTGACGTCTCGATCAGCGAGAACGGCGAAGAGTACACCAGTGGCTCCAGCTCGTGTTGTCTCGATGATCAGGAGTTTGCTGTCGAGCGCGAGGGCGACAGCGTCTACGTCACCTGGCACATGGGCCGCACCCAGAACGAAACCCGCACCTTCGTGCTGGCCTATACCGTCGCCGGCGCCATTCGCCGCTACGACCAGGGCAATGAGTTCCAGTGGAACGCCATCCAGCCCGGCATGCGCGACTTCGACATCCGCGAGGCGACCGTCACCATCCACATGCCTCCCGGCGTGCCCCTCAGCTTTGCTGATTATCTCGTCCCGCCGGAGTTTAACGGCGTGGCGATGACCATCCAGCCCAGCGCCGATGAAGAGACGGCTACCTTCACTGCCAACGAGACCATTGCCCCCTCCCAAGGCGTGCAGGTCGTGGCGCAGTTCGCCCCCGGCACCGTCGGCGGGTCAGCCCCCACCTGGCAGGCCGACTTCGATCGCCGCAACGCCTGGGATCAGACCTACAAGCCCCTGGTGAACCTCGGCCTACTGACGCTTGGCCTGCTCACGCTCTTTGGCGGCGGCGGGCTGCTCTACGCCTGGTGGTACCTGCGCGGCCGTGACCCCAAGATTGACGCCGTGCCCGAATATATCAACCAGCCCCCGGCTGATCTACCCCCCGGCATCGCCGGTGTGCTCGTGGACGAGCGCGCCGACCTGCCCGATCTGATGGCGACTATGCTCGACCTGGCCCGCCGCGGCTTCCTCGTCATCGAGGAGTCGTCCGAGGCCAGCGCCCTTCGCCTCGTGAGCAAAGAGTTCAGCCTCAAGAAGGTCGCAGGCGCCAACCTGAGCCAACTCAACGCCTATGAGCGCTTGCTCTATGACAAGCTCCTGGGCAGCCGCGATACGGTGCGCTTTCGCGACCTGAACGGCAATTTCTTCGCCAACCTGCCCATGCTGCAAAACAAGCTCTACGAAACCGCGGTGCAGCAAGGCTACTTCCCGGCCAGCCCGCAGAGCGTGCGCAGCAGCTATGGCTGCATCGGCGTCTTTTCGCTCGTGGCGCTGTTCACGGTGGGTCTCTTCGCCGTGCCCGTTTTCGCGGAATACACCAGCACCCTCATCTGTCCGGTGCTGGCCGGCGCGCTGCTCGCCATCGCGCTCATGATCATGGCCCCGCACATGCCCGCCAAGACCCGCAAAGGCGCCGAAGCCGCGGCCCTCGCCCGCGCCTTCAAGACCTACCTGATGAACCTTGAGAAGTACGCTGACCCCAAGGCGGTGACCGACCAGTTTGAAAAATACCTGCCCTGGGCCACCGTCTTCGGCCTGGAGAAGAGCTGGATCAACCGCTTCCGCCAGATCCCGACCACGCCCATGCCTGGGTGGTACTATCCCGTGGGCCGGCCCTACCTGGGCCGCACGGCCGGCCTGGGCGCGCCCGGCACGCTGGGCACCGCCGGCCCGATTGGCGCCGCCGGCAGCCCGGCCGGCGTGCAGGTCCCGACCCTGCAAGGTATGAGCGACAGCCTGACCGGCGGCCTGCAAGGCATGAGCGACGGCTTGACCTCGATGCTCAACTCAGCTTCCCGCACGTTTACCGCCGCGCCGCCGCCCAGCACCACCAGCGGGGGCGGGGGCAGCTTCTCCGGCAGCAGCCGCAGCGGCGGCCGCAGCTTCTCGGGCGGCGGGCGCAGCGGCGGCAGCTTCCGCTCCTCCGGCGGCAGCGGCGGCGGGCGGCGCGGGTTCCGCTAAACGGCGCGAGCGCGTGATCCAACCCCTACTCCGGCCAGTGAGGCACACCGCATGAACAATGGGCGCATTATCGGGATCGTACTGATTGGCGGGGCCGTGGTCGTCTGCCTGCTGGGCGCGGCCGTCACCGTGGTGCCGATGATCTCCGGCGACCTGTCCCCCGCCGCCATGGTGCTGGGGCTGGCGGTGGCCGGCATTGTCGCGCTACCTTTGGTCGCAATCGGCGTATTTATGATCGTGCGCGGCGGACAAGAAGCCAAGACTGATGTGCAGGCCGCCAAGCAGCGCCGCCTGCTCGACATGGTCTCCTCCAAGGGCGAGGTCTCCATGAACGATGCCGCTGTCGAGCTTCAAATCCCGCGCGCGGAACTGAAAGACTGGATCTACCGGCTGGTGGGGCTGGGCGTCTTCTCCGGCTACATCAACTGGGATGACGGCGTGCTCTACAGCGCCCAAGCCTCGCAGTTGCGCGACCTGACCAACTGCAAGAAATGCGGCGGCGAGGTAAAATTGGCGGGCAAAGGCGTGGTTAAGTGCCCTTACTGCGGCACTGAGTACTTCCTGGATTAGCGCGCAGAGCGTTCCCGGTCTCAGACCAAGGAGAACTGAGCATGACTGACTACTACGACAAGATCAAGGACTCCCAGGGCCTGTTTGGCAAGATCGCCGGCATGATCCCCGGCTTCAACGGCTACCTGGACCGAGAACAGCGGCGCGAAGCCGACAAGATGCTGCGCGACAACATTGCCAATCGCTACAGCGAGCAGTTGGGCCGCATCTCCAACTTGCAGGTGCAGATGCTCTCCAGCGGCGGCATTGACTACCTCGACGACCTGCAAGACGCCGCCACCCGCCTCCAACGCTTCATTGACACGGTCAAGACGGCTGCGCACGGCTACGCCGGCCTGTTCGACGCCATCAAGGTCAACGAGCCGGAGCTTATCAAGCTCTACCAGTTTGACCTGGCTATGCTTGAGAACGTCGGCAATGTGGCCTCGGCCGTTGATAACGTTGAAAGCTCGGTCGGCGGCGACGGCCTGCCGGCGGCGCTGCGCCACCTGTCTTCCGTCATCGGCGAAGCCAACACCACCTACGAGCGCCGCAAAGAAGTGCTCGCCACCAAGTAGCCGCCCGCGCCCTAAGGAGAAACCCACATGGCCCGTGTCTTTGATGTCGTTGAGTATCCCGATGCCATGCGCAATGAGCTGGTGCACCGCTTCCCCGAAAGCGGCCCCGGCGACTTCCGCATCGGCTCCCAGGTCATCGTTCGCGAGGGGCAGGTGGCGGTCTTCATGCGTGACGGCCGCGCCCTGGATGCTTTCAATGCCGGCCGCACCACCATCACCACCGCCAACGTGCCGCTGCTGACCAACCTGCTTGGCAAGCTCTTCGATGGCCGCACCCCCTTCCCGGCCGAAGTCTACTTCGTCAACACCCGCGAGTTCCCCGACGTCAAATGGGGCACCCCGCAGCCCATCATCGTCAAGAACCCCGGCGTCGGCCTGGGCGTAGCGCTGCTGCAAGCCTTCGGCAATTACTCGTTTTTCGTCAGCAACCCGCAGCAGTTCGTCAGCCAGTTCGTCGGCGCGCAGGGCGTCTACAGCCTGAGCGAAATCCAGGGCCGCTTCCGCACCATCCTGCTCAGCAAGTTGGCCGACATGTTCGGCGAGTTGGGCACCAAGGGCGGCCGCTCCGTGCTCGACATCATCGGCCTTACCGAGGAAATCCAGGCCGGCGTGCGCGCCAAGGCCCAGGAAGACTTCAAGGCCATCGGCGTCACGCTCAAGACCTTCGGCATTGAGAGCATCAAGCCCTCCGAGAAGTCGGCCGAGGAACTGCGCGCCATGGGCATGCTCGACATGGCCACCTACACCCAACTCCAGGCCGCTGACGCCATGCGCGATGCGGCCAAGAACCCCAGCGGCGGCGCAGGCCTCACCGCCGGCATCGGCGCGGGCATCGGCATCGGCAACATCATGAGCCAGGCGCTGGCCGGTGGCATGGCCGCCCAGCCTCCGCAGCCCCAGCCGCCCGCGCAGCCGCCCGCTCCGCAGGGCGGCGGCGGCGCTCCCGCTGCGGCGGCTGTTCCGGCCGTCATGTCGCCCGCCGACGCGGCCAGCTACCTTCAGGTCAGCGAAGCCGACATCAACCAGATGATCGCCGACGGCGCCATCAAGTCGAAGAAAATCGGCTCGCAGGTCCGCATTAGCAAGCAGGCGTTGGACGACTTCCTGAACTCGTAAGCCCGCTGCTTCCGCGCAACCAAAAAGCGGGCGTGACCCATCGGTCACGCCCGCTGCTGTTATCCTACGCCGGCTTCTATGGCAGCCACTCCAATGAGCCGGACCCCGATACGTCCAGCAGTTTCACCGGTTCGCCGCCCGTTACCGGCAGCACATACAGTCCGCTGGCGCTGATGTAGGCCATGTACCTCCCATCCGGCGCCAGGTCGCCGAACATGCCCGTGTCCAGCCTGTTCGACAGCCGCCTGGGCGAGCCGCCTCCCACCGGGATTGACCACCAGTCCGAGGGCACGCTGTGGGCCGGCGGCAATGCCGGCGGGGCAGGTGGCGGCGCGGCCTCCGCCGCCGTCGCGCCCGTCAGGGCATCTAGCCAGGCGAACGGGCGGCTCAGGACCGCCGCCGCGGGACCTTCACCCACCGCGCTGAAGATCACCGTCTGCCCATCCAGCGTGAACAGCGGCGCGTCCACCGCCGTGAAGTCCTTGGGCGCGGTCAACTGCCGCACGTCGGCGCCGTCCGCCGCCGCCAGGTTCAGGCTGTTGGTGTAGTCCCTCGGGTCCGAGTACACATACACCAGCTGGGTGCCGTCGGCGCTTAGCGCGGGCCACAAGCCGTCGTTCAAGATCACCTCTGCCGCGCCCGTCGCGCTAGCCGCCCCACCGTTGGGGTCGGCCGCCATGGGCAGCCGCTCCATCGTGTAGGTGAACGACGAGCCGCCGGCATTGTCCGACGGCGTGAAGTGCGCAAAGTACAGGTACTGCCCGTCTGGCGCCCACAGAGGCGAGAAATAGGCCTCGTGCGGGTCAACCCGCTCGACCAGCGGCGTCAAGTCGTCCGGGGTGCAGGGCGTGCCCCGCGTCAGGCACTCTCCCGGCAGTTCATAGATGGCGGTGTAACCTAGCTGCACCTCGCCCTCAGCCGGTGGCGGCGCGTAGGCCAGGGCCAGGCTTTGGCCGCCGGCGCTGGCGCTCACCGCCGTCAGCCAGGCCCCCTCCGGCAGGGCGAAGATCACCCGCGCCTCGGCCGTGGCCAGGTCCAGGTAGTGAATGCCCTGCTCGCCCAGGCTAAACAGCAGGTGACCGCCCAGGCCCAGGTTTTTCCAGGGCGTGTCCGCGCCTACCGGCAGCGCCGTGGCCGTGGCCGTCGCCGCGATGATGGGCACTTCCACCGTTGGCGCCGCCGTCGTTGCGCCGCCCCCGCAGGCCGCCAACAGCAGACCTGCCAATCCTAGCACTTGCCCAACCACGTGTTGTCGTTTCATCCGCCTGCCTTTAAGCAACCTGGCCGCGCGCCTTCAGGCCCGGCCCCGCGCCTGCGTGACCACCCAGGCGAGCCCGAAGCACGCCGTGGCCACCAGCACAATCGCCGCGCCTGAGGCGACGGCGACATAGTACGAGAGATACAATCCAGCCACGCCGGAGAACACGCCCACCCCCACCGCAATCGCCAGCATCCGCGGCAGCCGCCGCGCCAGCAGATAGCCCGTGGCGGCGGGCGTGATCAGCATGGCCGTCATCAGTCCCGCGCCCACCGTTTGCAGCGCCACCACCACCGTCACGGCAATCAGCACCAGCAGCAGGTAACGCAGCGCCTCGCCCGGCAGTCGCAGTGTGGCCGCGTGCACCGGGTCGAACGCCACTGCCACCAGTTCCTTGAACAGCGCCCCAATCACCAGCAGCACGCCGCCGCCGAACACCGCGATCCGTGCTAGGTCGCCCAGCGTGATCGCCAGGATGTTCCCAAACAGAATGTGACTCAAGTCCACGCTGTAGCTGCGGATGGTGCTGATCAGCGCGATGCCCAGCGCGAACGCCCCGGCGAAGATGACCCCGATGGCGGCGTCTTCACTCAGCCGCTGCTTATTGCTCACCGCGCCGATGCCCAGCGCCGTGACCACCGCCGCCCCCAGCGCCCCCCAGAACAGCGGTCCAGCCGTGCCACCGGCCAAATAGGCCACAGCCACGCCCGGCAGTACCGCGTGCGACAGCGCCTCGCCAAAGAACGCCAGCCCGCGCAGCACCACGAAACAGCCCACCACGGCGCACACCGCGCCGACCATCACGGCCGCTGCCAGCCCGCGCCACATGAAGGCGTATTGCAATGGTTCGAGCAGAAATTGGAGCATCAGTTGCCGCCGTCGTCGGTGCTCACGGTCAGCGGCGCGCCGGTCGGGTCGCTCCCCGGCGCCCACACCACCAGCCGGCCGCCATAGGCCGCGCGCAGCAGTTCGGGCCTCAGCACCGCGCTCGCCGGGCCGTCGGCCATCAGCCGATGGTTCAGCAGCAGCAGCCGGTCGAAGCGCGTGGCTGCCAGTTGCAGGTCATGCGTCGAGAGCACCACCGTCACCCGCCGCGCCCGCAGCCCCTCCAGCAGTTCCAGGATTTGCTCCTGCGCTTCCGCGTCCACGCCGCTGAACGGCTCATCCAGCAGCAGCACATCGGCGCGTTGGGCCAGTGCGCGCGCAATGAACACGCGCTGCTGCTGCCCGCCGGAGAGGTCGGCAATCGGCTGCTGCGCCAGGTGCGCCAGCCCCACCTGGTCCAGCGCCTGCGCCGCCGCCGCCCGCGCCGCCTTGCCCGGTCGTCGCAGCCAGCCCACCGCCCGCAGCGTGCCCATCAGCACCACGTCGCTCGCCGACAGCGGGAACTTCCAATTCACCGCCTCGCGCTGCGGCACATAGCCAATGGCCGGGCAGTCGCCGGCGTGGTGGCTATGGCCGTGCACCTGCACGTCGCCGGTCAGGTGCGGCAGCAGTCCCACGATTACCTTGAACAGGGTGCTCTTGCCCGCGCCGTTCGGCCCCACCACCGCCACGCGCTCGCCATGCCGCACGCTGAAACCGATGTCTTCCAGCACTGGCTGGCCTTTGCCATAGTTGGCCGAGATATTTGTCAATTCCAGTGCCGCGTGCCCGTGCGGCGCGGCCAGGGGGGCGGCTGCGTCCAATAGCTGTGTTGTCATGGCCTGCTAACTGCCCAGCGCCGCGACGATCGTTGTCACGTTGGCCCGCATCATGTCCACGTACGTCTCGCCGCCCGAGCCGGGCGCGCCCAGCGCGTCGGTGAACAGCGTCGCCACCAGCTTCACGCCGGCCTCGGCCGCCACCTGGTTCAGCAGTCCGTTGGCCCCAATGTTCTCGCCAAAAATCGCCGGCACGTCCGCTGCTTTCACCGCCTGCGCCAGCGCGGCCACCTGCTGTGCTGACGGCGACGCGCCCTCCGTCGAGGTCGGCAGCAGGCTGCCCAGCACCTCAAACCCATAGCGCTGCGCGAAGTAGCCGAAGGTATCGTGCGTGGTCACCAGCTTGCGGCGCTCGGCGGGCAGGGCGCTCACCTGCTCGGCAATCCATCCGTCCAGCGCGGTCAGCTCGGCCAAGTAGGCGTCGGTGTTCGTCTGGTAGGCCGCCGCGTTAGCCGGGTCGGCCGCCGCCAGCGCCGCCTTGATGTTGCGCGCCATCGCCATCGCGTTCGTGGCGCTGTGCCACACATGCGGATCGGCCTCGCCCGTCTCCTCGCCTGTGCCCGCCCGCGGCGCGATGCCGTCCGCCGCGGCCACGCGCGTCGCTTGTGAGTCCGCCGCCGTGTACAGGTCGTCGAGCCAGGTCTCAAAGCCCAGCCCGTTCTCCACCACCACAGCGGCCTTGGCCAGCGCGGCGGCGTCTCCGGCGGTTGGAATAAAGGCGTGCGCGTCCACGCCCGGCCCCGCCAGCACCGTTAGCGCCACGTGCTCGCCGCCGATGACGCGCACTAAGTCGCCTACCACGCTGAACGTCGCCGCCACCTTCAGGGGCTGGTCGCTGCTGGCGGCCGGCTTCGGGCCGCACGCCCCGGTCCCCAGCAGCAACCCTGCCGCGAGCAAGGCGGCCAGCCCCCGTGCCGGGCCGCCCGTCATGCCCGCGCTCCTGCGCGGCACGCCGGGCACAGCCCAAACAGCTCCAGCCAGTGCCCGCTGATCTTGTAGCCCGTGCGCCGCTGCACCGCTGCTAGCAGCGCGCTCAAGTCGCAGTTGTCGAACTCCACCACCGAATGACAGCCTTGGCAGATGACATGATGCGCGTGGCCCTCGCTCGCCAGCGCGAAGGAGTGGCAGCCATCCGGCTGATGCAGCTTGCGCACCGCTCCGCACTCCGCCAGCAGGTCGAGCGTGCGGTAGACCGTCACCAGGCCTGTCTGCGCGTAGTGCGCCTGCGCCTGCGCGTGAATCTCCGCCGGCGTGAGCGTGCGCCCGGCGTGGGCCAGCACGCGCACCACGGCGCGCCGTGGTCGCGTGAGCTTGTAGCCCCGCGCCGCCAGCGCCTCGGCCAGTTGCGCCTCCGTCGGCTCTGAATTGAAAACGGTTTTCATTTCGGCGGGGAGCATATCACGCCGTGCCGCGGGTTGTCAAGCCGGTCCCGCCTTACGGATACAGATAGGGCTGCTCCGGCGCGGCCACCCCCTCCACTTGCGCGGCCTCCACCAGCGGCGTGGGTCGTCCGCCCAGGCTGCCCACCGCCATCACCCCCCGCACACGCACCCAGCCGTTGTCGGCCAACTCGGCCGCCCCCGGCCACGCCACCAGCACCCCCACCGCTGTGGCATCGGCCGCGCAGCAGGGCATCACGAAGCGGCTCACCAGGAACTGCTCCTCTGCCGGCCCCGCGCCGTGATACACAAACCCAATCACGTCCGCCGCCTGCCCGTTATAGTCGCTTGGGTCGCTCGTGCCGTTGAAGGCGCGCACCCAGTCCAGCACGTTGCGGTCGCCGGCGGCCCGCTCCCATGGTCCCGCCGCGCCGCCACCCGCCGCCAGTGGCACGCTGATGTTGATGCCCCGATTGGCGATGGCGACTGTGCCCAGCGGCCGGGCCGGGATCAGCAGGCCCAGCGCCAGCGGCACCGCCAGCGCCAGCAGCCCCCACAACCCCGCCTGGCTGCCGGCCGCGTGCCCGTGGCTGTCGTCATGGTCGTGCGTCCGCTCCTGGTGGTCGTCGTGCCCGGCCGCCTCTGCGCGGCGCGGACGGGGCAGCGCCAGTGCCGCCAGGGTCAGCAGCCCCGCCGCCGTTGGCCCAATGAGCCACACAAAGCGCTGATTGATATACTCATACAGTGTGCCGTCCCAGGCCTTTTGCAGCAGGAACAGCCCCAGCCCGGCCAGCACCAGAGCCTGGAGTGAGCGTTGCGTTCGCAGAGTCAAAGTCATGCGCGGCCTTCGCCCCGGCTACCTGGGCGCGCCCAGGTTTATCGCCACGCCCAACTCCAACGCCATCAACAGCGGGAGCAGCACCAGGCGCGCTGCCGCTCGTTGGCGAAACACGCCCAGCAGCAGCAGCGTGTTCTTGATGTCCACCATGGGTCCGCTGACCAGAAAGGCGAGGATGGCGCCCGGCGTGAACGTGCCCGCCAACCCCAGCGCGCTAAAGGCGTCTACCGTTGCGCCGCCGGAGCGTATGCCCGCCAGCGTCATCGCAGCGGCCACGCTGCTTACCGGCCCGGCGCCCTGGGTTGTCAGCCACACCTGCGGGATCGCCGTCTGTGCCAGCGCCGCCAGCAGCCCGCCCGCCACCAGATACCGGCCCAACTCAAAGAACTCGTCCATCGCCATCACCAGTGCGCGCCGCGCCTCAGCCCGCCAGGGCGCGCGCGCTTCCACCCTTGGCGGTTCGGCTGTTGTTCGCAGCAGTCGCTCGGGCCTGCGTTCGGCGGCGAACACCAGTCCGGTCATGACGGCGATCAGCACCGTCAAACCCAGCCGGAGCGCCAGCACGCGGCCGGCCCCAAACGCCGCCATCGTGCTCGCGATGACCACCGGGTTGATGACCGGCGCACCCAGCCAGAACGCCACCCCCACCGGCGGCGGCAGCCCTTTGCGAAACAGCCGGCGCGTCAGCGGCGCCACGCCGCACTCGCCCACCGGGAGGCACAACCCCAGCAACGCCCCCGCCAGCGCCCCGCCCACCGGGCCGCGTGGCGTCCAACGCTCCACCTGATCACGGCTGACGAACACCTCAACCAGCCCGGAGGCCGTCGTGCCCAGCAGCAGGAACGGCGCTGCCTCGATGAAGATGCTCAGGAAAGTGGTGACAAACGCGGAGAGTGCATCCAGGCCGGCCGTCCACGGCCCGCTGGTCGTGTTGAGCGCTGTCAGCCCCAGCACCACCGCAACTGATCCGACGGCCAACGCCCCCACCGCCGCATAGCTGCCCACTCGTCTCATGCGCGCGATAGTACCATACCGCCCCGCGCCGCCGTTCCATCTCCGCCTCTGGTCGCCGACCCCCCACCTCACTCTCCCGTGCTACACTTCTCCCTCAATGCACACTCCCCTGGCCCTGTCACGCCGCGTCGGCATCATTGACCTCGGCTCCAACTCGGCCCGCCTCATGATCGCCCACTACGCGCCGGGGCAGGCCTACCGCATCACCGATGAGCTTAGCCGCCGCGTGCGCCTGAGCGAAGGCCTGGCCGCCGATGGCCGTCTCCGCACCGTCGCCATCCTGCGTGCGGTCCAGGCCGTTCGTCTGTTCAAGTTGTTCTGCGACGCTCACGGCATCAAGCGTATCGTGCCGGTCGCCACCGCTGCTGTCCGCGACGCCGCCAACCGCGCCGACGTCCTGCGCCAATTGCGCGCTGCCACCGGCCTGCGCTTTCGCGTGCTCACCGGGCGCGAAGAAGCCTACTACGGCGCACTGGGCGTGGTCAACGGGCTGGGCCTCTCGAGCGGCCTGGTGATGGATGTGGGCGGCGGCAGCGCCGAGTTTAGCCGGGTGGAGCGCGGGCGCTTCCGGCGCGGCGAGACCACGCCGCTGGGGGCCGTGCGGCTGACCGAGATGTTTCTCAACAATGGCGATCACGTCCGGCCGGCCGCCCTCCGCCGCCTCACCGACTACGTGGATGAGGCGCTCGACCGGCTCGCTTGGCTGCGCCTCGCGCCCGTCGAGACGCTGGTGGGGGTCGGCGGCACCGCCCGCGCGCTGGCCCGCATGGATCGCGAAGCTCGCCATTACCCGTTTGGGCTGCTCAACGGCTACGAACTTACCCGCCAGCGCCTAGCCGCGCTGGTCGAGCGCATCATCGAACTGCCGGTGGCCGAACGCCCCAAGCAGTTGCCTGGCCTGCCCAGCGACCGGGCCGATATCATCCTGGCAGGCGCCCTCGTCGTCCAGCGGGCGCTGCACCGGGCGCGCGCCTCCGCCCTGGTCGTCTCCGGCCACGGCTTGCGCGAAGGGCTGTTCTTCGAAGCCTTCCTGCCGCACTCCACTTCGCCCGTCATCCGCGACCTGCGCACCTTCAGCGTCCTCAACCTCGGCCGCCTCTACGGTTACGAGGCCGCCCATGCCGAACATGTCACGCGCCTGGCCTTGTCGCTCTTCGACCAGCTAACCGAGCGTCATGGCTACGCCGCCGAGGAGCGCGCCTGCCTGTGGGCCGCGGGCCAACTGCATGACATCGGCACGGTGATTGACTACTACGATCATCACAAGCACTCCGCCTACATCATCCTGAACGCCGGCCTGCCCGGCTACAGCCACCACGAGACGGCGCTGATCGCCATGCTCTGCCTTTACCATCGCAAGGGCCAGCCCGTGCTGGCTGAGCTGCGCGCGCCTCCCCGCCCCGGCGACCTAGACCGCGTGCGCCGCCTGGCCGCACTGTTGCGCCTGGCCGAGTACCTGGATCGCAGCCGCGCCCAAACCATCACCCGCCTGCGGCTGGAAGGCTCGGGCAAGCGGCTCCGCCTGCTGGCCCGCCCGCGCCCCGGCGCCGACGCCCGCGTGGAGATCTGGGAAGCCCAGCGCAGCGCCGACCTGTTCCAGTCAGCCTATAATTGCCAGTTGGTCATTGAGCCGGGCTGATCCCGGCCGGCCTGAACGGAGAACCCCCCATGGCAACACTGCCCGACGGCGCCCCCCTGCGAGGCAAACTCTTCATCGTCGAAGGTATTGACGGCTCCGGCAAGAGCACCCAGCTCGACCTGCTGCACAAGTGGCTGGTTAGCAAGGGCTATCTCGTGGCCTTCACTGAGTGGAACTCCTCGCCCGTCGTGCGCCAGACCACCAAGCGCGGCAAAGAGCGCAAGCTGCTCTCCAGCACCTCGTTCTCCCTCATCCACGCCGCCGACCTGGCCGACCGCATCGAGCACTACATCTTGCCCGCCCTGCGCGCCGGGGCCATCGTCCTGGCCGACCGCTACATCTACACCGCTTTTGCCCGCGATGTCGCCCGCGGCGTCAATCGTGAATGGGTGCGGGCCATCTACAACTTCGCCATCCAGCCCACCCTCGCCCTCTACTTCCGCGTGCCGCTGGACGAGTCGCTCCAGCGCATCCTCGTCGGTCGGCCCGAGCTTAAGTACTACGAAGCCGGGCAAGACTTGGGCCTGAGTGAAGACCCCTACGAGTCCTTCAAGCTCTTTCAGGGCCGCATCTTGCTGGAGTATGAGCACATTGTCGGCGAGTTCGGTCTGACCCCCATTGACGCCACCCAGGCACTCGTGCAGCAGCAAGCCCGCGTGCGCAAGCTGGTCCAGCCGCACCTCAAGGGCGCGCGCAAGGTAGACCAGCGCCCCTGGCGTGAAGTGCTCTCTAAAGAGGGTCTCCACGGCCGTTACCTTAACAGCGCCGCGCAGGAGGAATCATGACCCGCATCCTCTTCTACGGCCACCCGCTGCCCGGCATGACCGAGGAGCGCCTGCCCGGCAAGCTCGTTGTGGTGGAAGGCACCGACGGGGTGGGGCGCTCAACTCAAATCGCCCTGTTGCGCGAATGGCTGGAAGCCAACGGCTTCGCCGCCACCGAAACCGGCCTCACGCGCTCAGAACTGGCCGCCGCCGGCCTCAAGAAAGCCAAGCGCGGCCACACCATGGGCGACCTGACCATGAACCTCTTCTACGCCACCGATTTCGTAGATCGGCTCGAGAAGCAGATCATCCCGGCCCTGCGGGCAGGCTTCGTCGTCATCACCGACCGCTATATCTACTCGCTCATCGCCCGCGCCCAGGTGCGCGGCGTGGACCCGCAGTGGATTCGCGCCGTGCTCGGCTTCGCCCTGGTGCCGGATGTAGTCTTCTATCTGAAGATTGATGTGGAACATCTGCTGCCGCGCGTGCTCAACAGCCGCGGTTTCGACTATTGGGAGTCAGGCACCGACTACCTGCGCGGCGACGATCTGTACGAGAACTACGTCAAGCATCAGACCCAGCTCATCCAGCAGCTCGACGCGCTGGCCGACGAGTACCAGTTCCACGTGGTGGATGCCAACCGCGGCGTGCCCGAAATCTTTCGCGCGCTGCGCGCCGGCATCGAGAACGCCATTGACGACATGCAGGCCGTCACCGATGCGCCGCCGCCCGCGCGCGCCCCGCGTCGCTCGCGCAAGCCGGCGGCCCGGCCCGCGTCTCGAAGCGCCGCCCGGCCTGCGCCCGGCGCTTCGCCGGCCCCACCGGCCGTGGCCGGCCCGCCCGCGCCGAGCGACCCGCCGCCCGCCTAACGCTGGGCCTTCAGCGCCGCCGCCAACCGCCTCACCCGGGTGAGCAGCCGGCGGCCCTGCACCGGCCGCGCCTCGGCCAAGAAGAGTTTGCGCTGCGCCTGACGCTCAGCCCGCCGCAGTTTCCGATAGGCAATCACCGCCTCCACCCCCGAAAGCTGCGGAGCTTTGCGCTTGGCCTGCCGCAGCGCCCAGTCATCTAAGAACGCCCCCAATGCCGCGTCGAGCGTCGTCAGGGCGCGCAGTTGTTCTACGCGCTGCTCCAGCTTTTTCCAATCGGCCTCCAGCGCCGCCGCGCCCGGCCCAAACGTGGCCGCGCCGCCCAGCGCCGCCAGCGCCGCCTGGCCCCGCACCAGCGCCTCGCTCAATCGGCGCTGGCGGCGCGGATCGTTGACCCCAAAATCCTCCAGGCGCGCCAGCGTGGTCTCGGCCGCTTCTTTCAGAATCGCCTCCGCGCTCTGGCGCACGGTGGTAACAGTTCCGGCTCGCAGAGGCGGGGCGGCTACCAGCGCCAGCAGGTCTTCGCATAGTTCGGCCGCCGCCGCGCCCCTTATCCACGCCTCGGCCGCCGCCCCAGCCCGCGCCGCCGTCTGGTCTAGCCTTTCTAGCAATTGCGGCAGCCCGGCCGCGTGCTCCCTGGTTAGTCCCGCGGCATAAGCCGGCCCATCCGCCGCTGCTTGGCGTGCCTCGCTCGCGGCCCGCAGGGTCCGCTGCACCGTGCGCAGGCGGTTCCGCAGCTGCTGCGCTGCCTTTCGTTTCAGCATCGCCCGCCACGCGCCCAACGCTTGCCGTGTGCGGGCGGTCTCGCGCTCGGCCCGCCGCAATGCCGCGGCCTCGCCGCTCAGCGCGTTCGCCAGCGCCGCCTGCCAGGCGATCACCGCCTCCGCCACGCCGCGCTGCACGGCGCGCCCCACGGGCGTGCGTGGGCCGGTTGGCTCGGCCAGCAGCGGGCGCACTTGGTCGAGCGTCGGAGCCGCCACGCTCACCCTCAACCCCGTGTTCAGCCCTGCCTTCACAAACCGGCGGCACAAGCGCACGCGGGCTGCCACCGCCGCGCCGCCCAGCCCGCGCACCCGCAGTGACAGCGCCTGGGGCGTCAGCGTCGCACTTTCCAGCGGTGTGGCCTGGTCCTGATCGTAGTCGAGCGTATCAGCCAGTTGTAGCAAGGCCGCCAGCGCCTTTGTCTCAGTGTCGAGTGCCGCCGGCCCGACGGCTGCTTGGCCCAGGCCGCGCCCCGCCGCGCGCAGCAACTGTGTCAACCGCTGCAGTTCGCGTGGGCCTACGTCACTGGGCGGCAGCGCCTCCAGGCAAGCCGCGCTTTGGGCTGGGCCTGGCCCGGCCAGTTGATGCAGGCGCGCCGCGCTCTCCATCCGGCGGCGCGCGGCGGGCTTCAGCCGGTGCAGCGGCCGGGTGATGTCAAACAGCTTGAGCGCGGTGGCGGCCACGCCTTGCACATGCCGGTTAGCGCGGGCAGCGCTGTCTTCCAGGTCGGCCAGCGTGGGCGCCACCAGTTGGGCTAGCCCCATTTCCCGAAAAGCCGCCACAGCCTCCGCGTCCGGTAGGTGCAGCGCGGAGCCGTCGCCGCCGCCCTGAATAGCCGCCAGCCACCGCCGCGCCGTGCTCGCCGCCGCTGCGCTGCCTTCTTCCGCCTGCCACTGCAGCCAAAACGCCTCAACCGCTGTCAGCACTGGGCCTCCCGCCTCGTCCGTCATCGAACTTCTATTTATACCCCCATTTTCCGGCGCGCAGGCGGTAGCCGCCCAGCGTGCCCCAGGGCATTCTTAAAGTCGGGCCGGGGTTGAAACAAACGACCTTCTTCGGTAGATTTAGGGTGTCACCGCCCAAGCCAACCGAGGAAGGTCAACATGGAGTCTAGCACAAACGAAGTCGGCGGCGGG
>JADZEK010000017.1 GCA_020850595.1 Anaerolineales bacterium
CGCACTGGTCGCACATCATGATCAGCATGCCGGTCTTGGCCGCCACCTTGGCCAACCGCTCGCCAATCGGGTCACCCTGGCGCAGCACGTAGTTGTTGTCGTCGAAGAACATCATCCCCACCACTTCGGCGCCGTGGCGGTCTTCTTCGAGTTGGGGCAGGATCATCTTGCCGAGCTTGTAGCTGGCCGTGTGGCCCGAGGTGCTGAACAGGTAGGCGACTTTCATAGCGAGAAACTCCTTGAGAGCGGGTCGATCCGCGCAGCGAGCGGAGGGGTCAGCGCGGCCACACCGAGAGTTTAACACAGGTGCGAGGGTTTCCCCATGCCTGGGGCGGCGTCGGGCGCCGCTCAGCGCCTGGTAGGCTTCTTCCCAAACCACAGGATCTGGCTGCAATGAACACAGGTCACTCCCGGGCGCCAACCAACGTCCAACTGCTGCCGCCAGCCAGCCGATGAGGTCTCTCCGGGCGGAATGAAGCCGACCAGTTACGGCATCGCCGTCGGCGCCCCTGGCGGCAGAGGCATCGCCGTGCCGGCCGGCGGCGCGATCTCTTCGCCGCACAACTGCTGGCCGCTGACGCCGTCCAGAAACAACCGCTGATCTTCGGTCAGGAAGGGGCCGGCGCCCAGGTCCTGCCTGACCGGCGCCGTGGGCGTGGGGCCCCGATCCACGTCCAGGCGGAAGCCTTCGACGATGCCGGTGTAGCCTGTGAGCAACGCCTGTGACGCCGCGTAACCGGTCGGGAAGACCAGGGCCAGCTCATAGGTGCGGCCGCTGCCGCTGAACAGCACCGCCACCGAGCGCGCGTTGGGCTGGCCGGTCTCGCGCTCGACGTAGTGGCCAGCCAGCCCCTGAGCGGCGTAGCCAGCCTAGGCAAAGGCCGACCACCCCTGTTGGAACACGCCCCAGTCGACGCCCTGGAGCAAGGGCGAACTCTTGGCCGGGTCGGTCTCAAACTGGTCGCAGTGGGTCTCGCCGTCGTAGACGTGGACTGTGACCGCGTGCTCGGGCCACTGGGGACCCGTGATCCTCAGCGTACGCTCGTTCTCAACTTCGGCCTGCCAGCCCGGCGGGTAAGGCAGGCTGTAGGCATAGGTCGCGTCGGCGTGGCGCGGCCAGGCAGCGTAGTCCGCCGGCGCCTGCAGGCCAGACGCCAGCTCGGCGGGCGGGTCCTGCTCGTAGACCTGCACCACCTGCTCAACGACGAAAATGCGCTCGGCTGAAACACAGCCGGCGAAGGCCGGCTCGCCCAGGTAGCCGCGGAAGCGAGCGTGGTACGGCAGCGTGGGATATGGCACGCGCGAGCCGGGCTGGGTTTGCTCGGGCACGGCGGCCACCAGCCAGGGGGCGCCGGCCGGCGGAACGTTGCTGGTGGTCATGTTCAGGTATTGCAGCGACGTGGGAAATGGCCGATCGGTCAGGGTGGCGGGCCACGGGTTGGGACAGCCGACCTGATCGCCGGCCGGGGGCGGCCCGCCGCTGGGTCCAGACGCGGCCAGCGCGGCGCCGTAGCAGGCGTCCACCTCCACGCGCTCGCCGGCCGCGGGCGAGCTCTCCAACAGGTCGGCCACGCCGGGTTGGTGCTGCGCTTCGAAGGGCGGCCAGGTGGCGGTGACCGGCGCGGCCGTCGGGGCGACCGTGGCGGTGCCGCCCGGATCTTGGGCCAGCAATCCACCGGACGTGTTGGCGCCCCCGACGCTCAGCACAAACCACAACGCGGCGGCTAGCGCCAGGGCCAGTCCCGCGGCAGCTAATTCGCCGGTGATAGTTGGTTTTGCCATAGTTCATCTTTTTGCATCTCGCCTGGCAGCGCCTCACGGCGCTGGCCCAGTCCACACCGACCAGGCGTTGTTGCCCTCCACGAGCAAGACCTGGTCACCCGGCCCGCCCAGAAAGCAGCCCGCGGCCCAATCGCCCTGGAAGCGGCACTGCAACGGGCGCTCGCCGAGGCCGTGCTCGGGCCCTAGCGCCCAGCCCAGCCGGTCGCGCGCCGTGCCGGCCGGGACGAAGTTGGCCTCGCGCCAGAACAGGCCGAAGCCGCGGACGGGCTGGTAGAAGCCGGCGGGCGGCACGATGGCGGGGTCGCTCTCGGGCAGGCCCGGGCGCCAGCGGTCGTTGGTGGGGTTCCAGGCCGGCCATTGGCCGTCGTCGAAGAAGGCGTAGATCTGGCTGCCGTAGGTGTCGGGGACCGCCCGCCACAGCAGCAGGCCGCGCTCGAAGCGCTGGGCGATCGTGTGGGCGTAGATGGCCGGCTGATCGGGGCAGCCCGACGGCGGGTGGGCCAGGAACCAGGCGTGGGCGCAGGCCGTGGGCGGCATCGTGGCCGTTGGCGGCGGTGTAGGCGTCTGCGGGATTGGCGTGGACGTGGCAGGCAGCGGCCGAGTCGCTGACGGCGCCAGGGACGCGGTGGGTGCGGGCCTGGTAGTGGTCGGAGGCAGAGGGTCTGTAGCGGACACGGCGGGTGCGGATGTGTCTGACGGCGCCGCGTGATCAAATGCGAGCGATGCGACGATTTGGTCAGCTGTGGCCTGCACCGCCGACGGCAGACTAACCGCGGGCCCCTGGTAATTCCTGGCATCGTGGAAGTCCAGGCTGATTGTCACTACGAGCGGCAGCGACTTGATCTCACGGGCGAGGTTGTAGAGCACCGACTTATCCTGGCCCTGGTAGACGAGCACATCGCGCGTGACTTCCTGGCCCAGGATGACCACCGTACCGCGCGTGACGATGTCGCCCGCGCCTACACCCGTGCGCTGAATTGTCGTGCCCTCGGAAGGGGCGCGGAACCCTATGATGAGGACGATGCCGGGATCAGCCTGCGGCTCGAGACAGAGGAAGTGCTTTGCGGGCCTGAGCCACCAGTCGGACGGGAAGTCGATGGTAAAGCCATAGCTCGACTCGGTGTAATGCTTCCAACCCGGATGAAGGTTCGAGGTTGGCAAGCCGGTCACCAGGTCGGGGGCAGCCTCCGGCACACAGTCCTGCGGCAGCGTCTCGTCTGTCGCAGCGGCAGAAGCGGCCGGCGTACGGGTGACCGGGCGAGTGCTCGTTGCAGGAATGGCGACACCGATGCCACCGACGAGCCAGTAGTTGTTGGCGCCTTCACAGGTCCCATACCAGCGCTGGCCCGCCTCGGCGCTGAGGTTCGTTCGGCTAATCTCCGCGCCCATGAGGCCAACCGTGTCGCCCTCGCGCCAGACGGCGATCTCGCCGGTGTAACCGTCGCTGATCTCCACCCGGTCGCCGTCCACGGTAACGCTATAGTCCGGTGGCCAGACCAGCACGCGGTCGCCAACGCGCAAGCAGCCATCACCCAGGCTTACCGTCCCGCTCATCTCGGCCAGCAGGCGGGTACTGATCGGGGCGGCCGTCGCGGCGGTTGGTGCCGGCGTGGGTGATGCGCACGCGGAAAGCACCATCCCGATAAGCAGTACGAGACCAGTTCTACGTCGTATCATGCTGCGTGAACCACGGTCCTCCCCGTGCGACGCCGGGCTGCCCGCAACACCGACAACACCAGCAGCGGCAACACGACGAGCCAAAAGTTGTAGGTAATCCCGGTCCACGAAGCATAGGCCGCAACCTGGGACAGGGTCATATAGTCCATGCCGTTAAGGAGGAAGAATGCGATGCCACCGGCGACGGTGGACGTGCCCGCCGCGAGAACAAAGCTCACGGAAGCCAGGCTAGGCTCAACACCAAAGCGGCGGGCCTTGGGGTAGCCCAGGACCAGCACCATCCACAGGATTGCGACGCACCAGGCGGACACGCTGCCGCCGTAGAACGGGATGGCGAATGGCCTCAGCCAGACCGCCAGCCGCTGGGTGATGGCATCCTGGGAATAGCCCAGGAAGGTGCCACCCACTAGCCCAAATGTGGTGGCGACAATGATGAGGCCAGTGCTTCTCTTCATATAGCGTGCCCCTTCCGCTCAATCTGCTTCACACCGGCACTTGCGTCTGGTGCGAGTGTCCGTTGACTGCCCCTGTCCGACTCATTCCAAGCGGTGATCTGGCGCTGGCCGCTCGTCTGCCGATCCAGCATGTAAATGTGCGTCCGCGGCAGCTTCTGGTCGGCCAGCCGGGTGTAGGTGATCCAGGCGACATAGTCATCCGACAGCACGGCGTTGCCTTTTACCATGCCGTCATTCGTGATCTGCGTTTGCTCGCCGCTGGCCCAATCGACCAGGTAGACTTCGTTGTCTGGGCCGATCCCCACGTACCGGGTGCCGTGCAGGTCTGTGGGCCGGATCGTCTCGTCCAACGCGTGGCGCCGGAGGCTGGCCACGCCGCCAAGCGCGGCGTAGCCCGCGAGCGGCAGTGAGCCGGATGTACCCGTTGACTCGGAGAGCGGCCCAACCGACTGCACGCAGGCGGCGAGCGCCAGCGCGGCCAGAACCGCTAGACCTGTGCTTTGCTGTCGACGTCGCATTCCGTGTTCCCCTTCCTGGGTTCCGCGGCCAGCAGCTCTACCGGGCCAGTGGCAGGATGGCCCGCTCGATCAGAAAGCTGGACAGCTTGATGAGGCCGTGTGCCAGTTGGCTGTATCCCCGGGTGGCCGCGTCGGCCAGCCGGACCTCGGCATGGCTCAGGCGAGGCCCGGCGATCCGGCCATCCGATAAGACCAGCACGTGGCCGGCCTCCTGGGGCGTGATCGGCCAACTGACAACGCCGGCGTGGCCTTGCCATTCGCCGGCGACCACGACGACCAGATTGCCAATGCGGTACTCGTTCTCGGTCATGATCGGCCTCCTTTCATCCACTTCAACCAGGCGCTGCCGCGCGCGGAGCGCTTGACCCTCACGGGTAGGCCCCCGGAGTCCACACCGCCGCCGGCGTGCCCAGCGTGGCACTGAATGTGGGCACGAGCGTCACGGTCGGCGCCGGGCTGGTGACCGCCAGCGAGTCGACGAACCGCCGCGTGGGCACATCGAAGTAGAACGTGGCCTGGCCGTCGAGCGTCTGCAGCACCAGGCGCTCGCCACGCGCGTCGACCACCTGCACCGCGCCGGCGCGGCTCGGCGTCAGGTAGAGCTCGGGCTGATCGGGGTCGGTGCTCTCCGTCAGTACGGCCACGGCGCCCTGGCCGGCCGCGCTTGTCACGCCGGCGTAGACGCGCACGCCGGTGCGAAGCTGAACCCAGAAGTTGGTGACAGCGATCGGCCAGCCGGGCAGGCCGGCGGAATCCGAGATGATCAGGCCGGCGCCGGCCACGCGATTCGGCCAGGCGCTCAGGCCCGGCGTGGCGGTAGGCGCCGGCGTTGGCCCGCCGGGGTAGCCCGTGGGCCAGGGCGTCGGGCTGGGCGGCTGGGGCGTCACGCTGGGGAGGCCGGGCAGGATGCCGGGCCGCCAGGTGTGGCCGCTGTCCACGGTCGAGTAGACGGCGTCGCCGGTGACGGCCCAGCCATGCTGGTCGTCGAGGAATACGATCGGGCCGGTGGCGTTGTCGTCGCCGGGAAAAATGTACTCGGGGATGGCCTCCTGCCAGGTGCGGCCGCCGTCGCGTGTCACGAGAAACGACATGCGGCCGCGCACCATGTAGGCCTGCTCACCCGTGACCGCCGTGAAGCCCAGGAGGTAGCCGGGCACCGGGATGTCGCCAAACCGGTCGGCGCCGGCAATCTCCGTCTGAGCGCGCAGCGACCCGGTGCGGCCGCCGTCGTCGGAGACGTACAGCACCTTGCCGCCGAAGATCCCCGCACCCGCGTCGCCGCTCACCAGCCAGACGTGCCGACCGTCAGCCGGCGCGAAGAACCACTGCCAGACGTCGTCCATCAGCGGCCAAGTGCTCGGCAGGTCGGGCAGCGGTTCCCAGGTGCGGCCGCCGTCGTGGGTGCGCCAGAGACGCCCCACCGGAGTCGTGTCCGCTTCAGCCTGCGCGTAGGCCACGATCCAGGCCGTGCGCGCGTCGGCCGCGACCAGTTCAGCCGTGATTGCCGTGAAGCTTAAGCCCGCCGCCTGCCAGGCGCCGTCGCTCAGGCGCTGCAGGCGGTATGGGCAGTGGGTGTAATTCGGATAGTCTGGCGGCTCGGCGGGAGCGCAGTCGTGCGGCTCCAGGCGGAATTGGCCGGCCTCCAGCGTCACCGGCGCGAGGCGCGGGTCGTAGGGCCCCGTGTTCTCCCAGGTCAGGCCGCCGTCGGCGGTCACGAAGCGGTGCGTGCCGGTCAGCTCGCCCTCCAGCGCGTTGAAGAAGCGGATGCGGTTGAGCGCGGGCAGATACGGCGCCAGTTCGGATGAGTAGATCAGGGCTTCGGGCGAGGACAGCGCCTGCCAATGCTGGCCGCCATCGCTGGTGCGATACACCAGCGCCCAGCCAACCGGGTAAAGGGGGTCGGCCACAGCCACGACGGCCCAGCCATTCAGCGGGTCGACGAAGGACAGATCGTAGACGCGGGGGAACTGGGGCTCGAGCGGCAGATGGCCGGCGAAGGGCGAATGCAGGTCCGCCAGGGTCGGCAGCGGGGTTGCGGTGGCGCCCAGGCCGGACTCGGGCCGGGTCGTGGCGGTGGCGGCGGGGGCGGGGGAGGGGGTCGCGGGTGGTTGCGTTGGCGGTGGGTTTGGGACTATGGCCGTTGCGATCGCGCCGGGCGGCGAAGTCTGGGCCGCGACCGTCAGGGGGGAAGCCGGA
>JADZEK010000018.1 GCA_020850595.1 Anaerolineales bacterium
CGGCTGAGAACAGCCGGAGGAAACAAGACGGCCACAGGGAGCACCTGTGGCCCGGGGCCGCAAGGGGACTTAGAGAACCCTAAGGACGGTCAGGCAGCAGGCGCACCGCGCAACGGCATTACCACACTCGCGGATGCCAGGGTGTTGGTGTGTTCACAGGTCGCCATTTGCATTGGTGCGCCTCCTTTCTCCTCAGGGTAAATGCGCGCTGTTCTTACAACGCGGTGGAGTGTAGCACGGTTTTCGAAGCCAAGTCAAGCGTGGAATTTGCAGCGCGGGGTGATCAGGCCGGTCGTCATGCGCGGGGCAGCAGGAAGCGCAGGGCGCCGGGTAGGCGGCGGGCCCACGCCCTCTCGTTGTGCTCACCGCCCTCTTCTTCCAGGTAGCACAGATCACGGCCCAGGACGTAGCCGCGTTGGACGAGCAGCTTGGCCACGCGTTGAGCGCCGCCGCGCTCGCGCGAGCCCCGGTCGAGGTACAGGCAACCGGGCAGGTGCGGCGACCGCTGAAGAAAGGCGTAGAGATTTCGGCCGGCGTACCAGAAAGCCGGGCTGAGGCCCCCGGCAAAGCCAAAGACCGCTGAATAGCGGAAGAACCCGTAAACGCTGATCAGGCCGCCCAGCGAAGAGCCCAGCACACCGGTCGCCTCGCGCTCGGGCCGGGTGCGAAATGCGCCGTCGATCATCGGCTTGACGGTCTGAACGATGAAATCGAGATAAGCTTCTCCTCGCCCGCCGCGCGCTGGAAAGGGGTTGTACTCAGCCAGGCGAGCTGGGCCCATGTGCGGCAGACCCACCACGATCGCGGCCAGGCCCTCGGTGCTCAGCGCCTCGAGCGTCTCGTCGACCTGCCATTCCTGGCCGCCGAAGGCGGTGGCCGAGTCGAACAGGTTTTGCCCATCCTGCATGTAGACCACGGGGTAGCGGTCGTGGCCGGAGGCATAGCCGGGCGGCAGGTAGACCAGCAGGTCGCGCTGGTTGTCGAGCTGCGGGCTGTATACGCCGGGCAGCACGACGACGGCGCCGCTGACAGTGTGCCCCGGCGTGTGACCGGTGTAGTCGGCGTAGGTTAACCATGCCGCGGGCAGCGATTCGGTCATCGGGCGAGTGCGACTGCGCGCGTGGGCAAGCCCCAGCGCATCCTGGCGATCATGCGCGCGTGGGTGAGCTTGCTGCGCGGGGCCAGCGCGCTTGGCCGCCGGCCGCGCTGCGCAGCTCGGGCAGCGCGGCCGGCGGCGCCTGAGCGGCCTGTGCTTCGGCGTCGAGGCTAGAGCTGGCCGGCATCATCCCATTGCTCCAGGCGAGCCAGGTAAGCGGGGTCGGCATAACGCGCGGGCGCAAAGGCGCCGGCATAGGCTGGCAGAGGCGCGCCGGTCAGGTGGTCGGCCAGGAGCTCGGCCGCGCCGGCCGCGGCCATCAAGCCATAGCCGGAATAGGCGCCCGCCACGTAGGCCCCGGCTACGGGCAAAGGCCCGATGAGGGGCCGGTTCTCACGGGTCTTGGTGTAGTAGCCGCCGTCGACCATGGGCCGCGGCGCTTTGCCCAGATAAGTCGCGAGACCGGGCAGCATGCTGGTCAGGCCGCGCAGCACCACCTCGGGGAAGGAGGGATCGAAGGCAGGCGGCCAGGTGGGCGCGACCGGGTGCGCGTGGTAGGCCCAGAGCATCAACAGCACGTCGCTGCCGCCGCCGCCCTCGGGGCGAGTATGCGCCCCGGCCGGCATCATTTCGAGCAGGGACCGCGTGTCCTCGTCTTCCGCCAGGATCTCGCGCTCGGCCGCGTCCCAGGGCAGGCGCTGAGGGTCGGTCCAGATCAGCAGCGGAGCCGTGCGGGGCACCACACTCTGGTGATCGTGGAAGGCCAGCTTAGCATGCTGCTCACAAAAGACCGGCAGGTTCAAGTCCAGCAGGCGCGCCACAGCGTTGATCAGCGGACCGCCCGCGTTAACGAAGGCGCCTGCCGCCAAGCTCCACCCATCTCCCAGGCGGACGCCCGTGACACGCCCGCCGGCCGTCTCCACGCCTGTAACGCGCGCCGAGATCAGCTCCACGCCATGCGCCCGGGCTTCGTCGAGCAGGAAGCCGCCGAACTCGGTGGAGCTGAACCAGCCGCAGCGCCGGGCGTGCAGTACGGCGACGGTGGCCGCGTTGAGGTAGGGGAAATGCGCGCGGATGAGTGCTGGGTCTGTCAGCAAGTCAGCGCCGCCTGGCGCCGGCTCGAACCCCTCTGGCTCGGCCGGCTGGTAGTCGTTGCAGCGCAGCGGTCCCGCGCCCTGGGCGGCGGCGGTCTCTGCCGCCTGCCGGAAGCGCAGAGCGCGGGCGGGGTCGGCCGTGGCATAGACGTAGCCGCGCCGGTTGAGCCGAAAGACGTTCTGGGTCCGGTGGGCCAGGGCCTCCAGGCGGTCGATGCTGCGGTCCATTAGCCGCACCATGGCGTCGTCGGGGCCGGGCCACCAGTTGCGATAGGCCTCGGTGGATTTATCGCTGGTCAGGCTAAGCGGCGGGCGCTCGTCCACCAGAACGACGCCGCGCAGCCCGCGCCGGACGGCCAGCTCGTGGGCGACGGCGATGCCGGCGATGCCGGCGCCGCAGATGACGACTTCGGCGCTGCGCGTCATGGCTCTACCGGAACGCGCTCGACCTGCACGCGCCGGGCCCGCACCTGGGCCGCCCTATTGTCGTCCAGGCCGCGGCTGAACCCTGTTGCCAGATCTGCCACGTGACCGCGCTGGCTCAGGTTGAGCCGGTGATATTCGGCGCAAGCCAGGCAAACAAGCGCCGGATCCAGGCGATACGGTCGAAGCCGAAGACAGCCTTGCCAGACGCCCGCAAAAGTGCTGCATCGGGATTGGGCTGGAGCCAGACGTGCAGCACAAAGGGGATGATCTGCTTCGGCTTCGGTGAAGGCGATCTGGGGCGGAGCGGTCTTGATGGCCGTGGCCGCCCTGCCGCGCCCCGGGCCGCCGACGAGCAGGCAGCGGCGGTGCATGGCGAAGCGGAGCAGGGGCGCCGGCTCGAGGCTGGAGTATCTCTGTCTGGAGGGGGGATTGACGCGCGGATCAGGATCTGGCATGGCGATCAGTACTGGCCGGCGCCCGGCACGGCCAGTGGATGGCTGAGGTTTGCCGGGGCTGGAGCGCCAGTCTATGCGAGCGGCGGGTTGGCGTCAAGCGCGCTGGTGGTCCTTCACGACCCGCGCGCTGGCAGCCGACAAGGAGGGCGTGGCCGTGTTGGCTCGCAGCGGAAGCAATGTCACGGGCGACAATGGCCGCCGCCGTATCAGGGGACTAACGGCTGGCTGTATGTGCTCACATCAGACAAACCCGGCTGCACCTTCTCACCCGCAATGCGCGGTGTTCTGCTGCTGTGCTCCAATGCCTCTGGCGCTGGCTTTACGGCCGATTGCGCCGATGGGGCTGCCGAAACGCGGCCACCGCCCAAGCTCACATCGGCGCCCTCGGCCGATAGCCAGGGAGAATCTTGGAGCGGGCATTATCGACGATGCGGACGTTTGACTCCCCCGGCCGATTTACCTAG
>JADZEK010000019.1 GCA_020850595.1 Anaerolineales bacterium
ACAAGGCCTTCTTCCCGGGCTACCGGCCGCAGTTCTACATCCGCACCATGGACGTCACCGGGGCCATCGCCTTGCCGGCCGGGGTCGAGATGGTCATGCCCGGCGACAACGTCAACATGAGCGTGGAGTTGATCACGCGCGTCGCCCTGGAAGCCGGGCAGCGCTTCGCCATCCGCGAAGGCGGCCTGACCGTCGGCGCCGGCGTTATTACCAAGGTCACCGACTGAGCGGTGCCGGTTAGGAAGCAGGTAAGCTGCCATGGCTAAATCTAAAGACATCCGGCCGGTGATCACCCTGGCGTGCTCGGAGTGCAAAGAGCGCACTTACACCACCCAGAAGAACCGCCGCAACGACCCCAACCGGCTCGAACTGAAGAAGTTCTGCCCGCGCTGCCGCAAGCATCAGCTGCACCGCGAGACCAAGTGATCTCCGATTTCTGATGGCTGATGGCGAATTTCTGATTGTGGAGGGTGAGGTCAGCCCCACGCTCTCAATCAGCAATCCAAAATCAGCCGTCAGAAATCCATGTAGGCCAGTAGCTCAATTGGCAGAGCACCGCTCTCCAAAAGCGGGGGTTGCGAGTTCAATTCTTGCCTGGCCTGCCTAAGCTGGGGTGTCAAGCCCCGCCGCAAGACACCGCTGCTGCTGGGGCGGTGTCTTGCCTGTAGCGAAGAGGATGGCGCGTATGGCGAAAGCGCAGGAAGTCGTCAAAGAGCCGAACGCCGTCGTGCGGTATTACCGCGAGACGGTCGGTGAGCTAAAGAAAGTGGTCTGGCCCACCCGCGAAGAGGCCATTCGGCTGACGCTCATCGTGCTCATCGTCATTACCGTCATGGCGGGCGTGCTGGGCACGGCCGACTATCTGTTCTCGCAATTCGTGCGGTTCCTGATCAGCCTGTAGGGCCGCGGCGACGTGAAAGGTGAGTGAGGCATGGCGCTAGAGGCCGACGACGATTTCGCCTTCAGCGACGACGATGACGACCGCGCTGAACGCGACGCTGACGCGACGCCTGCTAGCGAGCCGGAGGCGTCCCTCAGCGCCGCCCAGTCGGACATGGACCCCGACCCGGCCCCCGGCGACGCGGCTGACGCCCCGCCGGCCGAGCCGGAGCAGCCCGGCGACGGCCGCAACTGGTTCGTCATCCACTGCTACTCGGGCTACGAAAACAAGGTGCGTTACAACCTCGAGCAGCGCATTGACTCGATGGGCATGAAAGGCAAGATCTTCGATGTCGTCGTGCCCACCGAAGAAGAAATCGAAGTCAAAGACGGCAAGCGCCGCACGGTCGAGCGCCGCGTCTTCCCCGGTTATCTGCTGGTGCAGATGATCATGAGCGAAGATTCGTGGTACGTGGTGCGCAACACCCCCGGCGTCACCGGCTTTGTCGGCATGGGCAACGTGCCCACCCCCTTGCGCCCGGAAGAAGTCGCCCAAATCCTGCGCCGCATGGAAGCCGAAGCGCCCAAGGTCAAGGTGACCTACAAGCCCAGCCAGAAAGTCCGCATTGTGGATGGGCCGTTCAACGACTTCATCGGCACCGTGGCCGAGATTGACATGGACCGCGCCAAGGTGCGCGTGATGGTGTCGTTCTTCGGGCGCGAAACGCCCGTCGAACTCGACTTCTTGCAGGTCGAAAAGGTCTAACCGGCCGCCCCATGTTGTTCGCCGCCATTGTTTGGCCGGAACCCGGGCAACTGGTGCGCGTGCTGGAAGGCGCCTTCCGCGATGTGGTCGGCGCCGTCATGGACATCAACCGGGCCGAGAAGAAGGTGCTGGTCTTGCTGCGGCTGTTCGGCCGCCCCATCAAGACCTGGCTGACGCTCGACCAACTGGAGCAGGCATAGGCGTGGGAGGGCGGCGCTGAGCACAGCGCAGGTAGCCCGCTAAGACCACTAAGGAGAGGACCGCATGGCAAAGAAAGTCAAAGGCGTAACCAAGCTGCAAATTGAGGCGGGCAAGGCCAACCCCGCCCCGCCCATCGGCCCGGCCCTGGCCGGCTACGGCATCAACATCATGGCCTTCTGCAAAGAATACAACGCCCGCACGGCCAACCGGCCCGGCGAGGTGCTGCCGGCTGAAATCACCATCTTCACCGACGGCTCGTTCACCTTTGTGCTGAAGACCCCGCCCACCGCGGTGCTCCTGCGCAAGGCAGCCAAGGTCGAGAAAGGCTCGGCCCAGCCCAACCGCAACAAGGTCGGCCGCGTCACGCGCCAGCAGGTGCGCGAGATCGCCGAAATCAAAATGAAAGACCTCAACGCCATTGACCTGGAAGGCGCCATGAAGCAGGTCGAAGGCACGGCCCGCAACATGGGCATCACGGTGGACGCGTAGGGCCAAGCCCTGCGCTCAGTTGTGGGAGGGCGGCGCTGCCCCCAGCGCTTAGGCCCGCCAGAACCACGAGGAGCTAACGCAGCATGGAAAAACACGGCAAGAAATACCGCGCGCAGGCCGCCAAGGTAGACCCCACCCGGGCCTACCGCCTGCCCGAAGCGGTGGCCCTGGCCAAGGCCACTTCGTACAGCAAGTTCGATGGCACCATTGAAGTCCACATGCGCCTGGGCGTGGACCCCAAGCACGCCGACCAAAACGTGCGCGACGTCGTCGTGCTGCCGCACGGGCTGGGCAAGGTGGTGCGCGTGCTGGTCTTCGCCGACGGCGAAGGCGGCCGCCTGGCGCAGGAAGCCGGCGCCGACGTCATCGCCGACGACGAACTCATCAAGCGTATTCAGGAAGGCTGGGCCGAGTTCGACGTCGCCATTGCCACGCCCGAGCAGATGGGCAAGGTCGGCCGCCTGGGCCGCGTGCTCGGCCCGCGCGGCCTCATGCCCAACCCCAAGACCGGCACCGTCGTGCCCTCCGCCGACCTGCCGCGCGCCGTGCGCGAGGCCAAAGCGGGCCGCGTGGAGTTCCGCGTGGACAAGACCGGCAACCTGCACGTGCCGATCGGCAAGGCCTCCTTCACCGAGAAAGCCCTGGCCGACAACATGCAGGCCCTCATGGACGCGGTGATGAAGGCCAAGCCCGCCTCCGCCAAAGGCACCTACCTGCGCAAAGTGGTGGTCACCGCCACCATGGGCCCCGGCGTCAAGGTTGATCCCAACCAGGGCGGCGAGGGCGAAGGCGAATAACGCCAAACTCGGGTATAATCACCCGCGTGGTCTGGGGCTGACCCGCCACACCAATTGAGCTTTGCCGGAGACAGCAGGCCGGGGCCTAACCCCCACAAGCCCTGCCGAGGTAAAGACGCCGGGCTGCGCTTGGAGCGCAACCGTAACCGGGCCTCACCGGAAAGTCTTTGCTTCGCGGATGCGACAAAGACTTTCCGTTTTTTTACCCTGCAACCGGGGAGGAGGTGAAAGACATTGGCAATTAGCAAGCAACGCAAGGAAGAGCTGCTCCAGGAATACGCCGCGCTGATCAACAAGAGCGAAGGCCTGATCCTGGTGGAGTATCGCGGGCTGACCATGAAGGGCATGGACCCGCTGCGCCTCAAAGTGCGCGAGGCCGCCGGCGAGCTGCACGTCGTGAAAAACACGCTGGCGCGCAAGGCGCTCACCGCCGCCGGCCGCGCCGCGCCCGAAGAGCTATTCTCGGCCTCCACCGCCGTCGGGTTCGCCTTTAGCGACCTGCCCGGCGTGGCCAAGGCGCTCACGTCCTACGCCAAGGACAACGAGTTTGTGAAGGTCAAGGGCGCGCTGCTCGGCGGCCGCGTCCTCACGCCCAAAGAAGTCGAAGCCCTGGCCGAACTGCCGCCGCTGCCCGTCGTGCGGGCGCAGCTGCTGGGCCTGCTGGCTGCCCCGGCCACGCGCCTCACCAGCGCCATCGCCGGCGGCGTGCGCCAGGTAGTGAACGTCGTCAAAGCCTACGCCGACAAAGACGCGGCCGCGGCCGAAGCCGCCGCCTGAGCGCGGCCAACCCATACTGGATACTAGCCGGCGGGCGCCTGCGTCGCGCTGACCGGCATTGGCAACAAGGAGACTTAGAACATGGCTGATTTGAACGCGCTCGTGGACCAACTCAGCACCCTCACCGTGCTGGAGGCCGCGCAGCTGACCAAGCTGTTGGAAGAGAAGTGGGGCGTTTCCGCGGCCGCGCCGGTGGCGATGGCCGCCATGCCCGTGGCGGGCGGAGCCGCCGCCGCCGCCGCCCCGGTCGAAGAGAAGACCGAGTTCACCGTGGTCCTCAAGGATGTCGGCCCCAAGAAGATCGAGGTCATCAAGGTCATCCGCCAACTGACCAACCTCGGCCTGAAAGAAGCCAAGGACCTGGCCGAGACGGCCAACGCCACGGTGCTCGAAGCCGTGGCCAAGGATGCCGCCGAAGACGCCAAGAAGAAGCTGGTCGAAGCCGGCGCGACGGTCGAACTCGCCTAGTTGTTCGTCGTTCCGCGAATCGCGAGCCGGGCGGCTCCACACGGAGCGGCCCGGTTTGCGTTTAAAGCGCCGCCGCCCGGCTGAGTCAGGGGATGAGCTGACAAGAATCTCCGGCGCGCCCGCGGCCTGGCTGCGCACGGCCTGCGCGCCGGCCGATAGGCGCGCCGCGCGTTTTCGTGTATGATTCAAGCCATGTCGAATCGCGTGCTGGTCATCGAAGACGAAGACCGCATCCGCCAGTTCTTGCAGCGCGGCCTGGCCTACGAAAACTACCGCGTGGAAGTCGCCGCCGATGGGCCGACCGGCCTGGCCCTGGCCCGCGAAAACCCCCCCGATATCATCATCCTCGACTGGATGCTGCCCGGGATGGACGGCCTGGAAGTCTGCCGGCGTCTGCGCGCCGCCGGGCCGGTGCCGATCCTCATGCTGACCGCCAAAGACGCCGTCGGTGACCGGGTGGTCGGCCTCGACGCCGGGGCCGACGACTACCTAGTCAAGCCGTTCGCGTTCGATGAGCTTCTGGCGCGCATGCGGGCGCTGCTGCGCCGCGCCGCCCCCGCCTCGCCCGAAGTGCTCAAGTTCTCCGACCTGACGCTCGACACCGGCACGCGGCAGGCCTTTCGGGCCGAGCGGCCGATAGAGCTGACCGCCAAGGAATATGAGCTGCTGGAGCTGTTCATGCGCCACCCGCGCCAGGTGCTCACGCGCGAGGTCATCTTCGACCGCGTGTGGGGCTACGACTTCGGCGGCGAGAGCAACATCATCGAAGTCTATGTGCGCTATCTGCGCCAGAAGACCGAGGCGGCCGGCGAAACCCGGCTGGTGCACACCGTACGCGGCGTGGGCTACGTGCTGCGCGACGAATAAGTCGAGCGCCGTGCCGCTTCTCATGCGGCGCTCACTGCGCGCTCATGCCAATCCAAATCTGAGGGTGAATACTTTGACAATGTCAGATTAGTCGAAACCGCGATGATTCTGCGCTTCCAGACGACTACTGGTCGAACGAGCTCGATTGACCAAATGCCGCACCACCAATTGCGTGGCCGCCTCGGGCGTCAACTGC
>JADZEK010000020.1 GCA_020850595.1 Anaerolineales bacterium
CAGACTTCCCATCCCCCTGACCCCCTTCCCACTGAAAAGACGTGGGAAGGGGGAGGAATTTTCTTAAAGGGGCGGCGGGCCAAATGCAGGCCCGCCTTCCCTTTGGCTTTCCCGGGGCAAACACAGGGCGACGCGCTTCTGTCGGGCCGGCTGACTCAAGGTCGCGGACGCGTGAGCGGGTGCGGGTAAGTGGCCGGCACCTGGTTGGCTTGCTTACGTTCGCGCCTATGGGTCGGGGGCATAGGCGCGAACGTAAGCTGTGGCGGTCCGACGGCAGGCGATGGGCACACGGGCTGACACGCCCGGGGGCGCTGCAAGGCAGACTTCCCATCCCCCTGACCCCCTTCCCACTGAAAAGACGTGGGAAGGGGGAGGAATTTTCTTAAAGTGGCGGCGGGCCAAAAGCAGGCCCGCCTTCCTTTGGCTTTCCCGGGGCAAACACAGGGCGACGCGCTTCTGTCGGGCCGGCTGACTCAAGGTCGCGGACGCGTGAGCGGGTGCGGGCAAGTCGCCGGCACCTGGTTGGCTTGCTTGAGTTCGCGCTTATGCGCTACGCCCCTACCCGAGACGGCGGCGCGGGGCGAAGCAAGTGTGGCCCGACCCGAGGCGGCGGCGCGAGGCGGCGAGCAGGATCAGGCCGCGCCGGTGTGCTCCGGCTCGCTCCCCAGGCGCTCGAGCGTCGCGGCATCCATGAGTGTCTCGGCCAGCGGGAAGAGACTGTTTTCCTCGTCCACAAAGTGCTCTTCGGTCAGTTGCAGCACCGTCCACATGCGGCTGACCGGGTCGCGGGCTGGGTCGGCTATTTCTTCCAGCAGGTCGCGCACTTCGGCGTGCACGAGCGTCATCATGTCCACCGGCCGCTGGGCTATCTCCGCCAGGGGCCGAAGCGGGTCAAAGAGGTACTGCTCTTCGCGCTGGACATGGTCTTCCAGGGCCACTCCGAGCAGCACCGCGCGCGCGCGCAGCACCTCGGCGGGCATGCCGCTCGTCAGCCACTGGCCCATGGCCGTCAACAGGCTGCGCAGCAAATGATGTTCGATTAACAGACGGTCAGTTATTTTCATCCGAAGTCCGAGGTTGATCTGATGCCGGCGCGCGCGCCGGGCCGCCTGGCCCAAGCCGCCGGGCCGCCTAGCGTGAGATCGGTTGATGTTCAGATTAGCGGCAGGCGTTGGGTTTGTCATTGATCTGGGTTAAGTCGGGGGCGGGCGGCACACGGGCTACTTGATCTCAATCAAGGACGCCGCCCGGCCTCTGCGCTATGGTGACGGCTGAGTTAAGCCAACCGGCCGGTGGGCCGGTTGGGTCCTTTCATTTCGCCTGAGGAGGTTGCCACAATGTCGGAAACGACCAACACAGACAATGTTGACGTCCGGAACACGCCCCCCGCCCAGCGCCATCCGCTGATCTTTGGCCGGTTTAAGTCGCTGCCGGTGGGCCAGTCCTTCGTGCTCGTCAACGATCATGACCCCAAGCCGCTGTTCTACCAGTTCAAGTTCGAGTACGAAGGCCAGTTCACCTGGGATTACCTGGAGCAGGGTCCCCAGGTCTGGCGGGTGCGGATTGGCCGGGCAGCGCCGGCGCCCTAAGGGGTGAGGCGCCTTCCATTTCTGGCCTTGGGGGGGGCGGCCCTGCTGGCCGGGTTGTGGGCGGGGCTGGTGCGGCTGGGGTGGGCCTTGCCGCCGCTTCAGGCCGTGTGGGTCGCGGGCCACGGCCCCCTGATGGTGTCGGGCTTCCTCGGCACCGTCATCAGCCTGGAGCGGGCGGTGGCGTTGGCCCCGGTGGCGCGCTCGCGGCTGCCCTACGCCGCGCCGCTCCTGTCGGCGCTGGGCGGGATGGCACTGGTCATGGGGCTGCCCGCTCCGATTGGCCCGCTGCTGCTGAGCGCGGGCAGCCTGGCGCTGGCGGCGATCTTTGCCGACATCAACCGGCGGCAGGCCAACTGGCCGCACGCCGTGATGGGCGTGGGCGCGGCCGCCTGGCTGGCGGGCAACCTGTTGTGGTGGCTGGGGCGGCCGATCTTTCAGGTGCTCCCCTGGTGGATGGCCTTTCTGGTCCTGACCATCGCGGGCGAGCGGCTGGAGTTGAGCCGGGTGCTGCGGCCACCCCCGGCGGCGATGGCGGTGTTCGTCGGCATCGTCGCCGTCGTGCTGGCGGGGCTAGCGCTCTCTATCGGCTGGTTTGCGCTGGGGGTGCGCGTCGCGGGGGTGGGAGTGCTGGCGCTCGGCGCGTGGCTGCTGCGGTTCGATATCGCGCGGCGCACCGTGCGACAAACCGGGTTGGTGCGCTATATCGCGCTGTGCCTGCTGCCGGGTTTCGTGTGGCTGGTGGTGGGCGGCGCGCTGTGGGTTATCGGGGCCGAGCGTTTCAGCGGCGGCTTCTGGTACGATGCGATGGCGCACAGCATCTTGATTGGCTACGTCTTTTCGATGATCTTCGGCCATGCCCCGATCATCCTGCCCGCGGTGACGGACCTGGCCCTGCCCTATCGGCCGATCTTCTACGTCCACCTGGCGCTGCTGCATGTGGGTCTGGCGCTCCGGGTGGCCGGTGATCTCGCTGCGGCGGTGAGCTGGCGCCAATGGGGGGGCCTGCTGAATGTGACCGCCATCGTGCTGTTTCTAGTCGTCAGCGCGGCTGCCGTCATCCGCGGCCGCCGCGCGCCGCGTTCTCAGAGGTCAGATGCCGCCCGAGAGTAAAGCCCCGACTGCTGCGGTCGCCGATACGCTGCAAGCAGCGCGCTTTGATGAACTGCCATTGACCAACGTGCCGCTGTTCGCCGCGGAGGATTTTTCCGCGTGTCTGCTGGGCTTTTTACCGGGACAGGCGCTGCCGCGCCACCGGCACGCGCACGAACACGAGGTCTTCGATGTGCTGGCGGGCACGGGCACTATCTGGCTCGATGGACAGCCGGTGACGGCCGCGCCCGGCGCCAGCGTCTTTGTGCCCGCCGGGGTCGAGCACGGTTTCGAGAACACCGGGACGGAGCGCTGGGTCATCCGCGCCACGATCCACCAGCGCACCTACCTGCGGCAGGCGCTCAAGCGGGCGGTTCTCAAGCGCCTCGGCCGCGCAATTTGGTAAGATTGCCATAGTATGCCGCGCCTGACTCGTTGGTATCTCCGCACCGCCCTGATTGGCTTTATCGCGGCGCTGCTGATTGGGGTGCTGCAGGCGGCCCGAGGGCTGTTCACCCTGCCCGCCGTCGTAAATGCCCTGACGCCGGTCTACTTTCATTTGTTGATGGTGGGCTGGGTCACGCAGTTGATCTTTGGCATCGTTTTTTGGATGTTCCCCAAGCCGTCGGCGGCCCGGCCGCGCGGGAGTGAGGGCCTGGGCTGGGCCACGTATGCGCTGCTGAATGTTGGGCTGCTGCTGCGCGTCATCGCTGAGCCTTGGCAGACGCTGACCCCCGGCGACGTGCCCGGCAGCGTCTTGGCCTTGTCGGCGGTGCTGCAGTGGCTGGCCGGCCTGGCGTTTGTGGCGAACACCTGGGCGCGGGTGAAGGAGCGCTAGGGTGCCGCGGCTAAGCGTGTGGTTTGTGCGCACGGGTCTGCTGTACCTGGCGGCGGGCTTTACGGTGGGTGGTCTGCTACTGTTTAATAAGGGCCTGCCGCTGCACCCGCTCATGTGGCGGCTGCTGCCGGCCCACATCGAATTGCTGCTGCTCGGCTGGACCCTCAACCTGGCGCTGGGGGTGGCGTATTGGATCCTGCCCCGCTATAAGACCGGGCCGCCACGCGGCTCGGAAACGCCGGTGTGGCTGGCCTATGGGCTGCTGAACGGCGGCGTGGCGGCCATTTGCCTGGCGCCGTGGCTGGGCCTAAGCGAGGCCGGGCAAGCGGGTTTGATCACCCTGGGTAAGGTGGCCGAAACGCTGGCGGCCGCCGCCTTTGCCGGGCACATCTTGCCGCGCATTAAACCGCACGGCGTGTAGCTCGGCCAAGACGCCGGTCTTTGACGAGCGTCAAGGACGGCAAACCGCCCTTAAGCTATGATTTATGAATAGGCAGAATGACCGCTGCCACGGCATGCCGCCGGGGCGCGCCAGCAGACGGGCATGCCGCCGGCGGAATTGGCGGCCAGGGAACCCTAGCAGGGTGGAGGCAGAACATGCGCAGTGTTGATCTGATGGCAAACTTCGAGTTTCACGAGGCCGATCCGTATGCCGAGCCGCTGCACGTCAGCCCGACTGGGCGCATTTTGCGCTTTATGCTCAAGCCGGGGCAGAGCGTGCGCGAGCACAACGCGCCCCACTCGCCGGTATATATCGTCGGGCTGAAGGGGGAGGGGCGGTGCGCGGGCGGCGATGGGCAGGAGCACAGCCTTAAGCCGGGGACACTCGTGATCCTCGAACCTGGCGAACATCATTCGGTGTGGGCGACCGACGGCGAGCTGGTGTTCCTGGCGATCCTGCACGGGATACCGCCGGAACTGAGGGATCACCCATGATCCACATCCAGCGGGTCTACGGCGATCAGGGGGATAGCAAGGGCCGGCGCTACCTGGTGGAGCGCCTGTGGCCGCGCGGGGTACGGAAGGAAGCGCTGCCGCTGGACGGCTGGCTGAAGGAGATCGCCCCCAGCACCGAGCTGCGCCAATGGTTCGCGCACGACCCGGAGAAGTGGCCTGAGTTTCGGCGCCGCTACTGGAAGGAACTGGAGGCGAACCCGGCCGCGTGGCAGACGCTGTTGAAGACGGCGCGCCGGGGCGCTGTGACCCTGCTGTACAGCGCGCGCGACACCGAGCACAACGGCGCGCTAGTGCTGAAGGCCTTTCTGGACCAGCAGCTCACAGCTGCACGCTGACGGACGGCAGGGCTAGCCACTGTGGTCTGGGGCGGGAAGCGCAGGGCACCTGTCGCTACCCCCACGAATTCTTTAGCATCCCAGGCCAGCATGCCCGTGGGGGGCGGCCGCCACCTGAGCACAAGGGCCAGCAGGCGGGCGTAACAAACCATCACTGGCGGGCGCGCGCCGGTGGGCCAGTCGGCCGGGAGGAGCGGAACCGACCGCCATGACTGCCCTTTCAGAGCTGCACCCCATCCTCCTCGCGCTGCTAGCCACCTGCTTCACCTGGGGCGTGACCGCCCTGGGCGCGGCGGCGGCGCTGATCGGGCGCGACCTTGATCGCCGCTGGCTCGATGGGCTGTTGGGCTTCGCGGGCGGCGTGATGATCGCCGCCAGCTTTTGGTCGCTGCTGGCGCCGGCCATCGAAATGGCGGCGGCGGACGGGCTGCCCGCCTGGGCGCCCGCGACCATCGGCTTCCTGCTGGGCGGGCTGGCGCTGCGCGGGGCCGACCGGCTGCTGCCGCACCTGCACTTGGGCTACCCCCTGGACGAAGCGGAAGGCGTCAAAACCACGTGGCGGCGCACCACGCTGCTGGTGCTGGCGATCACGCTGCACAACTTCCCGGAAGGGCTGGCCGTGGGGGTCGCGTTTGGCGCGGCGGCGGCGGGTTTCCCTTCGGCCACGCCGGCGGGGGCGATGGCGCTGGCGATCGGCATCGGCATTCAGAACTTCCCGGAGGGGCTGGCGGTGGCCCTGCCCCTGCGCCGCGCCGGCGCTTCGCGCCTGAAGAGCTTTTGGTACGGCCAGTTGTCGGGGCTGGTGGAGCCGGTGGCGGGGGTGCTGGGAGCGCTGGCCGCCGTGAGCGCGCGGGCGGTGCTGCCCTATGCCCTGGCGTTCGCCGCGGGCGCCATGCTGTTCGTCGTCATCGAGGAAGTGATCCCCGAATCGCAGCGCGAAGGCAATGCCGACCTGGCCACGCTGGCGGCCATGCTGGGCTTCGCGGTGATGATGGTGCTAGATGTGGCCCTCGGCTAAGCGGACTGGCAACTCCGATTTCGGCCCGTAATTACTTTGACAATGTCAGATTAGTCGAAACCGCGATGATTCTGCGCTTCCAGACGACTACTGGTCGAACGAGCTCGATTGACCAAATGCCGCACCACCAATTGCGTGGCCGCCTCGGGCGTCAACTGC
>JADZEK010000021.1 GCA_020850595.1 Anaerolineales bacterium
GCAGTTGACGCCCGAGGCGGCCACGCAATTGGTGGTGCGGCATTTGGTCAATCGAGCTCGTTCGACCAGTAGTCGTCTGGAAGCGCAGAATCATCGCGGTTTCGACTAATCTGACATTGTCAAACTAGTTGTGACCCTTTCTTGGACACAGAGTTCCCATCGGGCAGTCACTTTCCCAAATGGTTCTGGAACCCTTCGGCCAGTGAGTTGGCTCTGGCCTCGACCCGCTCCGCGTCTCCGCATACGGCTCAACCTACAACGGGTGAGCGGTGGTCGGCACGGCGCATTTGTCTGCGTGGGCGTGCAAGCATGAACCCTGGAGCAGTGAGCAACTCCTCCGTTCACCAGCCATCGATCAGAAAGTCGAAGTGGCGAGTGACTTACTCAACGGGTTCGGAGAGCAAGCAGCATCCCGGTTCGGTTGAGTTCCAGGAGCAGGTGATGTCCCCGTAGCCAATCAGAAAGTTGGCGTTATCCGGAACCGGCGTCTTGCGCAGGTATTCTGTTTCCGGGGACCAAGCAAGATTATGTGATTGCAGAGTAGCAAGCAGAGGGTTGAATGGGCTTGAAGTAGCTTGAATAGATCGATGTGAAATCGTGTGGGGTCTTCTCTGGCGAAACTCCTCGATGTGCTGCCCAGAATACAAGCGGGCCACCCGTTCATCAGCTATGAGTGGCCCTCTCTCTTGCGTTCAGCGACGGGATGATTTACCCTTGCGCCCGTTGGGTTGTACTTGGCAATGCGCTGGCAAGCTATTCGGCCGACAGTCCCAAAGGATTTTGGACTTGAAACACACGGTAAAAAGGCACTGCCCCTTTGGCTCTGCGATTAGCGAATTGCGCGCTTCTATTCGCCCCGGGTCCTTGCCATGACGGTGTTTGAAGTCGTCGGTAACTTTCATATGCACACGCCGTATTCCGACGGCGAGGCCTACCACGCCGAGATCGCCGAGGCCGCGCTGCGCGCCGGGCTGGACGTGGTGCTGGTGACCGACCACAACGTGTGGGTGGACGGCCCGGCGCGTTACTACGCCCACGACGCCAGGCGCGTGCTGCTGCTGGTGGGCGAAGAGGTGCACGACCAGACGCGCCAGCCGCAGAAGAACCATCTCCTCGTTTACGGCGCGGAGAAAGAATTGGCCCGCCATGCCGCCCAGCCGCAGGGCCTGCTCAACGCCGCCGCCGACGCGGGCGCGCTGACCTTCCTAGCGCACCCGGTGGACCCGCCTGCCCCGCTGGTGGGCGAGAGCGACCTCTCGTGGGTCAGTTGGGAAGTGACCGGCTTCACCGGCATCGAGTTGTGGAACTACATGACCAGCTTCAAGGCGCTGCTGACTTCGCGCCCGACGGCGCTGCGCTACGCCTACAACCCGGAACTGGGCATGACCGCGCCCTTCCCCGACGCGCTGGCCTTATGGGACCGGCTGACGACGGCCGGCCGGCGCATCGTCGCCATCGGCAACGCCGACGCGCACGGCACGGAATACCGCATGGGCGGGCTGCGGCGGGTGATCTTCCCTTACGAGTTTTTGTTCAAGCAGGTGAATACGCACATCTTGAGCGAGACCGCGCCCACCGGCGACTACGCCCACGACCGCGGCCTGGTGCTCGACGCGCTGGCGGCGGGCCACTGTTTTGTGGCCTACGACGCGGCCGGGCCTACGCGCGGCTTCCGGTTCTCGGCCACGCACGAGCGCGGGTCGGCGCTGATGGGCGACAACGTGAACAACCGCAACGGTGCCACGCTGCAAATTAGTTCGCCGCTGCCGGCCTCCCTGCGGTTACTGCGCAACGGCGCGGAGGTGGGCCGCTGGGACAACCAGACCAATTCACTGGTGCAGGTGCCCGCCGGTGAGGTGGGCGTGTACCGCGTGGAGGCGCACCGGATGTATAGCGGGCGGTTGCGCGGCTGGGTTTACACCAACCCCCTCTACCTGCATCTGTAGGCGGCGCGGCTCACACCCCAGGCAACCTGGCGGCGAAGTAATGCAGCGCAGCCAGCCGCTCCAGGCCGCCGAAGCCGGTGGCGGCGTCGGTGCTGTTGGCGTTACGCGCCCCGGCGTGCGCGATCAGCGGGCCGCGCGCCCCTACCGGCTCCAGGCCGGGCCGCACCAGCGCCACGTGGCCGATCCCGGCCTCCGGCTGCCAGAGCGCGATCACCGGGCCACCGCGGTTCGCCAATTGTTGCGCCGCCTCCAGCGACACCGCCCGCCAGTGGGCCGCCCCCGCTGGGCTTTTCAGCCAGGCCAACATCCCGGCGACATCCAGCCAACTGCGCCGGCCGCCGGCGGCGTCGAGATACAGCGGCAGCACTCCGCCCAGCCGCGCCACCGCGTCCGCGACGAACAGGTTGCAGTAGGTCTCGCCCTCACCCCGCTGGTTGGGCTGGTAGCGCGGGTTAGTCTCCACCGCCAACGCGTCGAGCGTGGCGGCGTAGCGCACTCGGCGGGCGCGGTCCTGGCGGCTGTCCAGCGCAACCATGCCGCAGAGCATAGCGGCCCTACCGCGCGGGCGCAACCGGGCGGCGCGCTACTGGCGATGGCCGTCACGACTCACCCGGCACGCGCCTGTAGCTGTGCTAAAATTAGAAAGATTGTTCCATAGCGGTCCCCCACAGGTGCAGCCATGCAGTTCCAGCTCAAATCGGACTACCTGCCCACCGGCGATCAGCCCGCCGCCATCACCAAGTTGGTGGAGGGTGTGCAGCGCGGCGACAAGCACCAGGTGCTGCTCGGGGCCACCGGCACGGGCAAGAGCTTGGGCTATGCCGAGCCAGTGTTAGTTGTCATCGAGCGCGAGGGACAGCGCATGACGCAGGTGGGACCAATCGGCCAATTAGTGGATGCGGCCCTGGCGGAGCAGTCCGATCACATTGCGCGCACCGGCGACACCGAAGTGCTCGACATGGCCGAAGGGGAGACTCGCTACTCCGCGCAGGCGTTCGACCCTGCGACTGGCGCCGTCGCGTTGTTTCCCATTCGCAGCCTCATTCGCCACGACGCGCCGGCTGAGATGTACACGGTGGAAACGGCTTGCGGGCGCGGCGCGACGCTCACCGGCGACCACAACTTGTGGGTGCTGCGCGATGGCGAGCTGCAGCTCATTGAGACAACCCAAGCGCGCACGACCGACTATGTGCCGCTGCCGGAAACGCTGTTAGGCGAAGGGGCGCTGGCCGAATTCGACACGCTGGAAGCGCTGGCTGACAGCCGGCTATATGTCGACGCTTCAGCGTCCATCCTGGCGCACGTAGCGGCGCACGGACCCAGCCCGATGGCTGAGGCGCTGGCCGCGACGGGCGTGGCCCAGCCTTACGGCAAATTGTGGGCCATGCGCCATCAGGCCCGCGGCCGGGGCCTCACCGTGGAAGCGTTCACCCAACTAATTGCCCAGGCCCCCGAGTCACTCGCCGGTTGGGAGCCGGCCAACGCCAGCGTGGGCGGCAAGCGCGCTCACAACCGCTTGCCGGCGCGGCTGCCAATAACGAACGGTGTGCTGCAACTGGTGGGCTATTACCTAGCGGAGGGCAACCATCAGCGCGGCTACATCATCCTCGCCAACCGCGCGTTGCGCATTCGCGCCGAGATTGAAGCCGCCTTAGGCGAATTGGGGCTGCCGTTTGCCGTTCGCCCAAACAGCGACTACCAGGTGTCATCAACTGCCCTGGCCGACCTGTTGGGCAACCTGTGTGGCGCCACCGCGGGCGAGAAGCATCTACCCGGGTTCTGGGCCGACCTGCCGAATGACCGGCTCGCCATCCTGTTGCGCGCCTACTTCGACGGCGACGGCACGGTGGGCCGTAGCAGTGACGTTTCGGCCACCACGGCCAGCGCCGCGTTGGCGTCTGACCTGGCCTACGCCTTGCTGCGTTTTGGCCTGTGGGCCCGCATTTCGCGCAAGTGGAAGCGAGCTACAAACAGCGCTTCGCCGGGCGATTGGTATTATCAAGTCATGGTATCGGGCCAGGCCGATCTGCGCCGTTTCGCCGCGCAGATTGGCTTCGGGCTGGAACGCAAGCAGACTGCCCTGGCCGCCCAATGGGCGGCCCGTGAGCACTCCAACGTAGACGTCGTGCCGGGCGTGGGCGGGCAGCTTCGGCGATTGCGCCGGGGCCTGGGGCTCTCGGCGGAGGCGCTGGCGTCAGCGACCGGCCTGTCGCGCAGCGCCATTCAATTTTTCGAGAACGGGCAACGCGCTCCGCGGCGGGCCAACCTCAAGCGTCTGCTAGCCGCGCTGCGCACGGCAGCGGCCGACGCCGGGCTAAGCGACGCTGACTGGCACACCCAGTGGGCCAAGCTCGACGGGCTGACCCAGGTGCGCTGGACACGGGTTGTCTCGGTTCAAAGCCAGGCGTATGCCCACCCTCACGTCTACGACTTCTGCGTCCCTGGCCCAGAGACCTTCCTGGGCGGGCATGGCGGGCTGTTCGTCCACAATACCTTCACCATCGCCAACGTGGTGGTCCAGACCCAGCGCCCCACGCTGGTGATGGCGCACAACAAGACGCTGGCGGCGCAGCTTTACGCCGAGTTCAAGGAGTTCTTCCCGCGCAACGCGGTGGAGTATTTCGTCTCGTATTACGACTACTACCAGCCCGAAGCCTACGTGGCGCGGCACGACCTGTACATCGAGAAGGAAACGCAGATCAATGATGAGATAGACCGGCTGCGGCTGGCGGCCTCGGCGGCGCTGCTGGCGCGGCGCGATGTGCTGATCGTGGCCTCGGTCTCGTGCATTTACGGCCTGGGTTCGCCCGACGCCTGGCGCAAGTACATGGTCCACCTGAAGACCGGCGAAACATTCCGGCGCAACGCCCTGCTGCGGCAGCTCGTCACCATCCAGTATCAGCGCAACGACGTGGAACTGAAGACCGGCCTCTTCCGGGTGCGCGGCGACACGCTGGAAATCATGCCCATCGGCCACAGCAACGGCTTTCGCATCGCTTTTTTCGGCGATGAGGTCGAGCGCATCGTCGAGTACGACACACTCACCGGCGAACTGTACGGCGAAGTGCAGCAGTTGGACATCTTTCCGGCCAAGCACTTCATCACCGAGGAAGAGAAGCTCAAGGCCGCCATCCACGACATCGAGCAGGAGTTGGAAGAGCGCGTCGCTTACTTCAAGCAGAACGACTTGCTGCTGGAGGCGCAGCGCATCGAGCAGCGCACGCGCTACGACCTGGAAATGCTGCGCGAGGTGGGCTATTGCTCGGGCATTGAGAACTACAGCCGCCCACTCGACCAGCGCGCCCCCGGGTCGCCGCCCACCACGCTGATTGACTACTTCCCGCCCGACTTCCTGCTGGTGCTGGACGAAAGCCACATGACCGTGCCGCAGATCGGCGGCATGTTTGGCGGCGACCGTTCGCGCAAGGAGGAACTGGTGAAGTACGGCTTCCGCCTACCCTCGGCGCTCGACAACCGCCCGCTGAGCTTTGACGAGTTTGAGCAGCGCATGGGCCAGGTGATTTACACCTCGGCCACGCCGGGGCCGTACGAGATGGGCCGCGCTGCCCAGTTGGTCGAGCAGATCATCCGCCCCACCGGCCTGGTGGACCCCGAGGTGGAGGTGCGGCCGACGCAGGGCCAGATTGACAACCTGATCGGCGAGATACAGGCGCGGCTGGCGCGTGGCGAGCGCACGCTGGTGACGACGCTCACCAAGCGCATGGCCGAAGACCTGTCGGACTACCTGCTGGAACTGGGCACCAAGGTAACCTACCTGCACAGCGAGATTGACACGCTGGAGCGCGTCGAAATCCTGCGCGACCTGCGGCTGGGCGTGTACGACGTGGTCGTGGGCATCAACCTGCTGCGCGAGGGCCTCGACCTGCCGGAAGTGTCGCTGGTGGCGATCCTGGACGCGGACAAGGAAGGCTTCCTGCGCTCAGGCACCTCGCTGGTGCAGACCATCGGCCGCGCGGCGCGCCACGTGCACGGCAAAGTGCTGATGTACGCCGACAAGGTGACCGACTCAATGCGCCACGCGATTGACGAGACCAACCGCCGCCGCGCCATCCAGGTCGCCCACAATGAAGCGCACGGCATCGTGCCGGCCGGCATCGTGAAATCGGTGCGCGACCTGACGGCGCGGCTGCACGCTGTGGCGGAGGACCGAGCGGCCTACCAGACCGGCACGCCCGCCCAACTGCCCAAGGACGAACTGAGCCGGCTGGTGAAGGACCTGGAGAAGCAGATGAAGGAAGCTGCCCAGGCGCTGGAGTTTGAGAAAGCGGCGCTGCTGCGCGACCAGGTCTTCGAGCTGCGCCAGGCGCTGGTGGAGAAGGAACCGAACCTCAAAGAGTGGGAGAAGGCCCAAAAACTCGCGGAGTTGGAAGCAGACCAGTAAGGCCGTGATCTTGCGCGTTGGTCACCTCAAGCGAGCCGGAGGCAGGCCCGCGCACCGGACATCGCCCAGCGCATATTGTCTGAAGCTGAGCGACTTTAGTAAGTATTGACTTCGACTCCGGCACCTGTTACAACCATGTGCGAGTGCGACAAGCACAGTTTGCCGGGTCAATGCAACCCATGTTGACCCTAATGGGCCGGATGTCGTCGGCCGGGGCGCGTGGGCCGCAATGCACGGGACCGTCTTCAATATCCAACGCTTTTCGCTCCACGACGGCCCCGGCATCCGCACCACCGTTTTCTTGAAAGGCTGCTCGCTCCACTGTTTTTGGTGCCACAACCCCGAAGGCATCGCCCTCAAGCCCGAAATCCAGTTCTTTCCGGAGAGATGCCTCGCCTGCGGCGCGTGTGTAGACGCGTGTGAACACCAGGCCAACTCCATCGTCGCCGGCGCGCTGGTATTCGACCGCGCCCGCTGCGTGGTCGGCGGCCACTGCCTGGACACCTGTTACGCCGAGGCCCGCGTGCGCGTGGGCCAGACCCTGAGCGCGGCGGAGGTCTTTGAGACGATCCAGCAAGATGCGGCCTATTACGCCAGCTCGGGGGGCGGTGTCACGCTGTCGGGGGGCGAACCCGCCCTGCAGCCCGAGTTCGCGGCTGAGTTGCTGGCGCTGTGCCGGGCGGCGGGCTATCACACGACGCTGGAAACAGCCGGCAACGTGCCCTGGGCGAGCCTCGCGGCGCTGCTGCCCCTGACCGACCTGGTCATGATGGACCTCAAACAGATGGATGCGGCCAAGCACCGCGCTGCTACCGGCGTCTCTAATAAGCGGCTGCTCGCCAACGCCCGCCGCATGGTCGCGGAGACCAATGTGTCCATCCTTTTCCGCATCCCCGTCATCCCGAGCGTCAACGATGCCCCGAACGAGGTGGCCGCAACGGCGGCGTTCGTGCGCGCGATGATTGACCTGCGCGCCGCGCGCCCTGACCCGGCTCGGATTGCGATGGAACTCATGCCCTTCCACCGGCTGGCGGGCGACAAGTACCGCAGCCTGGCCGTTGACTACCGCGCCAAAGACCTGGTGCCCCCCAGCCAAGAGCACATGCAGGCCCTGGCCGGGCAAGTGCGGGCCTACCAGATTGAAGTGCGGGCCTAACCACAGCGGCCCCCGGCCGCGAGGAGCCATTATGTTATTGACGCCGACCGAATTGGCTGTTTCGTACGCAGCGCGCATCGAGGCCATGCGCCTCACCAAGCAGGAGTTCAACGCCCGCAAGATCCAGCAATGCGGCTACCAGGACACAGATGACCGCGGCTGGATCCCCTGGGACGAACCCATCCCCTTCACACTCAAGCCCAACCACCCCAACGGCGGAGCATATGGGCCGAAGGCGATTGGCGAGAACTTCCGCGCGTTCCTGGACGTGCAGCCAATTTACATTCACCCGTGCAGCGCCATGGCCAGCGCTTACGTGGGCACGCTGCCCGTCGGCGGCTGGAAGCCGGAGGACAAGCCCGACCACCTGCTGCCGCTGCTGAAGAAGTACAACGACGTCAGCGTGGGGTTTGAAGCCATGAACCACCTTAACCCTGATGTGAAGATCGGCCTGGACCTGGGCTGGGGCGGACTACTGCGGAAGATCCGCTACTATCGTGATTTCAACCACCCGGCCAACACCGACTTCTACGACGGCGAAGAGGCAGTGGTGCTGGGCGTGCAGGCCTGGGTGCGCAAGCACGCCGACAAGGCGCGCGCCATGGCCGCGGCTGAAACCCGCCCGGAGATCGCCGCCAACCTGCAGGACATGGCCGACTGTAACGACTGGCTGGTGGACAACCCGCCGCGCACCCTGCGTGAGGCGATTCAGTTCCTGACCCACTTCCAGTCCATTGACCGGATGTACTTCCTGGCCGGCGGCTTCGGCCAGATTGACACGCTGCTCCAGCCCTACTACGAGGCCGACAAAGCCGCCGGTCTGATCGCCGCTGACGAGGAGGTAGTGTGGTACCTGGCCAGCATGCTGTTCAACGACCCGCACTACGGCCAGATTGGCGGCCCCGCGCCGGATGGGCACGATGTGACCAACCGCATGTCGTTCCTGATCCTGGAGGCCATCCACCAGATTCGCATCCCGAGCAACATCGCGCTGCGCGTCCACGAAAAGCTAGACCCAGAGCTGCTGCGCCTGGCGGTCAAATACTTGTTTGAGGATGGCACCGGCGTGTGCTACTCGCTGGCCCACGGGCTTGACACCGGCTATGCCCGTAACGGGGTGCCGATGGCGCTGGCCCGGATGCGGGCCAAGTCTGGCTGTAATTGGACCGCCCTGCCCGGTATTGAGTATCCTCTGCAGGACACCAATCGCTGCTGCCTGATTCAGCCGTTCTTGATTGCGCTGGAGGAGATGTTGGCCGCCCCGCAGTCGCCGCGCACGATGGACGATCTGTGGGGGCGCTACGTCCAGCACCTGGATATCAACGTTGACCTGTTCAAGCAGGGCTTCGCCTACCACATGGAGCGGCACGGCGACAATGTGCCCGAGATCGTGCTCAACCTGTTCTGCCACGGCCCCATCGAGCGCGGGCTTGACGTGGCTTCCGGCGGTGTGGACATCTACTTCCTCACCCTGGACGGCGTGGGCATGCCCACTGTGGCCGACTCGCTGGCCGCCATCGAGCAGCGCGTGGTTACCGAAAAGCGGCTGACCTGGGAGCAGTTGGCCGAGGTGCTCAAGAACGACTTCGCCGGGGCCGAGAACATCCGCCTGATGCTCAAGAACATCGCGCGCTACGGCTCGGGCAACTCACGCGCCGACTATTGGGCCAAGCGCATATCTGAAACCTTCTCGCACCTGGTGCGCGATACGCCGACGCGCAACGGCTTCAACGTCATCCCCGGGCTGTTCTCGCACAGCTGCCTGGAACTCTACGGCCGCGGCCTGGGCGCCACGCCCAATGGGCGGCACGCGCATACGCCGATCGCCCACAGCACCAACCCCGACCCAGGCTTTGCGCGCGGCGGCGGCTCGACGCCCACAGCCAAGGCGCAGGCGGTCGCGGCCACGCAGCCTGGCTGGGGCAATTCGGCCCCGCTGCAGCTGGAACTGGATAGCCACCTGGCAAAGGAGATTGGCGGGCTAGAGGCCGTGGAAAGCCTGATCAAGGTCCACAACGAACAAGGCGGCACGCTTATCAACATCAACGTGATCTCACGCGACCAGATCCTGGCCGCCAAGGCCAACCCAGACCTGTACCCCGACCTCGTCGTGCGCGTCTCGGGCTACTCGGCCTATTTCAAGTCGCTGTCGCCCGATCTCCAGCAGATCGTCGTGGACCGCCTGTTGACCGACGCCTGAGCGCCCGCCAGCCAAGCCGGGCCGGAAACAAAACGGATGGCCGCCCAGCCTCGGCTGGGCGGCCATCCGTTTCTCTTGGCGCAGGAACGGCTCAGCCTACTGCTGGCCGAAGAACGGGAGCAGGAGGGTCACGGCGAAGAGGCAACTGCCCACCAGCCCGCACAACACCACCAGGCCGATGATCACCAGGCCAACGAGGCGCAGGGTGCGGCCGCTGTCGGGCTGAGGCGGTGGGGCTGAGGGCAGAGTCATGGGGCCTCCTCCAGACCGGCAGTGAGCTAGGCCGGCAGTGCGGCGCGCGCCGCGGCGAGCACGGCGTCGTAATCGGGCTGATCGCCTAGCTTGGGCATGTAGGCGGCATAGACCACCTTGTCGTCCGAGCCGACGACGAACACGGCGCGCCGCAGCCAGCGCCGCTCGGCCATCAGGCAGCCATACTTCACGCCGAACTCGGTCGTCATGTGGTCACTCACCGTCACTACCTGAGCTTTGCCGGCCGCGCCGCACCAACGCTTCTGGCTCGGCGGCAGATCGGTGCTAATGGTGACGATGAGGATGCCTTCGCCCAGGTTGGCGGCCTCGGTGTTGAAGCGCCTGGTCTCGAGGTCGCAGGTCGGTGTGTCGAGCGACGGCACGGCCGCCAGTATGCGCACCTTGCCGGCAGTAGCCGCCAGCGGGTCCACCTCAGCCCACAGGTCGTAGCCGGGCCATAGCCCCACCTGGCTGGTAAAGTTCGGCGCCTTCTGGCCCACCCGCACATCAGCGCCCACAATCGTCGCCGGCTTGCCGCCCAGTTCCATCAGGCCCACACGGCGTACCGGCTTGGCCGGCTTGGCCGGGCGGCGGGCCGCAGCGCGCTTAGCAGCCCCAGCTGTTTTCGTGGTTTTCGTATTCTTCACAGCGCGTTTGCGCGCCGTTTGGCTGGTCTTCGTAGCCATGCCCGCTCCCGGTGAGTGAATGGCAAAATCATACCACACGGCCCTGCCCCCCCCCCGCCTGTCAAATTGCCCTGGCTAAGGCGCCATTGGCTGGCACACGCCAACCATGATGCTTCCGAGGCCCGTGTCACCAGGCGGCATCAACCAGCCGCCCACGCCCGGCCGGCTGCGCCCGCCCCTGGTGACGGCAGTGACGGCAAGGCGGATAGCCCCGCTTCGCGCCGTCCCGCGGACCACTCTGCATTGACAAGCCCCTCCCCGAATGTTATCCTCCCCGGCGACACGGCAACGAGAACGACATGATTTTTTCCCGGCAACTCCTCGAAGAACGTGAAGCGCAGGCGCTGGCCCCCTACGGCCTGCGCAGCCGCGACTCGCGCGGCCGCCTGCACCGGCCCGACCCCGAGCCGGAAGACCGCACCGCCTTCCAGCGCGACCGCGACCGCGTGCTGCACACGACCGCCTTCCGCCGCCTGGAGTACAAGACCCAGGTGTTCGTCAATTACGAAGGCGACTATTACCGCACGCGCCTGACCCACACGCTGGAGGTGGCGCAGATCGGCCGCACCGTCGCGCGGGCGCTGGGCGGCAACGAGGATTTGGTCGAGGCTATCTGCCTCTCGCACGACCTGGGGCACCCGCCGTTTGGGCACTCCGGCGAGATGGCGCTCAACCGCCTCATGGAGCACTACGGCGGCTTCGACCACAACAAGCAGTCGCTGCGCATCGTCACCAAGCTCGAGCGGCGCTACCCCGACTGGCCCGGCCTCAACCTCACCTGGGAAGTGCGCGAGGGCATTGTCAAGCACGAGACGGAATACGACATCGCCGACGCCACTGAATACGAAGCGGACAAGCGCGGCCACCTCGAGGCTCAAATATGTAATGCCGCCGATGAGCTGGCTTACACTGCCCACGACCTGGACGACGGCCTGCGCTCCGGCCTGATCACACCGGCCGACCTGCGCGGGCTGGAATTGTGGGAACGCGTGCGCGACAGCCTCGACTGGCACACCGACACGCTGGACGAGCTGACGCGCCACCGCTTCATCCGCCGGCTAATCGGGCTGGAGGTGGAGGACCTGGTGCGCGCCACCGACGGGCGGCTGACGGCGGCCGGCGTCGGCTCGGTGGAGGCCGTCCAGCGTCTGGCGCACAACGTGATTGGCTGGAGCGACGGGCTGGCCGCGGCCAACCGCGAGTTGAAGCGCTTCCTGTTCGAGAACATGTACCGGCACTATCGCGTGGTGCGCATGCAGGTTAAGGCTGAGCACTTGCTGGCCGACCTGTTCCAGGGCTACCAGCGCGAGCCGGCCCAACTGCCCCCGGCTGTGCAGCAGCGCGCCGCGGCCAAGGGCGACCTGCCGCGCGCCATCTGCGATTACATCGCGGGCATGACCGACCGCTTCGCCCTGGACGAGCACTACAAGCTGTTTGACCCCTACACCCTGCCCTAGCCGTCGGGGCGGCCCGACCAACGAACGAGGACTGTGACTGTGAACCAGACTTTTTTGACTCCCGAAGGCGCCGACAAGCTGCGCGCCGAACTGCAAGAGCTGACCACCACCAAGCGCCAGGAGCTTTCGAAGCGGCTGCGCGAGGCCATTCAGATGGGCGACCTTTCCGAGAACGCCGACTACATTATGGCTAAGGAAGATCAAGCTTTCCTGGAGGGCAAGATTCAGGAGATAGAAGCCACGCTGCGCTCGGCCACCATCGTCAACAACGCCAACCAGGGCGTCGGTGCGGCGGAGATCGTGGCGGTGGGCTGCACCGTCACCGTGCAGGAGCGGGGCGAGCAAGCGGAGAAGTACATGCTGGTAGGCGCCAAGGAAGCCAACCCGCGCGAGCGCAAAATCAGCAACGAGTCGCCGATTGGCAGGGCGCTGCTGGGCCGCAAGGTGGGCGAGGAAGTCAGAGCGGCCACGCCCGGCGGCACACTGGTGCTAACGATCGTGGCGGTCGAGTACGCCTAGCAAGCTGCGCCAAAACAAAACGCCCCCGAATTGGGGGCGTTTTTTGATGGCCGGGGCAGGGCCTAGGCCGCGGCCTTGGTGTAGGCGGCCAGTTCGATGGTCAACCGCTCGAAGAAGCTGCTGGGCGGCAGCGCTCCGCCGCCGTAGGCCATATCTACCACGCGAGCGGTGACCACCAGCGAGGCCGTCTCCATCGAGACCACGTCGCCGGAGGTGACCAGGACCGGCTCGCCCTTGGCGGCCAGCCGGCTCTTCAGCGCCTCGTCGCGGAAGGCGTGCTCACTCATGAGCACCTTTGTCACCGTGCGGATGTCGTTCTTATCGAATAGCCAAACCTCAAAAGCCATGACCTTCTTGGGGTCGCCCACGCCGATGGTCTCGGAGATGCCCAGGCCGCACTCACCCAGAAAGCTGCCGTCGGGCGCGTCAATGCTGAACGAGTCGTCGTAGAGGTCGTCGCCCAGCACATAGGTGGTCATGAACTGCGCCACCGGCGGGCCGCCGGTGGGCGTGGCGCGCATGTCGGTGACAGTCGGCGCTGAAGCCGCCGCGGCGCGCGCGGCGGCCCGGGCCGCGGCCCCGGTTGGGCGAGTGGTGGTGCCGGCCGTGCGCACGGGCGCAGCGGCGCCGGCCCCCGCCCCAGCGCCGGCGGCGCGTCCGCGCGTGAGCAGCCCGCTGCTCCACAGGTACCAGGCGGCCCCGGCGGCCAGCACGAGCAGCCCAAGCAGCGTGCAGCCCAACAGCGGGAGGCGATACTGTTCCCAGAGACTTGGTTCAGCGGCCGCGCCATTGCCGCCGGGCGTGGGGTTGAACGCGCCCGAAAGCTGCAGCACCTGCTGGAGTTGACCCACGCGCAGCGCGTCTTCGCCCTGGGACGCCGCTAAGGTGGCCGCCACGATGTCGGCCGCATTGCCGCCCAGTTCCTTGATGCGAGCCGCGGCGCGTTCCTGGTTGGGGCTGAGGGCATATTCAGCGGCGACGAGGCGCACGTAGTCTTGCTGGTAGTCGGCGCGCAGTTGAGCGGGCGCACCGTCAACATAGTCAATCGGCCACAGCCCCCAGCCCATGCCCCACCACCCGACGAAGAAGCCGAGCGCCAGCGCAATGCCGGCCACCAGCCAGGGGCGTTGTTTGGCGAAATTGGTCAGCCCTTGCAGAGAGTTATTCATGGCAGTCCCTCATCCGGCAGGGCGGCTGGGGGTTGGCCCGCCAGCGCCCGGCGGATCGGCCGCTTCTGGGGCGTTCCGCCGCAGTGGATAATACGCGCCAAATGCGCGCAAGTCGCAGGGATTGTATAGCAGACGGCATCCCAACGCAACTCTAACGCAACCTCGGGGTGCACGAATCGTGCCGCGCAGAGCGGCGAATCAAAACTGGCCGGCGAGGGAAGGTTTGCACTCGACGGCCGACATTGCCAGGTTCGATCCTGCTAATCTTCCACCAGGCCTTCAGCCACGGGCAGGGACGCTCCCGGCTCCGTGGGGGCCTGGATGGGCGGCAGATCGGCCAGAGCGGTCTGCTGCTCGCAGACAAGGCACTGGGCGTAGTTCTTGTTGGCCACCACCAGCAACCCGCCGCAGTTGGGACAGGGTTGGGGCAGCGGCCGCTTCCAGGAGGTGAAGTCGCAGGCTGGATAGTTGGCGCAGCCGTAGAACACGCGGCCCTTGCGGGTCTTGCGCTCCACCAGGGCGCCGTGATCTTTGGGGCAATCAACGCCGATCTTCTCCAGCCAAGGCTCGGTGTAACGACACTTGGGGAAGTCAGAGCAGCCGATGAACTTGCCATAGCGCCCCCAGCGGATGACCAGTGGGTGGCCGCTCTCGGGACAGTCGCGGCCGACGTAGTCGGGGCCGGTGTTCACTTGCGGCATGTCGGCTTCGGCGGCCTTCACCTGCTCGACGAAGGGCGCCCAAAATTCGTTGAGCACCCCCACCCACTCGCGCTCGCCGTCGGCGATTTGATCAAGCTCGTTTTCCATGTTGGCCGTGAAATTCACGTCCACGATCTCGGGGAAGTGCTGCACGAGCAGGTCATTGACGATCAGGCCGGTTTCGGTGGGGACCAGGCGCTTGTCTTCCTTGAGCACATAACCGCGCTGCTGGATGGTGGAGATGGTCGGCGCGTAGGTCGAGGGGCGGCCGATGCCATATTCCTCCAGCGACTTGACCAGGCTGGCCTCGGTGTAGCGCGGCGGCGGCTGGGTGAAGTGCTGCTCGGGCAGCAGTTTGAGCAGGGCCAGCGCCTCGTCCACGCTGAGCGCGGGAAGCTGGTTGGCCGCCGCCTCTTCGTCGCGTGGGGCGTCTTCGTCCTGGGCGTCTTCGTAGATGGCCAGGAAACCAGCGAACCTGAGCGTCGAGCCGGCTACGCGGAACAGGTAGGTCTGCGCGCTCGCGGCGGCCTGAATTTCCACCGACACGGTGTCGAAGACGGCGGCGGCCATCTGGCTGGCGACGAAGCGCTGCCAAATGAGGGTGTAGAGCCGCAACTGGTCGCGCGAGAGGTAGTCGGTGAGGGCCGTTGGCTCGCGGTCTATCTGGGTGGGGCGAATGGCTTCGTGCGCTTCCTGCGCGCCTTTCGAGCGGGTTTTGTACTGCGGCGCTTCGGCGGGCAGGTAGTCGGCGCCGTAGCGAGCGGTTACCCACGCGCGCGCCTCGGCCTGGGCTTGGGTGGAGACGTTAGTGCTGTCGGTGCGCATGTAGGTGATCAGGCCGGTGGCCTGGCCGTCGCCGACCTCAATGCCTTCGTACAACTGCTGGGCGGCGGCCATGGTGCGCTTGGCGGTGAAGCCCAGGCGGCGCGAAGCCTCTTGCTGAAGGGTGCTGGTGGTGAACGGCGCGGAGGGATTGCGGCGGCGCTCGCCGCTCTTGACGCGCGCGACCTGATAGGCGGCCGCCTGCAAGTCGGGCAGGAGGGCCTGCACGTCGGCCTCGGTCTTGAGCCGGCAGTTCTGGCCCGTACCGACGTCGTCGTTGCCGATCTTGAACAGGCGCGCGCGAAAGGGCTGCGGCTTGCCGTGACCGTTGGGCGCGGCCTTGGCCAGGTCGGCATCCACGCTCCAGTATTCCACCGGGGAGAAGGCTTCAATCTCGCGCTCGCGGTCGGCGATGAGGCGCACCGCCACCGATTGCACGCGCCCGGCCGAAAGCCGCCCGCGCACCTTGGCCCACAGCAGCGGGCTGAGCGAGTAGCCCACCAGCCGGTCGAGGATGCGCCGGGTCTGCTGGGCGTTCACCAGGTCCATGGAGATGTCGCGGGGGTGCGCAAAGGCTTCAGCGATGGCGGGCCTGGTGATCTCGTGGAACACCACGCGCTGGGCGCGCGCCGGCTCGATCTCCGCGGCCTCCAGCAGGTGCCAGGCGATGGCCTCCCCCTCGCGGTCTGGGTCGGTGGCGAGGTAGACGTGCGCCGCGTGGGCGGCCTCGGCCTTGAGGGTCTTAACCACTTCGCGCTTCTCATTCGGCACGCGGTACTTCGGCTCAAAGTCGTGCTCCACGTCCACCGAAAGGGTTGAACGCAGCAAGTCTCGCACATGGCCGACCGAAGCGCGCACAGTGTAGCCGCGCCCGAGGAAACGACCGACGGTCTTGGCTTTGGCCGGTGATTCGACGATCACCAGGCTGCCATGGCGTGGGCCGCCGTCGGCCGGCTTGCGGCCGGCCTTGCCCGTCGGCTTGGCGGCGGTCTTCCTGGCGGCGCGGGGCTGCGGCGCGGGGCGTTCTAAACCGGCGTGGGCGTCGGTGGCGCCCATGCGGAAGAGGTTGGCGCCGCAGACCGGGCAGCGCCCCTTGGTGGCGGGCGTGCCGGTCGCCGTGAACACGGCCTGCGGCTCGGCTATCTCCCGCTTGGTTTTACATTTGACACAATACGCTTCCATGCACTCCCTATCCTAACGTCGCGTAATCGGCTTACCGACCCCGCTACAAGTAGACTTTACCGCCGGCCCGCTGTTTGAGCTGATCCACCAGCAAGCGCACTTCCTGCGCGCGGTCGCGCGGGCAGACCAGCAGCACGTCGTCGGTATCCACGATGATCATGTTGCGCAGGCCGAGGGTGGCGATGAGCCGGCCGGGGCGCGTAGTGGAGCTGTGCACCAGCACGTGACTCGAGTGAGCATGCACATGCTCGGCGCCGATGACAACGTTGCCGTCGGCGTCGGGCGGCAGCACGTCGAGCAGCGCCTCCCAACTGCCAATGTCGTTCCATTCCAGCCCGTCAGCCGGGATCACAGCGATGCCGGCGGCGCGCTCCATGATGCCATAGTCAATCGTCTCATTGGGCGCGCCGTCCCACAGCGCGGGCAGGTTTTCAGGCTGGGCGGCAAAGCGCTGCAACACGCGATGCAGAGTCGGGAGCTGGCGCTCGACTTCGGCCAGGATGCGGGCGGTGCGCCAGACGAACATCCCCGAGTTCCACGAGTGCAGGCCGTCGGCCAGCAGCGCCTGCGCTTCGGACGGCGCGGGCTTCTCCTTGAAGCGCTCGGCCCGGTACACCGTGAAGCCGCCGAAGTCGCCCAGCGGCGCGCCGCGCTGGATATAGCCAAAACCGGTGGCCGGAAAGGTTGGCGTAACACCGAGCGTGACGAGATAGTCGGCCTGGGCCACGGCGGCCGCCGCCGCCAGCAAAGCGCGGAAGCGCCCCTCCTGGCCGATGTAGTGGTCGGCGGTCAGGCAGGCCATGACGGCCTGCGGATCGCGCTGCTGCAAGACCTGAGCCGAGAGCGCAATGGCGGGCGCGGTGCCGCGCGGGGCCGGCTCGCTGATGAAGTTGGCGGGCGGCACCTCGGGCGCTTGGCGCTGCAAGTCGGCGGCATAGCGGGCGCTGGTGACCACGAGGATACGCTCAGGCGGGAAGAGCGGGGCCAGCCGGCGCACGGCGATCTGGAACATGGTCTGTTCGCCGAGCAGCGGCAGCGACTGCTTGGGCTGGTCCTGGCGCGAGAGCGGCCAGAGGCGCGTGCCGCCACCGCCGGCCAAAATCACCGCATAGTAATGGTCCAATTCCGCCATGCGCGCTTCGCTTTTACCTGATCGTGTAATCGCCGCCCGCTTCTCGGGCGGCGATGTAATGCATGTTGCCGACATGCCGGACCAAGCCCTTCAGTTCCATGAGCGCCAACGCGCCTGACACCTGCGAGATCGGCAGCCCAGCCTGCGCGCCGATCTCGTCAATGTGCACCGGGTCGCCCGAGAGACAGGCCAGCAGGCTTTGTTCGGTGGTGTCGGCCGGGAGCACGGCCCGCGCGGCCTTGTGCTCGTTGACGGCCACCAGGTTCAGCTCTTCCAGCACGTCGCTGACGCTGTGGACGAGCTTGGCTCCTTGCTGGATCAGGCGGTTGGAGCCGACCGCAGAACGCTGAAAGATGCTGCCGGGGACGGCGAACACATCGCGGCCCTGTTCGGCGGCAAAGTCGGAGGTGATAAGCGCCCCGCTGCCTTCGCCCGCCTCGACCACCAGCACCCCCTTCGACAGGCCGCTGATGATGCGGTTGCGCGGCGGGAAGTTGACGGCATCGGGCGGGGTGCCGAGGGCATAGTCACTGATCACCGCGCCTTGGCGGGCAACGGCCTCGGCCAGGCCGGCGTGCTCCGGCGGGTAGAGCAGGTCAATACCGGAGCCAAGGACGGCCAACGTGCGCCCGCCGGCATCGAGCGCGGCTTTGTGGGCGATGGCATCTACGCCGCGCGCTAACCCGCTGACCACCGCGACGCCCGCGGCGGCCAGCCCAGCCGAAAGCTCGCGGGCGGCTTCGCGGCCATAGGGCGTGCCGTGCCGGGTGCCTACCACGGCCACGGCCCACTCATCGGCCGGGGCCAGCGCGCCTTTCACGTAAAGCACCGGCGGCGGTTGGGCGATCTCGCGCAGGTTGCGTGGGTAGTCGGCGTCGTCCCAGGTGAGGGTCTGGACGCCCAGGCGATCCACTTCACGCAGCGCGGCGTCGAGCTTGCCGCTGCCGCGCACTGCCTGGAGGTTCTCGAGGGAGCGCCGGTCGAGGCCGGCGGCGGCCAGCGCCGCAAGCGGGGCGTTCCAGGCCGCTTCCAGGTCGCCGAAATGGTCGAGCAAGCGGCGAACTTTGACCGGGCCGATGCCCTTGACCAGGTTGAAAGCAATCCAGTAGCGGCGATCCACGACCCCTGAGACCTGGCGCGCTCCCTTCTCGGGCGGCGCGCAGCGGAAGCGCGGGGCAGGATAACATAGGCTTTTGGCGGGTGTCAACCCCCCCGCGAGGCGGAGGCTGGTGCTGAAACACAATTTCTACGGAAAATGCCGAGGAAAACCGCCGAAAACCTGCTCCAAGATTTAGAACGGACGAGCTACGGTTCGCGCAGGCCGTCGGGCACGCGCACGGTGATCTGGCGGGCGGCGAGGTCTATGCGGAGGATGACGCTGCGGATGGCGGGTAGCAACAGTTCGCCGCCCGGCCCCTGGACGACGTAGACATCATTGGCGCCGGTTTCGAGCACTTCGGTCAGGACGCCGAGCGGCTCGCCAGCCTCGGTGACGATGGGAAGGCCGAGGAGCTGGTGGTGGTAGTAGGTGTTGGGGGGCAGCGGGGCAGCGGCGGCGGCTTTGATCTGGACGAGCTGGCCGCGAAAAGCGTCAGCGGCGGCGCGATCGAGGACATCGGCCAGGCGGAGGATGAGTTGGCCGCGATGGAGGCGGGCGGCGGCCAGCGGATGGGCGCTGGGCGGGTCGCCCAGGTAGACAGTTTCGACTTCGGACAGGTGCTGGGGGAAGTCGGTGAGGGTTTCGAGCAGCAGGTCGCCGCGCACGCCGTGGGGGCGCAAGACGCGGCCGACCGCGAGCAGCTCGATGGGCATGCGCAGGACGAGCCTAGTCCACGATTTCGAGCTGGGCGCGGCGGCCGTCGCGGGCGGCGCAGAGCTGGACGAGGGCGCGCATGGCGTTGACAACCCGCCCCTGCCGGCCGATGACGCGGCCCATGTCGCCGGGGCCGACGCGCAGTTCCAGGATGACATCCGGGCCGGAGGGCACTTCGGTGACGCGCACCTGGGTGGGGTCGTCTACCAGCGACTGCGCCATGTAGAGGACGAGGTCTTTCATGGGGCTTCCTCCCGCGGCCTCCGCCCCGGCGCAGCGGTTAGGCCGGCCGGGGGGAGGCAGGGTGCGAGTGACGAAACTAGGCAGCCGCGGCCTTGGCGGCAGCGGCCTTCTTCTTCTTCGACAGGTGCGCCGCACCGGTGCTGGCGCCGGTCTTGCTGGCCGTGTTCCGCTTGGCGGCGGCTTCGGCGGCCTCAGCGGCCAGCGTTTCGAGCGGCTCGCCGGCCTTGAGACGGGCCAGGCGGTCGAGCGTGCCGGTGACCTTGAAGAGCTTGAGGGCGGACTCGCTGGGCGAGGCGCCGTTCTTCAGCCAGTGGAGCACCCGGGCTTCATCGAGCACGATGGTGGCGGGCGTGGTGCGCGGGTTGTAAGTGCCCAGGTTTTCGAGGAAGCGGCCATCGCGGGGATGCTCGCTCTCGGCGGCGACGAGCCGGAAGCTCTGCTGGGCCTTGGAACCGACCTTGCGTAAGCGCAAACGAACCATGCTGCACAATCTCCTTCAAAACAGGCCCGAGGGCCGATCCAGATCGCTAACGGTCGGGGCAGCGCGGCGGGTGGCGGCGGCGGCGCAAGGGTGACTGGAAGGCAGTCGGCGCGGCGGCCAGCACCGGGCGGCAACCGGGACCGGATTAACGCATGCGCGGCAGGCCCGGGAAGCCTTTGCGCGACCCGAGCTGCTTCATCATCTTTTGCATGTCCTTGAACTGCTTGACGAGCTGATTGACCTCGTAGACGGTGGTGCCAGAACCGGCGGCCACGCGGCGCTTGCGGCTGCCGTTGAGGACATCGGGGTTGCGGCGCTCGCGGGGCGTCATGGAGTTGATGATGGCCTCGGTGCGCTGGAACTGCTTTTCGGCTTCTTGCTCGTCTATCTGCATTTTGGGGCCGGACAAGCCGGGGATCATGCCCAGTAACTGACCAATCGGCCCCATCTTCTTGACTTGCTTGAGCTGGGTGAGGAAATCTTCCAGCGTGAATGAACCAGAGACGAGCTTCTCGGCGGCGGCCTGGGCGTCTTCGCGGTCGAGGTTGGCCTCGGCCTTTTCGATGAGGCCCAGGATGTCGCCCATGCCGAGGATGCGCGAGGCGAGGCGGCCAGGGTCGAAGCTCTCCAGGGCGTCAGTTTTCTCGCCCAGGCCCAAGAACTTGATGGGCACGCCGGTGACGCTGCGCATGGAGATGGCCGCGCCGCCGCGGGCATCGCCATCCACCTTGGTGAGGATCAGGCCGGTCAGGCCGACCTTCTTATGGAAGCCTTCGGCGATGCGCACGGCTTCCTGGCCGGTCATGGCGTCGGCGACGAGCAGCACTTCGACGGGCTTGGCGCGGTCACGGATGGCGGTCAGCTCATCCATGAGGGTGTCGTCAATTTGCAGGCGGCCGGCGGTGTCGAGGATGACGACGGTCTTGCCTTGCTTTTCGCCGGCGGCCACGGCCTGGGCGGCGACATCGGGCGGCTTGGAGCCGGCGGTGAAGACCGGCACGTCAATGGCCGCGCCGAGCGTCTGAAGCTGCTGGACGGCGGCCGGGCGCTGGAGGTCGGCGGCGACGAGCAGGACGCGCTCGCCCTGCTGGCGCAGCTTGCCGGCGAGCTTGGCGGCGGTGGTGGTCTTGCCGGAGCCTTGCAGACCGACGAGCATGATGACGCGCGGCTGAGGGCCTTTGAGGTTAAGGCGGCCCGGTTCGCCGAGCGTGGCGATGAGTTCTTCGTTGACGATCTTGACGACCTGCTGGCCGGGGTTGAGGGCGCGCGAGACATCGCCGCCGATGGCGCGGGCGCGCACCCGGTCGAGGAAGCTCTTGACGACGGAGAAGTGGACGTCGGCTTCGAGCAGCGCGAGGCGGACCTCGCGCAGGGCCAGGTCTACATCGGCTTCGGACAACCGCCCGCGACGGGTGAGGTTGTCGAAGGTCGTTTGGAGCTTATCGGACAGGTTCTGAAACATGACGTCAGGTCAAGGACACCGAGACACAAAAATCAGCCCGCTGTACCTAGGCCGAACTGCGCCCGGCGCCGGCTGAATAGGCAGTCATTTTAGCCGCGCAGGAGGGAAACGTCAAGCAAGTGATGGGCGAGAAGTGGGAAGTGAGAGGTGGGAGGTGGGAATGGAGGTCAGAGGGTGGAGGTCGGAGGTAGGGAGGACTCAGGGGACTGAAGAGACTCAGGGGAAGGGCAGGCGGCGACGAGGCGCGTAGAACGGAAAGCGGCCATGGGGCATTACAATAGCCGGAATGAGAAACAACCGGGGTTCCCAGCGCGGGCGCCAGACGGCGGCGCAGCCCAACTACACGGTCTATCCTACGCCCACTTATACGCCGCGGGTGACGTATTACCCACCGGTGGGGGCGCGGCGGCGGGCCAACCGCATAGGACAATTCCTGTGGGGCTACTGCCTGGGACTCGCGGGCGGGGCGTTCGGGCTGGCGCTGCTGGCGGCGGCGCTGATCTTCGCGTTCCCGCCGGGGCGCACGAACATCCTGCTGTTGGGGGTAGACCGGCGGCCGGACGAGACGACGTACATTGTGCGCACGGACACGATGATCTTGACGACGGTGTATCCGCAGGAGCGCTATGTGGGGATGCTGTCTATCCCGCGCGACTTGTATGTGAAGCTGCCACAGGGTTACCAGGGGCGGATCAACTCGGCGCACGTGTTCGCGGAGGTGGATCAGGCGGGCAGCGGGCCGGCGGCGGCGATGGAGGTGGTGAGGAGCAACTTTGGGGTGAACGTGGACGGCTTTGTGCGGGTGGATTTGATTGGGTTCGTGCGCATCGTGGACGCGATGGGCGGGATTGACCTGGATGTGCCAAACGCGCTGATTGACTATGAGTATCCGACCTACGACTACGGCACGCGGGTGGTGGAGTTCGCGGCGGGGGAACAACACATGGACGGCGAGGCGGCGCTGGCCTACGCCCGCATCCGCCACGGGTCGTCAGACTTTCAGCGGGCCGAGCGGCAGCAGTTGGTGATTGCGGCCATGATAACGCGGTTGATGCAGCCGAGCGCGTGGGTCCTTTTGCCGCAGATCATCGCGGCGGTGCAGGAGGCGGTGACGACGGACCTGACGCTGCCGGAGCTGGCGCGGCTAACTCCCACGCTGCTGTTGGTCGGCCCGAACGACATTGACCGGCGCGTAATCCAGGATGAAATGGTGCAGCCTTACACGACCGAGGGCGGCGGGTCGGTGCAACTGCCGGTATGGGAGGCGATTAATCCGGTGCTGCTGGAGATGTTTGGACAGTAGGGAGGTTGGAGGTTAGAGGTCGGAGGTCAGAGGGGGAAGCGGGGCAAGTGGACGCGCGGAGGACGGCGGAGAAGTGAGAGGTGGGAGGTGAGAGGGCGCTGTGAGGGCAGGCACGGCGCGGAGGATGAGAGAGGGTTAGGGACTCGGGGGGCTCAGAGAATGATCGTGGCGGGGGCTGCGCGGAGAGTGGGGGGGAGCGAGTGGTTAGGCTTTGTATTCGCGGACGATGCGGAGGGACTGGCTGACCATATGCTTGGCATGGCGGTCGGCTTCGGCTTTGATCTTGGCTTCATCGAGGGTGAGCAGTTCGCCGTTGGCGTAGAGGAGCCGGCCATCCACGAAGACGTGCGTGACGTCGGACGTTTTGGCGGCGTAGACGAGGTTGGCGACGAGGTTGTGGCGCGGGTAGAGGTGCGGCCGGTCGAGGTCGAAGAGCACCAGGTCGGCCGGGCGGCCCGGGGCGAGGACGCCGGAGTCGGCAAAGCCCATGGCCCGCGCACCGTTGGCGGTGGCGAGGCGCAGCGGCAGGTCGCCGGCCAGGGTCTCGGCATCGCCGGTGTGGTGCTTTTGCAGCAGGGCAGCGAGGCGGACGGCGGACTGCATATCCATGTCGTTGTTGGAGCCGGGGCCGTCGGTGCCGAGGGCGACGTTGAGACCGGCGGCCAGCAGCGGGCGTAGGTCGTTGACGCCCATGGCGAGTTTCATGTAGGTGGCCGGGCAGTGCGCAACACTGACGTTGTGCGCGGTGAGGAGCGCAATGTCTTCCGGCGTGAGGTAGAGGGCGTGGGCGGCCACACAGGGCACGTCGAACACGCCACAGGCGGCCAGGAGCGCGGCGGGGGTGAGGCCGTGAGCCGCGAGCGAGTTGGCGACCTGGGCGGGCGACTCGGCCAGATGAATGTGCAGGGACAAGCGGTGCTCGCGGGCCAGCGCGCTGATCTCGCGCAGGAACGCAGGCGGGCAAACGTAGGGCGAGTGGGGGCCGAGCACGGTGCGGATGCGGCCGCCCGCCCCACCCTGCCAGCGGTCCACGAAAGCGAGCGCGCCGGGCAGATCGGCCCCGACTTCCTTTTCGGGGCCGAGGCCGAACTGGCACCAGGTGAGCGCGGCCTTGAGGCCAGATTGCTCGACGACCTCGGCCACGCGATCCATGTAGAAATAGTGATCGTTGAAGGCGACGGTGCCGCCGCGGATCATCTCGCAGGCGGCGAGGGCCGCGCCCCAATAGACGTCGTCGCTGGTGAGGGCGCTCTCAGCGACCCAGATGCGCTCATTGAACCAGCGGTCGAGGGGCAGGTCTTCGGCCCAGCCGCGCTCGAAGGTCATGGGGGCGTGGCAGTGGGCGTTGAAGAAGCCGGGGACGGCCAGGTGGTTGTAGCCGTTGATGACGACCTCCGGCTGAAGGCCGGGCGGCACGTCGCCGATGGACTCGATGAGGCTGCCATCGAGAATGAGATTGGTGTCGGGGAGGAGCGTGCCGGCGGGGTCAAGGGTGAGGACGGCAACGTTTTTGATGAGGGTGAGCATGGGGGGCATTGTACCCCCGGCGGCAGAAGAGGGCAGACATGGCCAAGGCGAAGCGGTCTGAGCCAAACCCGCTGCTGACACGGCTGAAGCGCGGCAGCAGCCGATTGTCAGGGCGGGCAGGACTGGCGGCGGCGGCGCTGGTGTGCGGGTGGGTGTGGTACGGCCAACTGGCGGCCTGGAGCGGGCGCGGCGGCCCGCTGGATCCGTTTTTGCCTTATGCGCTGGCGCTGTGCTTCGCGCTGGCGCTGCTGATCTTCCTGCCCATCTTGGCTGCCAACCTGACGGCCACGTATGCGCGCAGCGCGGAGTACGCGCTGGTCTGCTCCACGCCGCTGACCGATGCGGCGCTGATGAGCGCCTTTGTCAACGCGACGCTATACCGCAGCCGGGCGTTCACGCTGCTAGCGCTGGGTTCGCTGCCGCTGGTCGCGGCGTATGCGCCTCTGCCCTGGCCGGGTTCAATGCTCATCCCCTTGAGCAGCCGAGGCGGGCTGCCCTCGGCCGACGTGCTGGCGCGCTGGCTCTACTTCGCGGTGGTCTTGGAGGTGGCGTTTGTGGGCCTGCTGCGCTGGATGGTCAGCGTAGGGGTGGTCATGGCGCTACTCATCCCGTGGGCCGCGGGGGCCGGGCTGGTGGGGCTGCTGGTGCCGGTGGTGGTGTGGCTGAGCGCGGCCGCGTACCTGAATGACGCCTCGGAAAACGTGGTCTGGTCGCTGGCGTGGACAACCGCGCTGACCATAGTGACGTACGGGCTGGCGCGGCTCACGGAGCGGTGGGGAGGGCGGTGGGCGAGAATAGGGCCGAATCCTGCCCTTCGCGACCATAGGCGCTGACCAGCAGTTCTCAATTTGAACTGCGGTCGAACTGGTGTATCGTCGGTGTCGGCTGTTTGGCATAACCGGTCGGCATGCAAACAATTCATACGGCGCTTTGGTGGCGGTCGATTACCGGCTGGCAGC
>JADZEK010000022.1 GCA_020850595.1 Anaerolineales bacterium
GTAACGGTCTGGAGCGCGTCCAGGAGCCGCTGCCCGATCTCCTCGAACGGCTCGCCGCTGACCTCCACCCGGATGGTGCCCCGCTGCAGGTTGTAGGCGCTGCGGTTGGTCACGACCTCGGTAAAGACGATCGCGTTGGGAACCATCACCTGCAGACCGGTGGCCGTCTTCAGGACCGTGGTCCGGACCTGGATGGTCTCCACGGTTCCGTCGATCCCGCGCACGCTCACCTGGTCGCCGATGCGGAAGGGACGCTCCAGGAGCAGGTAGACGCCGGCCACGAAGTTCCGCAGGATGTCCTGCGCCGCCAGGCTCAGCGCCAGCCCCGACGCCCCCGCGACCGCCGCCAGCGCGGTGAGGCTGGCGGTGCCCAGGATCAGGGTCGCGACGATCAGCACGCCGAACGCGATCACGGCCACGAAGGCGATGTTGTCGAGCAGGGCGGTCAGCCCGACGTCGGCCCGGGTTCGCAGCAGCAGGCGTCGCAGGCGGGCCCGCACGAAGCTGGCGATGAGGAGGGTGGCCAGGGCGACCAGCACGGCCTCGATCAGACGCACCCCAAAATGGGCCGCCGCGGCCGCTGATAGCACCCGCTGTAAAGCGTTCTGCATGGACGGTGCGCTCAGGTCCTCGCTCGACGTCCGCCCGCGCCCATTGGCCAGCGCGATTCGGGCCTCATCATAGCATGCGGGGGCGACCCGGCGGGCGTCGGACCGTCCCCACGTTTGACAGGTCGCCCGCGATACGATACATACACCCTGTCAAAGCCGCAATCTCCGAGCGGGAGCGTGATGCCGTCTTCAGCCGTCCCCTCGACCCGGAGCGTGAGCCGGGTGCGCTGGCTCCCGTGGGTCATCCTCTATCTGCTCGCCGTTGGCTACGCGCTGGCCCCGGCTCCGCTGCCAACCCCGCCGGCGCGGAGTCACCTCGCCCTGGCCACCAGCCTGCTGGAGACGGGTAGCCCGCTGATCGATCGCTACCTGACCCAGGCCATCCCGCCGGAGCCGTTTCCATCGCGGCCCGAGGCGGGGGTGGCACTGGCCTATGCCAACGGCCACTTCTTCAGCGACCGTCCCCCCGGGCTGGCCGTGGTGGCGCTGCCCTTCCTGACCGCTGGCCGCGTGGTCACCGGGGCCCAGTCTGGACCGTTGGCGGCTCAGAACTGGGCCCTCTTGCTGCCGGCGCTGGCCGCGGCCGCGGCAGTTCTGGCCACCTACTGGGTGGCGCGCCTGCTGCAACTGCCTCGCTGGCTGGCCGGCCTGGCCGCGGCCACCCTGGCGCTGGCGCCGCCGTTCGTCACCGCCGCGCGCTCCTTCGACGTGCAGACGCCCGCGGCCGCGCTCTTGCTACTGGCGACGGGCCTGGTGATACAGACCCGCCACCGGCCCGAGCGGGCCGTGGAGGCCATGTTGTTCGCCGGCCTGGCGGTGGGGGGACTGGTCTTGCTGGAGCCGGCCCTGGCCGTGCTTGTCATCCCCTTCGCGTTGGTGGCGGCCCGGGTCGCGGGCCGGCCGCGATGGCGAGCCCTGGTTCTCCCAGCGGGCTGGACGCTGGCACTGCTGGTCCAACTGGGCTACAACACGATCGCGCTCGGAGCGCCCTGGCGGTTCACGTTTCAGTCGAGCTACTACCTGATCTGGGCCCGTAGCCTGAGCGCCACCTACCTTAACTCTCCTCTGCCCGGGCTGGGCGTGATGTTCGCGGGGCCCGGCGCGGCCGTCGCCGCCACCCTCTTGACGGTGCTGGCCCTGGCCGGGGCCAGGCCGCGGCTCCGCCGGCAGCCGGTCGCGGTCTGGCTGCTGCTCTCGGGCAGCGCGGTTCCGCTGCTGCTGGCCGCCAGCAGCCGCTGGTCGGGCCCGCCACTCTCGTACAGCGGCGTGGCAGGGCTGGCCCTACCAGGCGCCCTGATCCTGGCGGCAATGACAGCGCACGCGCTCTTCGGCCAGAGCGGTCCGTTTCGCTTCCTCGGGCTGGCGCTTCCCGTCGCGGGCTGCCTGGCTGCCCTGGCCATGACCATCACCACGATGGCACCATCCGGGTTGGCGTTGCCCGCGGGACCGTTGGCCGGACTAACCGCCGGCGTGCTCATCCTGGGCGCCCTCTCGGTGCTCGCCGCTCCCCGGTGGCACGGCCGGCGCCGCCGGCTGGTCTCTTCCCTGCTCGTGGCGGGGGTGGCGCTGGCCACCATGGCCGGTCTTCCGGCCCGCTTTCCGACCCCTGAAATCTTTGCCAGCGCCGAGGCCGCGAACACGGGACGCGGCAACCTGCTCGCCAATCCGGCGTTTGAGAGGACAGGGACCGCGAAGAACCCGGCGCCGGGCTGGGACGTCCGGGGCCCCGTGCGTTCGGCCCCGGGGTTGCGGGGACGTGGCCTGGCCCTGGGTCCAGGAGCGGCCAGCCTCACGGGGCCGCTGGTGCAGGCCTGGGGCACACGTCTCTATCGCGCCGGAATCTCCGTCCGGGGCTCGGGAACCGTGCGGCTGCTCTGGGCCTTTCAGGACGACACGCATCGCGTCGTGGGACAGGGTGCGAGCCCGCCAGTGCAGATCGATGCGACCTGGCAGCCCCTGCGCGCGGAGTTCGCGGCCCCGCTCGACGCCACCGGCCTGCAGCTCACGGTGCAACAGGAGGGGGCGGAGGTCGCCGTCGACGAGGCCTCTCTGGAGGAAGTCGGACCACGGGTCGAGCCCCTGCCCGATGGCGCGGTGGCCGCCCTGGCCTTTTCCTTCGACTGGGAGACGGCCATGGGCGGGCTCGTGCATTCCCGCGGGCTGACCACGCACGACCTGGCCTATGCCACGGAGCGCGGATTGCGGATGCGGCAGGGAACCGACAACCTGGCGGCGATGTTCGGTGAGAAAGATATCAAGGCAACCTTTTACGCGACGGGCTACAACCTGCTCGACGGAAACCGGGAGCACCGCCAGTTTGCCGGCAATCCGACCTACCGTTGGGCCTCGCTGGCCAACTGGTGGGCCACCGATTACTGGCAGACCCACGGATGGTACAGCGACGACCCCTTCGGCACCGTACAGA
>JADZEK010000023.1 GCA_020850595.1 Anaerolineales bacterium
GCCGAGGCACCATGACCGACGGCGTAATCAAGTTTAACTTGATTACGTTTTCGGCGGGACGTGCGGCCTGCCTGGAGGCCGTTCAGAACCTCCGGGCGTAATCAACTTAAAGTTGCTCCAACCCTCTATCAGGAGGCAGGCACATGCAGCGCGTCGGCTTTATGCTCAAAGTGAAACCCGAGCACGTGGCGGAGTACAAGCGGCACCATGAGAACGTCTGGCCGGAGATGCAGGCGGCGCTGTCGCGGGCGGGCTGGCACAACTACAGCCTGTTCATCCGCCCCGACGGGCTGGTGTTTGGCTACGTGGAAGTGGTCGAGACGTTCGAGCAGGCCATCGCCAACATGGGCCGGGAGCCGATCAACGAGAAATGGCAGGAGTTCATGGCCCCGTTCTTTGAGGGCGTGCCCGGCACCCACGCCGACCAGATGATGGAAACGCTGGAGCCGTACTTCTACCTGGCCTGAGGCCTAGGCTGTGACGGCCACGCTGAACTTCGCCGCGGTAGACCTGGGCGCCGAGAGCGGGCGCGTGATGGTCGCTGAGTTGAGCGCGACAGACGCGCTCAGCCTCAGCGAGGTGCACCGCTTCGCCAATGTGCCCGTGCTGGTGGGCGACACGCTGCACTGGGACGTGCTGCGGCTGTGGGGCGACATGCGCCAGGGGCTGGGGCTGGCGGCGCACGCGGCCGGCGGCCCGCTGGCCGGGCTGGGCGTGGACACCTGGGGGCTAGACTTCGGGCTGCTGGGGCGCGACGGCGGGCTGCTGGCCAACCCGGTGCACTACCGCGACCGCCGCACCGAGGGCATGGTGGCCGCGGCCACGCGCCGCGTGCCGGCCGCCGAAATCTTCGCGCAGACCGGCATTCAGTTCATGCCGATCAACACGCTCTACCAACTGCTGGCGCTGGCGCGGCAAGGCTCGCCGGTGCTGGAGGCCGCGACGCGCCTGCTGACCATACCCGACCTGTTTCATTACTGGCTGTCGGGCGAACAGGCCAACGAGTTCTCCAACGCGACGACCACGCAGTGCCTGAACCCGGCGACCGGCGACTGGGCCTGGGAGCTGCTCGACCGGCTGGAGCTGCCGCGCCGCATCTTCGGCGGGCCGATCATCCCGCCCGGCACGGTGCTGGGGCCGCTTGGCCCGGCGCTGGCCGCCGAGTTGGGCCTGGCAAACACGCCGGTGATCGCGCCCGCCACGCACGACACCGGGTCGGCGGTAGCGGCCACGCCGCTGGGCGACGCGCCGGCCATCTACCTCAGCTCGGGCACGTGGTCGCTGATGGGCGTGGAAGTGCGCGCCCCGGTGATCAACGACCTGAGCCTGAAATACAACTTCACCAACGAGGGCGGCGTCGGCGGCACGTTCCGGCTGCTGAAGAACATCATGGGGCTGTGGCTGGTGCAGGAGTGCCGCCGGACGTGGGCGGCGCAGGGCCACCTCTATGACTACGCCGAGTTGATGGCACTGGCCGAGGGCGCGCCCGCCTTCCAGAGCGTGGTAGCGCCCAGCGATGAGCGCTTCTTGGCAATGGGCGACATGCCGGCGCGGCTGCGCGCCTTCTGCGAGGCCACGGCGCAGAGCGTGCCGGTGACGCCGGGGGCGGTCATCCGCTGCGCGCTGGAGAGCCTGGCGCTGGAGTATCGCTGGGTGGCCGAGCGGCTGGACGAGCTCACGGGCCGGGGGCACGCCGTCATCCACGTCATCGGCGGCGGCGCGCGCAACGCGCTGCTCAACCAGTTCACCGCCGACGCCACCGGGCGACAGGTGCTGGCCGGGCCGGTGGAGGCCACCGCGCTGGGCAACGTGCTGGTGCAGGCGCTGGCGGTCGGGCGGCTGGGCGCGTTGGCCGAGGGCCGCGCGCTCATCCGCCAAGCGTTCCCGCTGGAAACGTTCGACCCGCGGCCCGACGCGCGCTGGGCGGCGGCGTACGCGACGTATTTGCGGCTACGAGGGTAAAAGCCCAGGAAGTCTATAAAACGATGGGCCGGTCAGTGACACTGACCGGCCTCGCTCGCATAATGGAAGTTCCTGAAGTCAGCGGCGTGGTGGGTTACGAGCGGTGGATGTTCAACTGAGCGCGCTTACGCGGGGCGCGCGTGCTGGGGCCACCATCCAACTCTCTTTGATATCACTATTCTTTGGTCGTGCTGTTCGCATTCTAGAGTACAAACATGCGTTCGGTCAGCTGTCAGTTTTGCTGCACGTTATACGGTACCATAACCTCATTGGCGCGGGTTTCGAGCAATCTGGATCGCTAGAACTGAGTACTGCCGCACCATGTTTCGTTAGGGTAGTCGCCTCCACAGCAGCGTCATGTCAAGCAATGTGCCAGGTCCGATCAAAATAATACGCAAGGTCCAATTCATCTGGACTTAGTTTTATGCCACGTGCCACCCTAGTACATTGGTACAGTCATGCTTGCCTCGCGACATGTATAGTGCTATTGTGACTTGTAGATCGAATTAACAGTCGCCCGACTGTCATCTCAACTCGGCAAACTTCGATCTCAGCGTAGTCGTTACAAGAAGGGGGATAGCATGTATACCTAAATCACAATAGTGCTCTTAAGACAAATGAGTCTGCCACAATTGTAGTCAATTGCGTGGCTCCAGCCGGTGGTTAATCGGCGGAGAACCTGTTGGGGCATGCCCGCATCTAATTGAAGGTACCCCTTACACTGCACTTCAGCACGTACGGCATCAGCACTCCACTGTTGCTGTACGGCTCGTGGTTTGCTCTGCTCACACAGTCAACCAAAGGAGCAAGGGAAATGTCGGCATCCAAAGTATTGGCCTATAAATTTGCCTCGATTTGCTTCGTGGTCAGTATCATGCTGATGGCATCGGCGCATCCTGTCGCTGCCCAAAGCTTGACCATCCCGAACGTCGCCCCTCCAACTTGCACGGAACCAACTACCGAATTGCTTTCGCCAGTCCGCATTTCGCTCAACGCGGAGCGTGGCGCATCAGTAACTCAGGATGTCAGGGCGCTGGCAAGAACCGTGGATTGCGATGGCACGGTCACAATGGGCTACACAACAGTGTCGTTTACGCTCGTCAACACGAACAGCGCCCCAATGGGTGACCTCAAGGCAGCTGGGTTGGCCAGGCCAGCTGCAGTCATGACCTGGGCAGATTGCTTCGGCGTTCTGAATGGTGCCAATGCCAACCACACAAGCAAGGCCTCGTGGCATTATGATGGTACGACGGCATGGAGGGATGGTACCGCCGAGTCTTACACCTATGTTTACTATCCCTGGTATAGGTATGGGTTCTCGGGGTCAGGTTCAAGCTCGTCGGGTGGATCGACCGTAGGCGCGTGGACAGGACTCGAATTGAGGTTTTCCCTGTGGTTCGCGCAGAAGTTCTACGACATCTTCTATACACTTGGCGGCAATGGTTCCTGCTCTGCAACTGGTAGTATTAGTTAGGTGGTGCTTCGCTTGTAAGTGATCCGGCATCGGTAAATCCTGGGCCTGAAGGGCGGCGGGTGTCCTTCCTGCCGCCCCTCAATCCAGAACCACTTCTGTATGATGCCGAGGCTCAGGTCATACCGTGAATTCCGGCATTGGAGGAGATCTACTGTTGGTTACAAGGCTTCGTTCACATCGCCGCATATACCAACTAGCCATACTACCCGCCGTCTTGGGAACAATTTTTGCGACGATTCTGGTGGGCGAGATCTTTCTTCCATATCGCCCGTCGGAATCGCAGGCAGTTGAATTCGTAACGAGCCAACTAGAGCGGCAATTAAGGTCAGGGCAGCAGATCGTGAATCAGGGGAATGTGCGCGTTACACATGTCTATGCCCATGCCAACGCACAAATCGTTTTCGTTGTCTACACTCAATGGTACGAAGCCCAAACTGGCATTACTGAGACTTACGTGGTTGAACGCTATCAAATCATGGTCATTACTCATCGGTGGCTGTCAGGCCTGTTTAACTTAGCCACAAGCGGTGGCATGATCATGGAGCAGCAAAACGCACGGCCAAATGCAATTGTCGCGCTGAACTATCGCGGTGTCTACGCTGCTGGAAGTATGATCAACGTTTCGGAGATCCAGACCGTGCAGGCCACGTGGGCAGATGGCGCGTTGTCTGTCAGCCCAATAACAAATGGGGCGTATTTCTTCGTGCGACAGGAGCCGGCCGAGCTGGCTTGGACCGTTGGGTTGGATGCACGTGGTTTGGCCGTTCCAAGCACCATGACTTTCCCCGACGAGAGCTTCTCGCCACTTGACTATCAGAATACCCAACTCATCCAAGTGGAAGGTGGTATGGTCATTGTCGGCGCTTACTCGGAGCAAGAATTGCAGCAACAGATTTGCATCGACATGATCTTCGTTACGCGGGAAAATGTGCGTCGGTTTTTCCAGGAGCCCGGCGCTTTCACAAAGCAACGGACATGTGCAGATGCCAGCACTGATAGCGTTTTTGGGCCATCGGTCTATTCCACAGTAGAGGGAAACCAAATCGTCGGCGGACGTGTATTGAGCTCACTGGCCGTGCAAGTTCATTTGATATGGTCTGATAGATTTCAGCAGACCGTGTCGGTAGATTCCGGGCTGTTCATTGCACAACGCCTCGGCTCAACAGTTAGTATCGTGGACATGATTGCATTGGATTCGGATGGGAAGGAGTTGTCGCCGAACTAGCCACGAGCCAGAGTTTGGCGTAACACTCCAGCCAGGCGCTTGATACTGTGAAATGCAGGCCAAGTTGTTGGCCGCGCCTCCAGAAAGACACAGGCGATTAACTCACCTGAAAAACGCGACATAGGGGAAGATTGAGCTTCGTATCACTACCTCCAATAGGCTCCGCGCGTGCATGGCGGTCATTGCCACTCGATGCCCTGTCGTGCCGGTCATAGCCCGCTGGTGGACCTTCTGGTTCACGCGGCACGCCAGTGATTTCCTCGTCGAGACCCGTGTTCAAGTGACGTGGGGAGTACCAAGACAACTTGCCTACCATAACAAACCGGCTCGCCAGCGACGCTGCTGACGGGCCGGTGTCGTTTCCACGGCTAGTTCCCCTGAGTCCCCCGAGTCCCTTCAGTCCCCCTCTGACCTCTTACCTCCGACCTCCAACCTCCGCCTCCGCGCGGTCCACGGCGGCGAAGGCGGCCTCGACGATGCTCAGCGTGTCGAGGTGGAACTTCTGGTACAGGTCGGCGCGCGAGCCGGCCTGCCCGAAGGCGTCCACGCCCAGCGCCGTGACGGGCGCGCCGTAGATGCTGCCCAGCCAGGCCAGGCTGTGCGAGGCGCCGTCTTGGATGGTGACGATGGGGGCGCGCCGCTCGTGCGGCGGGAGGAGGGCGGCCAGCGCCGCGCCGTCGCCATTGGTGGAGGCGCTGCCGGCCGCGCGCCAGGTCTCGAACAGGCGGCGCGGGCTGGTCAGGTTGAGCACCTGGGCGGCCACGCCTTCCTCGCGCAGATACGCGGCGGCGGCCAGCGCCTCGGGCATCACCGCGCCGGCGGCGGCCAGCAGCACCGGCGGGTCGCCGGCGGGGGCCTCGGCCAGCAAGCGGTAGCCGCCGGCCAGCACCCGGGCGCGCAGCGCGGCCTCGCCCTCGCGCGCCAGCGCCGCCTTGAAGGGGGCCTGGTCGAGCGGGCGCGTGGTCAGGCGCAGGTAGGTGGAGAGGCCCTGGGCGCGGTCGAAGCAGCCGGCGATGGCGTCGAGCAAAATCCACTCCAGCTCCTGGCCGTAGGCCGGCTCGTAGGTCTGCAACTGCGGCAGTTCCGCGCCGAGCGAGGGCGTCACGGTGGATTGGTGCGCGCCACCCTCGCGCGAGAGCGTGATGCCCGAGGGCGTGCCGGCGAAGATGAACTTGCTGCCGGAATACAGGCCGTAGATCAGCGCGTCGAGGCCGCGGCAGATGAACGGGTCGTAGACCGTGCCAATGGGCACGAGCACCTGCCCGCACAACTCGGCCGACAGGCCCAACATGCCCAGCAGCGAGAACAGGTTCATCTCGGAGATGCCCAGCTCGATGTGCTGGCCGGAGGGCCGCTGGCTCCAGCGCATGAGGCGCTGCGTTTCGGTCTCGTAATCCACGCGCTCGTTGGGCGCGTAGACGCCGGTCTTGTTGATCCAGCCCGCCAGGCTGGTGGAGATGGACACATCCGGCGAGGTGGTGACGATGTGCTCGCGCACCGCCGGGTGGTCGGCCAGGCGCGTGAGGATGCGGCCAAACATATCCTGCGTGCTGGTGTGGGCGGGGAAGGGGGCCGCCACGCTGGCGGGGATTTCCGGCGCGCTGACGCTGGGCACCCGCGGCTCGGGTTGGCCCAGGCGGGCGGCCGCCGCCGCGCACAAGCGGCCCGCGGGCGAGTCGGGCGCGAAGCGATCCCACTCGTGGCCGGGCGGCACGCCCCACTGGGCTTGCAGCGCTTCCACCTGCTCGGTGCTCAGCAGCATGGCGTGGTTAAGCGGGTGCCCGGCGAAGGGCAGCCGCCAGCCCTTGATGGTGTAGGCGAAGAGCACGGTCGGCCGCTCGGGGTGCTGATCGAACTCGTGGAGCGCGGCTTGCAACTCCTCCAGGTCGTGGCCGCCCAGGTCGGCGATGACGCTCGGCAGTTCGGCGTCGGAGACCTCGGCCAGCGCCTTCTGAATGTTCTGGGCGTCCTTCTTCTTCTCGACCTGCAGCAGTTGTTCGCGCAGCTCGGCCCCCGGCAGGCGGATGAGGGCCTGGTATTGCTCGTTCGACATGTCGTCAATGCGGCGGCGCAGGGCCTCGCCGCCCGGGCGGGCAAAAGCCGCCTGCAAGCGCCGGCCGTACTTCACCTCCAGCACGCGCCAGCCGATCTCAGAGAAGAGTTTGCGCAAACGGCTGACGCGGATGCCGGGCACCACGCGGTCGAGGCTCTGGCGGTTGAGGTCCACGATCCACAACACGTTGCTCAGGCCGGAGAGCGACTCGTCGAGCAGCGCTTCCCAGACGTTGCCCTCGTCTAGCTCAGCGTCGCCCACCAGGGCGATGAAGCGGCGCGGCTGCGCGCCGGGGGCGCGGCGCGAGAGCAGGTAGTCGTTGGTGAGGGCGGCGAAGGCTGGGGCCACCGCGCCAAAGCCGACCGAGCCGGTGGAGAAATCTACCGGGTCGTGATCTTTGGTGCGGCTGGGGTAGGCTTGCAGGCCGCCGAACTCGCGCAACTGCGTGAGGATCTCTTTATCCGGCAGGCGGCCGAGCAGGTATTGAATGGCGTGAAAGGCGGGCGAGGCGTGCGGCTTGATGGAGATGCGGTCGCCGGCCTTGAGGAAGCCGAAGTAGAGCGCGGTGAGGATGGAGGCGACCGAGGCCGAAGAGGCCTGGTGGCCGCCGACCTTCACTCCGTCGGGGTTGGGGCGCACGTGGTTGGCGTGGTGGACGATGAGGGTCGAGAGCCACAAGATGCGCTGCTCGATCTCGACGAGGGCGGCCATATCGGAGGGCATGGGATTGGGGTGAGTTTCCATCGGGAATAGTGGGTTGCCAGACACCTGTGATTATAAACGCTTCTGGCCCGGCCTGGTGAGGCGCGGGCTGGGCTAGAAAAAAGGCCCGCTGATAGGCTCACCCCATCAGCGGGCCGCTGCGGCCACAGACCGAGGCGCGCCTAGTTGTCGAACGGGATGGGCGGCGCGCCGCCGCCGAAGGGCGCATCGGGCCGCTCGTAGTCGCCGGCCAGGGCGCGGCGCAGCGGCGTGGTGCGCGCCAGCCAGGCCGGGTCGCTGGCCTCGCGGTCGGAGCGGCGCAGCCACGGCGGGCTGTAGATAAAGTGCATGTTGTAGCGGTCGTAGTCGAGCCGGCTGGGCATGGGGGAGTGCCAGACACCGTTGTGGAACATGAGCACCGAGCCACGCTTGGCGCAAATGACGTGCTGGATGGGGCTGGCCCAGACCTGCTTGCGGACGTCTTTGGGCAGCGGCACCGGGCTGCGGTGGCTGCCGGGGATCATGACCATGTTCCCCATGTCCGGCGCCGACTGGTCGGTGAGGTTGAAGCTGACGCGCAGTTGCAGCAGCGGCAGCGGGTAGGCGACATCGCGGAACTCGTACATGCTGGAGCCGTCCTGGTGCCAGGAGCTGCGCTCGCCGTGGGCGGGCATGACGGTGCACCAGGCGGCCTGGAGCACAAAGCGGTCGCCGTAGAGGGCGCGCACCTTGGGCAGCACGGCCGGGTGATCCATCAGGCGCTCAATGGCCGGCTCGGTCTCGAAGCCGCGGCCGATCTGTTTGAACTTCTCGGCCGGCTGGTTGCCGTGCAGGCGTTTGGCGGCGGCCAGCACCTCGTCGCACTCCGCCTCGCTGAGCAGGTCGGGGATCAGCAGGTAGCCCCAGGCCTCGAACATGAAGCGCTCCATCTCGGTCATGGGGCCGGGCTGCGCCAGCGGCGTGAGCTGCAGGTGCTGCGGGTTGGGCGCCGGGCCGGCCGGCTCTGGCGAGCCGGGCAGAATGGCTTCCATCATCGAACAACCTCCTTCTGGCAATGGCAGCGATCGCGGCGATCGCGCGGATCAACACTGGCCGCGGTTGGATTCTAGCACCCTACTCCGGCGGCGGCTGGCGAAAGGAGGCCGACTTGGCGTGCGTGGCGGCGAGACGATAGCGCCACTCACGCGGAGTGAAGCCCGAGGCGCGCAGCCAGCCGAGGGCAGGGCTGGCAGCGCTGGGGGTCGCCCGGAAGGTGTCGGCGGCGGGCAAGAAGTCGTAGCGCTCGCCGGGGCCGGCCAGCCGCGCGTAGAAGTAATCGCCCAGGCCCTGAGGCGCGGCCACGCGGCGCGGCAGGTGGATCACGCCTTCCCAGGCCTCGTTGGTGGCGGCCACCGGGCGAACGGCCGACCCGGCCGCGGCCAGCAGCTCGCCCCCGGCTGGGTCGCGTACGGCCCAGCGGGCGGGCGGCGGGTTGGGCAGCTCGATGGCGGCCAGGTAGTAGGGGGTGCGGAAGAGCAGGCGCTCCATGAAGGCCAGCGCGCGGCGCGAGTTGAAGGCGTGGACGAGATAGACGCCGGCGGGCGTCTCGGGCGCGGCGGCCCGCGCCACGCTGAGGGCGATGATGCTCTCGTTGAAGCGCCGGCCCGCCCAGGTCAGGTCGGTGGCGCCCAAGGAGAGCGCGGCCGCGCCGTCTACGCGCAGCGGGGCCAGGCCCGTGCCCGCCAGGTGCGCCGCCCAGAAGCCATAGTCGGCCGTGCCGAGGAGGTTCAGCTCACGGACAGACTGGATGACGGTGGCGTATTTGATCGGGCGGGCGGCGGCCCCGCGGCTAGACATCCAGGATGAAGCGCGCGGCGGGGCTGAGGCGCGCATAGGTTTCGGGCCGCAGGTAGGCTTTCTGGTCAAGCTGTTGCGGCTGATCGCGCCGCGTGAAGTAGGAGTGCAGGCCGCGGCGGGGCCGGTCGGTGCGGTTGAGCGTGCCGCCGTGCCAGGTGTGCGAGTTGAAGATGACGACCGTGCCGGCGGGCGCGGTGAGGATGACCTCGCTGGGGTGCGGCTGGGCCGGGTCGGGCATGACGTCTTTGGGCAGTTGGCCGCTGCGGTTGGAGCCGGGCACAACGCGGGTGGCGCCGTTGAAGGCGGTGAAGTCATCTAGCAGCCAAATAGAGTTGCAGACATAGTAATCGCCGGGCGCGACGGCCCCGCCCCAGTCGGCGTGCAGGCCTTGCAGGCCGGAACCGGGCAGCGCGGCGCGGTAGTTGAGGGACGAGAGCTTGAGGTCGCCGCGGAGCACGTGGCTGATGGCGGCCAGTACGCGCGGGTGGGTGAAGCAGACCTCGAAGACGGGGTCTTTGTTTACCAGGTCGCTCAGGCGGGTGGTGCCGGCCTCCTGGTGGACTTCCTTGCCGGCGTCGGCGCCTTCGAGGGCGGCCAGTTCGTCGGTGCGCCGGCCGAGGTAGGCGACCTGCTCGGCGCTGAGAATGTTGGGCAGGGGCAGATAGCCGTTCTGATCGAGGCAGGTCTTTTCGTCAGGGCTAAGCGTTTGGTCAGTGACGCCCAGGGCGGTGAGGGCAGCGCGCGCGTCCATGGTAAGAACTCCTGTGGCAGGCTACAAATAACCCCCTGCGGCCTGGCAAGGGGAGGGCCGAATTATAGGCCGTGGGGCCGGAGGGCTGCAAGCGCGAGGTTGGCAGGGAACGGCGCGGGCCGCTTGGGGGGAGGCCAACAAGCGGGCCGGCTTGCGCAGAGCGATTCGCGGCGGTCCGTTTTCAGTCGGTGTGGAAGATCTCTCGCATGTTGGCCCACCACTCGCCTGCGGCGCGGGTGGGCAGCGGGCTTTGCAGCGGGTTGTTGATGGCCCACCAGGCTTGCGTCTGCGGGTCAGCGGCCATCTTCGCCATGTCGGCGGCGAAGTCGTCGCCGTGATACTCGAAGTAGGCAAAGAGCAGATTGTCTTTGACGAAGATGGTGTAGTTGCGAATGTGGCAGGCGGTGATCATCGCGAGCACGCTGGGCCAGACGGCAGCGTGCAGGCGGGTGTATTCGGGGATGTTCTCGGTGGCGATACCCAGCACTTGTCCAAAGCGGCGCATGGTGAAACCTCCCAAGGGGATCGGGGCGGGTTAGGGGACGGGCGCGGCCAGCCGGTAAACGCGGGCGGCCGTGCCGCCGAAGACGGCCTCGCGTTCGGCTTCGGTGCGCGGGGCCAGCGCCTGCTGGAGCGCAGCGAGGGTCATGGCATAGTCGGCGGCCAGGGTGCACACCGGCCAATCGCTGCCGAACATGAGGCGGTCGGCGCCGAAGTGCTCCAGCGCGAAGTCCACGTAGGGCACCAGGTCGGCCACGGTCCACTGCTGGTGGTCGGCGCAGGTGACCAGGCCGGAAAGCTTGGCGTAGACGTTGGGGCAGCGCGCGGCGGCGGCCAGTTGGTCGGCCCAGGCGCCCAACTCGTGTGTCTTGATGGGCGGTGCGCCCAGGTGGTCAAGGATGATGGTCAGTTCGGGCAGGGCCTGGGCCACGGCGGGCACATGCTGAAGGTGGTGGGGATAGACGGCGCTGAAGTCGAAGCTCAGGCCAAACTCGGCCAGCAGGCGCAGGTTCTTGCGCACGGCCGAGCGCAGAATCCAGGCCGGGTCGTTTTCCAGGTGCAGCAGGTGGCGCACGCCGCGGAACTTGGGGTGATGGCGGAAGCGCGCCAGGGCCAGGCGCGCGCCGGCCGGGTCGTCGAGCGGGACCCAGCCCATCACGCCGCCGATCCAGGGGTAGTCTTCGGCCTGGGTCAGCATGGCGACGGTGTCTTCCAGCGAGTTCATGGCCTGCACCAGGAGGGTCAGGTCAATGCCGGCGGCGCGGCGCAGCGGGTCGAGGTGGCGCGGCTCGTAGTTGGCGTAGAGCGCGCCCTGGTCGGGCGTGAGCCAGGGATAGGCGACCTTGTTGAGGTTCCAGAAGTGCTGGTGAGCGTCAATGCGCAGGGCGGGCAAGAGGCCTCCTTGGCTGTGGCCGGCAAAACCGCCCACAAGAGCAGGAGCACGGCAGCCCATGCTCCTGCTCTTGGTTTAGGCAGGCGGCCGCTCGGCCTAGGCCAGGTCGAAGCGGTCGAGGTTCATCACCTTGTTCCAGGCGGCGATGAAGTCGTGGACAAACTTGGCCTGAGCGTCGTCTTGGGCGTAAACTTCGGCCACGGCGCGGAGGACGGAGTTCGAGCCGAAGACCAGGTCCACGCGTGTGCCGGTCCACTTCTGCGCGCCGGTCGCGCGGTCGCTGCCGACGAAGGTGCCGGCGGCGGCGGGCGCCCACTGGGTGCGCATGTCGAGCAGGTTGACGAAGAAGTCGTTGGTGAGGACGCCGGGGCGCTGGGTGAAGACGCCGTGTGCCGATCCGCCAACGTTGGCGCCCAGCACGCGCAGGCCGCCGATGAGGACGGTCAGCTCGGGCGCGCTGAGGGTCAGCAGTTGGGCGCGATCCACCAGCAGTTCCTCCGCCGAGACGCTGAACGTGGTCTTCAGGTAGTTGCGGAAGCCGTCGGCCACCGGCTCGAGCACGGCGAACGACTCGGCGTCGGTCTGTTCGGCGGCGGCGTCGGCGCGGCCGGGGGTGAAGGGCACGGTCACGGTGTGGCCGGCGGCCCTGGCCGCGGCTTCGACGGCCGCGCAGCCGCCCAGCACGATCAGGTCGGCCAGCGAGACGCGCTTGCCGCCGGTCTGCGCGGTGTTGAAGGCTTGCTGAACGCCTTCCAGCGCGGCCAGCGCCCGGGCGAGTTGGGCGGGCTGGTTCACTTCCCAGTCCTTCTGCGGGGCGAGGCGGAGGCGCGCGCCGTTGGCGCCGCCGCGCTTGTCGGAGTTGCGGTAGGTGGAGGCCGAGGCCCAGGCCGTGCTCACCAACTCGGCGATGGTCAGGCCGGAGGCCAGGATTTTGGCCTTGAGGGCGGCGATATCGGCGGCGTCAATCAGCGGGTGGGTGATGGCCGGGATGGGGTCTTGCCAGATCAGGTCTTCGGCGGGCACTTCGGCGCCCAGGTAGCGCGCCTTGGGGCCCATGTCGCGGTGGGTGAGCTTAAACCAGGCGCGGGCGAAGGCGTCGGCGAACAAGGCCGGGTCTTGATGATAGCGACGCGAGATCGGCTCGTAGATGGGGTCCATGCGCAGCGCCAGATCGGCGGTGGTCATCATCGGCGCATGCTTCACCGCCGGGTCGTGCGCGTCGGGGATCATGTCTTCGGGGCGGGGGTTCTTAGCCACCCACTGCTGCGCGCCGGCCGGGCTTTTGGTCAGCTGCCACTCATAGCGGAAGAGGATGTCGAAATAGCCGTTGTCCCAGGTGGTGGGGTTGGGCTTCCAGGCGCCTTCGACGCCGCTGGTGGTGGTGTAAACGCCCTTGCCGTTGCCGTAGCGGTTGATCCAGCCCAGGCCCTGGGCTTCGAGCGGGGCGCTCTCCGGCGCGGGGCCGACCAGCTGGGGGTCGCCCGCGCCGTGGGCCTTGCCGAAGGTGTGGCCGCCCGCAACCAGCGCCACGGTCTCGGCGTCGTTCATCGCCATGCGGCCGAAAGTCTCGCGGATGTCGCGGCCGGAGGCCACGGGGTCGGGCTTGCCGTTGGGGCCTTCGGGGTTGACGTAGATCAGGCCCATCTGCACGGCGGCCAGCGGGTTAGCCAGTTCGCGGTCGCCGCTGTAGCGCTGGTCGCCGAGCCAGGTGTCTTCACTGCCCCAGTAGATGTCGTCTTCGGGCTGCCAGATGTCAACGCGGCCGCCGCCGAAGCCGAAGGTCTTGAAACCCATGGACTCGAGCGCGACGTTGCCGGCCAGGATCAGCAGGTCGGCCCAGGAGAGCTTGTTGCCGTACTTCTGCTTGATGGGCCAGAGCAGGCGGCGGGCTTTGTCGAGGTTGCCGTTGTCGGGCCAGCTATTGAGAGGGGCGAAGCGCTGGCCGCCGGTGCTGCCGCCGCCGCGGCCGTCGGCGATGCGGTAGGTGCCGGCGCTGTGCCAGGCCATGCGGACGAACAGGCCGCCGTAGTGGCCCCAGTCGGCGGGCCACCAAGCCTGCGAGGCGGTCATGAGGGCGGCCAGGTCACGCTTGACGGCGGCCAGGTCGAGTTGCTTGAACTGCTCGGCATAGTTGAATTCGGCCCCCAGCGGGTTGGCGGCTGGGGCGTGCTGGTGGAGGATGCCCAGGTTGAGCTGGTTGGGCCACCAGTCGCGGTTGGAGGTGCCGCGGCCGGCAACGGGAAGATGGACCGGACACTTGCTTTCGTCACCCATGATATTCACCTCTCTGCTAGTAAGTTTGACCTCGGCCGCGGTCGGGCCGAGACGAATGGCGGTGGAAGGTGTTCGCGGCGGAACGGGTCTACGCCCCCCATGTTACAAAAAGAATCGCCAGGTTGCAAGGAAAGGGGGCGGCGGGGTGGGTTAACGCCGCTGGCGCGGCCCGGCCGGTGGAAGGACCGTGCGATGGCTGGTGCTAATACAACGTCAGATGATAGTGATCTTATCTTAACCGGTGGACGCAACCCGACACGATCATACCAGAGCCTGGCAACCCCCAATCCCTAAATCGGTACACCTACTCGAACAATAACCCGATCCGTTTCATCGACCCGTCTGGGCATGATGGAATTGATGCATTGTCCTATCTCTTTGGAATCGCGTACGGGTGGACACATGCAAATCTTCAAGCGCTTGGTCCGCTAGTAGCTCCACCCGCCATGCAGCAATTCGAGGCCTTGGCCATTGACTCCAACGCGTTTAACGCTGGTCGTGTAGTTGGAGGTATGGCGGCAATGGCACAAGGTGTGGGCGAAGTCGGTGGTGGCAGTACCATAGCAGGAGGAGGTGTCGCCGCATGTGCTACTGGCGTGCTCTGCCTCGCTGGCGCTCCTGCAATAGTAGAAGGGCTGGCCATCGCAGGTCACGGGGCTGCGGTAGGAGTATACGGTGCAGCAGAAGCTGGCCAGGCGACGGCGATGCTGATGGCGGGAGGCCGTAACTCAAAGGGGCCGTTTAGGCAAAACGGAGTTCGGACGACTGATCACTTTTGGGAGGCATTAGAAGACAAGGACATCACTGAGCAACAGGCTTGGAATGCGTACTCAAATGGTAGAACTTATACCAATCGATATGGACAGAAAGTCATGTACGATCCCAAGACTGGCGTAACCATAGTGATTAATGAGGATGGGGCCATCATCACAACCTGGACCCAAGAGGGTCCAGGGTCGGATTGGACGCCCGGTTATAATCCTGATGGAGATTAGAATGTTGTCGAACGAGGGCGGGTACGAAAGCAACGGCTTTTTGCATTGTGTATGAACCTTCCACAAGTAACACTACATGTTGCTACCAACCAGGGTCGCTTGTACTTATTTCCAGATCCTGAGGTAGCTGAAGACTTATTGGATCTGCGAGCTGTTCCGAAGCGGGCAGGCGCGTTTGGGTTCAACATTTCAGGCATTGTGCTATTCGCCATTGACCGAGACAGATTGCCAGTACATGTGGAGATCGTAGTTCCGCGAAGAGCGTGGATCCAAACATCGCTAGGTGCCAGGCCAACCGCAGATCAAGTTGCTGACATTAGGTTCACTGATGAAACCATTGAGAAGAAATACGTAGAAGCGCCTACAACTGTCTTCACGGACGCTGACTATTCTTGTGCTCAAGTGCTATTTGGCGATACTACGGAAGGTCAGACCTGGGTTAGTTTGTCAGAAAAATGCCTTGCTCTGGTTAGTGGGGATTCGCTCATGGGCTTCTTTGTGGACTTTAAGTAATGCTGCCAATGGTTGAAGGCTGAGTTTATCGCTTTGCAGACAGCGCAACGGTTGTGCCGCCTCATAAAACAACAGCGGGCAGGGCCTCGTGGTAAGCCCTGCCCGGTCGCGCTGTCGCCGTGCGGTGCTCGGGTCGCGCTTGAAAGCAGGTGGCGCGGAGTGGCATCCACCATTCTACTTTCCAGGAGGCCCGCTTCACCCGCCTGGCAAGTCACTCAAACTGGTTAAGATAAGTGATCCGCGCTGGCCCGCTTCACGCTTGCGGCGGGAAGGGCGGCGGCGGGTAAATGGCCTCGATGGCGGCGATAAGGCCGGGGTCGAGCTTCAGGTCGGCGGCGTGCAGGTTATCGTCGAGCTGGGACAGGGTGCGCACGCCCAGGATGACGCTGCTGACGGCGGCGGGCCGCATGGCCCAGGCCAGCGCCAGGCGGGCGGCGGTCGTGCCGTGGGCGGCGGCCAACTCGGCCAGTTGCCGCCCGCGGCGCTGGTTCTCCTCGGTCCAATACATGCGCAGCATGACGGCGTTCTGGTCGGGGTCGGCGGCGCGGGTGCCGGCCGGGGCGGGCGCGCCGGGGGCATATTTGCCGGTGAGCAGGCCGTGGGCCAGCGGCGAGAAGACCACGTTGCCCACGCCTTCCTGCCGAGTCACGGGGAAGGTCTCAAACTCCGGGTAGCGGTAGAGCAGGCTGTAGCGCGGCTGGTTGACGATGAGGGGCCGCAGGCGCAGCTCGCGGGCCAGCGCCTGGGCCTTGACGATGAGCCAGGCCGGCCACTCGCTGACGCCCCAGTAGAGGATGTCGCCGGCGCGGGCCAGGTCGTCCAGGGCGCGCAGGGTCTCCTCCAGCGGCGTCTGCGGGTCGGGCCGGTGGCACATATACACATCCACGTAGTCGAGGCCCAGCCGCTTGAGCGAGGCGCGGCACTGCTCGCGGATGTGCTTGGCCGACAGGCCGCGGTCGTTCGGCCCCGGCCCCATGGGCGCCCACACCTTGGTAATAAGCACATAGTCGCTGCGCGGGAACTCGGCCAGGCAGCGGCCGAGCACCTCTTCCGCGCCGCCGCGGTTGTAGGCGTTGGCGGTGTCGAAGAAATTGACGCCGGCCTCGAAGGCGCGGCGCACGATGGCGCGTGATTCGGCCTCATTCGTCTTCAGGCCCAGCGTGAGGTACGAGCCGACGCCCAACACGCTGACTTTGGGGCCCCATTGGCCGAGTTGGCGATATTCCATCACATGCCTCCTAAAGGCGAGCAGTAGATAAAGAGATTATAGCCAAGCGGCGCAAGCGCGGGCCTCACCGGCCTCCGGGCAAGCGCTCGGGCGCGGGGCGCAGCGTGAGGGTGTATTGCCCCGGCCCCGGCAGCAGCACGCGCACGGCGGCGCCGCCGTCCACGGCTTCGGGCAGGCGGATGTCGTTAAGATAAACGCGCGCCACCGGCCAGGGCAGCGTGAGCGTCACGCTGGCGCGGCGGGACGTGTCGAGGCGGGCGGCGGCCCCCAGGGGCGTGGGCCACAGGTGCGCGGCGGTGAGGGGCGCGGTGGCCAAGAAGAGCGCCTCGCCCGCCCGCTCCAGGCGGCGCGCGGCGTGCAGCGCCCAGCAGCCGGGCGCGCGGAGCCAGGCGGCTTGCGCGTCGGCGCGCCAGCCGCCCGCCCGCGCCACGCCCACGGCTGAGGCGAGGAACACATCCGCCCCCTGCCCCGTGACCAAGCGCGCCGCTTCGCCCGTCCCTTCGTCGAGCGGCAGCGGCTCGGCGCTGACGACCTGAGCCTCGGCGGCGGCGCGCGCCGGATAGAGCAGGTGCAGGTAGACGGCCCGCGCCGCGTTGGTCTGCTGGCGGTGGCTCAGCCCCGGCACATCGCGCATGGTGATCGTGCCTTCGTAGGCGCGCGGCCCCGGCACCACGGCGAACCCGCCGACGGCCTGCCAGCGGCCCTGCGCCGGGAAGACCGGCGCGACTACCAGGCCGGGGTACCGCGTGGGCAGCCAGCGCCCGGCCGCGTATTCGAGCGGGTGCGGCGTGAACAGCCGCCAATCCAACTCCGGCGCGCCGGTTTGGTCGAGCGCGTCGTGGATCAGCCAATACTCGCCCTTCACGAACAGGATCAGCCGGCGGTGCGCGCGCACTCCCTGCGCGGCGTAGCCCGTGTGCGCGGCGGCGAACACATCCGCCAGCGGCGACGAGTCCCAGGCGAGCAGCGCGCCGTCCTTGGCGGCCTCGTCCGGGTCCTGGTCGTTGACGCTGACCATGTTGTGGGCCGCGGCGCGGCGCAGCCAGGTCTTGTAGCGCGGGCTGTCGTAGGTGTCGAGGGCCAGGCCGGCCTCCAGCGCCAGCGGCGCGCCCCGGCCGGCGGCGACGAAGGCCAGCGCGTCGAGGTGGCTGTGCGACTCATACTCGTGGCCGATGAGCGGGCCATAGTTAACGGCCAGGAACAGGTCGTCTGGCGCGAGGCCGTCGCGCAGCAGCGCAAACTTGGAGTCCGGCTGGAGCGCGCCGGCGGCGGCAGGCGCTGGGGCGGGCAGGCGCGCATAGGCCTCGGCCGCCGTCTCGCCGCCCGCGCGGTCGGGCAGGCCCGCCAGCGTCCAGGCCACGTCGCCGGGCGCGGCGAAGTGCTCGGCCAGGCCCTTGAGCAAAGGATCGGCTAGCAGCACCGCGCCGGGCACGGCCCACTCGCCGACCCAGATCACCTGCGAGTCGTTGAAGTTGGTGGACGCGCCGAGTGGGTTGAGGTGCTCGGCCAGCCAGCGGTGCAGGCCGGCGAAGCGCGGGTGCGCTTGCAGCGGCGGCCGGCCGTTCTGCTCGGCCACGGCCGCCACGCGCCGGTAGACCGCCAGCACGTGCGCGTGGTACGAGGGCGCGCGCTCGCTGTGGCCGCCGTCGGCGTAGACATCCAGGTCGAGGTGCTCGATCAGCCGCGCCCAGCCCTGCGCCTGCCACGCGGCGGCCTCGCGGAACTCCGGCAGGCACACGCCCAGCTCGTAGAGCGTGGCCGCGCCGTGAATCTGCCAGTTGCCATAGCGAAAGCCGGCGTGCTCCTCAGCCAGCCAGCGGGCCGCGCCCAGCCAACTCTTAAGCAGCCCGGCGTGCAGCGCGGGCGGCAGCGCGAGCGAGGCGTGAAAGGCCGCGTAGGCATCGAGGAAGGCGCGCGAGCGGATGGCCAGGCCGAGCGTGTACCAGATCACATCCAGGCTGGGGATCGTGCCCGCCACCTGGTCGCGCACGGCGTCCCACGCGGCGAAGTGGCGGGCGAAGGCGGCGGCGTGCGCCGGGTCGCCGTCGAGGGTGTGGGCGGTCACCAGCGGCGCAAGCCAGGTGAAGTAGTGCAGGCCGTAAAGCTGGGCCTGGCCCTGGCGCGCGCCCAGGTAGTCGGCTGTCTCGGTGTGCAGGACGCGCGCCCGTTCCAGGATCGGCGCGCCGCGTGTGGCCCGCAGTTCGGCGGGCAGCGCCGCATAGCCGCGCAGGTTGATCACCAGCCGGGGCGCGACACGGTGCGCAAAGTAGGCGGCCCAGGCCGCGTAGGCGGCGGGCCAATCCTCCGCGGCCGCGGCGGCGCGCACGGCGGCCAGCGCGGGCGGCGTGAGGTCGAGCGCGGCGAACAAGTCGGCGTCGCCGATGCGGCGCATGCGCGTGGGGTGAACGTGGGCGGGCAGCTCGATGGGCATGAGAGTGGAGGTCGGAGGTCAGAGGGCGGATAGTACGGCGGAGGGTCGTGATAGGCAAACGGTGAGGCGCGCTACAATCGGGCGCGGAGGGGGTGAAGAGGAGAGGCGATGGAACTGCTGACGGCGCGGCTGCGGCTGCGCGAGTTTGTGGCCGAGGACTGGCGCGCAGTGCTGGCCTACCAGCAGGAGCCGCTGTATCTGCGCTACTACGCCTGGACCGAGCGCACGCCGGAGGCCGTGCAGGCGTTCGTCGGTTGGTTCCTGGCGCAGCAGGCGGCCACGCCGCGCGATAAGTATCAGTTCGCAGTGACGCTGAAGGACACGGGTGAACTGATCGGCAACTGCGGCGTGCGGCGCACGGCCCCCGGCGCGCTGGAAGCAGACCTGGGCTACGAGCTGGCCCCGGCGTACTGGGGTAAAGGCTACGCTACCGAGGCGGCGCGCGCGGTGCTGGCCTTTGGCTTCGCCGCGCTGGGCGCGCACCGCCTCGAGGCGCAGTGCGTGGCCGACAACATCGCCTCGGCGCGCGTGTTGGAAAAGATCGGGATGCGGCTGGAGGGCCGCCTGCGCGACAAGGAGTATTTCAAGGGCTGCTGGTGGGACCGGCTGATCTACGCGGCGCTGGCGGGGGAGGGAGAGGTGGGAGGTTAGAGGTTAGAGGTGGGAGGAGAGAGGTTGGAAGGCGTGACGCGCGCAGGATGAATATGGAGCCGAAAGATGACTACGCTAGAGCCATCAACGCCCACTACGACCACGCGGGCGGCCTGGAGGCGGCGATTGACCGCGGGCTGCGCGTGGCGGGCCACGACCTGGCGACCCTCAGGCCGGAAGACCTGGCGGCCGTGGATCAGTTCCACCTTGGCGGGCCGGGCAGCACGCGGGCGCTGCTGGCGCGGGCGGGCCTGCCGCAGGGCGCGGCGGTGCTCGACGTGGGCGGCGGGCTGGGCGGCGCGGCGCGCGCGCTGGCATTGGAGGCCGAGTGCCGCGTGACGGTGCTCGACCTGACGGCGGCGTTCGTGCGCGTGGGCGTAAACCTGACGGCCCGCACCGGCCTGAGCAGCCGTGTGCGTTTCGGGCAGGGCGACGCCACCCGCCTGCCGTTTGGCGCGGCGAGTTTTGACGCCGTGTGGGCACAGCACAGCGCCATGAACATCCCCGACAAGGGGGCGCTGTACGGCGAGTGTTGCCGCGTGCTGCGGCCGGGCGGGCGGCTGGCGCTGCACGAGGTGCTGGCTGGGCCGGCGGGGGCGGTGCGCTACCCCGTGCCGTGGGCGCGCACGGCGGCGCTCAGTGACCTGGCGGCGCCGGACATGCTGCGCGGGCTGCTCGGCGCGGCGGGGTTGCGGGAGGCAGCCTGGGAAGACGTGACGGCCGAGGCGCGGCGGAGCGCGGAGCGGTTGCTCGGCCGCCTCGCCGCGCCGGAGGGGCCGCCGCCGCTCGGGCCGCATTTGTTCCTCGGGCCGGGCACGGTGGAGCTGATGCAGAACCTGGCGCTCAACTTGGCGGAGGGGCGGGTGACGGTGGCGCAGGGCGTGTTCCTGAAGGAATAGAGGTGGGAGGTGGGAGGTGAGAGGTGGGAGGGGGTGTTAAGGCAGGAGCAGTGCAGTCCGCGAAACGCGCGCATGCGCCGTGGCCCTGACGCCAGTAACGGAGAACTGCCCAGGTTCAGCACCCCGGTTGGATGCGGATTACTGAGCTTTCACTTGATTACTTGACACTGGGAAATAGGAGCCAGCCTAATGCGCGCCTGGTCATTTGGCTGAACCCGAACCTGGTCTCGTTAATCCCGCCGGGTCGCTGGCTCTTTGGCGGTCCACCGCTCAAAGCCACGGTCACGGTTGCGAGTGGATTTGACGATCTCACTCACATCGTCAAGCAAGTTTGTGAAAGCTCAATAGATCGGCTTAGCCCGGCGTCAGCCGCACGTGGCCGTGGGCGTCCACGCGGCCCGACCAGCCGGGGGGCAGCACGGTGGTGGCGTCAAGCTGGGTCAGCAGCGCGGGGCCGGCCAGGACGTCGCCGGGGCAGAGCGCCGCGCGGTCGTAGACGGGCGTGGGGCGCGCCGCCAGCCGCCCGGCCTGCTCAAACCACGCGGCGCGCTCGGCGGCGGGGGTGAGGGCCTGGCCCAGGGGGCGCGCGGGCAGCGGCTCGAAGGCCACGCGCGCCGCGGGGGCGGCGGCGCGCAGCCGCAGGGTGACCACCTCCACCGGAGCGCCGGGGTGGCTGTGGCCATAGCGCTGGGCGTGCAGCGCGTGAAAAGCCGCCAGCCAAAGCGCCGCCGCATCGTCGCCGGCGTTGGGCGGCAGGGGCACGCTCAACTCAAACGACTGGCCCTGATAGCGCGTGTCGAGCAGACGCTCGAGCGTGAGGCCGGTGACGCCCTCAGCCGCCAGCTCGGCCCGGGCGCGCGCCTCCAGCGGGGCGAACCAGGCCTCCAGCGCGGCGGCGGAGAGCGCGGCGGCCGGGCGCAGCACCGTCAGCGAGTAGTCTTTCACGCGGTCGGCCAGCACCATGCCCAGGGCCGAGAGCACCCCCGGCGCGCGCGGCAGTAGCACCTGCGCCAGGCCCAACTGCGCCGCCAGCCCGCAGGCGTGCAGCGGCCCCGCGCCGCCAAAGGCCACGAGGGTGAAGGCGCGCGGGTCGTGGCCGCGCTCGATGGAGATGCGGCGCACGGCGCGCTCGACGGCGGCGTCGGCCACGCGCAGCACGTCCCAGGCGGCAGCTTCGGGCGAGGCCGCGTTCAGGTCGCGCGCCAGATCAGTCAGCGCCCGGCGCGCGGCGGCTTCATTCAGCGCCAGGCCGCCGCCCAGGAAGCGCGCCGGGTCGAGCCGGCCCAGCACCAGGTGCGCATCGGTAAGGGTGGGCTGCGTGCCACCACGCCCATAGCAGGCCGGGCCGGGCACCGCGCCCGCGCTGTGCGGCCCCACTTGCAGCGCGCCGCCGGAGTCCACGCGCGCCAGGCTGCCGCCGCCCGCGCCGAGGGTGTGCACGTCCATGTGGGGCAGGCGCAGCGGCAGGCCGGCGATCTCGCCCTCGGTGGTGAGCGGCAGGCGGCCGGGGCAGAGCGCCACGTCAGTGGAGGTGCCACCCATGTCAAACGTAATCACCTGGGGCGCCTCCGCGCCCAACCCCTGGCGCGCGGCGGCGAACGCGCCGACCACGCCGCCCGCCGGGCCGCTGAGGGCCAGCCGCGCCGCCTGCGCCCGCGCGCGCCCGGCCGCCAGCGTGCCGCCGTTAGACTGCATGATGCGCAGCGGGCGCGCGCCCAGGCTCGCCTCCAGCCGCGCCAGGTAGCGGTCAATCAGCGGGGCGACGTAGGCGTTGATGACGGTGGTGGCGGTGCGCTCGTACTCGCGGTACTCCGGCAGCAGATCGGAGGAGAGCGAGAGGGAGAGGCCCGGCGCAGCCTCGGCCAGCCCGGCGCGCACGGCCTGCTCATGCGCGGGGCGCAGGAACGAGAACAGCAGGCAGACCGCGACCGACTCAATCCCCTCAGCTTGCAACTGGGCGGTCAGCGCCGTGACTTCGGCCGGGTCGAGCGGGGTGAGCACCGCGCCGGCGGCGGTGACGCGCTCGTTCAGCTCAAAGCGCCAGGCGCGCGGGACGAGCGGGGCGGGTTTGGCGGGCACGAGCGCATACAGGTCGGGCCGGTGCTGGCGGCCGATCTCCAGCACGTCGGCGAAGCCGCGGGTGGTGACGAGGGCCGTGCGCGCGCCGCGCTGTTCGAGCAGGGCGTTGGTGGCGATGGTCGAGCCGTGAACGACCTCGGCCGCGGCGTCCACGCTCAGCGCGGCCACGCCCTCGAGGAAGGCGCGCGCCGGGTCGTCGGGCGAGGTGGGCCGCTTGTGGACGCGCACGCGCCCGGCTGCGTCTACCAGCACAAAATCGGTAAAGGTGCCGCCGATGTCCACGCCGAGGACGGTCATGCGGTTTCGACCTCGGCCGGCCCCGGTGCGTGTTCTTCGCGCTGCAAGGCGTGCTCTTTACGCCCCCAGCCGCCGCCGCCGGGCGAGCGCACGCTGAGGAGCGCCCCGGCGGGCAGGTCGAGCGTAAATTTCGCGGGCAGCGCCGTGGCCGTGTTGTCAATCTCCACTACGTTCTCGCCCGGCGCGCCGGGGCCGCCGCCCTGCAAGCCCCACGGCGCGAGCCGCCGCCGCTCCGCAAGGACGGTGACGCGCACGGGCGCGAGGAAGCGCAGGTCGCGCTGGAGGCCCTCGCCGCCGCGGTGGAGGCCCTGCCCCCCCGACCCGGCGCGCAAGGCGTAGCGCTCCACGCGCAGCGGGTAGGCGTATTCCAGCGCCTCCACCGGCGTGTTGCGCGTGTTGCTCATGTGCACATGCACGCCCGAAGCGCCCGGCCTGCCCGGCCCCGCGCCCGCGCCGCCGCCCATGGTCTCGTAATAGGCGAAGGGCCGGCCGGTGGCCGGGTCGCGGCCGCCAAAGGTGACGTTGTTCATGGTGCCCTGCCCGGCGGCCGGGACGAGGCCCGGCAGCGCGGGGGCCAGCGCGCGGAAGAGCACATCCACCAGGCGCTGCGAGGTCTCGACGTTGCCGGCGGCCACGGCGCTGGGGCGGCGCGCATCGAGCAGGCTGCCGGGCGTGAGCGTGACGGCCAGCGGCGCGAAGGCCCCGGCGTTGAGGGGCAGGCCCGGCCCCGCCAGGCAGCGCAGCACGTAGCCCAGCGCCGACTCGACGATGGCGCGCACGGCGTTGAGGTTGCCGCCGTCTGCCGGGGCCGTGCCGGTGAAGTCGGCGGTCAGGGTGTCGTCGCTGACGCTGACCGTCACGCGCAGCGGAATGAGCTCGGCCTGCGGGTCGGCCGGCTCCAGGTAATCCTCGGCGCTGTAGCGGCCCGGCGGGATAGCGGCGATGACGCGCCGCGCAACGTGCTCGGCGTAGCCCAGCAGCGCGGCGGCGTGAGCCTGCACCGCCTTCCAGCCGTAGCGTTCCACGATCTCGAGCGCGCGCCGCGCCCCGACGGCGTGGGCGGCCAACTGCGCGGCCAGGTCGCCGCTGCGCTCGTCGGGGGTGCGCACGTTGTTGAGGATGAGCGCCCAGACGGCCTCGTTGCGCCGAGCGGCCTCCACCAGCTTGATGGGCGGGATGATGAGGCCTTCCTGGTAAATCTCGGTGGAGAGCGGCATGGAGCCGGGGGCCATGCCACCGATGTCGGCGTGGTGGGCGCGCGAGGCGACAAAGAACAGCGGCAAGCTGCCCGGCGGCGCGTCGGGCGCAAAGACGGGCGAGACGAGGGTGAGGTCGGGCAGGTGCGTGCCGCCGAGATACGGGTCGTTGAGGGCCACCACGTCGCCGGGGGTGAAGGGCGCGCAGCGGGCCAACGCAGCCTGCACCGAGGCGGGCATGGCGCCCAGGTGCACGGGGATGTGCAGGGCCTGCGCCAGCAGTTGCCCCGCGCCGGTGAAGACCGCGCAGGAGAAGTCGAGGCGCTCTTTGATGTTGGGCGAGAAGGCGGTGCGGCCGAGGGTGACGCCCATCTCCTCGGCGATGGAGGCAAAGAGGTGCTTGAAGATTTCGAGCGAGGCGGGGGAAGGGGTGCTCATGGGCAGGCGGGATTATGCCACAGGGAGGATTTTTGCCACGAATGAGCACGAATGGAGGGCGACGAATGGGCACGAATGAGGCGGGGAAGGAAAAACCCTAGCCACGAATTATCGCGAATTACACGAAGGGGTGCTCAAAAGAAACGATGGGCAAATTAGTCAGGGCGTTCAAAGAAACCGGGGCTTATTTTTCAACCCGGCGTCTGATCGTATAATCCGGCCTCCGGATTCGCCAAGGAGACGCCGTGTCCGCCACCGACCAACCCACCACCGACAAGCCCACCGCAGACAGGCAGGCTGAGAAGCCAGCCGAGCCGCAGGACAACCTTTCCATTACGCAGCACACTGTGACCCTGGGCGGCCAGACCATCCGCTACACGGTGACCACCGGCACGCTGGTGCTCAAGGAAGAGGTCGAGGGCAAGGGCGAGAAAGAGGGGGCCAGTGAGGGCCACAAGCCCAAGGCCACCTTCTTCTTCGCGGCCTACACCCGCGACGACGTAAACGACTTGGCGCGCCGCCCGGTGACGTTCTCGTTCAACGGCGGCCCCGGCTCATCCTCGGTGTGGCTGCACCTGGGGCTGCTCGGCCCGCGCCGGGTGTGGCTGGACGAGGTGGGCAACCTGCCCCAGCCGCCCTATCGCCTGGTGGAGAACGAGCACTCGCTGCTCGACCTGACCGACCTGGTGTTCATTGACCCGGTCTCTACCGGCTACAGCCGCCCGGTGGTGGGCGAGAAGGCGCGCGAGTTCCACGGCTTCAGGAAAGACATCGAGTCGGTGGGCGACTTCATCCGGCTGTACTGCTCACGCTACCGGCGCTGGACCTCGCCCAAGTTTCTGATCGGCGAGAGCTATGGCACCACGCGCGCCGCCGGGCTGTCGGGCTACCTGCAAGAGCGGCACGGGCTGTTTCTGAACGGCCTGATGCTCGTGTCGGTGATCCTCAACGTCCAAACGGCGCGCTTCGACGCGGGCAACGACCTGCCGTATATCCTGTTCCTGCCCACCTACACCGCCACGGCCTGGTATCACCAGCGCCTGCCGCCAGACTTGCAGGCCGACCTGCGCGCGGCGGTGCGCGCGGCGGAGGATTTTGCCCTCGGCCCCTACGCCACGGCGCTGCTGCACGGCGCGGCGCTGACGGGCGAGGCGCGCCGCGCGGTGGCCGAGCAACTGGCGCGGCTGACCGGGCTGTCGGTGGACTACGTGGAGCGCACCGATCTGCGCATCAACATCATGCGCTTCGTCAAGGAATTGCTGCGCGACCAGGGCCGCACGGTGGGCCGGCTAGACAGCCGCTTTAAGGGTTTCGACCGCGACGCGGCGGGGGAGAGCTTTGAGTACGACCCCAGCCTGGTGAACGTGCTCGGCCCGTACACGGCGGCCTTCAACGACTACGTGCGCGGCGAGCTGAAGTTCGAGAGCGACCTGCCCTACGAAATTTTGACCGAGCGCGTCTGGCCCTGGCGCTCGGACCACGACGGGCAGTACCTGAACGTGGCCGACACGCTACGGCAGGCCCTCAGCCAGAACCCGCACCTGCGGGTGTTCGTGGCCAACGGCTACTATGACCTGGCGACGCCGCACTTCGCCACCGAGTACACCCTCAACCACCTGGGCCTCGCCCCGAGCCTGCAGGGCAACCTGAGCCTGCGCTACTACGAGGCCGGGCACATGATGTACATCCACCAGCCGTCGCTGGCGCAGTTGCGCACCGACCTGGCCGCTTTTGTGCAGGGGGCCGTGCCGCCGGCAGACTAAGCCAGCCGCGGGCGCCGCCCTAAACACCCCCCGGCAGGCCGCGCAGCAGGCGGCACGCGCCCAGCGGCTGGATGGTGTAGGCCCCCGCGCCCGCCGCCACGATGACGCTGGCGTAGCGGTTAAGCGTGACCGCCTCGCCGCCGCTGTGCACCTCGGCCGCGCCCTCGATCACGGTGAGCGCGTGGAAGGCCGCTCCCTCGGTATTGGCAACCCGCTCGGCCCGCGCGGCGGTGATCACGTCTAGCGCGAAGAACGGCGTAGCCAGCACGCGCTGGAGGTCATCCTCGGCCAGGCGCGGGGCGGGGTGCGCCTCGCCCGCCAGCGCCGGGTTCACGGCAATGACCGACTCCTCCAGGTGCAAGGCGCGGCCCTGGCTGGCCGGGCGGTTCCAGTCGTAGATGCGGTAGGTGATGTCCGAAGTCTGCTGAATCTCATACAAGAACAGCCCCGGCCCCAGCGCGTGCAGCGTGCCGGCCGGGATGTAAACGGTGTCGCCCGCGTGCACGGGGTGATACTGCACAAAGTCGAGCACCGTGCCGTTGCGGATGGCGGCCGGCAGCGCGGCCGGGTCGGCCCCCGGTTGCACGCCCGCGATGAGGCGCGCGCCGGGAGCGGCCTCCAGGATGTGCCAGGCTTCGGTCTTGCCCAGGTGGCCCGGCCCGGCCAACTGCGCGGCCTGCGCGTCGGTGGGGTGCACCTGCACCGAGAGCCAGTCGGCGCAGTCGAGCAGCTTGAGCAGCAGCGGAAAGCGCCCACCGGCAGCCGCCGCGACGGCCGGGCCGAGCAGCGCCTCCGGCTCGGTGGCGGTCACCTCGGCCAGGGTGCGCCCGGCATACGGGCCGCCCGGCACGCGGTTGTGCTCGTAGACCAGCCAGGCCTCGCCGACGGGGCCGCCGCCGCCGGCCGCCGGCCCTAAGCGCTTGCCGCCCCAGGCGCGCGCCCGGTACTCAGCCGTCACTTGCAGCAAATTCACCATGCTCAAAACTCCTTGAGTCAGTCTTCGGGTGGAGGCGGCGGGGCGGCCACCGGTGGCGGCGAGGAGGCCTCGGGCAAGAAGCGCTGCCGGTAGGCGGCCAGGCCAAACAGCAGCGCCAACTGAACGAGGGCCGAGACGATGCTGCCGAACTGGTCATAATAGAAGACCAGCAGGTTCACGGCCGTGAGGGCCAGCAGCAGCCCGGCCCAGCCCAGGTTGGTGCCAGACCGCTCGCGCCCGGTGCCGAGCAAGACCGCACTCGCCAGCAGCATCACGCTCACCGCGCCCTCCAGGGCCAGGTCGGTGTAGCGCAGCAGCCCCTGTTGCAGCGTCAGGCCAGACGGCACGAACACGTCGTGCAGATAGGCCAGCATGGTGCCTGCCTCCAGCCCGCGCGGCGCGGCGGCCAGGTTCGCCAGCGCCAAGGCCATGACGGCCAGGCCGCTCTTGGCCAGTGTGACCACGCCCAGCGCGGCCAGCCCGCCGATGAGCAGCAGCCGCCAGCGCCGCCGGGGTAGCCAGCGCTGCTCGGCCGCGCGCCAGCGCCGCCGCGAGCGTTCCATCAGGCCGGGGCGGTGCGGGGTCAGGGTCAGCGCCTCGTGCCGCAGAAACTCCAGCAGGTCTTGCGCCAGCTGGCGCAGGTCGGGCCGCTCGCCATGCTCCACCACGAAGCGCAGCCGGGCTTCCAGGGCTTCGCGCTCCACCGGGTCGAGGTCTTGCTCCAGCACTTCTTCCAGCGCGTCGAGGGCGCTGAACAGCTCGGTGCGGGCGCTGCGCGCGGGCGGCCGGCGCACGCGCAGGTAGAGCACCACGGTGAGCAGGAAGAAGGCGTAGACGATGGGCGCGGCCAGCGGGTAGAAGTAGTCGTTGCTTTGGGTGATGAACTTGCCCACTTCGTCAATGAACAGGCCGACGCCGATGCCGGCCAGGGCCGCGCCGGCCGCGTAGGCCCAGCGGTTGGCGATGGTGAGCGGCAGCAGCGAGGCGATGTAGAGCAGCAGCCCGCCCCACAGCGCGTGCGCGATGTGAAAGTCGCCGCCGGCGATTTGCGGGTAGCCGGTCAGCGCCAGGAACAGCCGCGTGACGGTGACCGAGGCCGCGAAGCTGAACAGCGAGAGCAGCAGATACTGCTCGGCGCCCTGCCGCTTGACCGGGCGGCGGATATGGCTGGTGAGTCTGGGGAACATGCCGGCCTCCTGCCGTGGGCCGCGAACGCGCGGCGGCGTGTGCCCTTGTTCTACCACGCCTCGGCGCGGTTGGCGAGGCCGGCCGGGCGGGCCGCTATGATAAAATGCCCCGACTTGACCCAGAATCTCATGGCCACTGCCGCGCCGTTGCGCCTCTCCGTTGCCTGGTGGATCGTCCTGCTCGGGTTGAGCGCCACGCTCAGCCTGAATGGCGTGCTGCCGCTGCTGCGCGCCGGCGTGGGCGAGTTCACCCCGTTCCACACGCACCGGCTGGTGGGCGGCACGCCCGCCGCCCGCGCCTGGCTGCTGACGTATCACACCCACAACCCAACGCCGGCCCCTGCGCCCGCCGCGCCCAACGCCGCCAGCGCCGCGCCCACGCTGACCAACGTTAGCAACAGCCTGGCCGATTTGCTCAGCCTGGCGGCGGGCGGCCCGGCGCTGCTGGGCGCCGGCGATTGGCCGCCGCCGTGGCTGCCGCCGGCGCTGTGGGCGCTGCTCCTCCCCGCCACGCTGTTCCGGCTGGGCCGCGCTGCCCCCCGGCCCGAACGCCCGCCGCGCCCGGCCTGACGGCGCGGGCGACTGCTGTTCCTCACCGCGCCCAGCCTGACACCGGCCGGCCGGGGCCATTTCCCGGTCGTGGGCTGCGGCCGCGCTTGCGCCGCAGCGCGTGTTACCCTTCACCTCTACTGAGTTGCCTTATTCTTCAGGAGATTGGACATGCGCAAAGTCATTGTGATCGGGCTGCTGGCGGCGAGCGCGTTGGTTGCCTGCGCCCCGGCCGCCGGCAACACCGCCGAACTGCAAAGCCAGGTCACCGCGCTGCAAACGCAGGTGGCCGCTTTAGAAAGCGAACACACCGCCGCCTCGGCCTTCGAGGTGGCCGTGGCACAATACGTCATGGACGCCGCCGGCTTCCACGCCATGGCTGAGGCCCTCGCCGAAACCCAGACGATTGACCCGGCCTATGGCGGCGCGGTGGCGCAGGTGAAGACGATCTTGGCCGCGACCACCTGGCCGGAGGAGCTGCGCGAGCAAGCGACGGACTTCGCGGCGCTGCTGGATGAGTACTCGGCTAAGATTGACGCCGACGACGGCGCGGGCGCGGTGGCGCTCAGCGAGCAGGTGCACGAGGCCCAACATGACTTTTCGCACGCCATCGGTGAATGGCTGGACACGGCGGCTGAGCACGGCCATGAGGACTAGCCGCGCGCTGGCGTTGGGGCTGGTGGGCGCGCTGGCGCTAACGAGCGCCGGGCCGGCCCTGGCCCACTCCGGCTACGTGCGCTCGGAACCAGGCGCGGGGGCGGTGATCGCCGCGCCCCCCGCCCAGGTGGTAATCTGGTTCGAGCAAGACATGTTCCGGCGCGCCGGCGAGAACCGCCTCGAAGTGCTCGGGCCAGACGGCGCGGCCGTGACCACCGGCGAGGCAGTCATCAACGACGACGACCGGCGTATGCTCAGCGCGCCGCTGGCGGCGGACCTGCCCCCCGGCGAATACACCGTCAACTGGCGCACGCTCTCGGCCGAAGACGGTGACGACGCCGAGGGCAGCTTCACCTTCACGCTCGACCCGGCGGCAGCGGTGACCAGCACACCGATGGCGGCCCCGGCCACGCCGACCGACCTGCCGCCGACCGCCGCACCGGCCGCGCCCACGCCGACCCCGGCTCCGGCAGGCGGGCTGGGCTGCGGCGGGGCGCTGGCCCCGGTGTTTGGGCTGGCAGCCCTGGGATTGGGCGCGCGCCGCAAGGAGCGCCGCGCTTGAACGCGCGCCGGCTGTGGCGCTGGGCCTCCGCGCTGGCCGCGCTGCTGTTGTTGGGGGCGCTGGCCGGGCGCGCGCAGGCGCACGCCATCCTGCTGCGCTCGAACCCGGCCGCCAACGCCGACCTGACCGCGCCGCCCGCCTTCATTGACCTGTGGTTCACCGAGGCGCTGGAGACGGACTTTAGCACGGCGCGGCTGGTGGACACGACCGGGGCCCAGGTGGACGCTAGCGCGGGCGCGCCGGTGTTCGACGCCGCCGATCCCACGCACCTCTCGCTGCCGGTGGGCCGGCTGGAGCCGGGCGTGTATACCGTCGTCTGGCAAACGCTCTCGCAGGTGGACGGGCACGAGTGGTACGGCTCGTTCCCGTTCACAGTGCTCAACGCGGACGGCTCACGCCCGAGCGGCACAGCGGCGGGCGGCAACGAAAACGGCCGCAGTGAGCTGCCCTCCCCGCCGGAGGCGTTCTTCCGCTGGCTGGCGCTGCTGGGCGCGGCCCTGCTGTGGGGCGCGCCGCTGTTCCGGCTGCTGGCCGGGAGCGAGGCCGCGCCCGCCAAGCCGAGCAAGCGCCCGCCGGCCGAGGCCGCGCTGGCGACGCGCCTGACGCCGCTGGCGCGCTGGGCAGTTTGGGCGGCGGTTGGGCTGCTGCTGGTAGGCGGGCTGGGGCAGGTGGTGGTGCAGTCACTGCGGCTAGGCAGCCTGACCAACCTGCCCAAGGTGCTGCTCGACACGCGTGGCGGGCTGCTGGCCCTAGTGCGGATGACGCCCGCGCTGGCGGCGCTGGCCCTTACGCTCACGGGGCCGGGCCGCGCCCGTGCGATCATGCGGCCGGCCTGGGTGGCGGCCGCCTTCTGCGGCTTGCTGCTGTTGTGGTCGGCGGCGCAGGGCGGCTACTGGCTGACGGCCGGGTGGGCGGCGCTGACCGTGGGGCTGGGGCTACTGCTGGCGTGGCGTGAGCGGACAACCACCGTGGGGTGGCTGGGCTGGCTCGCCTTGCTGCTGCTGGCGCTGGGCAGTTTGGGCGGCTACAGCGCGGCCAGCCACGCCGCCGCCGTGCAGGGGCGCGGCTGGGCGGTGCTGAGCGACTACGCGCACCTGCTGGCGGCCGGAACCTGGCTGGGCGGGCTGCTGCTGCTGCCCTGGCTGCTGTGGCGCGAGCGCGCCGTGAGCGACCCGGCCGCGCGCCCGGCCGCCTGGAAGCTGGCGCGGCGCTATTCCTACCTGGCGAGCTTGTCCGTCTTCGTGCTGGCGCTCACCGGGCTGGTGAACAGCCTGGTGCAATTGCCCGACCTGGCGAGCCTGTGGGGCACGGCCTATGGGCGCGTGCTGCTGCTCAAGTTGGGCGTGCTGGGCGCGGCCATGCTGCTGGCGCTGCTGAACAACCGCCTGCTGCACGGCAGGCGCAAGCCCGCTGCCGAGGCGGCGGCGCTGAACCAGCTCCGGCGGCAAGCGTGGGTCGAGGCGGGCGTGGCGCTGGGGCTGATGCTGATGGTGGCGGTGCTGGTGCAGACCTCCACGCCGCGCTTCCTGGCGCCGGCCACGGCCTACACGCCGCAACTGCCGTTCACCACCACGCTCGTCGCCGACGACCTGAACCTGCATGTGCAAATCACGCCCAACGTGGTGGGCGACAACAAGTTCTGGCTGCACCTGTACCACGGCGACAGCACGTCGGTGGGCGAGGTGCAGTTGGTGCAACTGCGCTTCAACTACCTCAATGCGCAGTTGGGGCAGGCCAGCGTGGACCTAAACGCCCTGGGCCGCGCCACGTTCGAGGCCGGCGGCGCGTACCTGAGCCAGAGCGGCCCGTGGGCGCTCTCGGTCTACATCCGCCGCCGCGGGCTGGATGATGTACTGACGACGTTTAACGTGACGGTGCCCGCGCCAACGAATGTGGCGGGCGGCAGCCAATGGTGGGCCAACCCCGTGCCGGGCGTGCCCGGGCTGGTGATCGCGGCGCTGGTGCTGCTGGGTCTAGGGCTGGCGCCCATCATCTGGCGGCGGCCGCTGGCGGGGTTGGGGGCGCGCGCGCGCTCGACTGCCACCATCGCCGGGTTCCTCAGCCTGACGGTGGCGCTAGGTTTCAGCGTGGCCGGCGCGCCCGCCTGGCGCGACCAAATCCTGGCGCAGCAGGCGGCCAACCGCACGAACCCCATCCCGGCCAGCGCTGAGTCGCTGGCGGCGGGCAAGCAGTTGTTCGCCGAGAACTGCGCGCCGTGCCACGGGCCGCTGGGCCTGGGCGACGGCCCGGTGGGCCTGACGCTGCGGCCCGCGCCCGCCAACCTGCAAGTGCACATGGTGCCGGGCGTGCACACCGATGCGCAAATCTTCGACTGGATCAGCAACGGCTTCCCAGACTCGCAGATGCCGGCCTTCGCCACGGTGCTGACCGAGGACGAGCGCTGGCATATCCTCAACTACATCCGCACGCTCGTGCCGCCAGACTCGGTGGTGACGCCGCCGGCGCAGTAGCTCACGCCCCAAGCAACACCGGGCCGGTCGGGGAGGTGTCTCTGACCGACCCGATGTGTTTGACCAGCGGCGCGCTTAGAAGCCCCCTGGCAGGATGAGAAGAGGCAGCGCTTGCAGCGCGAACAGCGCCAGCACGCCGGCCAGCATCCCCAGCATGAAGCGCCGCCGCGGCCCCGCCTCGTGATCGTCGTTGTGATTGACCATCTCACCCGCTCCCCGCGCCGCGCGCTGCTAACGCCTTCACGTAGTTCATGTTCTGGTTATAACGGGTTGCGCGCCGCGCCGCATCGGCCCGCGGACGGAAGTTGCCTCCGCCCTGAGGCGGAGACCGGCGCCTTAACGCAAACGCGCCGCCTTGGTCAGAGGCGGCGCGGGGGAGCAGGCCGTGGACGGGTTAGCCGCGGGCCGTAGCCGGGCGGCGGCGGCGGCGCTGAGGCGCGCCGTTCGCGCCGTTGCCGCTGCGCGGCCGGGCGCTCGGCTGGCCGCCGCCGGCGGGCTGGCTGGGCGCGGCGGCCGGGCGGCGATGGTGGCCGTTGCCCTGGGCGCCCTGCGCCGGGGCGGCGGGTTGGCGGGGGGCGGGCCGCTCCCGGCGCTCACGCTCCACGCGCGCGTGAATGCGGTCCTGGCTGGAGGGGCGGCCGCCGGCGTGCGGGTCGGCGGGCTTGGCGTTGTAATCAAAGTTGGGCAGCGTGCGGCGCTCCAGCCGCTGGCCCATGACCTTCTCGATGGCGCGCACCATCTCGTGATCTTCGGTGGTGGTGAGCGTGAAGGCGTCGCCGGTGCGCGCGGCGCGCCCGGTGCGGCCGATGCGGTGCGTGTAGGCTTCGGGCGTGTCGGGCATATCGTAGTTGATGACGTGCGTGATCTGCGACACATCTATCCCACGCGCGGCGATGTCGGTGGCGACCATGATCTGGTACGAGCCGTCGCGGAAGCCGGCCATGGCCGCCAACCGCCGGTTCTGCGAGAGGTTGCCCTGGAGCGAGGTGGCCTTGAAGCCGGCGCGCTCCAACTGCTGGCCGACGCGCTTGGCGCGGTGCTTGGTGCGGGTGAAGACCAGCACCGCCTCGGTGTCGGTGTTATAGAGCAGCGCCAGCAGCATCTCGGTCTTGAGGTGCGCGGCCACCGGGTAGAGCGCGTGGGTGATGGTGGCGAGCGGCTGGTCGTGGTTGGCCTTCACCGTCACCGGCTGGCGCAGGAACTCGCGCGCCAGCTTGCCCACGTCGTCGGGCATGGTGGCCGAGTAGAGCAGCGTTTGGCGTTGGGCGGGCAGCGCCTTGAGGATGCGGCGCACATCGGGCAGGAAGCCCATGTCAAACATGCGGTCGGCCTCGTCCAGCACCAGCACTTCGAGCTGGTTGAGCTTGACCGTGCCTTGATTCATGTGGTCGAGCAGGCGGCCGGGGCAGGCCACCACGATCTCCACGCCGGCGCGCAGCTTGCTCACCTGCGGCTGGAAGCCCACGCCGCCGTAGAGCGTCACGCTGCGCAGGCGGGTTTGGGCGCCGAGCTGGAGGATCGTGTCGTTGATCTGCTCGGCCAGCTCGCGGGTGGGGGCGATGATGAGCGCGCGCACGCGACCGCGCGGGCCGGTGAGCAGGCGCTGGAGGATCGGCAGCACGAAGGCGGCCGTCTTGCCGGTGCCGGTCTGCGCCAGGCCGATGATGTCTTGCCCGGCGAGCACCGGCGGGATGCCCTTGAGTTGGATGGGGGTGGGTTCGGTGTAGCCGGCGGCGGTGACACCAGCGGCCACGGCCGGGTGAAACGCAAACTGCTGGAAGCTCACTGAAGGTTCCTTCTTGGCTAGAACGTAGAGCCAAGTCGCACCCTCAGCCCAAACCGTTATTGATGAAGTAGTCTATTATAGCATAGCTCGACGGGAACCTTAACAAAAAAACGAGGGCAATTGCATCTAAATTCCGTTCGCTGAGAGAGTGCCGGAAGTGGCTCAGAAACAGGCCACCCGGTACTACCGGGCGAGACGCTGCGCGTCACCGGCCATAATGCTACGCTAGGACGACCGACCTGAGGCCGGGTTGCTCAGAAACTAAACCCGGTACGATCAAAGGGTCAGCCTGATCCTGGGTTGAGATTCCTCACCCCCCACAATACCGAAGGATGGCCGGCAACCGGAGGGGGGCTTCGGAATGACATGGTCCGCCGAGTGTTTCGCCACTGGGGGGCTGGCGCAGGGCGCCATGGGTACTTCGGAATGACAGGCAAAATCGGGCTGATCAGTCCCATGCGCAGTTTAGATGCAATTGCCCTGCTTAACGAAAAAACAGGGAGGGCGCGATGCTGTTGGGTGTCCCGCTGTGGGCGATTGGGGCGGCGTGCTGGGCGCTGGCGGTGGTGTGGGCGCTGGTTTGGCCGCGCCGGGCGGGCGCGCGCGGCGGGCGCTTGGCGATCTTGCGCTGGGCGCACGCGCTGGTCTGGGCGCTGCTGGGGGCCGCGGCCTTCGTGGGCGCGGCGGGCGGCCCGGCCCAACTGGTGGCGCTGGCGGCGCTGGCGGTCTACCTGGTCTTCGTGGCGGCGCTGCTGACCACGCCGCGCGCGCCTTAGGCGAAGAACGGCAGCCAGCGCAGCGCCCACACGCCCAGCGCGCCGAGCGCTACCGTCGCGGGCACGGTCAGCACCCAGGCCCACACGATTTCGGCCGCCACGCCCCAGCGCACCATGTTGAGGCGCTGGGCCGCGCCCGCGCCCAGGATGGTGGTGCTGACCACCTGCGTGGTGCTCACCGGCGCGCCCACGGCCGTGGCCGCGAACGATACGCCCGCCGCCGCGAGCTGCGCCGCCAACCCGTGGATGGGCCGGATGCGGTAGAACTTGCCGCCCAACTTGCGGATCAGGCGCGAGCCACCAGTGAGGCCGCCCAGGGCCGTGGCGCCCATGGCCGCGACACTGACCCACAGCGGAATGTCAAAGCTCGCGCCGGTGACAGCGGCGACGCCCAGCGCCAGCAGCCCGATGGCCTTCTGCGCGTCGTTGGCCCCCCAGCTCAGCGCCAGCACCAGCGCGGTGAAGACCTGGCTCAGGCGGAACAGGTTGTTGATGCGCGGCGTGGCGCGCTCGGCCAGCGCGTAGAGCAGGCCGGTGATGATGAAACCCGCCAGCAGTCCGGCCAGCGGCGAGACGAACAGCGCCAGCAGCACGCGCCCCAGCCCTTCCAGGTTCACGGCTGGCAGGCCGCCCGCCGCCAGGCCCGCGCCCACCAGCCCGCCCACCACCCCGTGGGACGAGCTGGCCGGTACGTTCCACCACCAGGTGATCAGGCGCCAGAGCGTCGCGCTGAAGGTGGCGGCCAGCACCGTGTGGGGGCCGGCGGCGGCGGGCAGCAGCACACCCACGCCGAAGGTCCGCGCTACCGCCACGCCGAACAGCAGCGGCGCCGCCAGCGCCGCCCCGGCCGCCAGCAGCACCGCGAACTGCGGGCGGATGGCGCGCGAGGAGATCACCGGCGCGACGATGTTGGCGGTGTCGGCGATGCCGCTGAAGTAGGCGAAGATGAGATTAAGCAGCACTAAGACGAGCAGCGCAGGGGTCAGCGGCGCCGGCATAGGTCACGCACACGTGTGTTCCCTTGTGTTTTAGGTGTATCTATAGTATATCCGTTTTCAGCGACGAATCGAACTGGAATGAAACGAGCAGCGGTCATGTTCTTGCGACGATTGTTCGGCCGAGATAAGCGCCCGGACAGCTTTCTACGCCTGATCTGCGAGCAGGCGGCGCACACTCAGCGCGGGCTGGAGGGGCTGCACGCCTATGTCAAGGACCCGAGCGATGGGCATGCCAAGGAAATTCACGCCGCCGAAAAGGACGCCGACGAGGTGCGGCGCATCCTGATTGACGAACTGAACAAATCGTTTGTCACGCCCATAGACCGCGAAGACCTGTTCTCGCTCTCGCGCGCCATTGACGACGTGCTCGACTACGCCGACAGCACCGTGGAAGAGATGGTGATGCTGGGCGTCAAGCCCAACTCCTACCTGATCCGCATGGTCTCGCTGCTGCGTGACGCGGCCGAGGAGATCAACCGCGGGGTGCAGCGGCTAGAGGACCGGCCCAACGTGGCCAACGACCATGCGGTGCGGGCGAAAGCCTTGGAGAACCGCGTGGAAGGCGTGTACCGCGAGGCCATCGGCGCGCTGTTCAACGGCCCGCGCGACGTGGAGCATGTGGTTGAAATGCTCAAGCTGCGCGAGATTTACCGCCACCTCTCCAACGCCGCCGACCGCGGCGACGAGGCCGCCAACCTGATCGGCGACATCGTCGTCAAGCAGATGTAAGCGCGGCGCAGGAGAACCTTAAAGCAACGGGCGGCTCACGCAGGGCCGCCCGTTTTGTTTGCCGCGGGGCGCGCTAGAGCAGGTCTTCGAGCGGCGGGGCGCCGGGCAGCAGCGCGTGCTGGACAAACGGGGCCAGCGCCCGCTCGCCGACAGCCACATAGCCGGCGCGCAGCCGGTCGGCCAGCGAACGCAGGCAGGCCTGGTAGAGTGTCGCCGGGTCGAGGGCGGCCAGGCGCGCCTCCAACTGGCGCGGCTCGCCGGCCATGTCGTGCGCGGCGCGGCGCTGGGCCAGCAGGCCCTCGATGGCGGCGGCCAGGTGGTCGGAGACGCTGGCCGGAAATTGCAGCGCCAGGATGGGCGCGGGCGAGTCGAGTTGCAGCACTACGTAGTCAGGCTCTGCGTCCAGGGTGATCCGGCCGCCGAGGGTAAAGGCCTCGACCTTCTTGCCTACGCGGTCTTGCAGGATCACGCGCCCGGCCGCGGCGGTGTAGTCGTGGTCGGCGGGCCAAGGATGGAACACGCGCAGCGGCTCGATTTCGCCCAGGCGGGTAACGACCGGCAGGGTGACGTGCTCAGGGTCGTAGTGGGCGTGGGTGGGGCGGGCGCGCAGCACCACGCGCAGCCGCGAGTGCGCGGGCGCGTCCGGCGAGCAGTCAGGCTCAAAGGCGTAGCCGAAGTCGGGGTGGTTGGTCATGCCTTAATTTTAGCGGCCGAGGCCGTCGCCGTCCGGTGATCTTCGTCCTGACCTGCCCCCTGGCCTCCGTGGGTATTTTGCGCCTTGACACGCATAGACAAACTTCTATATAATCGCAACACATAGACGATCATCAATGTAACAGGCTGGGTCAGACGGCTGGCGATCATGCCCCAGGGTGTGCCGTTCTCGGCCATGATCACGGCTCAGCGTAGCTGGGCTGACAGTACGGCCCACCAAGCGCAGCCGGCCAACCGGCGGCGCAGACAACACTGCCCGTGGGAGGAAGGAGGTGACAACCATGACCAAGCCTGTGTGGCGCGACCCCGAAACGTGCGAGGACGAGGGGTGCTGCGGCGGGGGCGGGTGCTGCGGCGGCTAAGCCGCCCGCGCCGGGGAGGGCCGCGGCCTCTCCGGCCCGACGGCCATCCAAAGCATTACAGCTTGTTAGCGGACGGTGAGGCCTCACCGTCCGCTTGCGTTTTGCCGCCGTGAGCCGGGCGTCTACGCCCCGCGTCGCTTGCGCCGCGTGAGGGCGTAGACGCCCATGACGACGGCGCCCGCCAGCAGCAGGGCCGGCGCGGGCCACCACCGGGTCGGCCCAGGCGGCGCGGGGATGACGGCGCGCTCGGCGGCGCTGCGGCTGTGGCGGCGGGCCAGTTCCAGCAGCAGGCTGCGCTCGCCCTGGCGCATGGCCCAGTGGTGGTTGGCCGAGAAGAGGGGCTTCATAATAAAGGACAGGTCGCGCAGCAGCGGCTTGTCGGCCCGCACCCACCAGTCGTAGGTGACGACGACCTCGGGGCCGTCTTGCGTGAGGGTCCAGATGCCGCGGCCGTTGAAGTCGCCGCGCGCGTCGAGGCGGAAACTGCCGGGGCGCACGTCGGTGACGGTGAACTGCCAGCGCAGGGTGTAGGGCAGCCAGCCCTTGGTGAACAGGCCGACCTCGCGGCCCAGGCCGGTGGCCGGGTCGCCGGGGGCCAGCTCGGTAACTTCCAGGTAGACCGACGGCCACCAGCGCGCCAGGTCGGGCGCGTTGCCCAGGATGGCGGTGATCTCTTCGACGGTGCTGGGCACGCGCCAGGTGGTGATGAAGTGGTAGTCGTTGTCGGCGAGGTTCATGGGCGGGTCTCCAGTTGCGCTGGCGGGCTATTGTAGTGCACCTCTTCAATCAACTGGTAAGCCCTGGACGATAACAACAGGCAGAAAAACCCTTGCCACGAATTACCACGAATTGGACTAGGCAGGGGAAGCGGGCGGAGAGAAGTCGTAGGGATCCTCAAACAGAGGGCCAGGAACTTCGTCGCCTATCGCGGCGGCGCGGCGCTCTCTATAATCAAGGGGTGATGCGCACCTACCGTTCCCCTCGCGCTTTAGTGCCGGCCCTGCTGGGGCTGTGCCTGCCGGCACTGCCCGCCGTCGTGGCCCCCAGCCAGTCCGCGGGCGGTTATACCCTGTTCCTGCCTCTGGTTCAGCGCTCCGAAGCGCCGGCCAACCCCGTCCACAGCGGCGTCGCCACGTACTACGACGCCACCGGCAACGGCGCCTGCCTGTTCGGCGAGGCGCCGGACGATTTGATGGTGACGGCGCTGAACGCCGTGGAGTACGACACGGCGGCGTGGTGCGGCGCGGACGCGCGCGCGGCGCTGCGTGGGCCAATCGAACGCGCGCATCAGGCCGTGCCTCGCTTCACCAGCGAAATCTTAGGCCGCCAACAAGCCGGATAGTTCTAGCACCCGATCAGACCACTGGCGGGCCTGTTCTCCCAAGGCCGCCCGCCGCGCCGGGTCGGGCCAGATGGCCGGCCACTGGGTCTGCCAGCGAGCCAACTGCCCTTGCAGCGCAACCAACTCGGCGGCCGTCTCCAGTTCCGCCTCGCGCGCCGTCCACTCGATGAAGTGTTTGCTTTCATCGAGCAGGCTCGCCACGATCTCGCGCCCGGACTCCTGGCGCGTAAACGCCTGAATCCGGCGCAGGTTGGCGGCCAGGCCCCCAAGCCGCGTGGGCACACCGTCGCGCAGGTATCGTTCGCGAATCAGCTCAGGATTTTCCATATGCACCGAAGAGGGTTTCAATCACTTGTGCGACCTGTGCGCGCCGACTAGCGTCTTAAATGACCAAAGCGCGGTTGTTTTGGCGCGGGCGAATATTGATCAGCGCCTCAAACGTAATCTGTCCGCTGGCCGGGTCCCAATCCGCGCCCCAAATGTCTTCTTGAGCGCTGCCGTCTTCCAGCAACATCGTCTCGCAATCGACATGCATGACGCCGCCAGCCAGGACGCCGCGTTGGATGTCCACGGCCACCTTGATATAGGTGCCGAGCGCCCGGAGCATTTCAGTGACTTCTGGGGTCGTAACAGGTGTGCGAACGATGAGCACCATGGCGATTTGACCTTATGCCCTAATCATAGCGCAGACGCGGCATCAGGCCGCACCTCGCTTCACCAGCGCCGCCAGCTCGCCAATCGGCCGCAGCTGCGCTACCGCTACCGCGCGGTTGTCGGTCTGCGTCTTGGGGTACTGCCATACCGCCGCCCCGCGCGGCAGGCGGCGGCTGCGCTCACGGAACTCGGCCTTCGTCAGCCACCCGGCGATGAAGACCTCCAGCCCGTAGACCCAAATGTTCACCCAGTCCTTGGGCGCGATCAGCTGTGTCTGGCGCAGGGCGGCGCTACGCACGCCGATTTGGCCCGCGGGCAGCTCGGCCGCGTGCAGGTAGAGCAGCGTGTAATACTCGGCCGCCGTCACCGTGCGGGCGCGCGGCGCGAGCATCAGCCTCTCGGCGCGGGCGGCGCGGGCGGCGTCTTGCCCGCCCACCTCCAGCCGCAGCGGCCGCGGGCCGTCGCTCTTCAAGATCAGCCGGCCCAGCGAGCGCCAGGCCGCCTCGCCCCCGCGCCACTCGGGTCGCTCCAGCACGTGCAGCAGGTACACCGGCTGCTCGGCGCGCAGCGCGCGGTCCAGCGCGTCGGCCCCGCGCGTCTCCAGCCCAGCCAGGAAGCCGAACACATACACATCGGCCTCGTCCAGACGGTCACTGTGGAACTGGTCTTCGGGCACCAGCGCCTCGGCCGCGTAGAGCAGCGTGGGGTCGCGCCGCAGCGCGCTGATCTGCGCCTTGTCGCTCACCAAAAAGCTCTTCAGGTCGCAGCGCCGGCCGCCCAGGCGCAGGTCGTAGCGGTCGGGCGCGGTGAAGGGCGTAGCGCCCAGGCGCTCGTAGCGCGCGCCCTGCGTGTCGAGCCAACGCTGAAAAGCCAGCTCGACCGCCACGCCGGCCACGATCTTGCGCAGGCGCGCGCCGGCCCCCAGGCGCATGCGGTTGTAGGTGTAGTGCAGGCTGCGCTTGGCGTACTCGATCCCGGCCCGCGTCAGCGTGGCGTCATAAGGCAGGCGCAGCAGGGCGGGCGGCATGGCGGCTCAGACGGCGGGGTCAGTCAGCTCGTTCCGGAACTGCAAGCAGTAGTGATGGAAGGTGTTGCTGACCCAGGCGTTGCCCAGGCCGTAGGGCGCGAGGCGCTGGTTGTCCTGCGCCCAGATGCGCTCGTCCTTGAGGGCGTAGGTGCGGCTTAGCTCGCGCGCCAAATCCCAGGCCAGCGGGTAGATGCGCCCGCCCTTCTTCACGTTTTTCACGATGATGGTCAGGTAGGCGCGCGGCTTGAGCACCGGCTGGAGCGCGGCGTAGATAGCCGTGAGTTGCCGCACGAAGGCCTCGTAATCGGCCACGTTGCCCAGGTCGCGCGGGTCGTCGGAGTAGAACACATCCAGCCCGGGCGTGGCGCGGCGCAGCTTCTGCGTGGCGGCCCCGCGCGCCCGCAGCATGTCCCAATAGGGCGGCGAGGTCAGCACGTAATCTATTTTGGGCAGCTTCAGCGCGCCCGCCTGCGCGGCGTCGGCGTTGAAGAGCAGCGGCACGCGGGTCTTAGGCACCCGGCCCAGCGCGGCGATCTCATCGGCCACCACCTGCTGCGCCACCCCAAAGTAGCGCTCGTTCAGCTCAATGCCCACGCTCCGGCGCTTGGCGCGCAGCGCCGCCACTAGCGTCGAGCCGGTGCCCACCATCGGGTCGAGCACGGTTTGCCCGCGCTTGGTGAAGAAACGGATGAACTCCTCCGCCAGCGTCTCGGGGAACTTGGCCGGGTGCAGGCGCACGTCTGCCCGGCGCGGCGGCGGGTTGTGGATGAACCACGACTTCTGAAACTTGAGCCAGGTCTTGCCGTCGAGGTCGTTGAGTTTGTTGCGGGTTTTTGGGGGGGCGGCGGCGGGCATAGGGGCGGACGGCTAGTTGGGCTTCAGGCGGCGGAAGGTGTCGAACACGCTCTGCATCAGGCTGCCATACTTGGCGGCCTGACCCGGCCCGTTGTAGAGCGAGGCAAAGGTGGTGAAGTCGCCGGCTTGCAGCGCCAGCACGCGGCGCGAGTCGCGGCCGGCCCCTTGCACGAAGTCGAAGAAGCCGATGATCTGCTGGCGCTCGCCGGACGAGAAGGCGTCGAACATTTGATGCACCGATTCGTAGCCCAGCGTGGGATAGTTGAAGCCGACGATCTGCGGCCCGCCCATGCTGATCGAGAGCTTGGCGGCCGTGTCGTCGAGGGAGCGCGCGAAGCTGAAGACCTGCCACTCGCCGTCTTGCGTGCCGTGGAACGCGGCGAAGGGCCGGTTGGTGAACTGCCGCCAGCGGTGGTCGAGCCAGTTCTTCTCCGGGTTGAAGCTGAAGTGCCGGTTGAAGACCGCGGCGTGCTGCCGGCCCCACTGCCGGAAGAACAGGTGGTTCTCAAAGCGAATAATCAGGCGCCCATCGGCCGCGAAGCCGCGCCCGCCGCTCTCAATGGCCAGCACCGTCACCGCCGCGCCGGGGTCAATGCGCAGCTTGCCCGAAAGCTCGGCCAGCAGCCCGCCATATTTGTTCCAGATGTTGGCGGCCTGGCGCTCGGCGCTGGAGGCGTTCGCGCCCAGGGTTATCGCCTGGGCCGCGGGCGGGGCCAGCGGGCCGGGCGGCGCGATAGAACTGCGCTGGGCGTCGTCGGGGCGCGCTCGCAGCAGGCCCGGGTCGGTGCCCTGGCTCTCCAGCCGCACGAAGGCGCGGTGCACAAAGCCCGCCTGTCCCACCGCCGTCGTCACTTGCAGCCAATCGCCCTGCTCGGCCAGCACCTGCACGGCCGTCTGCGGCGGCAGCACCGCCAGCACGGCGAATTGCGTGCCCGGCCCGGTGCGCAGGTTCAGGTCAACGGTGGTAACGCCAGTGCCAGTCGCCATCCCCACCTCCGCTTAGCGGTTCACGGCGCGGGCGATCAGGTCTTCGTAATAGATCGTTTCGCCGCCCGCCGTGCGGTCGTAGAGGTACAGACCGTAGAAGCCCTCGGTCAGGGCGCTATCGCGGGCGGTAAACAGGTATTGGTCGTTGGCGTAGAAGCGGAACTCGTCGCCGGCCATCCACACCAGCAGCGTGTTGTCGGCGGGCGCGCCGGGGTGCAGCGCGGGCGCGGCAGTCCAATCGGCCAGCACGGTGGTCTCGGCGCCACGGATGAGCAGGAAGCGCGCCTGCCCGCCACAGCGCACCGTGAACAGGTACAGGCTGTAGTTGAACTCGGCGTCCACGCTGCCGCGGAACATCAGGCCGTACTCGTCGTTCTCGGCGCAGGCCCCGGTGTGCATGGTCACGCGCACCTGTTGGTCGCCCACCCGCAGCGTGTCGGGGCTGACGGTGAAGCGCCAGCCGTTGCCGGCCTTGAGCATGGTGCCTTTAAGCTGCTGGGTCTGCGCGTCAATACCGAACACCGCGGTGTCATCGGCGAAGGTCCAAAACCAGGTGCCGGTGCCGTCCAGAGGGTCTTGGTAGACGATGTCGCCGACGACCTCGTTCGGGTCAGGCGTGGCAGCGACCGGAGTACCGGTCGTAGGCGTGACGCTGGCCTCCACGCCGATGGGCGAGGGCGTGACGCTCGGCTCGCTGGTCGCGCTAGCGGCCACGGTGGCGCTGGCGGCGGGCGGCGCGGTCGGTAAAGGCGTGTTGGTAGTGCCGGCTTGCGCTAAGGCCGTGGCCGTCCCCGCGGCGGCATCGGCCAGGGCGGTGGCGGGCGACACGGTGGGAGCGGCGCTGGTGTCGCAGGCCAGGGCCAGCGCCAGCAGCGCGAGCCCAAAGACGAACAAGCGAAGGCGAGGCAAAGCGGTCATGTGAGGCTCAAAGGGCAACGAGTGGGTGATCCGGCCCAGATGATAGCACAGGGCGGAGCGGGCGAAATCACTTGGCCCAGTCAACCAGCTTTAGCTCAGCGAAATCGCGATAGTCCGCGAGATTGAGGGTCACCAGGGCCAGTTCGTTGGTCACGGCCACGGCCGCGATTTGCGCGTCAACAAAGCCGGGGGGCTTGCCCAGGGTGGTCAGCCGCGCCCGTTCGCGGGCCTGCCACACGGCGGCCCGGTCATCATAGGGCAAGATGGGCATGGCCGCGCCAATCGCGGTCGTTAAATAGAAGTCGAGGGAAGCCCGCCTGGCTGAGAGGGGCAGGCGGTAACAGCCATACCAGAGCTCGTGCCAGGTGGGGGCGGCAATGGCCACTTCCGCTTCGTACTCCACCAGGCGCGCGACGAGTTTGGCGTTGGGCCGCGGGCGGCGCGGCTCGGAGACGACGTTGGTATCTAGCAGGAAGCGCAGGCTCACACATCCACCTCGCGCCCCGGCGTGCGATCCCGAACATCTGCGAGCAAATCCGGCTCACCGTCCAACTCGGTCACGGGCTGCGACGCCAGATACGCTTTATAGGCGGCCCCAAACTTCTTCGGCGGCGCGGTCAGCCGGCGGTAGGCGTCCACCGAGAGCAGCACCGCCACCGGCTCGCCGCGGCGGGTCAGCTCAATCTGCCCTTTGGCTTCCGCCTCATGCACAATGGCCGCCAAATTGTGGCGCGCCTCCGCGATGGTGTATTTGGTCATCTTGCACCTCTAACAGATAGCCATATAGATAGCTATTTTAGCAGAGAGATCCGGGCTGTCAACACGGCCACCCCGGCGCCGCGCCGCCGGTCGGCAAGCGGCTATAATGTCCCCCATGCCCAGCCCCGCCGCCCAGGCCCTCAGCGCCGCCGAGCGCCGCAGTATTACACGCCGCTTCATGCAGGTCTACAAAATCCTGCTGGCCGCCTATGGCGAACCGGTGTGGCGCAACCCCTTGCCCGCGCTGGATGAGCTGATCAGCACCATCCTCTCGCAGAACACCAACGACCGGAACCGCGACCGGGCCTTCGCGGCGCTGCGGGCGCGCTTCCCCACCTGGGAAGCGGTGCGCGACGCGCCGGCCGCCGCCGTGATGGACGCCATCCGCCCGGCCGGGCTGGCTAACCAAAAAGGCCCGCGCCTCCAGGCCGTGCTGCGCGCCATCAGCGCCGAACGTGGCGCGCTGGATTTGGAGTTTCTGCGTGACTGGCCGCCCGCCGAGGCCCGCGCCTGGCTCACGCGCTTTAAGGGCGTCGGCCCCAAGACCGCCGCCATCGTGCTGCTGTTCTCGCTGGGGCTGCCCGCCTTCCCCGTGGACACGCACGTTCATCGCGTCACCGGGCGGCTGGGGCTGCGGCCGGCGGCGCTCTCGGCCGACGACAGCCACGCCTTCTTTGAGGCGCTGCTGCCGCCCGAGACCTTCTACGCCGCGCACCTGAACATTATTCGCCACGGTCGCGAGGTGTGCCACGCGCGCGGACCCGCCTGCGAGCAGTGCGTGCTGCTCAAGCGCTGCCCCACCGGGCAAGCGCTGCTCGGCCTGGTGACCCCCTAAGCCGGTCCAGCAGACGCAGCGCGCCGCCGCGTGGCTTGGCCCGCTCGCCTATGGCGCGGTCTTCCCGACGAGGGTGGCGTTTACCCAGAAATGTTATAAAATAGTTAGACTGCGGACCGGCGAGGCGGCTGAGCCGGCCCTATAGATCATGGCGTCTGAACGACTAACCCAATCGAGGTGTGCGTGATGGTGCGTTGGAAGAAACCCGCCCTAGCGCTGGCGAGCGTCGGACTGGCCCTGGCCCTGGGCCTGAGCGGGGCCGCGCCCGAGGCCGCCGCCGCCGCGCAGACCTACAAGGTATTCGCGCCGCTGGCCTTTAAGCCTGCCGCGCCCCCCACCTGCCCCGCCAGCTCGGGCAACAGCTACGCGGCGGGCGGCGCCGCCCAGTGGGACATAGTAGACAACCCGGTGCGGCCCGCCCACCTGCACGCCGACAAGAACCTGGCCCTGCGCGGCTACAACAGCACCAGCGCCGCCAAGGGCCTGGTGAACTACGGCTCCGACGACCCCACCCAGCCGCCGCAACTCGCCACGCTCTTCAACCCCAACCGGCTGCCCGCGTTCAGCGGCGTCTACCGCGCCAACCAGTGGAACTGGGCGACCTCGCCCGCGCCGGGCAGCGCCGGCGGCCCGATCCTCGATTGGCCCGTGACGGTGCTGGGCCTGGCCACCACCCCCGGCGAGGCGCTGCGCGTGCCCGCCTCCGGCTACGACATCGGCGGCGGCATGGAAGTGCTGGTGCTCTTCGCCGACGCCGACTCGATCGCCTTCAAGTACACGCGTGAGGACTCGGTCGCGCCCAACGGCTACCTGGTGCACGTGGACAACATTTGCACCGATGTGAACCTGCTGGCGCTGTACAACAGCCTGAACCAGGGCGCGCGCTATGTCTACCTGGGTGTTCAGGATCACAACGTGGACTACAACCTGCCCAACCTGCCGGCCGGGCAAGTCTTCGGCACGGCGCGCGGCGGCGAGGTGCGCGTGGCCGTGGTGGACTCGGGCACGTTCCTCGACCCACGCTCGTGCAACGAGTGGTGGCAGATTCGGCCGGGGCACCCCGGCTGCTGAGGATAAGGGCAGAGGTCAGAGGTTGGAGGTTGGAGGGCTGCGCGGAGCACAGATTTCTCTTCCGATCTCTGACCTCCAGCCTCCGATCTCTCTGTTTCCCTGACTCGCGCAAAAGCCATTCTGTTGTAAACTGCCAGCGCTCATGACAAAAACGCGCCCACTGGTCTCCTCCGCCGAGCACGCTCGCCTGGCCGCGCTCTACCAGGTCTCGCATGCGCTGGGCGCCTCGCTCAACCTGGACGAGACGCTGCGCATCGTGATGGACTCGGCCATCCGTCTGACGCGCGCCGAGCGCGGCTTTCTCATGCTCTTCGACCCCACCGGCGCGCTGGTCTTCCGCGTGGCGCGGGACGCGCACGGCGAGCCGCTCGAAGAGCGCCAGTTCGAGATCAGCCGCACCGTCGTCAACCAGGTCGCCCAGACCGGCACGCCGGTCGTCACCACCGACGCCCGCAACGACCCGCGTTTCGCCAAGCACGACTCGATCATCACCTTCGCCCTGCGCTCCATCCTGGCCGTGCCGCTCAAGGCGCGCGGGCAGATCACCGGCGTGCTCTACGTGGATAACAAGGCCCGCAACGCGCTCTTCGGGCAAGAAGACCTCGACCTGCTGGGCGCGTTCGCCGGGCAGGCCGCCGTGGCCATTGAGAACGCCCGCCTGTACACCCAAACCGATCAGGCCCTGGCGGCGCGGCTGGCCGAATTGCAAACCATGCAGACGATTGACCGCGAGCTAAACACCGCGCTGGAGACGGCGCAGGTGGCGGGCGTGATGCTGGGCTGGGCGCTGCGCCGCGCCCAGGCCGAGGGCGGCTGGGTGGGCGTCATGGAAGACGGCCCCGAGCCGCAGTTGCGCGTGGTGGCCGGCAGCGGCCCGGCCGTCAGCGACCAGTTTGCCCTGGGCGCGCTGGTCTCGCCCTACCACCCGCGCCTGCAAATGGCCTTCACCACCGGCAGCTCGCAGAAATTCGGCCCCGGCACCGCGCCGCTGGGACTGGCGGGCCGCGCCGCCCCGGCCGCCGTGGTCGCGCCGCTGCTGCGCGAGGGCCGCCCGCTGGCCGTCATCGTCGTCGAGCGCCAGCGCCGCCCGTTCGACCAGGCCGCCGCCGACTTCCTCATGCGGCTGGCCGACCATGCCGCCATCGCGCTGGAGAACGCCCGGCTCTACGCGGCGCTCAAGCAGGCCAACGACACCAAGAGCGAGTTCGTGCGCACGGTGTCGCACGAGCTAAAAATCCCCATGACGTCCATCAAGGGCTACACCGATCTGCTCAAGATGGTCGGGCCGCTCAACGAGCAGCAAGAGCAGTTCATCGGCACCATTCGCAACAATGTGGAACGCATGTCGCTGCTGGTCTCCGACCTGGCCGATATCTCGCGCATGGAGAGCGGGCGGCTCAAGATTGACCTGCGCGCGCTCGACCTGCGCGCCGTGCTGCCCGAGGCCCTCAACCAGAGCCAGCTGCGCTCGGCCATGGCCGCCAAGCAGCAATCGCTGGCGCTGGAGCTGCCGCCCGACCTGCCGCTGGTGCTGGCCGACGAGGCGCGCCTGGGCCAGATCATCACCAACCTCATCAGCAACGCCTACAAGTACTCGCCGCCCGGCGCGCCGGTGACGGTGGCCGCGCAGGCCGAGGGCGGCCTGGTGCGCCTGAGCGTCATTGACCACGGCTACGGCATCGCGCCCGCCGATCAGGCCAAGCTCTTCACCCAGTTCTTCCGTTCAGAGGAACCCAACATCCGCGAGCAAACGGGTTGGGGCCTGGGCCTGCACATCACCAAGCGCCTGGTCGAGCTGCAAGGCGGGCAGATCAATGTGCAGAGCGCCCCCGGCCAGGGCAGCACCTTCGCCTTCACCGTGCCCATCGCCCCCAGCGCCCTCACGCCTGGCGACTAGTGGTCCATGTCCGACCGCAAAACATGGTCCATGGATAGCCGCTGCGGCCGCCAGGCCCGCCGCAGCCGGCGCAGCCCCGCCCACAAAGGCGTCACATACAGCGCATCCACTACACCCCGGCACAGTTGCTGCCAGCCGCGCCGGTAGCTCGGGGTCGGGCGCAGCCAGCGGCGCAGGTCGGCCTGCCAGGCCGGCGGCAGCCCCGCCTGATACCCATCGAGCAGCCACTCGCCGTAGCTCTTCTTGCCCAGCAAACCCGCCAGCAGCACGTGCTTGGCTAACGTCCGGGGGTCGGCCCCGTCTGGGCGCGCGCGCACCGTCTCGGGCGTCCGCATGAAGAGCGCATCGGCCCAAGCCACCACCCCGTCGAGATGCTGGGCCTGGCGCGCGCTCGCCGGGCGCCACAACTCCTGCCGCCACCCCACCAGGCTAAAGCCGCGCGCGTACAGGTAGCGCGCCACCTCGAAGAAAAGCGGCTCGCCTTGAAACAACGGCTCGGTGCGCAGCTCGCATTGAACGGCGAGCAGGCCGAGCTGATCTGGTCCGAGGCTCTCCAGCACTTCAAAATCCACGCCTTCCAGGTCGGTCTTGAGATAATCCAGGTGATCAAGCCCAAGCGTCGGCAATAGCTCCGGCAGCGTCACCGGCTCGACCGGGTTCACGGCCTCCACCTGCAGCAGGCGGCCCAGGTTGTATTTCTCCACCATGCCCGGCGCGAGATCGAACAGGGATGAACTGCCCCAATACGTGCGCTGCTTGAACTCGCGCGGCCGCACGCTGCCCGCCACAATTTGGCGCAGCCGATGCCGCGTGTGATAGCGCCGCTGCTCGCCCACCGGCGACGTGGCCCCATCTACCTCGATCAGCGTCACCGCGGGCAGCACCTCTGTGGGCCAAACGTAATCCCCATCACCGCCCGCGCCCAAATTGGCGACCACGAAATTGCCTGCTAAAGCTTCGATCAATGACGGCATAGCCCAGCTTTCTAGAAGTCAGTGAACGGGCAGAGTATAGGGGCAGACAGATCAGTTGCCATTAGAACAAAATTTCTGTATCATGGGACCAGTGTCGCGTATTGTTTGAATCGCCGCCGCACCGTAGCCAATCGCATACATTTGGGTTAAACTTGGTGACTGTTACGGTATTTGCTTGAGGTAAACGCCAATGACCAACTCTCGCGATGAGGCCCGCCGCCAGGCGCTGGCCGCCGACTTCCCCTCCGAGCGCCGCCGCTTCCTGCTCAAGCTGATCGGCCTGGGCGCGGCCGGCCTGGCCGTGGGCGGCGGCGGGGCATGGGCCAAAACCGAGTGGGACGCGGCCACCAACACCGCCGCCTCGCTCGGCGACCTGCGCGTGCAGCTCGACAGTGTCACCGCTGCTAAGGCTGCGCTCGAGCTTTCATACACCGCGCTGCAAACGCAGGCCGGCGAGTGGCAGAGCCAGCTCAACAGCGCCACCGCGCAGAACGCGCAGCTAGCCGCCTCGCTCAGCGCCGCGCAGCAAGACAACGCCACGCTGCAAACCCAGGTGACGGCGCTACAAGGCGCGCTCGAGGCCGCCAACGGCCGCCTGACCGACTCGGCCGCGCTGGTCAGCCTGTACGACCAACTCGACGCCGTCGGCCTGGACGGCGTGGTGGATAACGGCCTGAGCCTGGTCACCGGGGCGCTCGCGGCGCTGGCCGGCCCAGTCGCCACCCTGCGCGGCGGCGTGGACGGCGCGCGCGGCCTGCTCGCCAACTTCGAGGCGGTTCTGCCCGACTTCAAGGACGCCATGGCCTGGCTGGGTGAGCAGGTCGTCAAGCTTAAGGTGGGGCTGTGGTCGGTGGAGAGCAGCGCGCAGTCCACCGCCAAGACGGCCGTCAGCGGCATGGCCGCCGTGTTCGGCGGGTTCGCCGGCTTCGTGCTCGACCACCTGCCCTTTAACATCGGCGAGCAGGTGCGCAACACCCTCAGCGCCGTAGAGGGCGTGCTGACCGGCGCCACCGACATGACCGACCGGGCCGCCGATAAGGTGCTGCTCAAGATCTCTAAGCACGTGGACGACGGCCCGCAGAACTGGGGCGCTACGCTCGTCACCCCGCTGCGCGATCAGACCCTGGCCCCGGCCGACGAAGTGCTCACCGCCGTCGCCGGCGCGGGCAGCACCTACACCGCCGGCCTCAAGGACCCGGCCACCACCGCGCTGGCCCAGCGCCGCGCCCTGCGCGAGCAGATTGCCGCCTTCCGCGCCGCCAAAAGCCTGTAGCCGCTCAGCCCTGAACCCAAACCGGGCCGCTGTTGCAGCGGCCCGGTTTCTTTGTCTTGGCCTGCCCGCGCCCGCTAGCGCGTCAGCAGCGGCAGAAACAGGCCCGACAACTCGAACGCGCCGATGTCGCACGTCACCCCAAACGGCCGCCCCACATCGCGCTGATCTTGGGGAAGGCAGAAGTCCCAGTATGGGTCGCCGGTGTCGCGCGCCGGGCTGGTGAATGTCAGCGCGTGGCTGAAGGTGCCGCCGCCGTTGTCGGCCAGCGGCAAAATCCCCGCCGCCACGTTGAACTGATCGCCCGTCGTCGCGGTGATCGGGCAGCCCGCCGTCACGTCCACCAGGTTGTAGCCGATGGAGTTGGCCGTGCCCGCGCAGGTGACCGCCTGCCCGCCCAGGTCCGTGTTGAGCGCCAGCAGCGTGCTGTGCAGCGTGATAGACAGCCCCGGCGCGGCGAACAACCCGCCGCCGTCGCCGCTGCCGTTGTTGTCAGCGTCGGCCGTGTTGTTCGCGACGGTCACCAGCAGCAGGCTGGCCGTGCTGGGCGGCGGGGCCTGGCCGCTTGCCAGCGACACCGGCACGGGCGCCAGCCGCAGGCCGCCGCCGTCACGCTTGGCGCGGTTGCCGCTGAGGGTGGTGTTCACCACCGCCAGCACCCCGCTGCTGTTGATGCCCGCGCCCAGCGTGCCGGTGTTGCTGATGATGGCCGAGTTGTAGATCTCCGCGTCGCCGCCGGCCAGGTACACCCCCCCGCCCTGGTCGCTGAGGACCTGCGGCTCGAGGCTCAGCCCCTGCGCCACGGGCAGCGCGTGGCCGCTGGCGTTGCCTTGTATCTGGCTGTAGCCGATGTAGACCTCGGCGGCCGACGCGTAAAAGCCGCCGCCGTCGCCGAGGGCGTTGTTGTCCACGATTAGCGTCTGGTGGAGCGAGGCGTAGCCGTCGCCGGCATATACGCCGCCGGCGAGGCCGGTTACAGCCCAGTTGTCGCGCACGACAACGTCCGAGAAATATCCGTTGCCGCTGACAATCACCACGCCGCCGCCGCTGTCGGCGCGGTTCTGCGCCACCAGAGCGGTCTGCAGGACGATCTGGCCCCCCTTCAGGTACAGCCCGCCGCCGGACGCGGCGGTATTGCTCAACACTTGCGAGTCGGTCAGGTTGAGGCCGCTCGTGTAGGCAAAGACTCCGCCGCCCTGGCCGTAGAACTCCGGCCCCACACCCGCCGGGCTGGCGCTCAGCAGCGGCGGCACCGGGCAACTGATGCAGGCCACGCCCGCATTCCCGGCGATGACGCTGTCGGTGATGAGGGCAAAGGAGTCATAGACGTAAATCCCCGCGCCCAACGCGCCGCCCGACGCGGCCGGCCCGAACGCCGCCGCGCCGAGGGGCGCCACGGCCCCGGCGGCGGTGTTGCTCAGCACCAGGCTGTTCGTCATGGCCAGCCCGCCGCCGATAAACAGCCCGCCGCCGCCCTGCCCCAGGCTGCCCTGCGCCGTCACCGAACCAGTCGGCTGCACCGCGTTTTCCTCCACGCGGGTGTTAATCAGTTCAAGCAAGCTAAGGGCATGCAGGCCGCCGCCCAACTCGGTCGCCTGGTTGTGGCTGATCAGGCTGTCCACGATGGTGGTGGGGCTGTTGATATTCAGCCCGCCGCCCAGCACGGCCAGGTTGCCGGTGATGACCACGTTGGTCACGATCACCGGCGCCAGCCCGTTGAAGCGCGCCGCGCCGCCCTCCTCGCCCAGGCCGCCAGTCACCGTCAACCCGGAGATATTCACCGGCCCCACGGGGTCGTCGGCGCTGACCAGCAGCACCGGGCCGTGGCCGTTGCCGTCTAGCGTCAGCAGCGCCGGGCCGGGGCCGGTGAGATTCAGGGTGTGGGTGATCGGGGGCAAGCCCGCCGTCAACTCGATCGTGCCGGTGACGCTGAACGTGATGGTATCGAACTCGTCGGTATTGCCGGCCTGCTGCAGCGCGGCGCGCAGGGTGCACTTGCCGTTGGAGGCCAGGCAGGCCGGGTTGCCCAGGTCGGCATCCGGCAGGTCGGCCAGACTGTCCACGACGAAGGCCGCCCCCGGCGCGGGCGCGGGCTGGGCCAGCGCGGTCCGCGGGCCGGCGCTCAGCGCGGCCAGGATGATCAGCGCGGCGGTCAAGCGAGAAACAAGGCCAAGGGGTCGCAGCATCGGTCTTCTCCTGAGGGCGGCGGCCCGCGCGTATCTGGCCGCCGCTGACGCTCAAGAGCAGGGTACGGGAAACCCGGCCCGGCGTCCACGGCCCAAAGACAGCCTTTTCCGCCCGTCCCACGAGGGGTATCTTTCGATAGAGGCGCCCGCGGCGCATAGCGTATAATGCGCCGCGGGCGCCGCCCGGCGCCGTGCCTCACCTGCCGCGGAGAACGGATACACATGTCTGCCACCTTCAACTGGGGCCTGCTCAGCACCGCCAAGATCAATCTAAAAATCCTCCAGGCCGCGCCGCACTCCATCCGCGGCCAGATCCTGGGCGTAGCCTCGCGCGACGCCGAGCGCGCCCGCGCCTACGCCGCCGAACACGGCCTGGCCCGCCACTACGGCAGCTACGCGGCCATGCTGGCCGACCCCGACATCCACATCATCTACAACGGCCTGCCTAACAGCCTGCACGCGGAGTGGACCATCAAGGCACTGGAAGCGGGCAAGCACGTGCTGTGCGAAAAGCCCTTCGCTGTGACGCTGGCCGAGGTGGACGCCATGCACGCGGCGGCCCAGCGCGCCGGCCGCGTGGTGACGGAGGCCTTCATGTACCGCCACCACCCGCGCACGTTTAAGGTCAAGGAACTGATCGAGAGCGGCGCCCTCGGTCCGGTGCGGCTGCTGCGCTCCGGCTTCAGCTTCAACATGAGCGGTTCACCCGCCAACGTGCGCTGGAACAAGGAGCTGGCCGGCGGCTCGATCTGGGACGTGGGCTGCTACCCGATCAGCCTGGCGCGCTACCTGTTCGGCGCGCCCAGCCGCGTGCACGGCTGGAAGGTGCTGAGCGCTTCGGGCGTAGACGAGACCTTCGTCGGCACGCTGGAATTTCCCGGCGGGCAGGTGGCCCAGTTCGACTCGTCGTTCAACTTCCCGCACCGGGTGTATGCCGAGATCGTGGGCAGCGCCGGCAGCCTGTACATTGAAAGGCCTTTCCAGCCCAGCCAACCCGAGCACCGCCTGACGCTGCGCCGCGACGGCCGGCCGGAGGAGGTGATCGAGATCGAGAACCCAGATATGTACTGGCTGGAGATGGAAGACCTGCACGACGCCATCCTCGGCGGGCAGCCGCGCATCAGCGCCGCCGAAACGCGCGGCCACATCGAGACCATCCTGGCCCTGCTGGCCGCGGCCGACCAGGCCTAGCGCGGCGGCTCTGCTCATTAACAACCCGCCGGGCGGCTGATGGTTCAGCCGCCCGCCGGGTTTGCCTCGCACTTCGCGCCCCGGCCTCAGCTTCGCCCCTAATCGTCAGCCTCGAACGGCAGCGTAAAGCTGAACACGGCCCCCCACCCCGGCTCGCTCACCGCCCAAATTTTGCCGCCGTGCGCTTCTACCGCCAGGCGGCAATAGGCCAGCCCCAAGCCGCTGCCGCGCTCGCGGTGCCGCCCGGTGACAAACTTTTGGAACAGGTTGGCGCGGATTTCGGGCGGCAGGCCCGGCCCGGTGTCGGCCACGGTGACGACCACGTGTTCTCCGCCGGGGTCTAGCGCGCCGCTGACGCGCACCAACCCGCCGGCGGGCGTGAACTTGATGGCGTTGCCCACCAGGTTTTGCAGCACGCGCCGCATCAGCCCGCCGTCGGCGCTGGGCACGGGCAGGTTGGCGGGCACCTGGTTCTCCAGGCGCAGTTGTTTTTCCAGCGCCAGCGGCATCTGCGTCAGCAGCACTTCGGTCGTCACGTCGTGGAGCGGCAGCGGCTCGCGCACCAGCGGCATCTGCCCGCTCTCCAGCCGGTTGACGTCGAGGATGGCGTTCACCAGACCCAGCATGCGCTGGGTGCTGTTGAGCGCAATCGCCAGCACCTCGCGCTGCTGGGTCTCGCCGGCCGCGCCGCCGCTCGGCCCAGCCATGCCCACCTGGTTGAGCAGCTCCAGCGCCATGCGGATGTTCGTCAGCGGGTTGCGCAGGTCGTGCACCATAGTGTGCGTCAGGTTGTCGCGCAGCTTCTGCACGTCGCGCTCTTCGGTCACGTCGCGCAGCACCACCAGGCGGCCCAGCGGCCGGGCGTCACTCAGCACGGGCAGGCTCAGCCAGGCCACGGTGCGCGGCGGCACTTCGGCCTCGGCTTCATAGGCCGGCTCGTCGCCATGCGCGGCGCGCTTGACCTCGGCCAACGCCGCGCGCGCCAGTCCTGGGGCGCGGCGGCGCAGGTCTAGCAGCAAGCCGCTCAGCGGGCGACCCAGCCAGTCGGCCGGCGTGCCCGGCAGCCCCAGCAGCGTCAGCACCGGCGCGTTGAGCACCAGCAGCCGCAGGTCCATGCTGAGCATGAAGATGCCGTCGCGGCTGGCCTCGATCAGCGCCTGCAGACGGCTGCGTTCGCCGGCGATGGTCTGGTAGAGCAGCGCGTTGTCGAGCACCAGCGCCACGGCGTCGGCCAGCGACTCGGCTAGTTGCACGTCATCGGCGTCAAAGGCTTCGGGGCGGTCGCTTTCCAGGCACAGCACGCCGAGCACGCGCGTCCCGCGCCGCAGCGGCACAGCCAGTTCGCTGCGGCGCGGCGCCACCAGCCGCGCGTCGGCCGGGTCGCTGGGCACATGCATGTCGGTCTGCGTCCGGCCGGTCAGCAGCGCCTGGCCGATCACTTCCAGGTCGCGCAGCGGCTGGCCGCCCACATGCCCCGCCAACGACCCACCGCCCGCTGCCAGCACCCAGCTCTGGCCGTCGCGGCCGGGCAGGGCAATGCCCACCCCCGGCCAGCTGGCCTCGCCGTTCACCAGCCGCACAATCGCCGCCACGGCCTCGGTCGCTACGGCCTGCGGGTTGAGCTGCTCGCCCACCGCGCGCATGACGCCATACAGCGCCGCCTGGCGCCGCGCGCTCAGCCGCTGCTCCTCGAAAATCTGGGCGTTGCGCAGGGCCAGCGCCAGTTGGTCGGCCGCGGCCTGCATCAGATGCAGGTGTTCCTCGGTAAAGCGGCCCAGCTGCGCGTGCGTCAGGGTCAGCACGCCCACCAGCGCCGCGCCGCTGATGATGGGCACGCCCAGCGCCGAGCCGGCCACCGGCGCGGCGTCGCTGCTGCTGGCCAGCCAGCGATCGTCTTGGGAGGTGTCGCTGATCAGGGCCGCCGCGCGATGACGCACCACCCAGCCCGACAGACCGCGATCCATCACCCGCCGCACCACGCCCTGCTGCTGGTCGGGCGTCATGCCGCGAAAGGTGAGCAGGCTGTGCGTGACCACGCCCACCGAGTTGAGCAAGAACAGGCTGCCGCGCTCGGCCCCAGTGAGGCCGGCCGCCACGTTCAAGGCGTTTTGCAACGTGGCTTCCAGGCTAGGGCGCTCGGCCGTGGCTCGCGCCACCGACACCAGGTTTTCAAACAACTGCTTCTGCTCGCGCAGCGCGGCTTGGGCTTCTTTTTGCGCGCTGATGTCGCGCAGCGCGATGAGTTGGCCGGTCAACTCGCCTGGCCGGTTTTGCAGCGGTGTCACCGAGAGATCGTAGACGCGCGCCGGGCTGCCCAGCAGCACCTCGGTGCGCGTGGGCGCGGCCGCGGGGCGCAGCAGCTCCGGCCGGTCGGGCAGCACCACGCGCACCGACTGGCCAATGGCCGCGCGCGGCCCGGCAATCTGCTGGGCGGCCGCGTTCAGGTCCACCACGCGGCCGAGCGCGTCGAGCACGATCAGGCCGTCGGCGCTGGCGTCGACCAGCGTATCACGCGGCACGGGCTGCAGTTCCAGCAGTTGGTAGCGCCACGCGCCCCAGGCAATCGCCACCGCGCTTAGCAGGAACCCGGCGGGCGTCAAATCCCAATGAGGCAGGCTGCTCTGGCCGGAGAGGTAGATAAAGTTCGCCAGCCAGGGTAGCGCCACGCCCAGCAGCAGCATGGCCACCTGGCCCTGATACACGGCCGGGGCGCGCACCATCGTCAGCAGCACCAGCACGATGCCCACGAAGTTCAGGCCGTAGCTATAGATGGCGAAGACCCAGAACCACAGGCCGTGCGCCACGGCCAGCGCCGTGAACGGCCCGCTGGTGTCGAGGCCGGCCTCGGCCCAGATCAGGTGATGGGCTTCGTTGGAGACGACCAGCGCCAGGGTGATGAGGGGAATGATGAGCAGCACCAGCAGCGCGCGGCGGTTGAGTAGCCGGTCGCGGCCGGTGAACTGGAGGGCAAAGGCCATCCAGGCCACCGGCGCGAGGGCGATGCCGGCATAGGCGAGCTTGGCCCACAGCAGCTTAGCGGCCAACCCGGCGCTGTTCAGCTCGAGGGTATACGTCAGCCCCCAGATGGCGGCGCACACGGCAAACAACGCAAACAGCCGGCCGACGCGATTGCGCCGTGTCCAGCCGTAGAGCGCCATGGCCGCTGCGCTCAGCGCCCCTGCCAGCGCCGGCAGGCTATACACCGTGAATGCAAACCCCACGCCTTGTATCCCTTGCTCTCGGCGGGTGAGACCCGTTGCTCAGCTATTATACTCAGCCCCCCGCCCGCGCCCCTGGGCCGCACGCGCTCCCACTCTTAGCACACCGGGGCCGCGCAAGTGGGCGGCCCCGGTGTGTTGTCTGCGTCCTCTTTCTTGGCTTGGTCCTGCAAACGTTTGGCCAGCCGTCTCCACATGCCCGCATACGTGAGTTGCACATACGTGCCGGTCGCTACCATAAAGAAGAACGGCGTAGCGCAACACACTAAAGATATACCGATCTCGAGTGCATCACTCAAGGACCGTTGTGCGGGCGCGTCGGGGTTGAACAAAATCAAGAGCGCCAGAACCACTATGATGCCGCCCGAGAACAGACACCCCGCGCCGAGCCCGTAGCGCAGCCGCTCGCGCCGTGTCGTCTCGCGATGCCAAATATCAATCAGGTCTCTGCCCATGCGCCCCTCCCGCTTGGCTTACTCTCCCGTCAGCCCCTGCGCCACGCGCCGGTCGGTCTTGCCCATGGCGCAGTCGCCCAACTCGCTCACCTTCACCCAGCGCCGCGCCGCCTGGCCCGCCGCCAGCCGCCCCGCCCGCCAGCGCCCTTCATATACATGCAGCACCAAGCGAAAGTGCGTGAACGTGTGCCGCAGCACCGGCCCCGGCGTCTCGCCCAGCGTCACCGTCAGCCCGTACTCTTTGCGCAGCAATTCGCTCAGCGCCGCCGCCTGCTCATCCGCGCTCGCCTCGGCCGGCACGTCCACCGCCGGGAAAGCCCACAGCCCGCCCAACAGCCCGTCGGCCGGGCGCTGGGCCAGCAGCACCCGTCCGCCCTTGCGGATCACCCCCGCCGCCTGGCGGCGCTCTGGCTGGGCGCGCCGCGCCGGCAGCACCGGCCGCAGGTGTTGCGTGCCGTTCGCAAACGCCGCGCACAACTCGCGTAACGGGCACAATAAGCACAGCGGCGCGCGCGGCAGGCACAGCGTCGCGCCCAGGTCCATCAGCGCCTGGTTGTAATCGCCCGCGCGCCCCGGCGGCAGGAGGCGCTCGGCCAGCGCCCACAGTTGTTTTTCACCCGCCGGCGACTTCACGTCCACCGTCAGATCGAAGACGCGCGCCAGCACGCGCTTCACGTTGCCGTCCAGCACGGCCGCGTCCACGCCGAACGCCATCGAGGCAATCGCCCCGGCCGTGTAGCGGCCGATGCCCGGCAGCGCCCGCAGCCCGGCCACGGTGCGCGGCAGCGCCCCACCGTGCTCCGCGGCCACCTGTTGCGCGGCGCGGTGCAGGTTGCGCGCCCGCGAGTAGTAGCCCAGCCCTTCCCACACGGCCAGCACCGCCGCCGGCGGGGCCGCCGCCAGCGCCGCCAGCGTGGGGAAGGCGGCCAGCCAGCGCGCATAGTAGGGCCGCACCGTCTCCACCTGCGTCTGCTGGAGCATGATCTCCGAGACCCAGATGGCGTAGGGATCGCGCGCGCCGCGCCAAGGCAGGTGGCGCTGGTGGCGGGCGTACCAGGCCAGCAGCGGCGCGGCCAGGTCGGGTAGCAGATCGGAGGGCGCGACGGCGCGGCGGCCGGCCCCAGTTCGCTTGAGATCGCGGGACATGGCGAGGATTATAGCGGTTTTAGCCTAGTTTCCCCGGCGATACGGCCTCAATCCCGGCCCACGGCCTCCTGTGGATAACTCCGCGTTTTTGGGGGATAACTGGCCCGCGCTGTGGAGAAATGTGTGGAAGTTGGAGCCTAATCTTGGGATAACCGTCAACCGCGCTTGGGCATTGCATCGGCGGCGCGAGTCGCAGCCCCGCCGGCGGCTCAACCGCCTTAGAAACCTAGTTCGACCCAACACGAACCTTCAGAGTCACCGCTTAGGACGCAGGCGCGCACCGCGGCCAACACGCGCCCCGATAGCCGGCTTGGCCCCTCTGTACTGGCGGTCGTTTGTTCCATTACCGCCAGGGCTAGCCGACTCTATAGCTGAGTCGGCCAGCCCTGGCGGCCGATGCTGGGCCGCTGAGCGACGGCCGCGGGGGCGCAATTTCTTAACATAGCCATCATCTTAAAAGAATCAAATCTTTTACACTCCAGCGCCGATTCAGCTTGAATGACTCTGGCGCGTCTGCTAGAATGCCGGTCGCTGTCAGAGAAATCGCCCACGCGCCATCCGGCGTCTGCTACAACCGGTGAAGCTATGAGCTGACCCTGGGCATGACCGCGAACAGCGCTTGCGCCGCCGGCCTGAGCTTGGGCCCGGGTGGCGGGCGCCGCGCGGCCGGCCGCTTTGGCGTCGCTCGGCTCAGGCGGGGTGAAACCTATTTCTGATGACAGGGGAGCGTCTGTATGCAGCCGGAACAGCTCTGGCAAGCCGCCCTCGGGCAACTGCAACTGGAAATCCCTAAGAGCACGTTCGACACCTGGGTGCGCGGCAGTGCGCTGGTGTCGCAAGAAGAAGGAGCCTACGTCGTCGGCGTCAACAACGCCTACGCCAAAGACTGGCTCGAAAACCGCCTGCACGGCACCGTCAAGCGCACGCTGAGCGGGCTGGCCGGGCGCGCGGTGGACGTGCGCTTCGTGGTCGCGCCCACCAACGGCAACGGCCACGCCGCGCCCGAGCCGGTGTCGGCGGCGCCGCCGGTGGCCGAAGCAGAGTTCTCGGCCATGAACGCGCCGGCCTCCACCCTCAACCCCAAATACAAATTTGAAACGTTCGTGGTCGGCTCGAGCAACCGGCTGGCGCACGCCGCCACGCTGGCCGCCGCCGAGAATCCGGCTAAAGCCTACAACCCGCTCTTCATTTACGGCGGCGTGGGGCTGGGCAAGACCCACCTGCTGCAAGCCGTGGGCAACGCCTGCCGCGCGCGCGGCCTGACCGTGCTCTACGTGTCGTCGGAAGAATTCACCAACGACCTGATCAACGCCATCCGCAACCACACTACCGAGAGCTTCCGCGACAAATATCGCAGCATAGATGTGCTGCTGATTGACGACATTCAGTTCATCGCCGGCAAAGAGTCTACCCAGGAAGAGTTTTTCCACACCTTCAACACCCTGCACGGCCAGGACAAGCAGTTGGTCATGACCTCCGACCGGCCGCCCAAGGCCATGGTCACGCTGGAGGAGCGCCTGCGCTCGCGCTTCGAGTGGGGTCTGACCGTTGACATCCAGCCGCCGGACCTGGAAACCCGCCAGGCCATTCTGCGCTCGAAAGCCGAGCGCGCCGGCCGGCAGGTCGAAGACGCCGTGATCGAACTGATCGCCCGCCGTGTGCAGAGCAACATCCGCGAGCTGGAAGGTGCGCTGACCCGCGTGCTGGCCTACGCCGAACTGATCGGCCAGCCGCTGACCATGGACCTGGCCGCCTCGGCCCTGGCCGACCTGCTGCCGCGCACTCGCACCCTCACGCCCCAACAGATCGTTGACACGGTCGCCGATTTTTACAACCTCACCAGCGAAGCGCTGCTCGGCCCCGACCGCACCAAGGAAGTCGCCCTGGCCCGCCAGGTGGCGATGTACCTCATTCGCGAAGAGACCGACGCGTCGCTGCCGGCCGTGGGCGACCTGCTCGGCGGCCGCGATCACACCACCATCATGTACGGCTATAAAAAAGTCGCCGACATGATCGAGCGCGACGACCACCTGCGCCGCCAGCTCATCGCCCTGCGCGAGCGCCTCTACTCGCAGGTGGGCGCCCCCAACTAGCGCCCGCCCCCCTGCCCAGTTACCTGAACGCCGGAGCTATGTTTCCGGCGTTTTTTGCGCCATCGCCCTGGAACATTTGACCTAGCCCATCCTTCCGGCCATAATGGGCCATCTACCGCCCCGCCGCTTACCAATCAACCCGCCCGCCTCAGACCGCCTGTAACCCTTGGGCGCGCTCGGCCCTGAGTCCTTATTGGTATTGATTGCGCCGGCGTGGTCGTCAATAAGGAGCAGCCCGTGTCTCAGGAATACATCGTCATCCGCGGTGCGCGCGAGAACAACCTCAAGGATGTGTCGCTGCGCATCCCCAAGCGCCAAATCACCCTCTTCACCGGCGTCTCCGGCTCGGGCAAATCCTCCATCGTCTTCGACACCATCGCCGCCGAAGCCCGCCGCCAGCTCAACGAAACTTTCAGCACTTTCGTCCGCAACTTCCTGCCGCGCTACGCCCAGCCCGAAGCCGACGCCATTGAGAACTTGAGCATGGCCATCGTGGTAGACCAGAAGCACCTGGGCGGCGGCTCACACTCCACCGTCGGCACCATCACCGACATCTACTCAGTGCTGCGCCTGCTCTACTCGCGCCTCGGCCGGCCCGCCCTCGGCGGGGCCAATGTTTTCTCCTTTAACGACCCCGCCGGCATGTGCCCGGAGTGCAACGGCCTGGGCCGCAAGATCGGCGCGGACCTGGAGAAATTCATTGACCCCTCCAAGTCGCTCAACGAGGGCGCGGTGTTGTTCCCCGAATACGCCGTCAAGAGCTGGGGCTGGGACCTGCTCATCAACTCGCGCCTGTTTGACCCCGATAAAAAGCTGTCCAAATACACCGAGAAAGAAATGGACACGCTGCTCTACAGCGACCCGCTGAAGGTCAAGACCAAGTTCGGCGCGCGCGAGATCAACCTGACCTTTGAGGGCCTCGTCGCCAAGTTCAACCGCAAGTATGTGTCACGCGATCTGAAAAGCTACTCCGCGCGCACCCAAAAGTCCGTCGCGCCCTACATAAGCTACGGCCCCTGCGCCCTATGCAAGGGCGCGCGCCTCAGCCCGGCCGTGCTAGGCTGCCGGATCAACGGCCGCAACATCGCCGAGCTGGCCGCGCTGGAAGTGGCCGACCTGATCAACGTCATCCGCGCCCTGGACGACCCCGCCGCCGCGCCCATGGTGGCCGCGCTGGTTGAGCGCCTGCAGCACATGCTTGATATTGGGCTGGAATACCTCAGCCTCAGCCGCGAAACTGACACCCTCTCCGGCGGCGAGTCGCAGCGCATTAAGATGGTCAAGCACCTCAGCAGCAGCCTGGTAGATGTGCTCTACATCTTCGATGAGCCGAGCATCGGCATGCACCCGCGCGACGTGCACCGCCTGAACGAACTGCTGCAAAAGCTGCGCGATAAGGGCAACACCGTCCTGGTCGTCGAGCACGACCCCGACGTCATCAAGGTGGCCGACCATGTGGTGGATGTCGGCCCCTTCGCCGGCAAGCGCGGCGGCGCGATCGTCTTCGAGGGCAGCTACGCGGATCTGCTGAAGGCCGAGACCCTTACCAGCCGCGCCTTGCGGCAGAAAATCTCCCTCAAGCCTAGCTTCCGCCCGGCGCAGGGCAAGTTCGCCATCAAGCATGCCCGCGCCAACAACCTGCAAAACGTCAGCGTGGATATCCCCCAGGGCATCCTCACCGTCATCACCGGCGTGGCCGGCTCCGGCAAAAGCTCGCTCATCCACCAGACTTTCCTGCGCAAGCACCCGGAGGCCATCGTCATTGACCAGTCGCCGGTGGGCATTTCCAGCCGCTCCACCCCGGCCACCTACACCGGCATCTTAGATGAGGTCCGCAAGTCCTTCGCTAAGGCCAACAAGGTCAACGCCGCCCTGTTTAGCTTCAACTCTCAGGGCGCCTGCGAGAACTGCCAGGGTCTGGGCGTGGTCTACACCGACCTGGCCTATCTAGTTGAGGTCAAGATCCCCTGCGAGATTTGCGGCGGCCAGCGCTTCAAGGACGAAGTGCTGGCCTATAAGTTCCACGGCTTATCTATCTCCGACGTGCTGAACCTGCCCGTGCGCGAGGCCCTGGAGTTTTTCGGCGCCACCGAGGTTGCCAAGGAAGTGCTGCGCATCCTGCAATCCCTCAGCGACGTCGGGCTGGACTACCTGACTCTCGGCCAGCCGCTCAGCACGCTCTCCGGCGGCGAGTGCCAGCGCATCAAGCTCGCCGGAGAACTGCACAAGCAGGGCAGCCTGTACGTCATGGACGAGCCGACCACCGGCCTGCACCTCTCGGATATCGGCCACCTGCTCGCCATCATCAACCGTCTGGTAGACGCCGGCAACACCGTCATCGTCATCGAGCACAACCTGGCCGTCATCAAGAACGCCGACTGGATTATTGATATGGGGCCGGAGGGCGGCCACAAGGGCGGGCGCGTCATCTTCGAGGGCACCCCTCGCCAGTTGCTCGACTGCCGGGAATCGCTCACCAGCGCCTACCTGCGCGCCTGACCCCGGGACGGCCTCCCCGCCTGCTCGCATGCCGGCTTTCCCTCGCAGATTCCCGGCCAGGGCTGCAAATCATGGGCATTTTGCCCAGTACAATCGCCACGGCCCTACTCTGCGCGTTATGTCAAGCTACAGGCTGCTTCTGTGGATAAGTCCCCCTGAAACTGTGGAAAAGGGGTCTCTTTTGGGGACAGTTTTTTCCTCGAGCGCACCCCGAACCATCGGCCGCAGGCGGACTCACCCCTAGATATGGGAGCGAGACCCCTGGCATCGGACACATATGCGGATTGCGCGTCCCAACCGGCCTGGGCAGATTGTGGCGGCCTCCACAATCTCCACAAAACCCTCCACTCCCTGCTGGGGAAGCGCTGTTCCCGATTGATGGTCGGTCACCCGCCACCGGCACGGGCAGCGAGAGATGTCGCTCCACATATACCGGCTGCGCGGCGGCGCTCAACCACTCTCCACATATCCCCAACGGCTACTACGGCTACGGTATATATATTTACTTATTAACAACTCTTCCTCTCACCTCACAGAAGACCCCCTCAGCCACGCCCTGCCCCAAAACGACCAACGCCGGCGCCCTGTGACAGAGCGCCGGCGCGCGGCCGGTGCGACACACCCGCCCCTTAGTTGGCCGGCGGCGTCACCGTCAGCAATTGAAACATAAACGTCAGCGTGCGCGCCTGTCCCGCCGTGTCGGCCCCGCTGATGACAATGCGGTCTACCAACTGCGGCTGGTCGAGCCGCAGGCAGGCCTGGAACAGCTCAGCGAGCGAGCGAAACGTCGTCGTCGACTCGGCCAAGCCGGCGCCCGGCTCGAATTGGCGCAGCACGATGTGTCCGGTGAAGTCGCTCATGCTTGCCTGTGCGCCTCATGGCCGGCGCGGCGTCATGCTATACACCCCGGGGCGCGTCTTGGCTTGCTGGCGCGCGCCCCACTCGGCGCGCTGCCCCTCGATGTCGCGGCTTAGGGCCATCCAGTCGGCCACCACGAACTGCAAGCCCAAGAAGGTGCGCGGCAGCAGGTAGGCCATCAGAAAGAATCGCAGCCAGCGCACGTTGATCGGGTAGTGGTTGAGGTCCACCGCCAGTTGCGTGCGCCCGCGGAACGGATCCACGATGCGGCCGTCGGCCCAGCCCACCTGCCCTGGGTCGAACGGAACCGGCCGCGTGGTGCGGATGCGGCTGTAGGCGATGCTTAGCCGGAAGAACGGCGTGCTCAGCAGCAGGTAGTTGGGGCGGGCCTGCACGTAAGCCTGCCGGGGCGCGAACACGGCGTAGATGTAGAGCAACAGCGCCAGCGCGGCCATGGCCGCCAGCGCCACGCGGATTTGCAGGGTATCCAGCGGCCCCGGCGCAAACAGCGATAGCCCGGCGGTCAGCAGCGTAAGCAGCAGAGCGGGGCCGCGCCACAGGGTGTACAGGCGCTCGTACAACAGCAGGCGGTGGGGGCGCGAAGGGGCGGGCATAGCGCGGCAGTATAGCACCGCCTGCCCAACGCCCTTGCTGGCCTCATTCGCACGCCACGCCGGCGACGAGGCACGGATAGTTTCTTCGCCAGTTGACCTGCCTCTGCCCGCTGTTAGCCAGGCCTGGCGTTCCCCGCTCAGGCCTCTGGCCGTACATAGACTCTCCTCCCTGTGCGCTCCCGCCAGGGCTGGCGGGAGCACGATTCAGAGCACCCCAAAACGCCACGGATTTCCCGAAAAATCGGCGAGAGCACTTGACATTAGTACGCTTGTTCTGGTACAGTAGAACAGAAATTCTAATTCTGCCGGCGCGCCTTTGCCGCACCTAGATTGTGCCCGGAACATCGCCGATCACAGGAGCCACCGCTATGTCTGGTCACGCCATCGTCCACGTCGAGGTTCCGTCGGTAGACCCAGCGGCGGCCGCCAAGTTCTATAGCGACCTGTTCGGCTGGAAGCTGAACCCTTGGCCGGAGTTCAACGACTTCACCTTCGACACCGGCGGCGGCCTGCCTGTCATCGAGCCGGAGAAAGGCGTCACAGCCGGCGAAGTGCTGGTCTACGTCAACACCAACGACCTGGACGCCTCGCTGGCGCGCGTGCGTGAATTGGGCGGCCGGGTAGACGGCCCCCAGGTGGAAGTGTCTGGAATGCGGTGGGCCTTCTTTAATGACCCCAGCGGCAATCGCGTGGGCCTGTACACCGGCGCGCCCGCCGCCCAACAGCCAAGCCCGGCGAGCGCCTAGGGAGCGCGCGGCGAGATCAGCCGACCGATGGGTAAGCCCTCGCCCGACATGATGAACTTTCAGGCCGACCGCATCGAGCGGGTGCTGGCCTCGCATCGCGTGCCGGTGCGCGTTCACGGCGGCGCCATCTTGCCGCGCTGGATTCGATTCCTGCTCACCCCGGCCATGGGGGCCAAGGTGTCCGCCGTGCGCAGCCTGTCCGAAGAATTGGCGCTGGCCCTGGGCGCGCCGGACGTGCGCGTGGCGCGCGACGGCGAATCTATCACGGTCGAGGTGCCGCGCGACGACGCCGAGCCGGTGCTGCTTTCCAATTTGCTGCGCGCGGCGCCGAACTGTCCACCGGTCACTGCCAGCCTGGGCCTCACCGACGACGGCCGCCCGCTGCTGCTGCGGCTGCCCTCGCCCGACGTGGCGCACGTGCTCATCGCCGGGGCCACCGGCTCGGGCAAAACCGAGTTGATGCGCAGCCTGGTGGTCTCGCTGGCGCGGCGCAACCGGCAAAGCAAATTGCAGTTCGCGCTGATTGACCCCAAGCGCCGGGGCTTTCTGCCGCTGGGCGGCCTGCCGCACCTGCTGGCCGATATCGCCGCCGACCCCGCCGCCGCGCTGCACCTGCTGGAGCGCCTGCTGGTCGAGATGGAGCGCCGCGACCGCGAGCAGGTCTCCTCGCCGCGCATCGTCATCGTGATTGATGAGCTGCTCGACCTGCTGGCGACCGGCGGCAAGCCGGTGGAGCTGGCGCTGACGCGCCTGGCCCAGCGCGGGCGCGAGGCCGGGCTGCATGTGGTGGCCGGGGCGCAGAAGCCCGCCGCCACTGTGCTCGGCCCGATGCTCAAGGCCAACTTCCCGGTGCGCCTCATCGGCCGGGTGGGCAGCGCGGAAGATGCGCGCGTGGCCGCGGGCCTGCCCGGCACCAACGCCGAGCGGCTGTTGGGCCGCGGCGATTTTTTGCTGGTGGCGGCCGGGCACACGGTGCGCTTTCAGGCGGCCTGGATCCCGGCCGCGGAGTGGCCCGGCTTGCTGGCCGGGCTGAGTTAGTTACGACCAAGTGAGTCAGGAGCGAACGGCCATGGATATCGGCATGTTGTGGTATGACGACGATGCGAAGCGCAAGCTCGACGAGAAGGTGGCCCGCGCGGTGGAGTTTTACCGGGCCAAGTACGGCGTGCAGCCCACGGAGTGCTACGTGCACCCCGGTATGCTGGCCGCCGATCAGCCGACCACCGCGGCCGGCGTGCGGCTGCGGCCCAACCGCACCATCATCAAGAACCACTTCTGGCTGGGCGTGGCCCAGACCGAGACTCCCCCGGCCCTCGCCGCCGCGAAACGGCGCGGCCGGGCCTAGCGCCGCCGTGAAAGCGAGGCAGCTATGCGCGGCCGCACCCTCCTCATTTGGGTTCTAGGACTGGCCTTTGCCGTCACGCTGGCGGTGGTCGTCGGCCAGCGCCTCTCGGCGCAGGCCATGGCCATCGTCATCGGCATCATCGCCGGGGTGGCGGCCAGCATCCCCACCAGCCTGCTGGTGGTGTGGGCCACGGCCCGCCTCAGCCTGCCGCGCGCGGGCTACGCCGTGCCGCGGCCCGCGCCACGCGAGCGCCCCATTGTGGTCATGCAGGCGCCGCCCGCTCCGGCCTATAGCCCGCCGAGCGGCTACGCGCCCAATGGCGAAGCCGGCGCGCCGGGAGTCTCCGCCGGCGGGGGCTACGCTCCGGCGGGCTATGCCCAGGCCGGCTATGGCCCGCTGCCGCCGCGGCGCTTCACGGTGGTAGGCGGCGGACGCGTGCTAGACGCCGACGAGATTGAAGCGCAGGAGGAGGACGAGGCATGGATGCCCTAAAGCCGGGTGGCCCCCAGGCCGCCCGCCGCCGCGGCCCCAGCCGCATAGATGAGCCGGTGGCCGTGCCTACCCTGCGCCACGGGTTCTTCCCGGCGGCGTTCGTGTGGCGCGGGCGGCGGCATGCCGTGAGCGCCGTGGAAGATTGCCGCACCGAAGTCCACCACAATTGGCGCGGCGCGGCCGAGCGCCACCACTTTCGCGTGCGCGCCGAAGGCGCGGTGTACGAGTTGACGCAGGACCTGGCGCGCGACGTTTGGCAGTTGGAGCGCATGTGGGAGCTGAACTGACCCCCGCGCTTGGCTGAGTATCGGTATACGGATCGGTGAACGTTTGACAGCCGGGGCGCATGCCGCGGCTGTCGGCGTTATAGGGGCGGTATACTATCCGTGAACAAGCGCGGGCCGCCTGCCCGCCAGGACGTGCGCCATGCACCTCAGCGCCATCTGGTTTCCGGTGAGTGATTGGGAGCGCGCTAAGGCGTTTTACGGCCAGGCGCTCGGCCTGCCGCTGCGCCAACTCAACGACGCCGACGGCTGGGCGGCCTACGCCACGGGCGGCGCGCCGCTGTTCATCGTGCGCCGCCCCGGGCTGCCGGCCAACCCCGGCGGCCCGGTCGTCACCTTCGCCAGCGACGACCTGGAAGCCTTGCGCGACCGGCTGGAGACCGCCGGCGCGCGGGTGAACAACGACCTGGCGCACAGCGGCGACCTGCTCATCATGACGTTCTACGACCCGGACGGCCATCGCCTCGAGGCCGCGCAGGTGCTGGCGCGCGAGTAGCCGACGCCGCTCCCGCGCTCGTTAACCACACAGCGGGCCGGCTGAAACTCTCAGCCGGCCCGCTGTCCTTCTATCCGGTTATGCGCGAGATGGTTCCCGCCTACTCTGTCTATTCCCCCATCCTCAATTCGTGATATTTCGTGGCTAAAGCTTTCCGGCGCTAAGTCGGCTCGGTGATCACCTCGACCACCAAATCCGTCAGCGAGACGATGCCGATGAGCTTGTGGTTCTCCAGCACCGGCGCGTGGCCGATGCGGTGGTTGGCGAACAGCCGCGCCACCAGTTCCACGCGCAGCGAGGGGTTGACCACGATCAGCGGCTTGGTCATGATCTCGTCCACGCGCACCTCGGCCGGGTCGAAGCCGAAGGCCAGCACCTTGGTCACGATATCGGCGAAGGTCACCAGCCCATAGGCGTCTTCCTCGTATTCCTTCTCGACGATCAGGCTGCGCACCCCGTGATGGCGCATGAGTGCGGCGGCGTCTTGCACGGTGTGCTCCGCCAGGATGGTGGCGACCTCGGTCTGCATGATATCGCGCGCCGTTAGTTTGTAGTTGGCCATAAGCTCCTCGCCGCCAGCATCAGGCCGTCGTCAGCGACGCCACCAGGGTGTCCAGCGCGGCCGCGGCCTCCAGCTGCCCTGTTTTAATCCCGGTGTCGTAATCAAGCAAGCGGCGGTAAATGCCCTCTAGCTGCGGCAGCGAGAAGTTGCGGGCTTGGGCGCAGAGCTTGCCGGTCGGATACGGCTTCAGCCCCAGGGCGGCAGCCACTTCATGCTCACCGGCGCGCCCGTCGAGCAACTCGCGCGCCTGGAGGATCAGCCGGTATTGCCGGATGATCATGGTCAGCACGTAGAACGGGTCTTGGGTGGCGAGCAGCTTGTGCAGTTCGCGCATGGCCTGTGGGCCGCGCCGCTGGCCCATGGCGTCTACCAGATCGAAGATCACCGCCTCGCCGCCGGCGGGCGTGAGGGTCTGCACGTCGTCTAGCTCCACGGCGCGAGCGAAGTTCACATAGGTGAGCAGCTTGGCGATCTCCTGCTCCAGCGCGCGCGGGTCGTTCTCCACCTCGCCCAGCGCCTCGGCCGCCGCGTGGCTGAACTCGCCGCCGGCAGTCTTGGCCCGGCTGCGAATCCAGCGCGTCAGCTCTTCGCCTTTCTTCAGATCAAAGTGCCGCACCAGCGCCCACTCGGCGCCGGTGGCCGCCTTGAGCACCACGTTCTTGACCGGCAGGTCGCGCTGCTCCATCAGCACCAGCTTGGTGCTGGGCGGCAGTTGCGGCAGGTAGGCGGCCAGGGCGGCCATCGTTTCCTTGGGGCCGAGGCCGCCGGCGGCCGTGCTCAGCGTCTCGGGCGCTTCGTCCCCGTCTGCGGCGGCGTCGCCGGCGACCGCCTCCACCCGGCTGAGCAGGCGGGTGAGCCAACCTTCAATCAGCACCAAGCGGTAGTCGGACAGGAAGGGCAGCGTGTCACACGCGGCGCGCACCTCGGCCAGCGTCAGCCCGCCGCCGCCGCCGTTGAGCACGGTGGTGTTGAGCGCGGCGTAGGCCGGGTCGCCCATCTTCGCCCGCAAACCCTCCATGAATTCGGCCTGGCCGAACTCGTTGGGGCCGTGGAGCAGGTAGAAGCTGGGCGGCATGGGCGCAGACGCGGCGGCAGATTGCCGCGCTCAGCCGACCGTGGCGACGAAGTGCGCGATCACCGCGCCGCGGTCGCGGCGTTCGATGTGGTCAATCCGCAGGTTGCGCATCTCGCCGGAGGTGGTCACCTGGCGCTGGAACGCCAGGCCGACCGGCTGGGCGAAGATGAGCGCGCCGGTGGCGAGCAGGATGACGATGGGCAGGCGCGCCCGGCGCGCGCCGCCGCTGTTAGCGCCCAGGAAGCCCAGGTAGGCGGCCAACCCGGCGGCGATGCCGGCAGTGACGAAGTTGGTGCCGCAGTTGGGGTGGACGGCCAGGCCGACCTCGCCGCCCTTCATGCGGCGCAGCGCTTCTTCGGCCGCGTCGCGCAGGGCCTCGGTGGTGACGTTGCCGTAAAGGTGGAAGCCGTTGGGGGTCGAGCGCCCCACCAGGCTCAGGCCGCGCTGGCGCTGCGAGAGGATGGTGATGGTGGCGTGCTCCAGCCCGTGGTTGCGGCGGGTGCGGTCTATGGGGGGCAGGCTGAACAGCCGGTCGCGCCAAACACCCAGTTGAGAGGTCATTGGGCAGCTCCTGTCTGGGGATACCGATGTAGACAGGAATTATAGCAGGGCGGCGGGCGCTTCTAAATGCCCGCCGCCCGGCCAATGGCTGCTCCCAGCGGGCAGGTTGTCAGCGGCGATGATCATGCCGCTGATGAGGCCTCCGACAGACGCGTACTTATGGTCTCGGCTGCCACGCGGGGCTGTGGGCGAGGCCGGGCGGCTGATTGGTCAGGTAGCCAGGCTGCACCTGCGCCGGGTCGGCTAGCACCGCATTTAGGTCAATCACGGCCAAGTCAGTTTCGGTTGCGAGCAGCAGGTAGCGGCCGTCGGAGCTCCAGCGTGGCAGGGTGGAGCGAGAGAGAGCACAGAAGCCATCTAGTTGGGTTGCCGCGCCACCGGTTGAGGGCACTAGGCGTAAGGTCCAACAGCCAGTGCTGGTCGTGCCGCCTGTTACGGCATCTGAGAGGTAGAGCAGGTGAGCGCCGTCGGGCGACCAACTGAGGCCCATGATGCCATTGGGCGAGGGGTCAAAGTCGAGCAGGGTCGTGGGCAGAGCGTCCGGATCATCGAGCGAGATCACCTCAATGGAGGCATTGAAACCAGCGCCAAGCGTCGCGCTCAGCACTGCGCCGACCCACGGCCCCTGGCGCAAGTAGGCCACCTGGCGGCTGTCGGGTGACCAGGCGAAGCCCAAATAGATGTCGTGCGAACCCTCGGGCAGGGACGGAAACTTTGTGAGTTGCCGATAGGGCAAATCCACCTGGGAATTGGCGCCAGTCAGGACAGCGGAGACCTCGAGGGCAAAGAGCGCCGGCACACCGTTGGCATCCGGCGCGCCATAGGCGAGCCAGTGACCGTCGGGCGACCACTGCGCCGGATCGGTCACGCGGGTGGCGAGCGGCGCGGCCCCGGCCGGGAACGGCTGCTGGTCGGCGTTGGGGTCAAGCAGATAAATCGAGCCGCCAAACCAGCTTGGGTCGGGCGCGTTCGACAGCGCGGTGACGGCCAGCCAATCGCCGTCCGGCGACCAACTCACGCGGTAATCCGCGATTGCGCCCGGCGGGGTTACGGTGAGTTGGCGGGCCGCCCACACACCGGCCTCCGCCACATAGACCTCCGGGTGGCCGCTGCGGTCGGAGACGAGGGCCAGCCGGGCGCCGTCGGGCGACCAGACCAGGTTGTGATCGTAGCCGAGCGTCTCGGGAAGGCCGGTGAGGCGCTGGCCGTCGCGGCCGTCGGTGCGCATGACATACACAGAGTCCCGGTTCTGAGAATCGCGGACGAGGTAGGTCACCCAGCGTGAGAGCAGGCCGGCGGGCAAAGCGGGGGACTGCGGCGAGGGCGAAGGCGTGCTCAGCGGCACGGCGGTGACTTCCGGCAGCGGAAACGACTCCACCACGATCTCGGTTGGCTGCGGGCCGCCGGTGCTCACCCCCCAGCCGCTGCCGATCCAGACCACCACGAGCACCAGCAGCGCCGCCCCCACGGCCAGCGTGACGCCGGCGTCGGAGAGCCAATTGGGCAGCGCGCGCTGCGGGCGGATGAGGCGCGCGCGCACCTGCTCGGCAAAAGCCCGCGCGCTCTGCGGCGGCTGGGCCGGGTCCCACTGGGCGCGCAGCGCGGCGGTGAGCGCGGGCTCGGCCTGCGCCACGTAATTGGCATAAGCGCGGCACGCGGCGCAGCCGGCCAGGTGGGCGTCGAGTTGCTTGGCCTCGCCGCCGTTCAAGTGGCGGCGGCCGGTGTGCAATTTGGCGCGGGCTTGCTCATGCGAGATACCATAGTCAGTCGTCATCGCGCGTCTACCTCTCCCGCCAGCCGTCCGCGCAGCTTCGCATGGGCGGCATGCAGCCGATTGTGCACCGTGCGCTCGCTGATCTCTAAAATCTCCGCGATCTCGCCCAGGCGCAGTTCGTGGTAGTAGCGCAGCACCACCACCAGACGCTGCGGCTCGGGCAGCGCGGCCACCGCGGCGCTCACCGCCGCGCGGCTTTCGGCCTGCACCGCCTGCGCTTCAGGCACGGATGCGTGAACGGTTAGAGGCCATAACCCGGCCAGCGCCTGCCGCAAGCGCTCGCGCGCGCCGCGCCGCCGCAGCCGCCCGCGGCAGACGTTGATCGTGATGGCGTAGAGCCAGGTGGTGAAGGCCGCCGCGCCCTGGTAGCCGCCCAGCGCCCGCAGCGCCTGCACAAAGGCGTCTTGCGCGGCTTCGTCGGCCTCGGCCGGGTCATCCAGGATCGAGAGCGCCAGCCGGAAGAGCGCCGGGCGGTAGGCGGCCACCAGCTCGGCGATGGCGTGGTCGTCGCCGGCCTGGCAGCGTGCCAGCAAGGCAGGAGAAGCGAGTTGGTTCACGTGCTAATTAGACGCCCCCTGCCCTCAAAACCGGAAGGCCAACTGGCCGAAAATTGCCTCTTGCAGAGATACTGCTGGCGAATTCACTGGAGCGGCAGGGATCAAGTGGGAGCCACAGCTGGGGCCAAGCGGGAGAAGGCCGACCGGCGGGTTTGGGCGCAAGGCCGGCCCATGAACCAGGCCGCCACGCGCA
>JADZEK010000024.1 GCA_020850595.1 Anaerolineales bacterium
ACCCGCTTGACCGGCCGCCCTCGCTCAGAACGAGGCCCGAGGCCAGCCGCTATCATGCCCTACCGCTGGTCGTGTAGGCCAGCCTGTGGAACATCTGTGCTCTCAGTTTCGGAGATGCACCCATGTGACATGGGCGCGCCGCCGGCCCGTTTGTAGGCCGAATCGCGCGGCGGGGCAACTGGCGCGCCCCCACCGGGGGGGCACGGCGGGCGCGGGCCGGTTACTCCGGCAGCAGGTGATACACGGCGGCGCTGTCGTGGCCCAGGACGATGGACAGCCCGCGGCTGAGCAGCACGGCGGCGGGCGTCGTTTCGGCGGGGCGCAGGCCAAACGGATCAACGACGCGGTAACGGCCCTCCGGGCGCAAATGCCCCAGGGGCAAGACCAGCCCGGAGACTTCGCCCCGGACGCGGTACGCCAGCACCACGGCCTCGCCGGTGTGGGGCGCGACGAACTGCACGACATCCCAATCGGCCTCGCTGCGCGGGTAGGGCGTGAGGGCGTAGAAGTCGTGCATGAGCAGGTGGCGAAAACTGCGGTAGCCGGCGAGGTAGCGTTTGACCAAGGCGGCCTTCTCGGCGGGCCAACTGGCAATGTGGCCGCTCAGGGAGAGGCAGCCGGCCATGCGCGAGACCAGCTCCAGCGGGCCAATGGCCTGGTCGGGGTCGTCCGCCGCCACATAGAACGAGCTGTTCATCAGGTTGGCGGGCAGCACGCGCGCGCCGCCGGTCTGCATCAGCCGGCAGATGTGCGGGTCTTCGGCGTGGTCGCTAATGACCATGGTGGCGGCGTAGCGGAGCACGCCGAAGTCTATACGGTTGCCGCCTCCGGCGCAGTTGTCAATCAGCAGGTTGGGGAAGCGCTCGAGCAACTCGCGACGGACGCGATAGAGGCCCGCGACGTAGGCAAACTGCACCTTGCCGGTCGGGTCCACCTTGTCCCACGAGGGACCGAGCGGGTGATTGTTGTCCCAGCGCAGCCAGCGAATATCGAGCCGCGCAATCCAGCCGGAGAGCATGGCAATCAGCCCATCCTGCACGTCACGGCGGGTCAGGTCGAGCATGAAATTAACGGGGTTGCCCACGTCCCAATACCAATCGGGATGTTGGGCCAGCCAGTCGGAGCCGCGCCGGGCGCGTTCCGGCTCAAACCACAGGCCGAAGCGCAAACCTTTGGAGCGCACATAGTCGGCGAAAGGCTCGAGGCCGGCGGGGAACTTGGCGGTGTCCACCCGCTCCCAGTTGCCCACGCCGTCGGCAAAGTTGCGGCTGCTGCCGCCGTACCAGCCTGCGTCTACCTCGAAGTATTCCACCCCCAGCTCGGCGGCGCGGTCGGCCTGTTGGCGCAGCAGCGCGTCGGTGAGCGTTTCTTCGATGCCGAACCAGTGATGGTAGGCCACCACCGGATGCGGGCGCTCGCCTTCCACGTCGGGCGCGATGGCCGCCGACAGGTAGCGGCGGACGGCGTTGCCGCCCTGTTCGGCCGCGCCGTAGACGCCCACATGCACGGGCGGCAAGCTCAAGCTCTCGCCGGGGTCGAGTACCGCGCCCTTGACGCGCGGGCCGCCCCACAGCGTGAAGCGCCAGTCGGGCTGCGGCGTGCCAAAAGACAGTTCCCAGCGCGCCGACCATTCTAGGCCCGCCCACAGGCCCACCGGGCCGCCGGCGCTCTGCCAGCCGGCCAGCAGCAGCGGCAGATAGGGGTTGGCGCTCCAGCCGTTCTCGTCGTTCGCCAGACGATAGATGCGCTTGCCGATCCACCAGCGGGTGAAACTGGGGTCAGGCGGCTCCCAATCACGGGCCTGGCCGAAGGAAACCCGGTCCAGGCGATAGGCGCGGGGCGGGTAGAAGCCGTCGGTCAGGCCGCCGCCGACGCTGAGGGCATACGGCGCGGCGGCGGCCTGCACGTCGAGCGGCAGCCAGACGACGTGCAAGGCGGTGAGGGGCGGCGAGGCGGCCGGGCCGGTGTTGGTGAGCGTGATTTGCTGCGTGACCACGCCCAGCTCGGCAAAAACCTGGCGCACCACCTGCGCGGTCAGTCCGGCGCCCAGCAGGTGATAGCAGGCCGGGTCGGCCGGGTCGCGCTCTAGCTCAGCCGGGCGGCCGCCTAGCTCGAGGCGGAAGCCAGGGCCGGGCCGCAGGGCGGCGTGACCGGGCAGCCCCAGCCCCGCCAGCAGTTCGGGCAAGGTTTGGGCGGCGGGAGCGGTGGTCGGGGCAGCGCGCATGGTCGGCCTCCAAAACAGGCTGGGGATGAGGCAGCGGGCGGCCGCCTCATCCCCAGGGATACGCCTAGCAGGGAGCGACCCGGCTGAGGCTATTGATTGGCGAACGCATCATCGAGAGCGGTCTGGGCCGTGTCGGCGGCCTCGGTGACAATCTTCTTCAGATCGGTTTCGCCATTCTCGATGTAGCGGGTCCAGATGTCGAAGTACGGCGTGCCGACGCACTCCCAGAACTGCTCACGCTCGTAGGGCGGCGTGTCGGTGGGCAGCTTGGCGTACTCCAGGTAGAAGTTGAGCAGCGGGTCTTTGTCGGCGCCGGTCTCAAGCCACACGGACGGCATGGGCGACTGCCACTGACCGGCTTCGTGGGCCAGCTTGGAGCCGTCGGTGCTGGCGAACTTGAGCAGTTCCCAGATCTGGTCTTGGTTCTGCGCCTTGGTCCACATGAAGAAGGCCGGCGAGCCGCCCCAGGAGTATTCCTGTTGGCCGGGCACCATGGGCTGGCGCACCTGCTCCCAGGCGAAGGGGAACTCCTTTTGGTCCTTGAGGCCCCAGGTGCTGCAGTCGCCCAGGGCCACCTTGCCAGAGCCAAAGCCGTTGCCGAGGGCGTCCATGGCGGCGGCGCCTGGCCCAACCTTGTGCTTCACTTCCAGGTCGAGGATCTTCTGGATGGCCTCAATGGAGGCATCGCTGTCGAGCAGGCCCTTGACGGTGCGGCCGTCGGGGCTGTTGGCGACAAAGCCCAGGTTGAAGCCGATGGAGCCATACCAGAGCAGCGTGCCGGCGCCGACGAAGTTGGTGCCCCAGTAGCCCTTGTCGACGTCGGTGGTCTTGAGCGCCAGGTCGAGGAACTGGTCGTAGGTGAAGTCAGTCACCGGCGGATATTCAACGCCCATATCGTCGAAGAGGTCTTTGTTGTACGCCATGGCTGACCACCCCACATCCCGCGGGACGCTGTACATCTTGCCTTCCCACTGGTGGGATTTCCAGGCCAGCTCGAACCAGGTGCTGGCAAGGTCGATGCCGTCGCGCTCCAAGAAGGGATCGAGGTGGGCATAGTGGCCCAGGCGCGCCTGCGAGGCGGTGGGGATCTGCAACCAGCAGTCGGGGCCTTCGCCGCCGGCGATCATGGTGAGCAGTTTCTCGTCGAACGCGCCGCCGGGCGCGTTCTTGACCTCGACCTTGATGTCGGGATGAGCGGCATTAAAGGCGTCAGTGATCAGGGTGTAACCGAGCTGGTAGTCAATCGAGTCGCCGTTCCAGAACTCAATATTGACCGGCTCGGCGGGCGGCGTGGTGGCGGTGGGCGCCGGGGGGTTGGTAGGGGCTGCCGTGGGAGTGACGGCCGGGGCGCACGCGCCCAGCACGGCGCCCGAGGCCGCCGCCGCGGTGAGCTTTAGGAAATTCCGACGATTGAACTTGGACGAACTCATGCGATCCTCCTCCAATTTCACGTGGATGTGGCGCGGACTACACAACGAGAGCGACAAGCAGGTGAGTAATCGGCAGCGATAACCTCCTGGCTGAGCGCGGCGGCTCAGCCCTTTAAGCCAACCGACGCAATGCCCCCAATGAGGTGTTTTTGCGCGAAGTAGTAGATGACCATGATCGGCAAAATGGACATGAGCGAGGCCGCCATGAGGGCCGTCCAGTCGGTGCGATTGGCCATGGTAGCGTCCTTAAACATCGCCAGGCCGACGGCCACGGTGTACTTATCCGGGTCGTTGACGTAGATGAGCGGGCCCATCAGGTCGTTCCAGCAGCCCATGAAGGTGAAGACGATGATGATGGTGAGCGGCGCCTTGCACAACGGCAGGATGATGCGCAGGAGAATTTGCAGCCAGGAGGCGCCGTCTATGCGCGCCGCGTCGTCCAGGTCGAGCGGCAGGGTGAGCATGTATTGGCGCAGCAGGAAGATGTAAAAGGCCGAGCCGAAGAAGCTGGGCACGATGAGCGGCAGGTAGGTGTTGTACCACCCCAGGAGCTTGAAGAGGATGAAGGTCGGGATGGTGAGCACCGTGCCGGGGATCATCAGCGTGGCGATGAGCAGGCCGAACAGGAAGTTGCGGCCGGGGAAGCGCAGGCGGGCGAAGGCGAAGGCCACCAGGCTGCAAGAGATCAGGTTGCCGAGGATGTTCCAGAACACGATGATCAGGGTGTTGACGATGTAGGCGCCAAAGGGCACAGCCACGAAGACGCGGGTGAAGTTTTCCCAGTGCAGCACATCGGGGATCCACTTGGGCGGCCAGAGAAAGACTTCGCCCGACGATTTGAGCGCGGTGGAAAGCATCCAGGCCAGGGGGATGAGGAAGATGAAGCTCAACCCGAGCAGAAGGGCATAGACGGCCACGGCAGCCAGGCGGCGCTGCACGCTCTGGCGCAGCAGCAGGCCGGGCTTGGTGACCGGGCCAACGACGGTCGGCGCGGGGGCTACAGTTTCGGAAGTCGTCATAGCAGCACTATTTCTCCGCTTCGTAATAGACCCAGCGCTTAGAGGTGCCGAAGACCACCAGCGTGAGCAGCAGGATCAGCACCGACAGGATCCAGGCCAGGGCCGAGGCGTAACCCATCTTGAACTCGCGGAAGGCCTTGATGTACAGGTAAAGCATATAGAAGAGGGCCGACTTCTGCGGGCCGCCGGGCGCGGCCAGGCCGCCAAAGGCGACAAAGGTGGTGACGAACGACTGGAGCGTGCCGATCAGGCTCATGATGAGCTGAAAGAAGATGGTGGGCGACAGCAGCGGCAGGGTGATGTTCAGGAACTTGTGCCAGCCGCCCGCGCCGTCAATCTCGGCGGCTTCATAGAGGTGCGGCGAGATGTTCTGCAAGCCGGCCAGGTAAATGACCGCGCCGCCCCCCACCCCCCACAGGCTCATGATGGTCAGGGCGGGCAGCACCCAGCGTGGGCTCTGAAACCAGTGGGGGCCTTCGACCCCGAACATACCCAGGAACCAGTTGATGAGGCCGAAGTCGGAGTTGAACATCCACACCCACAACAGGGTGACGGCCACCGCCGGCAAGATAGCCGGCAAATAGAACAGCGTGCGGAAAATGTTCATGCCGCGCAGGCGCTGATTGAGCAGGAGCGACAGGCCCAGGCCGGCGGCGATGCCAAGCGGGATCGTGAACAGGGCGTAGGTCAGGGTGACTTGCAGCGCCTGCCGAAAGTCTTTGTCCACGGTGAAGATGCGGTTGTAGTTATACAGGCTGGCCCACTCGGGCGGGTTGACGATGTCCCAGTGAGTAAAACTGAGGACGAACGAGGCGACAATCGGGGCGATGGTGAAGATGATCAGGCCGATGATCCAGGGGGCGAGAAACAAATAGCCGGCGATGGCTTCCTGCGTGGCCAGGTTGTGGTGACGCGCCTTGGCCCAGAAACCGGGCCGCGCGGTGGGCTGCTGCGTGTCGGTCAACATGGGGTCACCTGCCTTTCGTCGTTCAGCATCGTTGTCCACCGGGGTAGATCGGTCAGGCTGCTCACAGCGGCTTACTCCGGTTGGGCCGCGCGCGCCGCCATTTGTGACCAGACCGGGCCAACGCCCAGGCGCAGGTCGAGCGACCAGGCGCGCTCGCCCTGCGCGGGGATGGTCATGGCCGCGCCCCGCGGGATGGCGATATCCAGGCGGTCCGGCCAGCCGGTGCACGGCTCCAAGATCAGGCTGTAAACCGGCGCGCCGGTGGCGGGCCACCCGCCGCGCATGAGCGCCAGCCCGACAAACGGCACTTCGGCGGGCGCAAAGGTGAACAGGAGATAGTGGTCGTCCTCGCCGTCGTGAAAACCGGCCCAGCCTTCCGGCAGGGGCGTGGTGAAGAGTTTTTCCATCCAGCGGGTGTCCAGCGGCCCCATCAGGCTGAGGTCCACGGCCTGCCCGGCGACATCCGTCGCCACCGGCCAGTTGTGCTCGCTCAAGAAGCCGCCCAGGCGCTGACCTTGCGAAAGCTCCACCCGCACGCGCAACCCGGCGGGCAAAAGCACGCGCGTGGCAGGGGTGACAGACAAGAAAGGATGCAGGGACCAGAGCGCCCGCAGCGCAAAGGGCGTGGGGTTGGTGACCCGATAGGCAATGGACAGGCCCGCCGCGCCGAGAAATTGAAAGGTGCGCTCAAACGTATAGGCGAAGCGCGGGCTGTGGACCCACATGCGCAGTTGGTCGCCCTGCTGGGCATAGTGCCAGGGTAGCGCCCACAGCTCGCCATGGTCGGGCAAGCCGACGCCCGCCCAGGGCGCTTCGGGATACACACCCGCGCCGATGGTCGGAAAACACTCGTCCCACCCGCCCAGGTAGCCGGCGGTGAAGTCATCGTCATAGGTGGCGGGCCGCAGCGGGCGCTCGGGGTGCCGCCACAGGTATTCGCGGCCGGTGCGCTTGAGCACCAGCGAAACGACCTTGGCGCCCAACTCCGGCAGGATCACCAGCCGCAGGGCCTCATCTTCGACCTGCAAGGCGGGCCTCCCCGCATACTGAGTAGGCTGGACCGACAGCGCCATGCTCAGGCCACCTGGTGCGGATAGTGCGACAGCAACTCGGCGCCGGTCTCGGTAATCACGATGATGTCCTCCGCCCGGATGCCAAACTCGCCCGGCAGGTAGATGCCCGGCTCCACGCACAGCACCATGCCGGGTTCCAGCGGCTCGCCAAAGGCGGAGTGATTGGGCGGGCCTTCATGATAGTTATACCCCACCCCGTGCCCAGATGGATGTGGAAAAAAGTCCCCATAGCCGGCGGACTGAATGTAGGCCCGGCAAGCCCGGTCTATGCCGCCGACGGGCGCGCCGGGCCGGGCCTGGGCGAGGCCCTGCCGCTGAGCTTCCAGGACGATTTCGTAAATGCGCAGCGCCTTGTCGGAGGGGGCGCCGGCGCAGACATGGCGGGTGAGGTCACTCCAGTAGCCGTCGGTGACTGAGCCAAGCTCAAGGATGACCCAATCGTCCGGGGCAATGGGGTGGCCGGTGGGCGCGGCCCAATGGGTGTGCTGCTGGGCGCTGCGCGCGCCGGCATAGACGGCCGCGAACCCACGCGACAGCCGGGCGCCGTTGCGGCCGGTGCCCTGGCTGAGGATGGCGGCCTCGATGGCCGCGGCCAACTCGGCCTCGGTCAGCCCGGGGCGGATGGCGGCCTGCGCGGCGGCAAAACCCAGGCTGGCGATCTCAATGGCCTTGCGGATGGCCTCGATTTCGGGCTGGCTCTTGACCCAGCGCAGCCGGCCCAGCAGGTCGCCGGCGTCGCGCAGAGCGGCGTGGGGGAACGTGCGCCGGAGCATGGCCCAGGTTGGCTCGGCGGGAAAGCGGAAGTCGCCGCCCATGCGGGCGGGCGCGCCGTCTTCCGCGCTCAGCTCTACGCCGATCAGGCCGCGCTCCAGGCCCAAGCGCTGGAAGAGGCCGGGGAGCGCCACGGCCAGGCTGGCGGGCAGGCTGCGCAGCTCCGTGACGCTCTCGAAAGCGTAGGCTTCCAGGTCGAGCGTGGTTTGGTCCAGGTGCGCGGCGGCATCGTCATACTCGGTGTGCGGCACGAGCAGCGTGGGGCGACCGGCGGCGGGCACAACGGCGGCCACGGCGTGGTGGCCCGACCAGTGCCCGGTGAGGGCCAGCACATTGGCCGACAGGCGGCAGAAGAGGCCGTCGAGACCCTGCGCGCGGAGGGCTTGCTGAATGCGGTCTATCTTGCTCTGAGGAATGCGCATCTGCCGATGAGCCTCAGTTGGTGGGCGGCCTATTGGGCGGTGTGGCCGCCGTCCACATTGAGCACGTGCCCGGTTACCATAGACGCCGCCGGGGAGGCCAGGAACACGACCGGACCCACAATCTCCTCCACTTCTCCCAGGCGCCCCAGCGGAATGGCGCTCAGAAAATAAGTCAGGATTTCGGGCTGGCGCTCGATCAGGTCGGCGATGAGCGGCGTGCGGAACTGCGCGGGCGCGACGGCGTTGACCCGGATGTTGTGCCGCGCCCATTCGACAGCCAGGCAGCGGGTCAGCGCGATTACGCCGCCTTTGCTGGCCGAATAGTTGGCGTTGCCGGTGGGCAGCCCCACCTGGCCCGCGATGGAGGCCATGTTGATGATCACGCCGCCCCGGCCGCGGGCGATCATGGCGCGCCCAACGGCCTGATCGAACAGCCAGACACCGCGCAGGTTAACGGCGAGCACGCGCTCCCACTGGTCCTGGCGCATGGTCTCGGCCGGGCTGCGGTCGCCGATGCCGGCGTTGGCGACCAGGATGTCCACCCCGCCAAAGTGCGCCACGGTCTGCGCCACGGCCGCTTCGACTTCGTCGGCGTGGGTCACGTCGCAGGCCAGGGCCAGGGCCGCGCCCTGGGCGGCGCCCAGTTCGGCGGCCACGTGCTCGGCGTGGGCGCGGTCGAGGTCTACGACGGCGACGCGCGCGCCGTAACAGGCCAGGCCCTCGGCGATTTTTTGGCCCAGGCCCTGCCCCCCGCCGGTGACCAGCGCCACCTGCCCGGTCAGATCGAACAGCTTGGGCAGGGCGACCCCCGGGTGGGCGTGCGGGGCGGCGCTCATGCCAGCCGCCGGTCGTCCGGCGTCACCAGGATTTTGACTTCATCTTCGCGCCGGCGTAGCAGCGCTTGAAAACCCCGGTCAACCGCCTCGGCCAAGGGCACCCGGCCGGTGATCATGGGCGCCAGGTTTACCTGCCCGGTAGACAGGTAGTTGACGGCCCAGGCGAACTCGCGGTCATAGGCATGCGCCACGCTGCCGACGATTTCTTTTTCGTTGAGGAGCACATCCAGGGCGGGCACGGGCCAATCGCGATTGACGACGCTGTTGATCACGCAGCGGCCGCGGCGGCGGGTGAGGGAGATCGCCAACTGCATGGCGGCCGGGCTGCCGCCGCAGTCAATGACGACATCTGACCCGCGCCCGGCGGTCAGGCGCTCGTGCTGGGCGCGCCAGTCGGCGTCGGTGGAATCGAGCACATGGGTGGCCCCGACCTGCGCGGCCACCTCGGCGCGCCGGCCGCCCCGTGTGACGGCGATGACCTGCTCCGCGCCGGCGGCGCGCGCCGCGGCCAGGCCGCACAGCCCGATCGGCCCGGCCCCCACCACAGTGACACGGCTGCCCAGGCGCACGCCGCCCTTGCCAACCGCGTGGAGCATGACGGCCAGCGGTTCGGCCAGGGCCGCTAACTCATCGGAGAGCTGCTCGGGGATGGGGATGCAGTTCTCGGCGGGGATGTTGAACGCATCGGCCATGCCGCCGTCGTCCATCTGGCCGATGGTGACGAAGTTCTCGCAGGCGGAAAATTCGCGGCGCAGGCACCAATAGCAGACGCCGCAGACGCGCACCGGCTCGACGGCCACGCGCTGGCCGAGATGCAACTGGGTGACACCCGGCCCCAACTCGGCCACGCGCCCGGTGAGTTCATGCCCCAGCACCAGGGGGGCCATGCGGCCAGAGACAGGATGGGGTTTCTCGCGGGGGATGATGGCGCCGTGCAGGTAGTCTTCCAGGTCGGTGCCGCAGATGCCACACCAGGCGGTGGTCACGCGGACTTCACCGGGCCGCAGGGGGCGCGGCTCGGCCCAGGCCGGCTCGAAGCGGATGTCGCCAATGCCGTAGTAGACGAGGGCTTTCATGGGCTAACCGCCGGGTGCGGCGCGGACCGGCCCCTGATGACAGTCAACCGTTCTCTCAGCATGCGCACGCGCTCCTTAGCAGGCAAGGCAAGCAAGAGTTGTTGAGCATCTGCGCTGAGTTGTGGCAGTGTAACATTTCTGTTTTCCAGAGTCAACTCAATGCTTCGGCTATCCTAAATTTTGGCGTTCCTAAATCCACTCACGAGCGCGTTCAGGGCGGTGGCCTCATTGCATGACGCAGCTGCTTTGGTAGCGGGCGCGGGGCGTAGCACGCTATGCCTCTACACCAGACAGCGCGGCGGCGCAGCGAAAGCCGATTTGGGCGCTGCGATCTATGCCGGGGGCCAGCAGGAAATACTTGGCGCTAAACTCAGGCGCTTGCGGGCCGCCATCGGCGTACCAGACCGAGCCATCGGCGCGCCAGGCGCTGCCGCCCTTGAGGATACAGAAGCGGCTGCGGCCGTCGCTGTGCTCGCTCTCGGTCCAATTCCACACCCGCGGTTCGGCCTGGCCGACCACCCCGGCCGAGAGCGCGGCCTGCCACTCATCTTCGGTGGGCAGGCGCAGGCCGGCCCAGGCGGCGTAGGCCCGGGCGTCCTCCAGGCTGACGTAAACCACCGGCAGATCCTCCGTGCCCGGGGCGGGCGCGCCCGCGCGCCAGTGGCGCAGATAGTTGGCCGGGTCGGCGGGGACATACCCACTGGCGGCCACGAACGCCTGATATTGCCGATTGGTGACTTCGGATCGGCCGCAGGCAAAGGGAGCGAGCTGCACGGCGCGCTCAACGGTCAGCACCTGGTGAATACTCGGAAGCATCCACCAAATGTTAGCATAGGGCGGCGGCTCGTACAGGCCGCACTCACGCACGCGATAAGACAGCGGCAACTGCGCGGGGGGCGCGGTGAGCGCGGCCAGGTCCGCGGGCAGGGCCTCGGCGCGCAGGCTCACGGCGGGCGGCGGGCGGCGCTCAATGGGCCGGGCGGGCATGGCCGTAGACCAGTCGGCGCGCGCGGATTCGGCGGCCTGCGCGGCCAGGAACGCGAGGAGGTCATCATCCACCTGCTCGGCGGGCAGCGCCAGCAGCGCCCCCACGCCGCGCGCGGGCAGATGGACGGCCCGCGCGCGGCCGCCGTCCTCGGCCGCGCGCGACAACTCGCGCCCGGCCACCAGATCGAAGCAGCGCCAGCCCGCGCGCGGCGGCTCGCACGGGAGCGGCGCTTCCAACGCGGCCTCGGCGCGGTTGACGAGCGTCCACAATTCGCTGCCGGCGTGCGCCCAGCGGCTGGCATAGACCTCGGCCGCCGGGGCCGCCGCCAGTGGTGTCCAGACGCCGTCGGTGAAATAAGCTTGGTAGCGGCGCTGGATGGGGAGCATGACGCGCAGCAGCGAGCGGTCGCGCCCGCTCCAGCCCACCCACGAACCGAAGACGTTTTCCCACACGAGCAAGCCCGCGCCGTTCATCCAGGCGGTGTGCAGCTCGGCGGTGTGATCCAGGTTCCAGCGCCTGATCTGGTGCTGCATGTGGCGGCGCTCAACCCACTTGTTGCGCAGCACGCCGGGGGCGGCTGAGTCGACGAACCACTGCGCCCACGACATGTGATGGTCGTGCAGGCTGGCCAGCGGCAAATCGCCCTCCGACTCGAGCACCACGCCGGGCCGGCGCGCATCGAGCACGGCGCGAAACTCGGCCGCGCCGTGGTGCAGGGTGTCCAGGAAGATGCCGTCGGCCTCCAGCGCTTGGGTCAGGTCGGCCAGGGCGTCCAGGTCGGCCTGAGGCTCGCGGCGCGTGGCGGTATCCCAAGGGTTGTAGGCCAGGAAGACGCGGACCCCGCGCGCGTGAAAGGCCTGGCTGACGGCGCGCAGCCCCGGTAGGCCGCCGGGCAGGTCGCGGTAGTAGTCGAACTGATTGCGCGCGTCGAAGCCCAGGTTGGGGTAGGCATGCCAGAGCACCACGGCGTCGTAGCCGCCGAAGTCGCGCCGGCCGGCGGCCAGGAGCGCCTCGACCTGGTAGCCGCCGCGGGCCGGATCGTAAAAGGCCAGGTCCCAGACCATGACCATGGCGCAGACCCAACAGCCCGGCGCCCAGACGAACTCAGGCCGGCGGTAGAACTGGTCGCTGTAGCCCAGCTCGGCGCGCACCTGGTCGCGCCAGCTAGCGAGATAGGCTCGCCAGGCGGGCCAATCGGCCGGGTCGGCGGGCGCGGCGATGAGCCGTTCAATGGGGAAAGCGCGGGCGGGCGGGGCCGGCAGGTCGCTCATGCGGTCGTCCGGGCATAGGGCAAGAAAGGCTGCAAGTGCCGCCCAAAGTGGCGCTCTAAATTGGCGGCGTAGGCCGCGGCGTGGGCGCGCAGCAGGCGCATGAGGCGCGGATAAAAGCGGCGCTCGCCGGAGGCGGCGCGCTCGGTCAACACCGAGCCAAAGGTCACGTGCAAGATTTCGCGCGCGTCGAACTCATCGAGCAGGCGCGGCAGCTCACGGTCGCTGAGGTCGCCGGGCGCGGGGGCGCGCTCGACCTCGGCCGAGACGTGATAGCTGGCGCGATCGCCCGCGTAGTGCTCGCGGGCGAAGGCGTAGACCTCACGAAAGAGGGCCGGGTCAAGCGCCGCCACGGTGCGCAGCGCCTCCAGGTAAGAGGTGCCCGCCGTCTTGAGATGCACCAGGCCCTGGGTGAGCCGGGCGGCGGTTGCATAGATGCTGAATTTGTCGGAGCCGGAGTGCAGGCTGAGTTTGTAGGGGCCGAGCTGCCGCGCGATGGCGGCGTGGCGCGCGAAGTCTGGCTCGAAGGCGCTCAGGTCGCCCGGCCCGCCGGCGGGCGACAGGTAGTCTACGCCCTTCTCAAAGCGGCCCACGTAGCGCGGGGCCAGGCTGACCCACTGCACGCCCAGGCGTCGCAGTTCACAGGCCAGGTAGAGATGGTCGCTGTGGGTGGTGGGCTGTTCGGTCTCGTCCACCGACACCTCCAGCTCGAACTGCCCGGCAGGCAGAGTCTGGGTCAGGTGCTGATACATCCGCGCCACGTGGGCCACGGCGCGGCCGTACTTGACGGCGGCCCTCAGCAGCGCCGGTTCGGCGAGGGTGAGCGACTCGCCCTCCAGGTCGAAGACCCGGTTGAGCAGGCCGCTGTGCCGGGGCTGCACGACCTCCGGCAGGGCCGCGGCTGCCGCGCGCAGTTCGCTGAGCGAGAGCTGTTCGGCCCGGTTGTCAACGTGCTCACCGGGGTCAATGGTGTAGAAGGTGAAGCCGGCGGCGGCGCAGGCTTCGATGTCGGCGGGTGTCTTCAGATGGTCGGCGTCGGCGCCGACGCCGCCGCGCCAGCCTTCCTGAAAAACGCCCCAGGTGGCGTCATCCATCACCTGGCGCGGGGTGCGGCCGGTGCGGGTCATCTCGCGGATAGATTGCTGCGCGAAGATGGGCGCGAGGCGGCCGCCGGCCGCTTGCGCGGCGCGCACATGGCCGGGGGTGGCCAGGCCCAGCCGGTCGCCGAAACCGGCCGAAGTGCGCAGGCCCAACGGCCGGGGCTGGAGCCAGGGCAGCCGCCGGCGCAGCGCCGCCGCGTTGGCCGGGCCGGCCGGCCCCACGAGCAGCGTGGCCGGCCCATGCTCACTCCGCTCGCCCTCGAACTCGGCCAGGGCGGAGGCTTCACCCAGGATCAGCAGGCGCGGCGCGCCGTCGCGGGGGGCCAGCCCATAGGCCGCGCCGTCGGCCTCCACCAGCGACTGGGGCAGCGCGCCCAGGGCTTCAAGGGCGGTGAAGCGGTCGGCGCGGTCAGGCATGGTCTGATCCAATCTGGGCGCGGGCGGCCGTCGGCTCGAGGCGGTAGGCGCGGCGGGCCAGGTGGTAGGCCAGGTCCACGCTCATGGCTTCGGCGTCCGGACGGCTGATGACGCCGCGCAGCAGCAAGCCGGCGAGCCAGTTCGACGCGGCGCGCCGCCACAGGTCGTGCCGAGCCGGGATCGAGCAGAAGGCGCGGGTGTCATCGTTGAAGCCGGCGGTGTTGTAGAGACCGGCGGTCTCCATCACCTGATCGAAATAGCGCGCCAGGCCGTTGAGGCTGTCGTGGAACCACCAGGGCGGGCCGAGGCGCACGGCGGGATAGTGGCCCGCCAGCGGGGCCAACTCGCGGGCGTAGGTGCTCTCGTCGAGGGTGAACAAGATCAGGCGCAGGCGCGGGTCGGCGCCGAAGCGCTTGAGCAGCGGCCGCAGGGCGCGGGTGAACTCGCCGCGCACGGGGATGTCGGCGCCCTTATCAGCGCCGAACGTCTCGTAGACCGCCCAGTGATGATTGCGCAGCGCGTGGGCGTGCAACTGCATCACCAGGCCGTCGTCCACGCTCATGCGGGCGCTCTCGCCGAGCATGTGGGCGGTGAAGCGGGCGGCGTCGGCGGCGTTGGCCTGGCCGCGCAGGGCGCGCTGGAAGAGGCGGTCGGCGGCGGCGGCCGTCAGGCCCTCGGTGTCGGCCGACAAGGCCGCATGATCGGCGGCCACCGCACCCTGGGTCTTAAAGAAGGCCCGGCGTATTTCGAGCGCTTGAATGAAGGCCGCATAGCCGCCGATGGCGACGCCGCTTAGCTCGGCCAGGCGTTCAAGGTGCTCCCGCCAGCCGGGGGCGTCGAGGGCGATGACGGCATCGGGCCGAAAGCAGGGGATGACCCGCCCACCCCAGCCGGAAGCGCGGATGGCCTGATGAGATGCCAGCGGGTCGGTGGCGGCGTCGGTGGTGCAGAGCACTTCGATGTTGAAGCGCTCAAACAACGCGCGCGGCCGGAAGGCGGGCGAGCGCAGGCGCTCGGCCAGGTGGTCGTAGCTGCGTTGGGCGGTAGCGCCGCTGAGGCGCGCGGGCAGCTCGAACAGGTTGTACAGCACGTCGGCCAGCCAGACCCCGGTGGGCGTGCCGCGGAACAAATAGAAGTGGTCGGCGAACAACTGCCAAATGGCGCGGTGATCGGTCTCAACCGGGCCGCCATCGCGCCGGGCGATGCCCAGCCGTTCGAGCGCGAGGCCCTGCGAATAGAGCATCCGAAAGATGTAGTGATCGGGGAGGAGCAGCAAGTCTACGGGCGTGCCAAACTGGTAGTCTGGCTCGGCCAGCAAGCGCGGGTCTACGTGGCCGTGCGGGCAAACAAGCGGCAGGTCTTTGACAAGGCCGTACAGCTCGGCGGCCACCTGTTGTTGGCGCTGGTCCGGCCCAAAGAAGCGATCGGGCGCGAGCAGGGCGGGCGAGGCGGCGGTCATGGCGCAAAAGCTTCCAGGCGAACCGGCAGGGAGCGCACCTGCCCGGCGATATCGCCCACAAAGGCCAGCGGCCCGGCGGGGGCCGCCGCGAGGCGGAAGCAGGCGGGTTCCGCGCCCGGCGCGGGCAGCGCGCCCGCCGCGCCCCAACCGGCGGCGGCCCGGCGCGCGGCCACCAGGGCCTGATCGGTCAAGATGTAGAGCGTGTCGTCCAAGAACTCAAGGCTGGGCACGCTCTCGGCGGCAGGCAGCCGCGCCACGCCGTCCCAGGTGTCGCCCCAGTCGGTCGAGAGCCACACCTGGCCCGTGTCGGTGCCGACGGCCAGCGCCGCGCCGGGAGCCGCGCCAATCGCCAGGGCGGTGACCGCCCCCGCGCCGCCGGGCAGCGCCAGCGCGCGCCAGCGACGGCCGCCATTCTGGCTGAGCACGAGGCCCAGATTGGTGGCCGCCACGACGCTGCGGTCGGCGGCGAAAGCGGGCGAGACAGCCAGGGCAACGATCTGGCGATCAAACAGGCCCAGATTCCAGCCCTGCCAGTGACGGCCCGCGTCGGTGGAGACGAACACGCCGTCCTCAACGGTACCGGCCAGGAGCGTGCCGTCGCGCTCAAGAGCGGGCGAACGGCGCAGGGTCGAAACGTGGACCGCGGGCCGCGCCAGCGGAAGCAGTGCCCAGGTGTCGCCGTCGTCGTCGGAGCGCAGCAGCCCGCGTGGAGTGCCGGCCAGGAGCAGGCCGTCAGCGGGCACGCTCAAGACCGCGTTGACCGGCAGACCCTGGATGGCGGACACGGCCAGGAGCGGCCGCCAGGTCTGGCCGCCATCCAGCGATTCGTACAGACCCGACACGCGCCCGGCTAAGAGCCGGTGGGCGGCGACCTCCAGGTCGAGCACGACATCACCCGGGCCGGGCGCGGCGGCGCAGGCGGTCACGCTTCCGGCTCCAACGCGAGCGCGGGCCGCTTGTGATGGACGATCACGTCAATGGTGAGGGCCAGGGCGGCGCCGGAGAGGGCGGCGCGCACCACGGCCTGAACGAGGCGGGCCGAGTCAATAATGCCCGCCGCGCGCAGATCAACGGCGCGACCGGTGAGCACATCGTAGCCGAGATAGCGCCCCGCCTGGGCCGCGAGCGCGGCGTCTGCCCCGGCCACGGCCGCCAACGCCTGCCCGGCATCGTCGCCGGCGTTGGCGACCAGCGCGCGGAAGGGGGCTTCTAGCGCGCCCAGCAGCAGGCGGGCGGCGGCGCGCTCTTCCTCAGAGGCGGCCCGGCGGTTCCAGGCGGTCAGCGCGGGCCGGCAGGCCAGCAAGGCCCAGCCGCCGCCGGGGAGCTGCCCGCCTTCGAGCACGCCGCGCAGGGTGTGGATTGCTACCTCGGCGGCGTGACGGCGGCGGCGGATGGCGGCCTCGTTGGGGCCGTCGAGCCACAGGGCGTAAGCGCCGCCGTGCAGGTTACCCAAGCGGAGGCGTAGCGCTTCGCAAGCTCCGACGCTCTCGGCAGCGCGGTAGGCGCGCTCCAGGGCGGCGGCGCGGGCGGCCAGGGCCGCCGGATCGCCCCCGCCCCGCAGCAGGCCAAAATGACCACGGTCGGCCCAGGCCCAGCGCGCCCGGCCCAGCATGGCCGGGGTGAAGTCGGCCAGGGTCGCGCCGGCCGCGCGCACCAGAGGCTGCGCCCCGGTCAGGGCCGCCAGGTCGTCCATCAGGTCGGCCACGACGTCCGGCAAACCGCCGGGCGGCTTGACGGCCAGCACCTTGAGCGATGCCCCGCGCTGGCGGGTTTGGGAGAGCAGGCCGACGCAGGCGGGTGAGAGTTGGGCCGCCACCAGGACGATGGCCCGGTGGCCCGCCTGGTAAGCGTTATTGAGGGCGACGCCAAGCGCCGCCGGGTCTTCCAGCGCAAGGTTGCTGACGAGGAACGCCGGCTCTTCCAACGCCAGCCGCACCCCTGCCGACCCGGCGAGGATTTCGGGGTTGTGCAGGCCGCCGTCCCAATAGCTGCCCGCCAGGAACTCCGAACGCACACCGCGCCGCTGGTTCTCGCGCAGCTCGATCTGACCCCAAGGGCCGAGGGTGTCGAAGATTTCGCCCAGCGCCTCGGCCACGGCGACGTCCTGGCAGACACTCTGGGCGATCTGGCGCAGGCCGGCCGGGCCGCCCGAGAACGGCTGAGCGGCCTGCTGAAGCTCGGCCAGGATCAGCTCCAGGCCGTGCTCCAGCGCGCGGCGCAAGAGCATGGCATTGCCGCCGGCTGAGACCCAGCGCAGCCCGGCGTTGTAGACGTGCTGAAAGAGCAGCGCGGCTGTGGCGGTGCCATCGCCATGGGTCTCATCGAGGCGCGTGAGCAGGCCGCGCAGATACATCGCGCCCACATCCGCCTGGCGGTCGGGCAATTCCACCAGGCGACGGGCAATCAGGCCGCCCTTGTCGAGCACCTCCGGCGGGCGCAGGCCGCCGCCGGACTCAAGCACCACCGTGCGCCCGCGCGGGCCGAGGGTGAGGCCGAGCACGGAGGCCAACTGGTTGAAGCCGCGCCGCAGACCCAGGGCCGCCTGCGGCGTGAGCACCACACGCGGCGTGTAGTCGGGGCCGAGGGTGGGCGGCGCGTCTTTCGAGCCGCGGGGCGGGGGGCGCCGGGGGGGCCTACGCATCGGCCGTCACGGTGAGGGCAGCGGCGGGAGACACGAACACCGGCGGGTCGAAATGCAGGCGCGTCCGGCCGTTCACCACCTCGGCGGACAGCGGGGCGGGCCGGCCCCCCAAGGCGGCCCGGGCGGCGGCAGCGGGCCAGCCCACCTCCAGCGTATGCAGCAGCAAGCCGCCGGAAGCCACCTCCACAGCGGCCGTGAGCGCGCCGGCCGCGCGGGCTTGCTTAACCTGCCCCCAGGCGCCCTCCACGCTGAAGAAGCAGGCGAACTGATCGGGGTAGACGCGGGGCGCGAAACTCAGGCAGTGCGTCACCGCTGAGTAATGAAAATCGGAGAGCGCCAGCAGCAGGGCATACGAGGCCAGCGAGCGGGCGTAGTGATGGCCGCACTCGATCTCATTCCAGGGGTTGCGGTGAACGCCGGTGTAACGATCTCGCGTGCCCTGCACGATGGAGAGGCCCTCGGTCAGATATCCGGCATAGATGAGGTGGCCGGCGACCTGATACTCGATGCCCGACCAGACCTCATCGGCGTAGACGAACGGGAGGCCCGGCCGGCCGCCGCGCGGCCAGGTGGCGTTGATCAGCCCGGCCTCAGTGTTGGCGGCGAACACACGCTGAGCGTTGGCATGATGCAGCAAGCTGGGCTTCCAGTTGTGGCGATAGACGGCGGCCAGGGCGCTGCGGACGTGGGCGGGGTCGAACAAATCGCCCAGGCCGGTCAACTGCGCCAGCCACTGGCCGATAAGCTGGTCGGAGAGGCAGCCCGCGCCGTATTGGTAGCGCGGATAGTTTGGAAAGCGCGGGTCAGGGTCGAAGCCGCCCATGGAGACTTCGGCCCCAAACGAGCCGTGGACACTGCCCGGCGGCGCGACGGCCTGCACGTAGTACTCACCGTTGAACAGGGCGACATCCATGCGCGCGCGGCCCTGCTCGAACAGGGCGCGGTAGCGCTCGGCCTCGGCGGGCGCGCCCAGGTGGCGGGCGATTTCCTCGGCGGCGCGCAGCGCGCCCAAATAGAAACTGCCGACCAGCGTGTTGGGGCCAAAGAACTCGATGTCGTAGGTGTTGTGCTGCACGCCTTCAATCACGCCGTCCTGGTCCTGGTCCCACTCGGTCCAGGCGTATGCGAGCGCGCGCCGGGCGGCGGGCCAGAGCGCCCGCAGCCAGTCGTCATCGCCGCACAACTGCCAGTCGCGGTAGAGCTTGAGCAAGCCGCCGAGCTGGCCGTCGGCGGCGGCGAAGAAGTTGGGCGCGGGGCGCGTGCCCAGGGGCAGCGGCAGCCGGAAGGTCATGTGGCCGTTGGGCTGCTGGTTGTAGGCGTAGTCGGCGGCGCGCATGGAGCGCTCCAGCGACGGAAAAAGAAACGGCAGAGCCTGGGCGTAGTTCCACACGTGCGTGCAACTGCCTTCACAACTGCCGGCCTGGCCGTAACAGCCTTCCCAGCCGTAGAAAGTGCCGTCGGTGAGGCGCAGGCAGGTGTTGGTCTTGAGGATGGAGATTTGCGACGAGACCGCATCGAGCACGGCGGCGGGCAATGTGGAGGTGAAGAGGGCCTGGGTGAAGCGGCGCGTCTCGGTTTCGAGCCGGGCGTGGTGCTGCCCCAGGTACGCGGCCACGGCCACCGCATCGGCGAAGCGGGTGGCGTAGTGGTTGCGCCAGACGGGCTTGGGGTCTTGCTCCGACCAATACATCTCAAAGTTCGGCGTGTGCCAGATGATCCAGACCGGCAGGCGGGCGCGCGCACCTGGGGCCAGCATCACCCGCAACGCCAGCGCGCCCGCCTCGGGCCGGGGCCAGCCGGCGGCCGGCGCGCGGTCTTCGGTCAGCACGCCGGCTTGCATCTCATCGGTGTAGCGCTGGAGGGCATCGTACCAACGGCCGCGGAACAGGTGCGTTTGCACGGCCAGGTCGGCATGCGGGGTGGCCAGGGCCAGCGAGCCGTAGCGCGGCGAATCGGGCGCGTGGCGGGTGGTCTCGAACTTGAGGCCGCGCGCGCCGCCCGCGGCGAAGTAGCTGTTGACGCCGCCGCCGACCTCCGGGTGGCCCACGCGGTTCTCCAGGCTGGCATAGAACACCGCGCGCACGGGCTGGGGGTTGGGGTTGTGCAGTTCCAGGTTGAAGAGCGCGGCGGGCAGGCCCGAGTCATCGGGGTTGAGGGGAATGAAGGGGTTGTAGGCTTCCAGCGCCACCGCCAGCGGCAAGGCGCTGTCGGTGAAGTCTAGCCGGGCCAGCGGGAACATGCCGGTGAAGGTGACGGCCTCGCAGCGCGGCAGCCCAGCGGCGGTGGGCTGGGGCAGGCCCGTGCCGCGCTCGGTGAAGAAGTCGCCGCCCACCGGCCCCTGGAGCAGGCGGGTTACGCCGGGCTGGCCCTCGCGTTGAGCGAAGAGCGCGAAAAAGGTGTGCCCGAATTGCAGGCCCTTGCTCGGACGATTGAAGATCTCAAAGTCGGTGAGTTGTCCCCAGCCCCCGAGGGAGAGGCTGCCGGTGCCGAGGCCGCCTAGCGGAAAGGCGATGGCGTTCAACTCTTCGCCGGCATATACGCGAGGCGCGCCGGGACGCAGGAGATCAGTGACCGAGGCGAGCATGGGCTGAAGGTCAGTCTAGCATCAAGCGGCCGATTGTCCAGAAACGCCAGTTTACCGCGGTGTTAACTGGCAACAAGAATAAAGTTGATAGTTGGCTATATAAAAGTTGACACGAGTTAATTTTACCAGTATAATCTCGATAAATCAATAACCATTCTAAAGAAGGATGGCCGCGTACCCCGGAATTAGGGATAGATCCGCATGACCACTCACCCCATACCCATAGACAGTCAGGAGCCAGTGGCGCAGTCGCTGCGACAGGCGGGCCTGCGCCCGACGCCGCAACGGCTGTCGGTCTACCGCTACCTGAAGGCGACGGCGAGCCACCCCACGGCGCAGCAAGTGTATGAGGCGCTGGCGCCCGAACACCCCGCGCTGAGCCTGGCCACGGTCTACAACACGCTGGAAACGCTGGTCGGCCTGGGCCTGATCAACGCGCTGGGCGCCGCGGGCGACGATGCCGTCCATTATGACGGCGACACGCGCCCGCATATCAACCTGGCCTGTATGCAGTGCCACCGGGTGATTGATCTGCAAAGTGAGTCGGTGTCCGCCCTTCAGGCGGAGGTCTCCGCGCATTCGGGCTACCTACTGCTGGGCGCCCGCGTGCTGTACTACGGTGTTTGCCCAGCCTGCCAGGTGATCCGTGACGAGTAACGCTCCCACCCTTAACCGAACCATCCTCGGGGCCGCCCCTAAATTTCCGGCTATCGCGCCCGGCAGCCGCTGTATTGACGTGCTCGACATCGTGCTCAACGATCAGGCCGGCATTCAACGCAGTGAGTTTGACGCGGCCACCGGGCGGCTGCACGTGGCTTACGATCCGCGCGTGCTGGACGACGATGGCGCGCTGATCCTGGTGCGCCAGGCAGGGCAGACGGCCGCCGAGCGCATCGCCGGGTGCGCCGGGCGACAGGGCGCGGCGTGCGCCGCCTGCAGCGACACCGCCCTGCCCGAACTGACCGACTGCTTTCAGAAGCTGGCGCAGGCGCCCGCCCCCGGCGACCCAGACAGCCTGCTGACGCTCAGCCCGAGCGACGACCTCAGCGCGCCGACCGAACCGCCCGCCCCCAGCCCAAGCGCGGCGCGGCCGCGCCTGGGCCGCGACCAGCTCGAGGTGATCTTCACGGTCTTCACGCTGGCGGCCACGCTCTTGGCTGGGGCGCTGCAAACCTGGGCGCTGGCTCCGGCGGCGGTGATCACGGGGCTGTATGTGGCGGCGTTCTTGACCGGCGGGTATTACGGCACGCTCGACGGGCTGGCCCTGCTGCGCGAACGCAAGCTGGATGTGAACCTACTGATGGTGCTGGCGGCCCTGGGCGCGGCGCTGATCGGCAAGCCGGGCGAGGGCGCCACGCTGCTGTTCCTCTTCTCGCTCTCCAACACCATGCAGTCGTTCGCGATGGATCGCAGCCGCAAGGCGATTGAGAAGCTGCTCGACCTGCGCCCCAAGACGGCGATGGTCAAGCGCGGGGCGCGGCTGGTGACGCTGCCGATCGAGGCGCTGGCGCTGGGCGATACGGTCGTGGTGCGGCCGGGCGAGCGGTTCCCTATTGACGGGGAAGTGTCGAGCGGCACGTCCACCGCCGACCAGTCCACCATCACGGGCGAATCCATCCCGGTGGAAAAGGCGCCGGGCGACCCGGTTTTCAGCGGCACGCTCAACGGCAACGGCGCGCTGGAAATTCACGTGACCCGGCTGGCGCAAGACACCACGCTGGCGCGTATTGTGCAGTTGGTCGAGGAAGCGCAGGGCAACAAGGCGCACACGCAGCGCCTGCTGGACAACTTTGAGCAGGGCTACGCGGTGTTCGTGCTCAGCGGGGCGGCGCTGCTGGCGATCGTGCCGCTGCTGTTCATGGGGCACGCGTTCTATCCCACGTTTTACCGCGCCATGACGTGGCTGGTGGTGGCCTCGCCGTGCGCCCTGGTGATCTCAACGCCGGCGAGCATCCTTTCGGCCATCGCCAACGGGGCGCGGCGCGGCATCTTGTTCAAGGGCGGCGTGCACCTCGAACAAACCGCTGAACTGAAGGTGGTGGCCTTTGACAAGACCGGCACCTTGACGCAAGGCCGCCCGGCGCTGACCGAGGTGGCGGCGTACGCGGGCGCGCCGGCCGACGAACTGCTGGCGCTGGCCGCGGCGGTGGAGCTGCGCTCCGAGCATCCGTTGGGCGCGGCGGTGGTGCGGGCGGCCGAGGCGCGCAAGCTGGCCCTGCCCTTGGCGACTGATTTCAAGGCCATTCCCGGCCAGGGCGTGGAGGCGAGGGTGAACGGGCAGACGGCGCTGATCGGCAGCGAGCGGCTGTTCGTCGAGCGCGGGCTGACCATCCCGGCCGACCTGCGAGCGCAGACCAGCGCGCTGGAAGAAAACGGCCAGACGGTGATGCTGGTGCGGCGCGGCGACGCCTGGCTGGGGCTGCTGGGCCTGGCGGATGTGCTGCGCCCGAACGCCGCGGAGGTCGTGGCGCAATTGAAGAAGCTGGGCCTGACCAAGATCGTGATGTTGACCGGCGACAATGAGCGCGTAGCCAAGGTGATTGGCGCGCGGGCCGGCGTGGACGCGGTGCATGCCGGGCTGCTGCCGGAAGGCAAGGTGGCGGTGCTGAAGGCCCTGCGCGCCCAATACGGCCCGATCGCCATGGTGGGCGACGGCGTCAACGACGCGCCGGGGCTGGCCACGGCGGATGTGGGCGTGGCGATGGGCGCGGCCGGCACCGACGTGGCGCTGGAAACCGCCGACATGGTGCTGATGGCGGATAACCTGAGCTTCTTGCCGTACGCCATTGGGCTGGCCCGGCAGGCGCGGCGCATTGTCTGGCAAAACCTGGCCTTCTCGATGGCGGTGATCGGTGTGCTGGTGATCGCGGCGTTTGGGGCGCAACTGCCCCTGCCCGTCGGCGTGGTGGGGCACGAGGGCAGCACGGTGCTGGTAGTGCTCAACGGCCTGCGGCTGCTCGGCTATCGCGGGCGGGCCTGAACCGCGCCAACGCGCCAACGACAGGCAAGTGGAAAATGAAAACAGGCGGCCCGCTGGGGCCGCCTGTTTTATTTGGCGCTAGGAACGGTGGGGCCGGGCGAGGCTAGTTGGGGAACTGCGCCAGCCGGGCCACGAGGTCGTCCATGTCGGCGAGGGTAAGGCGGGGCGACATGTGGCCGATGCGGATGAGGCGGTCTTTCCACTCCGGCCCCATGCCGCCGGCGATCTTAATGCCGTGGCGTTCGGCCATATAGGCCACCAGGCGGCTGGTGGGCACGCCCGGCGGGCCATAGGCCGCGGTGACGACCGGGTTGAGCAGGGCATCGGGCGTGAAGGGTTCTAAGCCAATGGAGCGCAGCCCCTGGCGCAAACGCAGCGCCAGCGCGCGATAGCGCTGGAAGCGTTGGTCCAGGCCCTCGGCCAGCAGGCCCAGCACGCTGGCCCGCAGCGCCCGCACATTGTTCGTCGCCAGCGTGATCGGGTAGGGGTGCCAATCGCCCCACTCCACCGCGAACTGCCGCCAAACGCTCAGGTTGAGATACCAGCCGTGGCCTTTGGCCGGCACGCGGTCAATCGCCTGCCAGCCACGCGAGCCGACGGCCACCGGGGCCAGGCCGGGCGGCGCGCCCAGGCACTTCTGCGAGGCGCCGGCGCACAGGTCAATGTGCCAATCATCCATGCGCAGCGGCAGGCCGCCCAGCGACGAGACGGCATCCACCAGGAAGGTGTTGGCGCGCGCCCGCACTACCGCGCCAATCGCCTCGATGGGGTTCACAATGGTCGTCGAGGTCTCTACGTGGCAGACGGCGACCAGCGCCGCCTGCGGGTGCGCCGCCAGCGCGGCCGCGAAGTCGGCGGGGTTCAGGGGTTGGCCCCAGGGCGCGGGCACCGGCACAACCGTTAGCCCATAGCTCTCGGCAATGGCTTGCAGGCGCTGACCGAAGAAGCCGTTAACGCCGATGATGACGGTCTGCCCGCTCGCGCAGGCGCTGCCCAGGCAGGCATCGAGCGCGGCGCTGCCCGAGCCGACCAGGAGGTGCACGTCGCCGCTAGTGCCAAACACCTGAGCCAGGGCGCGGGTCGTCTCGCGGTACAGCTCGGTCCAGGCGGGGCCATAGTGGGCCTGAACCGGCTCGCCCATGACGGCCAGCACGTCATCGTCGGGCTGGACCGGGCCGGGGATCAGCAGCTTAAGCGGAGCGGGCATGGCAGACCTCGAGCAACGGGGGTTATTCAACCCAGGTGGTGCGATCGGCGAAGCCGGGGCGCGGCGGGATGGGCAGCGGGGCGAGCGGATAGCCGAGGTAGACGAGCGCGATGAGGCGCTGGGCGGGGCGCAGCCCAATGGCGCGCTTGAACTCAGGGTCGCCATCGGCGCCGTTTTTCCAGTGCGAGGCCAGCCCGAAGGCGTGGGCGGCGATGAGCAGGTTTTGCACGGCGCAAGCCACAGCGCAGATGCTCTCGATCTCCTGTAAGTGCTCGTGCTGGGGCGGCGCCTGGCCGACGGCGATGGCGAGGGGCGACTTGAGCGGCTTGGCGCGCTCGGCGGCCAGGGCCGGGGCGGGCACTTCGGGATAGCAGCGGTGGGTCGAGTCGGCGATGGCCTGGCCGAGTTTGCGGCGGCCCTCGCCGGTAAAGACGACAAAGCGCCAGGGGCGCTCATGGTAGTGGTCGGGGGCCTGGCTGGCCGCAGCCAGCAGCGCCTCGATGACATCGCGCGGCACGGGGTCGGGCCGGTGCACGCCGACCGACTGGCGGCCGTAGAGCGCCTCCAGGGCATCCATGCGGGGCGGCGGGCCGGCAGGTCCGGCGGAGGTAGGGCGGCGGATCAGATCGGCGCGGGCCGGGGGCATCTGGGTTCAGTCCACGTCATAGAGGGCATAGGCATAGGCGGGCAGGCTAAGGCCGGCCTGGTGGTCGGCGGCACAGGTCAGTTCGGGCGGGCCGCCGCCGGCCAGGTGCGTGAGATGCCGCCGGGGGCCGAGCATTTCCAGGACGCGCCGGCTGCGGCCAAAGCCGAGGGTCATCGCCTGAGGCGCGCCCGCCAGGTTGGCCGCGACCAGCACGGCCTGCCCGGTATCAGGATCATAGCGCAAGTAGGCCAAGGTGTCGCGGTCGTTGCGGGTGGGCACCCGCGCATACGAGCGGCCGGCGTGATGCCGGCTTTGCAGGGCGGGCCGCCGCTGCCTGAGCCGCGCCACGGCTTGAAAGGCGGCCAGCACGCTGTCGGGGTCTTGCGCCTGGGATGCGGCGGCGGCGGCCGGCGGATAGCGTTCAACGTTTTGAGGTTCGTAGGGCACGCCGCGGGTGAAGCCAAAGTGGGGCGAGTCGTCCCAGAGCATGAGAAACGGATGCCAGCGGGTCAGGTCTTGCCGATAGGCCGGGGTGAGGCCCAGGTGGGCCGGGAAAAACGTATAGGGAATAAGGGGCAGGGTGAGGTGCAGGGCGTGGGCGAGCTTAAGGCGCGCCCGGTCGGCCGGGTCGGCAAAATCGAGGGGCCGGGTCAACTCGAACGGGTTCATGATCTGGTTGGCGTGCGGGTCGTCATAGAAGGCGTACAGCGCTTCGTGCAGCCCATGTGCTTCCATGCCCTCGAACGTCTGCACCAGGGTGCCCAGGCCCGGCCGGCGGAAGACCGTCTCCAGAATAGGCACGCTGCGCGCCTGATGGGTGTAGAAGCTGTCATAGCCGTCGGTGAGGATGGCGTCTTGAATGGAGCGCGAGCCTTCGCTGATAACCCACTTGTTGGGGTAACTGTGAATGAGGTCCGCCATTTCGCGGCTGGCGCGGACGTGCTCGGCCTGGTCGGTGAAGCCGCCCCAGACGGCGCAATCGAGCATGAAGCCATCCAGCCCTTGCTCGAGCCAGAAGCGCAGCCCATTGAGGTTTTCGGCGCGGGCGCGGGGCGAGAGCAGGTTGACCTCTGGGCACCAGCGCAGGTCGGTCGTCAGCCACACACAGTGATGATAGGCGCCGCGCCGGGCGTCCCATTCCCAATGGCCCATGCGGCGCGGCAGGCGCGTGTTGAGGTCGTCGGTCCACAGATAGTAATCAGCGTAGGCGGCATGGACGGGGTGGGCCGGGTCGCGCGAAGCCTGAAAGGCGGGGTGGTCGGGGTGGGTGGAGAAGGGGCTCCAGACCATCAGGATCGCCAGGCCGCGCGCGTGGGCGGCCTGCATCAGCGCGGCCACGTCGGCCAGGCCGCCCAGCCGGGGGTCAACGCTGTAGTTGTCCGTCACCATCGTCCCCGCGTAGGCGAAATCGCACGGCAGCAGGCCGGCCAGCAAGAGCGCGCCAATGCCCGCCTGCGCGAAGTGGTCGAGCTTGGCGGTCAGGCCGGGCAGGTCGCCGATGCCATCGCCGTTGGAGTCGTAGACGCCGCGCACATCCACGTGCATGAAGACGGCGCTGAGCGCCCAATCGGCGGGCAGCGGGGCGATGTCAGGCATGGCAGGATGTCCTCAGGCAGGCCGCAGCACCCACAGCGAGACGGCGTGGGGGGGCAGGGTCGTGGTTAGGGTCAGCGTTCCGGCGGGGGCTTCCAGCCGCTGATCCGGCTCATAGGGTTCCAGCCCCATGCGGGCCTGGAGCGCCGCCATCTGGTCTTCGTCGGGCGGTACGGGCCGGCCCAGCGCCTGCCAGACGGTGTGGGCGTTGCTGTGGTCACGGTCAATGCGGGTGTGGGCGACGCGCCAGGTGGCGGCGGACAGCCCGACGAGGGTCAGGCGCACGTCGGCCGGGTCGGCGTAGTCGAGGGCCTCGGCGAAGTTGACGGCCATGACTTGCAGCGCGCCGTCGCCGGCGCGGGTGGCCAGCAGGCGCGGGGCGGGCTGGCGGTCGCCGGCCTGATCTAACGGGGTGACGGCCAACTGCGTCTCGCCCAGTTGGCCGAGCAGGCGCAGGCCGTTGAGGATGGGCAGATCAATACTCTCGCCGGTGACCAGGACGCGCTGGCCCTCGAAGACCCGCGCACCGGGGAAGTAGAAGGTGTCGAGGCAGGCGGCCTGAATGGGGTTGCGGGCGTAGGCGCGGCGCAGCGGCAGCAGCTCGGCCATCAGCGCGCATTGGAAGGCCGGGAAGTACTCGTTGTTGCGATAGCGCAGGTTGGGGTTGTGATAGATGGAGGTGGAGACACCCCAGTCTATGTCGCACTCGGTGATGTAGACGGGCACGCCCTCCAGGCCGGGGCAGGCGGCCAGGCGGTCCATGGCCCAGCGGATGTTGTCGAGCAGCGTGCTCAGCGAAGGGCCGCGGACTGGGTAGTCGCGGGCGGCGTAGGGGTCGGGGAAGTTGCCGAGCTTGCCGGTCTCGCCGCCCTTGACGTGAAAAGTGATGAAGTCGAGCGGCGCGCCGACGCCGCCGGTGTGGAAGTTCCGGCCGCGCGTGCAGTGGTCTAGAAATTGTTCGAGCCAGGGGCGGCGGTGGTCGGTGACGCCGCAGCCGCCCACTTTTGCTTCCGGCAGCGCGGCCTTCACCGCGGCGGCGGCGGTGTCATAGGTGTGCAAGAACTCGTCGAAAGTGCCCAGCCAATAAAATTCCAGGTCAGGTTCGTTCCAGATGTCCCAGAACCAACCGGCGACCGAGGCGCGGCCGTAGCGTTCGACGCAGTGCGTCACCACGGCGAAGATGAAGTCGTGCCAGCGGCCGTAGTCGCGCGGCGGGAAGCGATCGAGCTTCATCCAGGGCGCGGTCAGGCGGTCGGGCGCGCCGCTGGAAAGCTCCAGCGGCATGAAGTCCAGGCCGAAGAAGGGCACCGAGCGCGGGCCGACCATCACATCGAGCATTTGGTCGAGCAGGTGGAACTCATACGCCACCGTGCCGTCGGCGGCCACGCGATAAATGCCCGCGCCGTGATCGAGGCCGATGCCGCTGTTGAGGGTAGACATGGTGCGGCGCAGCAGCGGGTGCGGGCTGAGGGCTTCGAGCTTGCGCTGCAACCGGCGGCCCGCCGCCAGCAGGTTGCCGGCGGTGTCGCCCATGACGGCGTGCGCCAGCGGCGGAACGTCGCCGAGGGGCTGGGTGGCCTGAACGCGAAACGACCAGGGCATGGCTGGGCCTCCGGGCCGCCTCAGGCCGAGATGGCCGCGATGATGGCGCGCATGTACTCGGCGGCCAACTGGCACTGCAGCAGCGCTTCGGCCTGCCCGGCGAAGCGGTGGCCGATGAGCACCGGGCTGCACAGTTCGTAGCCATTGTGGCCGCTGAAGCCGGCGAGGTCATGGGCCAGGCGCATGAAGAGGGCGTTGTCGGTTTCGCCCGCCGAGAAAGTGCGGATGGGCGCAACCTGGCCGTCGGGCCGGCGCTCGAAGCGCCCGCCGTAATGGCTGTGGACCATGCGCGCGCCGGTGGCGCTGAGGGCCTCGCGGTAGGCCGCCTCGGTGTGCTGGTCGAACAGCGGCGCGTCCAGGCACACTTGCAGGGCGGGCGAGCCGATCTCCTCGAGCATGGTCAGCACGTCGCGCCAGGAGTTGGTCAGCGGCTTGTGGTTTTGCAGCGCCAGGGTCACGCCGGCGTCGGCCGCCATGCGCGCGCCCTCGGCCAGACACTCGCGGGCGTAGACCCAGCGCTCCAGGGCCAGGGTGCCGGGGAAGCGGTGGTCAATGTTGTAGCGGGCCACGTCGTAGGTGATGGCGCCGTCGCGGCGGGTGACGCCCGACCAGGCGGCCATGACGCGCACGATGGGCGCGCCCAGGTCAACCGCCAGCCGAATTTGCTCGCGCAGCATGAGCAACTCGTTCTCGCGGTGCTCTTCGATGGGGCTGGAGAAGTCGTTGTAGGCCGCCACGCACGACCAGGCCAGCCCCAACTCGCCGGCGCGGTCGCGCAGCCGCTCGCGCAGGTCGCCGTTCAGGTCGAGCGGCGAGCCGTGCGGACGCTTGGCTTCCAGCTCCACACCGTCGTAGCCCCACTGTTGGGCCAGCGGCAGAATGTCCATCAGCGGCACCGCCGGCCCGCGATAGTAGCCGCCGCTCAGGCTGATGGTGTACAGGCTGATTTTCATGACGCGCTCCTCTTGAATTGGTCGGTCAGTTCTAACACGATGGCATCGTCGGCGTGCGCGTTGTCGCCATAGCGCGCCAGCTTCTCGCGGGCAAAGGCCTTGAACTCATCGAGCGTGACGGCCCGCCCGCGCAAGGCGGCCAGGTAGGCCGCGCCGCAAATGGCGATGACCTCCGCGCCAAAGGCGGCATCGTAGACCGTGGGCGTGCCGGCGCGGGCGCGGTCGAGAAAGGTGCCGATCTGCTCGTTGAACGACATGCTCTCGGCCGGGTACTCGCGGGTGGGCACGCTGCGGGTCGAGCCGTCGAAGCCGCGCACGGTGATGCTGGTACCGCTATTGGAGAAGATGACGCCCCGGTCGCCGACGATGGAGATGTAGCCATTGCCCTGGCCGCCGGGCTTGTCTGGCTCCAGGCCGAGGTGACCGCCGCACCAGGTGGCCTCGAGAAAGACGGTCACCCAGGCGCCGGTATGCGCGTCCTCAAACAGGACTTTGATTTGCGCGTTGTCGTCCACTTCCATGATAAACGGCTCATCTTCCAGCACGCGGTGGCGGTGGCGCACGCCCACGCTCACCGCCTCCACCCGCACCGGCCGGAAGCGCAGCCCCAGCACCGACCAGACGGCGGCCAGGCCGTGCGAGCCATAGTCCATCAGGCAGCCGCCGCCGTTGTCGAGGGCGTTGGCTTGCGACTTGAGCACGGTGGTGCTATCGAGCCGCGAGCCGCGAATGAGCGTGATGTGCTGGACGCTGCCGATCAGGCCCTGCGCCAGCAGGTCGCTATAGGCGTGATACTTCGGGTCGAAGACGTTGTCGTCATTCAACTGAAAGAGCGCGCCAGGATGCGCGGCGGCCACGCGCGCCGCCCGGTCGCCTTCGCTCCAGGTGCGGCACATGGGCTTTTCGACCATGACGTGCACGCCCGCTTCCAGGGCCTGAATGGCCACCGCCATGCGGCCGCGCGCGTGCGTGGCTACGTCCACCACGTCCACGGCGGCCAGCAGCTCCGCCAGCGTGGGGTAGACGCGCAGCTCTTTGAGATTCAAGGCCGCGCGCTCGGCGTGCTGGGGATGTTCGGCGGCGTACTTGGTCAGTATGTCTTCATACTGCCGGCGGGCCTGCTCGGCGCGTGCCGGGTTGACATCGTGGAAGCCGGTCAGCCAGGCTTTTTCGATGAACTGCGGATAGGTGCGGGCGTGGGCAAACTGCCAGATGCGGCCCGTGCCCACCCCACCCACGCGGAGGATTTGGTCAGGATGTTTCATCGGGGTTTAGCTCACTTGGCTAGGCGCGGCCGCCGGCGGTCGCGGGTTCCACAGGAAAAGCAGCAGGGCGGCCAGGGCGGCCAGGGCGCTGCCAAAGTAGAAGGGCGCGGCCGGGCCAAACCCGCCCCAACTGCCCAGCCCGCTCCAGAGCAGGCCCGCGATGAGCGAGGCCGGAAAGTCGAGGATGCCCAGCACCGCGTTGTAGGTGCCGTAGGCGGTGCCGCGCAGCTCGGCCGGCACCAGGTCGGCCACCATGGCCTTGGCCGTGCCATACGCCAGGCCGTAATACAGGCCGTAGATGGCGTAGAGCACCCAGACATGCCAGCCCGCGCCGGCCAGCGCGAAGCCCAGGTAGATCAGGGCATAGACCACCCACCCGCCGATGATGAGCGTGCGGCGGCCGACGCGGTCGGAGAGGGAGCCGGCGGGCGCGCTGACCAGGGTGTAGATCAGGTTGAAGGTGATGAGCATGGCCAGCACGCCCAGGACGCTCAGGCCGCGCTCTTGGGCGCGCAGGATCAAAAAGGCATCGGACGAATTGCCCAGGTCGAACAAACTGACGATGAGCAGGAAGATGATGAACGGCCGGCCAAGCTGGCGCAGCCCAAACTTGGGCGCCCCCAGCGACCGGCTCAGGCTGACCTCGCGCGCGCCCAGCATGAGCACGACCACGGCCAGCAGGGCGGGCACGATGCTGATGAGGACGATGAGCTGAAAGGTTGACTGGGTGATGGCCTGGGCGCTGCGCTGCGCGGCCCACACCACCCCCAGGGCAATCAGCAGGCCGAGCATGGCGCCGGCTGTATCGGCGGCGCGGTGAAAGCCAAACGCCAGGCCACGCTGCTTCTCGGTGATGCTGTCGGCCACCAGCGCGTCACGCGGGGCGGTGCGGATGCCCTTGCCCACCCGGTCGGCCCAGCGCACGGCCGCCACCAGGCCCCAACTGTTCGCCAGCAAGAAGAACGGCTTGGAGAGGGCCGACAGGCCGTAGCCCAGCACGGTCAACCCCTTGCGCGCCCGCAGCCGGTCGGAGAGCACCCCGGCAAACAGCTTGAGCACGCTGGCGGTGGCCTCGGCCACGCCCTCGATCAGGCCGATGATGTTGGCCCGCACGCCGAGCACATTCGCCAGATACAGCGGCAGCAGATTGAGCACCATCTCACTCGAGACATCCGTGAGGAAGCTGGTGACGCTGACGGCCCAGACGTTGCGCGGCAGACCGCGCAGTCCGGCCGCCGGGGGCTGAGCTTCAGTCACACTGGACATAGCAATCTCCTGGGCCGGGGGCCGCTAGGCGGCCGGGGCGGGGCCATTGAGCGGCCGCACGGTGACCTGCTGCGTGCTGGTGCGGCCCGCTTCAACGACGAGCGCGATGGCGCCGGCCAGCAGCGGCTGGTCGGCGTCCTCAAGGTCAAACACAACCTGGTCTTGGCACCAGGCCGTCAGGCGGGGGCCGCTGACGCTGAGCGCCAGTTGATAGGTCTCGCCGAAGCGCCAGGCGCACGGCCGTTCGGCCAGCACGCGCTGACCGTCCAGGCGTTTGATCAGTTGGAGTTTGGCGTCGGGCGCGAGGCGCAGGGCGTAATAACGCTCCAGGCCCTGCACGCACGCGGCCAGGCCGGCCGCGTCGGCCATGTGGGGCGTCACGTCGGCCGTCACGATATAGTCGGCCCAGGCGCGCGCCCCCTGAATCAGCAGGCCGACGCCGTCATTCTGGATCAGGCGGAATGGCTCGGCATAGCTGGCGAACTTGTCAAGCGCATCTACCCAGGCTTGCCGCCAGGCCACGCCGCTGCCCGCCGGGCGGGTGAGGGTGAGCGCGGGCACACCCTCCCAGGTGAGGTAGTCGAGCAGGAGGCGGCCGTCCGGCGCGCCGGCGGAGCGAACGGCCACGCCGATCTTCACGATGGGGCGGCCCGCCGTGTCGGGCACGGTCCAGGCCAGCGGGGCGGCGATGCCCGGCTCCAGCGTGACCCACGGCCCCTCCACCAGCGCCGGTTGGTCCTCGGCGTCGTAGGCTTGCAGGTACAGGCCCGCCTCGAGCGCGGCGGCGTTTTCAGGCCCGGCCGACAGCCGGGCGTGGACGACCTGCCCGGCGTAGAGCGTGGGGCAAGCCTTAAGCCCATAGCCCCAGGCGGCTGCCTGCGCCGGGTCAAGGCTGGGAATAAACGTGAGCGTGGCGGCGCGGGCGACCTCGCCCGGCGCTAGGCCGGCGAAGCGCATGGCGAGGCTGCGCTCTCCGTTCAGGCTGCCGCCGCGGACATTCTCAACCGACACCTGGGCGCTGTCGGGCAGAAAGCCCTGCACCGCGCCGGGCAGCTCAAAGTGGAAACGCGCCCCGGCTTTGGGGGCCAGCGGCGGCGCGCCGGCCAGCGCCCGGCCGAGGTTGACCACGTGGAGGGCCTCGCGGGCCGCATCGGTGATGGCCGCGCCGCCGTCGGCGGTGGGCAGGAAGAGCCGGTCGGCCACCGGGCCGCGCCAATCGGGGCCGCCGGCCAGCCCGGCCAGCCCGTTTTTCAGCCCGAGCAGGCAGCCCACGTTGCCCGAATTGCAGTCGGTATCCCAGCCGCTGGTGTTGGTGATGAGCAGCGTCTTCTGGAAATCGTCGCCGCCGTAGAGCAGGCCCAACTGAATCAGGCCGTGGTTCGGCACTACGTGACAGTTGCCGCCATAGCGGTCGTAGCCGTAATGGGCCTCCAGGCGCTCGCGGGCGCGCCGCCAATCCGGCTCACCGGCGCGCCACTCCCGCAGGTCGGTGACCAGGCGGTAGATCACCGAGTTGCGCGGGATGAGCGCCAGGCCGCAATCGAGCAGCGCATCCAGGCGCGGTTCAACGAAGGCCAGGGCCTCCATGGCCGCCAGCAACTGCGCGGCATAAACGGCCTCGCCGTCGTGCGAGACCGAGGCGGCCCGGCGGGCTAGGTCGGCCGCGAACTCAGGATCGCCCGGCGCGACCATGGCCCAGCCGTCAATGAAGATCTGCGCGCCGATCTGCTCGGAGACGACCTGGCCGTTGGTCTGCCGGCTGCCGCTCAACGGCGCGGGCAGGCCGCGCTTGAGGCGCAGGTAGGCGGTATGCTCGGTGCTGTTGCCCAGCCCGCCCCACCACAAGATGGTCTTGTCTTCGACGATGTAGTTCAGCCAGGTCTGGCCGATTTGCGCGGGCGTGAGGTCGGGGCGGCCGCCATAGTCGGGCAAGGCGCGCAAGAAGGTGAACGTGCCGGTCAGGTCGTCGTCGGGCACGATCAGCGGCCGGCCAAGCCGGTCGTGGACGTAGTAGTCCACTTCGCCCAACTCAGCCGTTATGCGCTCGTAGCTCCAGTTTTCAAACGGCCGGCCGAGGTAAACGCCAATCAGCTTGCCCAGCACGCCGGCGTAGACGCGCTCGGTGTAGTCCGCGGGTAGCAACATCGCAGGCAGCCTCGTGTGTGGCGCGGGGCGTTCCGGCCCACTCAGGCCGGCAGTCCCAAACGCACTAGCAGGCGCTGGTCGGGCGCCACTGACCAAAGATATGCGGGACCAGTGTACACCCGTGGTTGGGCGGGCGAGGGCGGCGCTTCAATCGGCGGGTCTGGCGGGGCGGTTCCTTCGGCCGCCAGCTCGTAACGCTCGCCGGGCCGCGTGGCGAAATGCAGTTCGTCGTCAACCAGGCGCGCGCCGACCTGTTCGCCGCAGCAGCGGATGGTGACCGGCCGGCCCGGCCAGGGATGCACGACACGGCACACCCCGCCCTGGCGGCTGGTGATGGCTAAGGCGCGCACCCGGCCCTGGGCAATCTGCGCTTCGACCTCAAAGGCACCCACGGCCAGAAAGCCGCTGAAGGCCGCGTCCCAATCGGCGGGGACGGCCGGGGCCACATGGATGACCCCCGCGTAGCTCTGCAGCAGCATCTCGGACACGGCGGCGGTGAAAGCGTGGCTGCTGTCGGGCATGCCCCAGCGCGTGGCGCGCTGCTGATCATCGAGCGGGCAATCGAAGGCAAACTGGCCGTTCGGCTTCAGGTGCTGCAGCAGGCCGTAATCATACAGGTAAGCGCGGGCGCGCTCGCCCAGCCCCAGGCGCGCCGTCACCAGGATGATGTACGGCCAGTTGCAGTCGTCGTTCCAGGTGGGGACGTCGAGCGGATAGTTGACCACGCGGCGCGAGGTGTGGGCGATGGTGTTGTCGAGCGAGCGCACGGCCAGGGCCTGCTCGGCGGCGGGCGAGCGCGCCCCAACCAGCCCGGCCGAGAAGACCGCCATGAGCAGCCCGGCGTGGCCCAGCCGCTTGTCGGGCGCGGCCTCGCGCTCGTCGAGCCAGACTGTGCCGTCGGTGGGGATAGCGGCCAGGCGGTCGAGCAGGTCTTGCCAGCCGGGGCGCAGGTCGGCGTCGCGGCCCAAGAGGTCAGCCGCGTCGAGCGTGGCGCGCAGATGGACTCGCAGCAGGGCCAGGTCTATGGCCGGGTCAGTCGCCCACCAGGGCGGCTGCTCGGGGGCGGTGGAGGGCGCGATATGGTAGCGGCCGTCCGCGCCGAGGACGGCATAGCCGCGATAGAACTGCGCCACGGCGCGCAGCAGGGGGTAGGCCGTCTCGGCCAAGAAGGCGCGGTCGCCGCTGTATTGATAGGCCCACCAGTAGAGCTGGCAGATCCAGGCGGACGAGGATTGCCACAGGCGGCAGGGCAGGTACGAAATCTCGCGCGCGTCGCGAATGCAAATGCCGGGGATCTTGACGCCTTCCAGGCCATAGAGCCGCTGCGTATCCTGGCGCAGGGTGTCCAGGTTGCGCCGAAAGAAGTCAAACACGGGCCGGCCCAGTTCGAGATGATTGGCGGTGTAGATCGGCCAGCAGTTCATCTCCACGTTGAAGTCGGTGATGAAGTGCCCGTTCCAGCCGGCGTGCGGCAGATAGTAACCCGGCCCGACAAGCGAGGGCGGCAGACCGCCGCGCGCTTGCAGCGCCAGTAGGTATAGCCCCTGATACCAGAGCGCTTCGACGAGCGGGTCGGACAGTCGCAGCGACGAGCGGCCCCAAAAGTCGCGCCACCAGGCCAGGTGCGCCGCCCGCTGGGCCGCGGCCTGGGTGGATGCCCGGCGCGCTAAGGCGCCCGCCGCGGCGGGCGGGTCGGGCTGTTCGTGGGTGGTCACCACGGCCAGGTAGAGCACGGCGGCGGCGGTTTCGGGCGCGAGGGTGAGCCGCACGCCGTGGTCGGGCAGGGAGACCGGCTCATCCCAGTTGCGCATGTAGCCGGGTTGGCCCACGACCCAGCCGGTGCGCGCCTCGATGTCCTGCCACACGCCCGTAACCTTCTCCGCCGACACCTGCCCCGCTGCCTCCACGAGGCCGGCCACGGCGTAGGTCAGGCCCTCGGGAAAAGCGTATTGGTGACTGAAACTCGACGGCCCGACGGTGAAGTCCGGGACGCCCAACTGTTCATCGGCATAGCGCCAAAACTCGAGGGTGAGGGGCCGCGTGGCCGGGCCGCGACGCTCGACGCGCAGCACCAGCACATTCCTGTGGGCGTCTATGTGGGCGGTGACGGTGACGCCGGCCGCCGCCCCGCCGGCGGTGAAGGTGACCTCGCCGCGCGCCAGCGACAGGCGCTGCTCAACCGAGGCGCCCACGCCGCCCAGCCCCACGCGCACGCGCCCCACCGGCTTGGGCGTCGGGGGGGCATACGCGTAAGGGTAGGACTGTTGATACCATTCGTTGTGAGCGCCCTGCCCGACGATGCAGTATGGCTCGAGCCGCCGGAGGAACTGACGCCCCTCGTCGGTATGGGCGTGCTCGGCGATCAGGGCGCGCAGTTCGGCCAGCGAGTAGTAGCGGTGGCCTTGGCGGTCATAGCGCTCGTCCCAGACATCCACCTTGTTGAGGGTGACGCCCAGCCAGGTTTCGCCGCCGCCCTCGCCGGAAAAGACCGCGCCGCCCAGGTCGCCGTTGCCAATCGCCTGGCCGTTCTGCCAGCGCGGCTCGCAGCGGTGGAAGATGATCTCGCTGCGCGCTAGCGCGGCGGCGCTTGGAGAGGGGGCAGGCTGCTCGTCCAAAATGCTAACTCCCGATCAGCAGGGGGAAGCGACCGTGCTATCATAGCATTGATTTTAGGTTAGTCAAACATTTTTGTTGATATTAGTCATGATGAATGTTGATGTAAAGTAAATTGATTATTGACACGCGATAACTGCGTTGTTACTATGAAGCGGCCCGGCCCACCGCGGCTAATCCGGCCGCAACCCTCCCGCAAACGGACACGTGCTCAATGGCGGTCGTTGAAACTCGCTCGCAGACGCTCCTGGCAGTTGATCCTCAGCCCACCTACACCCTCTCGCCCTGGCTGTACATGCAATTCATGGAGCCGCTGGGCGCGACCGATGCTTCGGTGGAAGCAGGGTGGGACCTGGAGGCCGGCGCCTGGCGGCCCGACCTGCTCACGGCGGCGCGGGCGCTGCGCCCCACGCTGATCCGCTGGCCGGGCGGCATCTTCAGCAGCTATTATCGCTGGCGGGAGGGCGTTGGGCCGCGGGCTGGGCGGACGCCGATCGCCAACATGTTCTGGGGCGGCCTGGAGAGCAACCAGGTCGGCACGCACGAGTTCATCGAGCTGTGCCGGGCGGTGGGCGCCGAGCCGCTGATTGCGGTAAACTTCGAGGCGGACGGCCGGGCGCGCCTGGCCCATTCGCGCTATGGCGGGGAGCGCGCCGCCGGCCCGAGCGAAGCTGCCGCCTGGGTGAGATATTGTAACGCGCCCGAGCACCCCGAGCGCCGCGCGCATGGCGCGGCCGAGCCGTTCGACGTGCGGCTGTGGCAGATCGGCAATGAAACGTCGTACGACCCGACCGGGTTCGACGCGGCCACGAGCGCGGCGCGCACGCGGGCCTTCGCGCAGGCCATGCGCGCCGCCGACCCGCGCCTGCGCCTGATTGGCTGGGGCGACAGCGGCTGGGCGCGCACCATGCTGGCAGAAGCCGGCGATCAACTTGACTACCTGGCCTTTCACCATCACTTCAATTCCGGGCTGGAGCACTCGCCCTTGCGCTGGGACGATTTTCGCGTGGACCCCGGCCGGACCTGGCAGCACCTGATGCACGCCTGCCACTCGACCGAGGCGCGCTTGCAGGCCATGCGCGCCGAGGTAGCGGGCAGCGCGGTGGGCCTGGCGCTCACCGAGAGCCATTTTGCGCTGCCGGGCCGCAACCGCTGCGATGTGCTGACCACCTGGGCGGCAGGCGTAGCGAACGCCCGCATCCTCAACGTGCACGCGCGCCACGCCGACGTGCTGAAGATTGCCACCCTGGCCGACTTTTTTGGCACGCGCTGGATGAACAATGCCATCCTCTTGCCCACCCCGGCCGGCAGCGCCCCGGCCTACCTGCTGCCTGTGGCCCTGGTAATGGCGCTCTTTCGGGCGCATACTGGCGAGCGAGCCGTGACGGTGGAGCACGCGCCGGCCGGGCTGGACATTACCGCCAGCCGCGCGGGCGGGCGCTTGTATTTGCACGTGGTGAACACCCAGGCCAACCAACCGGTGCCGGCCCAATTTGCGGCGGGCGACCAGGCCATCGCGGGCGGGCGCGTTTACGAAATCGCCGCCGACCCAATGGAAGTGGTGACCCCGCACAATGGCAGCGACTTCGCCACGACCGAATATGCGCTCGAACCCGGCCAGACCGATTGGCTCTTCCCAGCCGCCTCGGTCTCGGCGGTGGAGCTGGACCTGGCCGACCCGGCCCCGTGAGATCAACCCATGACCACCCCTACCAACCTCGACTTTTACGACCGGCTGGGCCTGCGCAAGCTGATCAATGCGCACGGCACGCTCACCCGGCTGGGCGGCAGCCTGATGGCCCCGCCGGTGCTGGCGGCCATGGCCGCCGCCGCGCGCCATTGGGTTGACCTGCCCGAGCTCCTGGCTAAGAGCGGCGACTACGTGGCCGAACTACTGGGCGTGGAGGGCGCCCTGATTACCAGCGGCGCGGCGGCCGGGCTGGTGCTGGCGACGGCCGCTTGCGTGACCGGCGATGACCCGGCGCTGGCGCAAGGCCTGCCGCACAGCCTGGGCGAGCGCTATCAAGTCGTCATCCCCAAGAGCCACCGCAACGGCTATGACCAGGCCGTGCGCCAGGTGGGCATCGAACTGGTGGAGTTTGGCTACATTAAAGAAAGCTGGCCGTGGCAGTTGGAGGCCGCGCTGAACGAGCACACCGCCGCGGTGGTGTATTTCCTGGAGTTCGCCGAGGTGGGCGGCAGCCTGCCCCTGGAGCAGGTGATCGCGCTCGCTCACCGGCGCGGCGTGCCCGTCATTGTGGATGCGTCGGCCGAGATACCGCCGCGGCGCAACCTGCGCGCCTTCTGCGACCAGGGGGCCGACCTGGTGATCTTCAGCGGCGGCAAGGACATGGCCGGGCCGCAGAGCAGCGGGCTGATCGTCGGCCGGCACGAGCTAATCGCCCGCTGCCGGCTAAACGGCAACCCGCACTACAGCATTGGGCGCGCCATGAAGGTCGGCAAGGAAGAGATCGCCGGACTCATCGCCGCTCTGGAAGCCTATTTGCAGGTGGACGAGGCGGCCGAGATGGCGCGCTGGGAGGCCCAGGCGCAATACATGGCGGCGGCGCTGAGCCAGGCGCCGGGCGTGTGCGCGGAGCGCGTGTTGCTCACCGGGCCGGGGATTCGGCCCATCACCGTGCCGCGCACCACGGTGAGTTGGGACGCGGCCGCCCGGAAGCTGACACCGGGCGAGGCGGCGCAACAATTGCTGACGGGCGACCCGGCGATTGCGGTGGGACAGGCAGGCACGGCGCTGCTGCTCAACCCGCAAACGCTGGCCGCGGGCGAGGAAGAGGTCGTCGCCCGCCGGCTGCTCGAAATCCTCACCCAGGCACCGCGCTGACAGCGGCGCAGGCGGCGCGGGCGGAGCTATGTCAGGCGGCGGTGCAGGCGGCCGATGGCCCGGTCAAGTTCGTGGTGCGTGGACAGCATGCGCTCCAGCGTGCCGGGGGGCATGGCGGCCGCGTGGGTTTCCAGCGCGGAAAGCAGCGTGCTGGCGGCGAAGAGTGTTTGCAGCGTGTCGTCGGTGAGCTGGCGGCCCGCCTGGGCCTGCTCGCGGGCGCGGGCCAGGGCCAGCGATTGCAGTTCGGAGGTCTCGCGCTCCTCAATCCAACGGCCCAGCAGCCAGAGCGCCACGGCGGTGAGGGCCGGACCCAGCAGGCCATAGAACACAATGTCCATCCCCCGGTGCCACACCAGCTCACCCTGCGCATCGAGCCAGGGGCCGGCGCCCAACTCGTAGACCAGCACCAGCAGGAACATGCCCAGCGGCACCAGCCAGCGCAGCAGGCTGAGGCGGCGGCGGACGGCTGCCAGCGCAGGGCCGAGGCGGTCGGCGGGCGGTTCAGAAACGGAGGCGGGCGAGTTCGACATGGCAGGCGTAGACAAGCAATAGGGCCGGGCGAGTGATCTTCCAGCGATCACTCACCCGGCCGAACGAAGGAGAGCGCAGCGCGGTTTACAGGCTCTTGGTCACCGGCTCGGCTTGCGGCGCATAGGCGGGCGCCGGCTGCTTGGCGCGCCAGGGGGTGCCGAGGAAGCGGAGCAGGACGTAGTCGGCGCCGATGTACCCGCTGACCTTCCAGGCCAGGATCAGGCCGACGGCGATGACGAAGAGCAGCGGGTTGGTGCTGGCGGAACCGGCCATCATGAAGTTCCAGTTCATGAACCCGCCGAAGAAGGCGGCGATGCCGGTGAAGGCGCCCAAGATCAGGGCGAGGCCGATGAGTAGTTCACCGACGGCGACGAACTTGGCGAACCAGGTGTAGGCCTGCGCATCGAGCAGGGCCTGCAGGAAGGCGCGGTACCAATCGAAGCTGATGGCGGGGCGGCCGGTTTCGGGGATGGCGACGGCGCCGGCCCAGAAACCTTTGAGGGCCTCGCCGGTCTGCATCCAGGCCGGGCTTTGAATCTTGTGCAGCGCGGCGTCAAACCACTGGTAGCCGAGCCAGATGCGCAGCGGCAGCCACAGCAGACCTGCGCGCGGGTCGTTCAGCAGCTTCTGAATCAAGGGCGGGTCGGAAACGACTTCCCCCTTGCGAGTGACAACAGCGGCCATGGTAGTATCCTCTCTTCTGGTGTTGCCGGGGGCTGCGTTGGGCCAGCCCGTGCCCATGATTATGTGTTTGTTGGCCGATTTACTTGCTCGACCATGGCCGCAGTATAGGTTTGGGAAGAGCGGGCCAATAGTGACAAACATCAGGAAAGTGGTTGATAATGGATAGGTAGCAAATATGACGAGCAACTCTGATTCAGTGACCCCGACAACGGGCATCCGCCTGGCATGAACCGCGAACTTTTTTGGCAGCTGATCGAAGACAGCCGCGCAGCGGCGGACGGCGACCCGTATGCGCAGGGGCAGCACCTGACCGCCGCGCTGGCCGAAATGACGCTCGAAGACATCGCCGAGTTCGATGCGCTGGCGCATGACCTGCAAGATCAGGCCTACAGCGCCGAGCTGTGGGAAGCGTTTTATGTCATCGAGCCGGGCTGTAATGAAGACGGCTTCGCAGCCTGGCGGCAATGGCTCATCGGCCAGGGGCGGCGGGCGTTCGAGCGCGCGCTGCTCGAACCGGACACGCTGGCAGAGGTGGTGCCGGCCGACCAGGAGAGCGGGTTCGAGCTGCTGCTGGGCGTGGCCGACGAGGCTTACGCGCAACTGACCGGCGACAACTTGCCGCTGACCCTGCGCCCGGCCCGCCCGCTGCGCGGCGAACTGCACGCAAACGACGCGGATATCTTCAAGCGCTACCCGCGGCTGACGGCGAAGTTCGTGAGTGAGGAGGAGTAGGCGGCCGCAAGCCCAGAGACTCGGGGAGAGGGGGCGAAAAAGCGACCGGCCCCGCGCTTCGTTCTCAAGCGCGGGGCCGGTTTATCTTTGGTGCTCGAGGCTGCCTGAGATCAGCGCACAACGGTGGAGCCGACGCCGCCTTCGAGGTTCAGCTCGACGCGATGCGTGGCGGTTTCGTAATCGGGCGACTCGTAACCGCCGTTGCGGCGCGGGAAGCGCTGCTGATCCACGTTGAGCGAGCCGACGGCCACCGTGCCGTGGATGCGCGCCGCGACCCCGGCCGGCACGACAATCTCCACCGAGGCCGCGCCGGAGGCCACGCGCGCCTTGGTCCACCCAGCGTGGGCGGGCAGGGTCAGGCGGGTGCTGCCGGCGCCGATGTCTAGGCTCAGCTCGGCCACGCGCAGGTCGCTCAGGTCGAGGCGCGTTTCGGAGGCGCCGGTCTTGAGGCGCAGGCTCAGGCGCGGGTGGGGGTTGAGGCGCACGTTCCATTCCTGGCCGCGCCCGCCCATCCAGTTCCAGGGCCACACGAAGTGGTACCACTCCGGCTCCGGCCCCACGCTGAGCGTCACCAGCGTCTGGTCGCCGTGGCGGTCAATACGCTTCTGCACGCCGCCGGTGAACGTGCCTTCCAGCAGGTGGTCGGGCTGCGCGCCGCCGTAGATTTCGAGCACGCCCGCGCCGTGCTCAAAGGTGATCTCGGCGCTGCCCGCGCCGTCCAGGCCGACCGAGTCTTCTACCGGTTCGGCGCGCTGGGCGCGGCCCAGGAGGAGGCTCAGGCCGACAAAGATCAGCAGCGCGGGCCAGACGTAGCCCCAGGCGCTGCCGGGCAAGAAGCCGAGGTTGTCGAGCAGCAGCAGGAGGCCGAAAGCAATGAGGACGATAGGCCAGAAGGGACGTTGTGCCATGCGAAGCGCCTCCCCGCAAGGTGCGAGACCAGCGCTATTGTAGCGAGAAACCAGGGAGTTGGATAACGTATGCGTGGGCCGAGGCGCGGAAAAGTCGCAGGCCCGGCCAAAAGCAAACGCGGCGCTGAGAGGCGCCGCGTTTGTTTGTGGCGGGTGGCACGAAGCGCTTACTTTTCGAGAATTTGCTTGAGGCGCTGGGCCTGCTCGTCCATGGACTTTTGCATCTGCTGTTTGACCATGGCTTCGGCCGCGGCCGGGTAGCCGCCGGAAAGCTCCATGGCCACGGTGAGCCTGGTGGCGTTGCCCTGGGCCTCAAAGGTGTAGGCGGTCTCCACTGGGCGCGGCACGCCGGTCGTCTGCACGTTCCACCGGCTGTTGACCGCATAGGCCGACACTTGCAGCTTGGTTTCCATCTTGCGGCCCATCACCTCCGAAGTATAGGTGTAGATGGAGCCGACGGCCACCGGCCCCGGCGGCGAGAGCTTAGCGTCGAGGATGCCGGCCTGCCAGGCCTTGTGGTTCTCGACGCCGGTAACGTAGTTGAAGACCTTGTCTACGGGCTGGTTGATGACGACCGACGAGGCGACACTGGCCATGCGAGACTCCTTTCAGGAGCGACAACGAGGGCAGCTACCAACGACCTCCCAAAATTCTAGCACAGGCGGCCGGGCCGCGCTTACTCAGCGCGGACGATCTGGCTGCGCTCCGGCCCAACAGAGATCAGGCTGACCGGCACCCCGGTCAATTCCTCGATGCGGCGGACGTAGTGGCGAGCGGCGGCGGGCAAGTCGGCCAGGGTGCGCGCGCCGCTCAGGTCTTCGCGCCAGCCGGGCATCGTTTCGTACACCGGCTGGAAGGGGGCCAGGTCGGCAGGGCCGAGCGGCAGTTCGGCGTGCTGGGCGCCGTTGGCCGCGTAGGCCGTGCACAGGCGCACTTCGTCCAGGCCGGAGAGCACATCCATCTTGGTCAGCACCAGTTCGGTCAGGCCGTTCACGCGCACGGCGTAGCGCAGCAGCACCAGGTCGAGCCAGCCGCAGCGGCGCGGGCGGCCGGTGGTCGTGCCGAACTCGTCCCATGGGTTCGCGCCCGTGCCGCGCAAGCGCTCGGCCTCCAGGCCGAAGGTCTCGGTCGGGAACGGCCCAGCGCCCACGCGGGTTTGGAAGACCTTGGTGACGCCGACGATGCGGCCCGCCCACTGCGGCCCAACGCCCAGGCCCACGAACGCGCCCGCGCTGGTCGGCGACGAGCTGGTCACGAACGGGTAGGTGCCCAGGTCCAGGTCGAGCAGCGTGCCCTGCGCGCCCTCAGCCAGCACGGCGGCGTTGTGGCGCAGGCGCTCGTGCAGATAGAGCGAGGTTTCGGTCAAGTAGGGCGCGAGGCGGCGGGCGTAGTCGGTGTAGTCGGCGGCGACCTGCGCCGGGTCGAGGCCGGGCGCGCCATATAGGCGCTCCAGCGTCTGGTTCACCTGGCGCACGTGCTCGGCCACGCGATCGCCCAGGCGCTCGGGGTCGAGCAGGTTTTCGGCGCGCAGGCCGCGGCGGGCGGTCTTGTCGGTGTAGGCCGGGCCGATGCCGCGCCCGGTGGTGCCGAGCTTGCCTTCGGCGTGGCCGGCGGCGCGGGCGGCCTCCTCGGCCCGGTCGAGCGCCACGTGGCCGGGGGTGAGCAGGTGGGCGGCGGCCGAGATTTTCAGGCGCTCGGGCGAGACGGGCACGCCGAGAGCGCGCAGTTGTTCGATCTCATCGAGCAGGCGGCGCGGGTTGATGACCATGCCATGCCCGAGCACGCCGACGACGTGCGAGTGAATCAGACCGGAGGGCAGCAGGTGCAGCTTGAAGATCTGCGGGCCGGCGGAACCTTCGACGGTGACGGTGTGGCCGGCGTTGTCGCCGCCGGAATAGCGGGCCACCACGGCGGCTTCGGCGGCCAGCAAGTCGGTGATGCGGCCTTTGCCTTCATCCCCCCACTGAGCGCCGACGATGATATGGAGAGGCATGGTGCGTTCGTTCCTTGAATAGGGCCGGGGCGGCGCGGAGCGCGGACAGCCAGAGCAGGTTCATCGTACCGCGTTCACCCGCGGCCGGCCTCGTGCAATTCGCCCATCGCGCGCCGCTGATTTCCGGCAAGCGCGCCGAGCGCCATCAGCGCCGCCTCACCGCGCCACCAGCGCCGCCTCATCGCGCCACCAGCGCCGCCTCATCGCGTCGCTCAGTAGGCGCCGTTGGCCAGCAGGATGCGCGGAATGGTGCGCAGCATGATCGTGATATCGAGGGCCAGCGACCAGTTCTCGATGTAATAGATGTCGAGCAGGCACATCTCATCGAAGGTCAGCTCACTGCGGCCTGAGACCTGCCACAGGCCGGTCAGGCCGGGCAGCACTTCCAGCCGCTGGCGGTGCCAGGGCTGATATTCGGCCACTTCGCTGGGCAGGCCCGGCCGCGGGCCGACCACGCTCATCTCGCCGCGCAGCACGTTGAAGAACTGGGGCAGTTCGTCTATGCTGGCGCGGCGCAGAAAGCGGCCCAGGCCGGTGACGCGCGGGTCGGCCTTCATCTTGAACAGCGGCCCGCTCGATTCGTTCTGGTCTTTGAGCGCGGCCACTTCGGCCTCGGCGCCCAGGCGCATGGTGCGGAACTTGTAGATGTTGAACAGCCGGCCGGCGCGCCCCACGCGCTGCTGCCGAAAGAGCGCCGGGCCGGGCGAGTCGAGGCGGATGAGGCCGGCCACCACCAGCAAGATGGGCGTCGTGACCGCCAGCGCCAGCAGCGCCACGCCGATGTCAAGGGCGCGCTTGGCAAGCTGCGCCAGGCGTGGCAGGCGCGTGTCTTTGACACCCATGAGCGGGATGCCGCCCAGCTCGTCCATATCCACGTGGTTGAGCGAAAGTTGGAACACATCGGGCACGACGCGCGCGCGCACGCCCAGGCTCTCGCACGAGCGCACCAGCCCCATGATGGTGCGATGATAAGTCCACGGCAGCGTGATGATGACTTCATCCACGCGCTCGCCCTTGACCACTCGGCCAATGCTCTCCAGGCCGCCCAGCGCCTTGAAGCGGCCCAGGTCGCCCTTGCTCAAGTCGTCATCCACAAAGCCCACCACGCGGTAGCCCAGTTCGGGGCGGGCCACCAGGTTGCGCATAACGGCGCGGCCCAGATCGCCCGCGCCCACCACCAGCACCCGATCTACGCCCAGGCCGCGGCGGCGGCGCGCGCCGTCAATCTGCCGCCAGATGAGCCGGTAGCCGCTGAGCAGCGCGATGGTGATAACGCCCGCCTCCAGCAGCAGCAAGCGGGAGTAGAGCAAGATGATGAAGGTGAAGGCAATGAGGATGACCACGACCGTCGTCGTGGCGTTGGCGATGCGGTACAGCTCGTCGAACCAACTGCCCTGGCGGCGGCGGTGATACACGCCGTCGGCGGCCATGAAGATCAGCAGCATGACCATGTAGCCCAGTTGGAACGGAATGTAATCGCTGTAGGGCGCGGCGTTGGCGTCGAGCACGGGCCGGAAGAGCTGCAAGCGATAGCGCACGTAGTAGCCCAGCACGAAGGCCGCATTGATCAGCAGCGCGTCGAGCAGCAGGCTGAAGAGCAAGGCGCGCATGCGCCCGATCTCGCCGGAGGCGCGCCGCGCCGCGCGCGCATCGGGGGCGGGCTTGCCGTTCGGGGCGGTCATGCGGGTCGGCCCAGCGCGCGGCGATAGCTCGCGGCGGTGGCGGCGGCGGTGGCGGCCCAGGTGAAGCGGGCCGCGTGGGCCAGGCCGCGGCCGCGGCGCGCCGGGTCGGGGCGCAGGGCCTGGGCCAACGCGGCGGCCAGCGCGGGCGCGTCGGCGGGCGGCACGAGCCAGGCGGCCTCGCCCCCGGCTTCGGGCAGCGAGGAGGCGCGGGTGGTGACGACCGGGCAGCCGCAGGCCAGCGCCTCGGCCACGGGCATGCCGAAACCTTCATAGGCGGAAGGGTAGCCCACGGCGGCGGCGGCGTTGTACCACCCGGGCAGGTCTTGGGCGGGCACGTAGCCGGGGAAATGCACGGCGCGCTCCAGCCCCAGCGCCTGCACCTGCCGGAACAGGTCGGCATACCACCAGCCGCGCCCGCCGGCCAGCACCAGGGCCAGATCGGGTTCGGCGGCGCGCAGCGTGGCGAAAGCCGCCAGCAGCGTGCCCAGGTTTTTGCGCGGTTCCAGCGTGCCGAGATAGAGCACAAAGCGGGCGGGCAGGTTCAGGCGGGCGCGGAAGGCCGCGACTTCGTCCGCGGGCAGCGGGTGAAACTCTGGGCCGACACCCGGGTAGGCCAGGTCTACGCGCTCGGCGGGCACGCCCAATAGACGCACCACATCGGCCCGGGTGCTCTCCGAGATGGCTAAGACGCGGCGCGCCCGCCGGCAGGAGACGCCGGTGAGCGCGCGCAGGTAGAGGCGCTGGGCAGCAGGGAAGCGCTCGGGCGTGACGAAAAAGGACAGGTCGTACACGGTGACCACAGTGGGTGTCGGCGAGAGGATGGGCGCCACAAAGGCCAGCGCGTGCAGCAGCGCGGGCCGAGCGCGGGCCAGCGCCCAGGGCTGCACACACTGCTCCCAAAAAATCCGCATCGGCGGGCGGGCAGTGGGCAACCGCGCGCGCACAACCGTGGCCCCCGCCATGTCTGGGCGGCCATCCCCCACAAAGACCGTGAAGCGCAGCTCCGGCGCGGCGGCCGGCAGGTGGCGCAGCAACTGCGCGATGTAGTGATGAATACCTGCGCTGCGGTACGACGTGCGCCCCGACAGCAGGTGCGCATTCAGAGCGATGTGGGCCGATAGCCCTTGAGTACTGCCGGGATTATAGTCCATGGACGGCAAGTGCCTGGCCGCCTACCCTGGCGGCGTTATGTTCTGGAAGCACAATGCAGCGGGCGCTCACGCGGGTAAGCCCGGCGCGGTCAGCACCTGGCGGTACAGCGCGGCGGTGGCCCGCGCCACCTGCGCCTGGGTGTAGTGCGCCAGCACGCGCGCGCGGCCCGCGGCTCCAAGGGCGGCGCGGCGGGCCGGGTCGGCTTGCAGAGCGCGCAGATGCGCGGCCAGCGCCGCCGCGTCGTCTTCGGCGAAGATCAGGCCCGCCGCGCCGATGACGTGTGGAATCTCGCCGCAGGTGGAGCCGATCACGGGCACGCCGCAGGCCATGGCTTCGATCAGCACGCGGCCAAACTGCTCCTTCCAGTTGGGGCGTGTGCGCGAGGGCAACACCAGGCAATCGAGCGCGGCGAGCTGCGCCGGCATGTCTAGCGAGGACACTTGCGCGAAGCTCACGCACGCGGCCAGGCCCAGGTCGGCGGCCAAACGCGCCAGGCGCGGCAACTCTGGCCCGGCCCCCAAGACGCGCACCCGCGCCTCGCCCGGCAGTTGGGCGGCGGCGCGCAGCAGCAGGTCTACGCCCTTCTCCGGCACGAAGCGGCCCGCAAAGCCAATAGTGAAGACGTCGCGCGCGGCCGGAGCGGGGTCTGGCGCGAACAGGTCGGGGTCCACGCCAACCTGCGGGATGACGGACAGCAGGCCGGTGTAACCCTTGGCGCGCCACACCGCCACGGCGTCCTGATTGCCGGCAATGCCGGCGTCGGCGTGGCGCAGCACCTCGCGCTCGAACGCGCTGAAGGGCCAGGGGTAGGCGCGGCGCAAGTTCTGCCAGGAGAAGAACACGGTCTTGGCGCCGGCGCGGCGAGCCAGGCGCTGAGCGTGCCAGGTGGCAAAATTGTAAGGCTCTTCATCCACGTGCACGAGGTCAGGCCGCGCCTCGGCCAGCACGGCGGCCAGGCGCGGATAGTAGTGCAGGTGAAAGCGGCCGTTGAAGCGCACCGGTGTGACCACCAGGCGATAGCCGCTGGTATAGGCGCGCTCCAGCGTGAGTAAACCACGCTGATCGCGCCAACTGGGGGGCGTTACCGCCGTCAACTCGAGGCCGGGGCAGGCCGCCAGGGCTTCGAGCTTGCGCTGGTAGGCCCCCACCACGAAGGCTTTGGAAAGCAGCAGCACCCGCATCGGGCGCAGTATAGAGCATAACCAGGCCGGTTGGACCGGGCAGAGTATAATCGCGCCACGCGGCCCACGGGAGACGCCTGTGCCCAGCAAACTCTGCCCGCACTCGCTCAACGCGCACGGCGATGCCGTGGCCATGGCTGACGCCGGCAGCCCGGTGGTGAAGCTGGTGGGGTCATTGGGGGTCTCGAGTGAATTGCGGGCGCGCCACCCCAACCTGCTCATCATCGGCCGCATCTTCGAGGACTACGACGCGCACGCCGCCGCCGAGAGCGGGCGCACGGCCGAGTCGGAAGCGCAAGCGTGGGTGGAACGCCAGCGCGAGACCTACCGGCTGAACCCGGCCGTGGACGCCTGGGAAGGCCCCAACGAGCCGGTGTTCGGCGGGGCCGACGACCCGGCCAACGCGCGGGCGATGGGCTGGTATGCGCGCTTTGAGACGGAGCGCCTGCGCCTGTTGGCCGAGATGGGCCGGCGCGGCGTCATCGGCAATTTCGCCACGGGCAACCCAGACCTGGGGCTGTGGCCCGCCTTTGTGCCGGCGGCGGCGGCGGCCAAGCAGTTCAATGGACTGCTCGGCCTGCACGAGTATTCGTCGCCGTGGATGTGGTGGTTGACCGGCCATTACCAGACCAGCAACTGCGACCTGCGGCCCGACTTCGCGGGCGAGGGCGACACCGGCTTTCTCACGCTGCGCTACCGCAAGGTCTACCGCACGTTTCTGGCGCCGGCCGGGCTGGCCAATGTGCCGCTGGTGATCACCGAGTGCGGCCTGGACAGCATCGGCGCGCTTTGCCCCGGCATGACCAGCGGGCCGTGGAAAAAGCATTTCGATTTTTGGAATCAGCGCAACGGCGACACCGACCCGATTGACTACTGGCGCGGGCCGGAGCGCGACCCTGAGCACTACTATGCCGAGCAACTGATGTGGTACGACCGGCAGTTGCAGCAAGACCCGTTCGTGATCGGCGCGACGATCTTCACCGTGGGCAACCTGGGCACCTGGGAGCGCTTCGACATCGCCGAGACGCGCGGGCTGCGCCGCCTGCTCGATTACATCCGCAGCCAGCGTGACGTGCCGCCGGTGGTGGCGCCCGTCGTGACACCGCCGCCTCCCACCCCCGACCCCAGTGGTGGAACCACTCCAATCATCACCCCGCCTGTGGGGACGGTGTTTGTGCCGCCGGGGCCGGAGCCGGCCGACCCGCCCACCCCCAGCCTGCTGTTTAACAGCCGCTTTGCTAAGGGCACGGTCTATTTCGTGGGCGACACACGCGAGGTGGCCGTGCCCTCCGGCTGGGCGCTGGACTTTCACGGCCCCGCCGAACCGCTGCTGCCCGGCCAGGACCAGCCGTTTGGGCGGCCGGTGACGGCACTGCTGAACAGCGCGGCGGCGCCGGCCGAAGCCCGGCCGCGCCTGTTCGCGCACGGGCCGTACTGCTGGAAGGTGGCCGGGCCGAGCGCGCCGGTGTGGGTGCGCCTGTCGCAAGAGGTGGCCGGGATGGAGCTTGGCCGCCGCTACCGGCTGGAGGCGCTGCTGCTGCGCGACCCCGGCACTCCCGGCGACCGGGGCGCGGCGCGACTGGTGGCCGAGAGCGGGGCACAGACGGCTGACGGCGGCTGGCAGGCCAACGCGAACCTGCCTGCCCACACCTACACCCGGCTGGCGCTAGAATTCGCCGCCGCCGCGCCGACGGCGCTGCTGGGCCTGGAAGTGCGCCTGGTGGGCGCGCCCGCCGGCGCCGCCTGCTACGTGGTCGAGGTGCGCCTCGCCGCGCTCTGAGACAACCGCGCTGTGATCGCCTCCGGCCCAAACGCTCAATCCGGGCAGCCGCGCCCGCTGCCGGCGCTCGCCCTACTCGCGCTCATCACGGTCGTGGGGGCAGCCCTGCGCTTCTACCAGCTCGGGGCGACGCCGCGCGGCCTGTACCAGGACGAAGCCTTCAACGGGCTGGACGCGCTCGGCGTCATCGCCGGGGACCGCCCGCTCTACTTTCCGGCCAATAACGGTCGCGAGCCGGCCTACATTTACCTCGCCAGTCTGAGCGTGGCGGCGCTGGGACGCACGCCGTTGGCCGAACGGCTGCCCGCCGCCGTCATCGGCACGCTGCTGATCCCGGCCGTCTACGCGCTCGGCACGGCGCTCTACCACCGGCGGCTGGGGCTGTGGGCGGCGGCGGTGGTGGCCTTCACCTTCTGGCCGGTGGCGCTCAGCCGCCTGGGCCTGCGGGCCGGGGCGCTGCCGCTGGTGGCGGCGCTGGCGCTGGCCTGCGCCGCCCATGGCTACCGGCGTAATAAGCTGCGCTGGGTGGCGCTGGGCGGGGCGCTGTATGGCCTAACCTTCTATACCTACTTAGCGTCGCGCTTTACCCCGGTGGTGCTCTTGGCTTTGGCGATTCTCTGGTATAGTGCGCGGCGGCCAACCTTCCCCAACCGCGGCCAGATTGCGGCTTTTGCGCTGGCGGCAGCGCTGGCCGTGGCTCCGTTGGCGCTGACCGCGCTGCGCTACCCAGAGCTTTTGACCGGGCGGGTGGGGCAGGTGTCGGTGCTCAACCCGGCCATCAACGGCGGCCGCCTGGTCGGGACGCTCCTTAATAACACGCTGGCCGCGCTGGGCCTGTTCAACTGGCGGGGGGACGACATCGCCCGCCACAACCTGCCCGGCCGCCCGGCCTTCGACCCGGCGCTGGGGCTGGCCTTTCTGCTGGGGGTGGGCGTGGCCGGCCGGGGCGCGCTGAAGCACCGCCGGGCTGCTCTGGCCCTGCCGCTGCTGTGGGTGGGCATCATGCTCTTACCCACCATCCTGGCCGAGGACACGCCGCATTTTCTGCGGGCGGTGGGTGTGTGGCCGCTGCTGGCCGTGCTGCCCGCGCTCGGCCTCGACGCGGTTTGGACGATGCTTTGGCCGCCAATCGGCCCGGTGCTGCGGCGCGGGCTGCCGCTGGCGGCGCTGGCCGTGGCGCTGGCACTGACCACCCGCGATTACTTTCTGGTGTATGCGCCCGCCGCCGACACGAGCTACCTGTTCCAGGCCGCCGCGACGGAACTGGCGGAGCAGACCAACACCTATCTGGCGGGCGACCCGGCCCGCCGGGTGATCGTTGACCGGCGCTATTGGGACTCATTTGCCTCGGTGCGTTTCTTGCTCGCGCCGAGCGACCGGCTCAGTTGGTACACCGAGGGTGAGCCGGGCGCGCCCAGCGCTACGCCGTTCCGGCTGGTCGCCTGGCCCTACCTGGGCCTAGAAACAGCCGTGCAGAGGCTGCCGGAGAGGGCGCTCATTACGCCGGAGCGCGGCCCGCTGCACCGTGACGACTTACAGCCGGAGCCGTACGCGCTCTACACGACCTATACGGCCGAGCCGTGCGCGCCCGCCACGTGCGGCGGCCCGGCGCTGGCCGTATTTGCCAACGGAATAGCGCTGCTGCGGGCGGAGACGGCCCGCGCCAACGCGAGCGCTGGGCTGACCGAGACGCTGACGCTCATGCTGACCTGGAGCGCCGCCGCGTCGCTGACCGCGCCGGTGCAGGTGTACGCCCAGGCTTGGGCAGGCGCAACGCCGCTGGCCCAGGCCGATGGGCCGCTGGGCACCGAGCTGTTTCCGAGCCAGTGGTGGCCGCGGGAGGCGGTAGTGCGAGAGCAGCGCAAGTTTGTTTTACAATTGGAGGCAGCGCAGGTCCCCGTGACCTTACGGGTCGGCCTATATGATCCGATCACTCTGGACCGCGTGCCACGCGCGGACCCGGCAGCGGAAGCCGGGCAGACGGATGTGGCGATTGCCCCCTGAGGAGAGGGCAACCATGAAAACTCTACTGCGTTCGGCGTTGCTGTTGATGGTGATGCTGGCGTTGGCCTGGCCCGTGGGCGGCGCATCGGCGGCGCCACTCGCGGCTGACGGCCCCAACCTGCTGCTCAACCCCGGCTTCGAAAGCCCCTACGGCAAGCAGTGCTGCCAGGCCGACTTGAGCAAGTATTTCCCGAATACCCCGATTGACGAAGTACAGGTGGCGCAGCACTGGTCCGGCTGGTGGCTTCAGCCCGACCAGGACCCGCAGCACCCGGGCGCGTGCCAGAACTGCACGGCCTGGCACCGGCCGGAGTGGCGCGAGGCCAACTGCGGCCCGGTGTGCGCCAACCGCATTCGCAGCGGCAACAACGCGCAAAAGTACTTCACCTTCTTCAGCGTGCACGACGCCGGCATGTATCAGCAGGTGAGCGGTATTACGCCGGGACAACTGCTGCGCTTCAGCGTCTTCATGCAGGGCTGGTCTACCAACGCCGACTATGGCCTGTCGGCGGGCCAGGGCACCATGGGCATGCGCGTGGGCATTGACCCCTTCGGCGGCGCCAACGCCTTCAGCCCGAACGTGATCTGGTCGCCGGTGAACGACACCTACGACGCCTGGGGGCTATATGTGATCGAGGCGGTGGCCAAGGGCGGCACGGTGACGGTCTTTACCCGCTCGACCCCGCAGTGGGGCTTGCAGCACAACGACATTTACGTGGACGACGCCAGCCTGGTGGTGGTGGGCGGCGGCGCGACCAGCGGCGGGACCACGACCGGCGGCGCGACCAACAACCCCGCCCCTGCGCCGACGGCAGTCCCGACCCAGGTGCCCGGCTTCAGCTACGTGGTGCAGCCCGGCGACAACTACTACCGCATTGCGCGGCGTTTCGGCGTGAGCGTGCAGGCCATCTTGTCGGCCAACCACGTCGCCAACCCCAACCTGCTCTACGCCGGCACCGTGCTGATCATCCCCGGCGTCAGCGGCCCCGCGGTGACCCCCGCGCCCACGCCGGACAACACGCCGCCCTCCGGCGCGACCAGCTATACCGTGGTGGCGGGCGACAACCTGTTCCGGCTGGCGCGGCGCTTCAACACCACCGTGGCGCGCATCAAGCAGCTTAACGGCCTGACGAGCGACATCATCTACATCGGACAGGTGCTCATCATCGCGCCCTAGCGCGCGCCAGGCCTGACTGAGACCGGCCCTGAGGACTCGCGTATGAAGGCATACCCTGCTGTTCGTTCCCTCGTCTTGGTCGCCGCGCTGGCCGCGGCTGTCGCGGTGGCCGGGGCGCCGAGCCTGGCCCTGGCCGCGCCGTCGGCCCAGGCCAACCTGGTGAGCAACGGGGGCATGGAGACCTTCGCGTCCAACGGGCTGGCCACGGGCTGGGACCCGTGGTGGCAGACCATCCCGAACCCCGGCAACGGCAGCCTCAACTATGCCCAACCGCCCGACTTCGCGCCCGAGACCAATCCAGTCTTTGTGCACGGGGGCGGCAGTTCCGCTCACATCGGCCGCAACTGGGACCCGTGGTTCGGCGGCATCCGGCAGACGATTGTCGTGGCGCCGGGCAGCGTGGTGCGCATCACCGCCTATGGGCGGGTGCGCGCCTCCACCGATCACTACCCTGCGCCGTCTGATACGGCGGTCCAGTCACGCATGCAGGTCGGCGCCGAGCCGAACGGCAGCATTGACTGGGCCGCCGGCTCGGTGGTGTGGGGCGGGCAGGGCAACCCGCACGACACCTGGCAGGCCTTCACGGTAGACGTGACGGCCGGCGCGGCGGGCAAGGTGACGATCTTCCTGGCGACCAACTACAAGGGCGACAGCCGCTTTCACCTAGACGCCTGGTGGGACGACGTGACGGCGACCGTCATCAGCACCGGCGCGCCGCAAAACACCAGCAGCGCTCCGCAGAACACGAGCAGCGCGCCCCAAAACACCAGCGGCGCCCCCGCGGCCACCAACCCGCCGCCGGCCAACGCCGCCACTTCCACGCCCGACGCCGACGGCAACATCATCTACGTGGTGCAGGCTGGCGACGCGCTGTGGAGCATCGCCGCGCGCTTCGGGCTGACCGTGGATGAGCTGAAGGCCATGAACGGCTTGACGTCCGACATCATCAGCATCGGGCAGAAGCTGATCGTGGCGACCAGCACGCCCTCGGCCAGCCCCACGCCGACCGTGGACCCCAACCAGCCCACGGCCGACCCGAACGCCAGCCCGACCAGCGACCCGGCGCTGGCCAGCCCAACACCGGAGGTGGACGCGGCGGCGACGCTGGCGGCGGTGGAAACACAGGCGGCGCTGGCGACCGACACACTGGCGACGGGCACGGTGTGCGCGCTGCTGTGGAACGATGCCAACGGCAACGGCGTGCGCGACGCCGCCGAAGGCTTGCTGCCCGGCGGACAACTGGCCGTGGTGGACATTGCCACAGGCGCGCCGGTGCAGGCCTACACCACCGACGGCGTGAACGAGCCGCACTGCTTCGAGGACCTGATCGCCGGGCAGTACACCATCTCGGCGGCGGCGCCGGGCGGCTACAACCCGACGACCAACACCTCCACCCCGCTCGAGGTGACCGCCGGCTCGACCAGCACGCTGGAGTTCGGCGCGCAGCCGCGCGCGGGTGTGGAAGAGCCGACCGACACGCCCCCCACCAGCAGCAGCCAGGCGCTGCTGACGGCGCTGCTGTTCGCGGGCGGCGTGGTGTTTCTGCTGCTGGCGGCCGGGGTGGCCGGGTTCTTGTTCCTGCGCCGGCCACGGGCCAGGTAGGCCGCGTGGGGCGGCGTGGCGTCACTGCGCCGGACGCTTCCGGTTCTCGCCGTCCTGGGCCTGGGGGTGCTGGCGGCCTGGCCGCTGCTGGCGCACTCGGGCTTCCTGCTCACGCGCGGCGGCGGCGACAGCCCGTTCTTGCTGCTGCGGCTGTCTGAACTGGTTGAGGGCCTAAAGGCCGGACAGTTCCCCATACGCTGGATGCCGGACGCCGCTTACGGCTACGGCTACCCGTTCTTCAGTTACTACGCAGCGCTGCCCTACTACGGGGCGGCGCTGCTGCATTTAACGACCTCGTTCGTCGCGGCGCTCAAGCTGACGCAGACGGCCGGGCTGGCGCTGGGCGCGTTGGGGATGTACGCCTGGGCGCGCAGCCTGGGTCCCCCACTGACCCGCCCGCAAGCCTGGCTGGCGGCGGCGGCCTATACCTTCGCGCCCTTCCACCTGGCGAACCTGTATGTGCGCGGCGACTCGCTCTCGGAGCTGTGGGCGATGGGGCTGTACCCGCTGGCGCTGTGGCGCGCGCAGCGCCTGTTGGCCGCGCCCGACCTGCGGCGCGGGCTGAGCCTGGCGCTCTGCACGGGCCTGCTGGTGCTGTGTCACAACATCAGCGCGCTGAACTTCATGCCGTTCGTGGCGCTGTATTTGGTATTGGGGAGCGTGAGGCAGGGTGTCCGGCAGAGGGCAAACGAACCGATAGCTACCAGCGGCGGCCGCTCAGTTGAGCGGCCCTACACTTTCCGGCGCCTGATCCAGTCTGGTTGGCTGCGGCCCTTGGTCGCGGGCGGGCTGGCTTTGGCGGCGGGGCTGCTGCTGGCGGCGTTCTTCTGGGCGCCCGCTTTGGGCGAGACCAGCGCCGTGCAGCTCGCGGACGTGACGCAGGGCTACTTTTACTACGGCAATCACTTTCGCGGCGCGGACCTGGTGCAGAACACCTGGCTGTACAACGCCGACACCGCGCCCGATATGCCCTCGCCGTTTGCGATGGGATTGGTGCAAGCGCTGCTGGCGGCGGCGGGGCTGGCGGCGCTGCTGGTGAAGACGCTCCGGGCGCGCCGCTGGACGGCGACGGACAGCTTCAGCGTGCTCGGGCTGGCGGTCAGCACATTCATGATGACGCCCGCCTCGGCCTGGGTGTGGGCCAACGCGCCGCTGGTCCACTACACGCAGTTTCCGTGGCGCTTTCTCTCGCTGCAAGCGCTGTTCACCGCCGCGCTGACGGCGCACCTGGTTCCGACAAAGTGGGCCGGCAAGTGGCGGCCGAGCGCTGGCGTTGCGATGCACGGCGCGCTGGCGGCAGGGTTGGGCCTGGCGCTGGCCTGGGCCGGGCTGGGCGCGCTGCGGCCGGAGTTCGTGCCGCTGACCGACGCCGACGTGACGCCCGCGCGCTTGCAGTTGATGGAGTATTTCAGCGCTAACATCGGCAGCACCATCGGCTACGAGTATTTGCCGCGCGCGGTGCAGCCCCGGCCGTTTGCGTCACAGGCCGTGTTGGGCCGCGCGCCCAGCGTGCAGGCGCTCAGCGGCGCGGCCACCGGCGAGCGCCTCAGCCAGACCGGCGCGGCCGAGGCCTGGACCATCACCGCCAGCGAAGCCGCCACGGTGGCCGTGCCGACCTACTACTGGCCCGGCTGGCAGGTACGGGTGGACGGGGCAGAGGTCAACGCCCGCGCCGCCCCCGGCCTGGGCTGGATTGCCTTCGACGTGCCCGCCGGCGCGCATGCGGTGAGGCTGGCGCTGGGCCGCACGCCGCTCCGCGCCGCTGCCGAAGCCGTGAGCGCCCTCGCGTGGCTGGCGCTGGCGGCGGGCACGCTGCGCGTGATGCGCCGGGCTGGTTGGCCGCGCCCCGGCTGGAAAGCCGCAGCGTGGGTGGCGGGCGGCGCGGCCGTGTTGGTCCTGGGCGTGGCCGCGCTGCGCGACCTGCGCCCGGCGAGCGCCGACCTGCCCTACTCGATTGACTTTGCCCAACTGACCTACTATCACGCCGACCGGGTGCGCTTTGCCGGCGGCGCGCAACTGGTCGGCCTGGGCTACAGCGCCGACCGGCTCGGGCGCGGCGGCACGCTGACCATTGACTCAACGTGGAACGCGCCCACCGGCGTGACCGTGACCTTCGGCCTCGCGCCCGGCTCGAACCTGCTCAGCCAGGCCCCGGTCGCGCTGACGAGCGTGACGAGCACGCTCAGCGGCGCGGCGCTCACGCTCGACCTGCCCATCCCCAGCGACATCCCGCCCGGCGTGTACTTCGTGACGGTGCAGGCGGCGGACGCGCTCGGCCCGCTGGCCGCGCTGACGCCGCAGGGCCGCATGCGCGGGCTGGTGCACTTGGCGCCGGTGTGGGTGGACGACCCCGGCCCGGCCGCGCCGAGCGCCGCGCCGCTGGCGCGCTTCGGCTCGGCCATTGACCTGCTGGCCGCCAGCGCCACCACCCCCGAGCCAAACGTGCTGCAAGCCAACCTGACGTGGCACGCGCCGGCGACGATCCCGGCCAACCACCAGATTGCGCTACGGCTGCGCGACGCGGCCGGCACGCTGTGGGCCGGGCAAGACATGCAACTGGCCTACGGCATGTACCCCACCTCGCTGTGGCGGGCTGATGAGGTCATCCCCGACTTCTACCGCCTCGCCCTGCCCGCCGGGACGCCGCCGGGGGAATATGTGCTCGACGTGAACCTGTACGACTCGGTGACACTGGCCGGCCTGGGCAACTATGCGCTGCCCGTGACGGTGACGGCCGCCACGCCGCGCGCGGGCCGGGCGGCGCAACACGACCTGACGGACGCGCTGGCGCTGGGCGCGGTGACGCTGCCGGGCGTGTTCGACCAGGGGGCGGCGCCGGAGTTCAGCGCCGAGTGGCTGACCAGCGGCGCGCCCGCCGGCGACTACCGCGCGCGGTGGACGCTGCGCGGCGCGGACGGCGCGGGCGTGAGCCAGACGCTCGACCTGGCCCCCGGCTCACCCACCAGCGCCTGGCCCGCCGACGCTTACGTGCTGGGCCGCGCCCGCTTCGGCACCAACGCCGCGCTCCAGCCCGGCGACTATGTGGTGTTGGTGCAACTGGTGGACGCGGCCGGGCAGACAGTTGGCCCGGAGGTGACGGTGGGCGTGGTGACGGTGCGCGGCCGGGCGCGCAGCTTCGACGTGCCGCCGCTGCCCACCACGGTCGGCGCGACGTTCGGCGGCGTGCTCACGCTGCACGGCTACGCCGCCGCGCAGACGCCGGAAGCGCTGGAGCTGACGCTGGCCTGGGGCGCGCTGGCCGCGCCGGGGCACGACTACAAGTTCTTCGTGCACCTGTTCAACCCGGCCGATGGGTTTGTGCTCGATCAGGTGGACGCGATGCCGCGCGCGAACGCTTACCCCACGGCGCTGTGGGTGGCGGGCGAGGTCGTCACCGACACGGTGCGCTTCGACCTTAGCGGCCTGCCGCCGGGCCGCTATGGGCTGGCGGTGGGCTGGTACGACCCCAGCCAGAGCGCCCTGCCCCGCTTGCCCGCCCGCGACGCGACCGGCGCGGCGCTGCCCGGCGACCAGGTGGTGCTGCCCGACGAAGTCGTCGTGCCCTGACGGCTCGGCGGCAAGGCGAAGCCTCTGGCGCCGGCAGGTGCATTGGCAACCGCTGGTGCGGCCAAATGCTTCGTCCTTGCTACGGCTGGAGGGCCGCCAGGTCGCCGGGGCCGATGGTGAGCACCGGAAAGCCCGCCAGGTTATACAGCCGCACCTCGCCGGGGGCGATGGCGTCGGGCCGGGCTACCAGCCCGATGCGCGTGCCGCTGCGGTCGAAACTGAGCGAGTCGAAATTCCCGGCGGCCACCAGGGTTTCCGCGCCGTCCAGGCCGACCCGCGAAAGCTGCGGCCCGCCCACCAGCGCGCCCTCGAAGTTCGCGCAGTTGCGCACCTCGCCGGTTTGCAGCAGCGCGGCGCTGTCGGGCGTCCAGGCCAGGCTGAAGCCCAGGAAGTACTTCTCACTGGCCGAGTCGGCCAGCGCCGCCAGCGACGGGCTGACGACGCTGCGCAAGCCGCTGCCGTCGGCGTTGAGCACGTGGTAGTCGGCGGCGGAGGCGCAGGCGCTGATGTGCCACGAAGTGGTGAAGGCCAGCCGCGCGCCGTCGGGCGAGAAGGTGAGGTCGCGCGCCAGCCGTCCCTCGATCTGCGGGCCGCCGGCCATCCCCGGCAGCGGCGCGGGGGCGCTCGAGCCATCCACCGGAATCTGGTACAGCCAGAAGGCGGTGTTCCCCTGCGCGCCCAGGTCGGCGTACAAGGCCCCGGCCGCGATCAGGTATGCGCCGTCGGGGCTGTACACCGGGCGGCCCCAGGCCCAGGTGCTGTCGTTGAAGGTCAGGGGCTGCGCCGCGCCGGTCTCCAGCGAGTATTGCCACAGGTTGCCGTCGCGCACGAAAGCAATGTGCGCGCTGTCGGGCGACCAGGCCACGTCAGCCCCGATCCCCAAGTCCACCGGCGTGCCCGCGCCCACGGCGTAGACGTAGTAGACGTGCACGTTGTCGGGCCGCGAGGTGACGAAGCCCACGTATTCGCCGGAGGGCGACCAGGCCAGGTCGAGCGCCTGGCCTTCCACGGCGATTTGGGTGTACTGCGTGGTGCCGCCCAGCACGTCGCCGGTCACATTTGTCACCAGCAGGTTGCGCACCGGGTCTACATAGGCGATGAACTGCTGGGCGGGCGGCGCGGCGGGGGTATCAGTGGGGGCCGGGGCCACGGTCTCAGTGGGACTAGAAAGAGTATCGGTGGCGGCGGGGGCAGCGGTATCGGTCGCCACCGGGGCGGCCGGCGTGTCGGTGACGATCGGCGCCGCTGTCAGCGACGACGGGGTGGCCGTGGCCGCGGGCGAGAACACGCTGCACGCCAGCGCAGCCAGGCTGAGGGTCAGCGGCATCCAGATCAGTGACTTGAGTTTCACAGGCAGACTCCCGGTGGAAGTGAGTAACCATGGGGCGCGCCTCCCCCAATGGGCCAGGCGCGCCGGTTGATAGGCGGTTCAGTTGCGGCCAGGCGGCGCTAGAGCGTGAAGCTCTCGCCCGGTAGGAGCACGTGCACCTGCGCCGTCGTGGCCGCCTCCACCTGCGCCTTCCAGGCGGAGACGTCCTGTTTAAGCAAATCAAAGGTGTTGTAGTGCACCGGGATGACGTGCCGGGGCTGGATCAGCTTCACGGCCCGCAGCGCATCGGCCGGGCCCATGGTGAAGTTGTCGCCAATGGGCAGCACCGCCAGGTCAATGCCTTCCTCGCCGATCAGGGCCATGTCGCCGAACAGCCCGGTGTCGCAGGCCAGGTAGACGCGCTTGCCTTCCGCCGTAATGAGGAACCCGGCCGGGTTGCCGCCGTTGCTGCCGTCGGGCAGCGCCGAGCCGTGCAGCGCTTGGGTGAGCTTCACATAGCCGAAGAGCCAGGCGTGCCCGCCGCCAATATGCTGGCCGTGGGCCTTTAGCCCCTGGCCGGAGGCCCACACCGCGATCTCGTTGTTGGCGATGACCTGCGCGCCGGTGCGCCGGGCAATCGGGATCAGGTCGGCCACGTGGTCAAAGTGGCCGTGCGAGACCAGGATGAATTCGGGGTTCACGTCTTCCGGCTTGGCCGCCGCCGTGGGGTTGTCCGTGAGGAACGGGTCTACCAGGATAGTGTGCCCGCCGATGACAAGTTGCGACGTGCCGTGCCCGAGCCAGGTGAAGGTGATAGCCATGAGCGCCTCCTCGCAAAAGCCAAATGCCGCCGCGCGGCTCTACTTCAGGCCCAGTAATTGCCAGCCGGGCACCTCGCCGCCGATGCCCTTGAGGTGCAGCGGGGCCACCGGCGCGGCCGCTACGTGGGGCCGCACCAGGTCATAGGTGGCCTGGCTGATAAGCGTCTGGTCGCCGGCGGCGGCGGCGCACAGGCGCGCGGCCAGGTTCACATCGCGGCCGATGGCGGTGTAGTCCAGCCGGCGCAGCGAGCCAAAGTTGCCCATCATGGTCTCGCCGGTGCTGATGCCGATGCCGATGGCGGGCAGCGGCAGGCGGCCGGCCCAGCGCGCCATGATGGTGCGGTGGGCCTGCTGCATCTCCAGCGCCAGCCGCACGGCGCGCAGGGCGTGGTCGGGCTGGCTCTCGGGCGCGTTGAAGAAGCACATCACGCTGTCGCCGATGTACTTGTCGAGCGTGCCCTCGTAGGTCAGCACCAGGTCGGTCAGGGCCGAGAGGTGGTCGTTGAGCACTTCTTGGAGCAGTTCAGCCTCAATGTGCTCCGACATATCGGTGAAGCCGCGGATGTCGGAAAACAGCGTGGTCACCTGGCGGCGCTCGCCGCTGAGCAGGTCGCGGTCAGAGATGGTCAGCAGGCGCTCCATCACCTGCGGGCCGACGCACAGGCCAAACGCGCCGCGCAGCCGCTGGGTAGCCAGGTTCTCAAAGATGGCCGTGTCCATCTGGCTGGCGATGCCGCGCAGCAGGGCCAGGTCGGTGCGGGTGAAGGCCGGGCGGCCGCGCCGATTGGCCACGCCCAGCACGCCGATGAGCTTGTCGCGCAGGATCAGCGGCATGCCCACTACGGCGCGCAGCGGGCTGTCGGCATAGGTGCGATGGATCAACTCGGCCGTGCGCACCGCTTCCTCCGCCAGGCGGCGGATCTCTTTGGCCGGCGCGTCCGCGCCGAACAGGTCGTCGCCGGTCAGGGCGCGCAGTTCCAGTTCGTTGCCGGCGCGGTCGTAGAGCAGCAGGAAGCTGGTCTCGGCGTCGAGGCTGGTCGAGACCTCGGCCAGCACCGCGTCGAGCAGCTGCTGAAAGTCGGCGGTGCGGTCGCGCAGCCGGTCAATGCGGAAGATGGTCTCCAGCTCCAACTGGCGGCGCTCCAGCTCGCGCACGGTGTGGGCGTGCTGCAGGGCCGAGTCCACCTGGCTCAGCCCGGCCTGGAGCACGGCCTGTTCGCCGGGCGTGAAGTCGCGGTCGGCGTTCAACAGCAGCACTGCGCCCAGGCTCGCGCCGGGCACGCGCAGCGGCGCGGCCAGCACGTCGAGCGGGCGGGCGCGGCCCAGGTCGAGGGTGGTATCCAGCACCTGCCCGGCAGGTAGGTCGGCGGCGCGCACGGCCAGCGCGCGCAGGCGCTCTTCGGCGGCCGGGTCGGCATACACCCCGGCGCGGTCGGTCAGGGCGCGCAGTTGCAGCCGGGCGGTGTCCTCGTCGCGCACGCACAGCAGGCACAACTCGGCCTCCACCGCGTCGGCCAGCGCGGCCACAATGCCGGCCACCAGCTCGCGCTCATCGGTCAGGCGGTCGCGCAGGCGGTCAATGGCCAAGACCAGGTCGAGCTGGCGGGTCTTCAGCGCCAGCTGCTCGGCAGGGCTAGCGCCGGCCGCGCTCACGCAATCACCCCCAGGTCGCGGCCCACCTTGGCGAACGCGGCCAGCCCCTGATCGAGGTCGGCCTGACTGTGCGCGGCCGAAATCATCACGCGGATGCGGGCCTTGCCCTTGGGCACGGTGGGGAAGCCCAGGGCCATGGCGAAGACGCCCTCGGTCAGCAGGGCGCGGCTGAACTGCTGGGCCAGCGGCGCTTCGCCCAGCATGATGGGCGTGATGGGGGTCGTGCTCAGGCCGGTGTCGAAGCCCAGTTGCCGCAGGGCAGCCTGGAAGTAGCGGGCGTTGGCCCACAGCCGGTCTACCAGGGCGGTGCTGTCTTCCAGGATGGCGAGCGCGGCCAGGCAGGCGGCGGTGTCGGGCACGGTCAGGGCCGAGGAGAACAGGAACGGCCGGCCGCGCTGCCGCAGCCAGTCTATGATGACGGCGCTGCCGGCCACCACGCCGCCCATGACGCCGAAGGCTTTGGAGAGCGTGCCGATCTCGATCTCAACCTGGCCGTGCAAATCGAAGTGCGCCACGATGCCGCGCCCGCCGGGGCCGAGCACGCCCTCGCCATGCGCGTCGTCCACCATCAGCAGCAGGTCTTCGGCCGCGGCGAGGGCCTGAATCTCCACCAGCGGGGCCACGTCGCCGTCCATGCTGAACACGCCGTCGGTGATGATAAGGCCGCGCCGGAAGCCCGTGGCGCGCTCGGCCTGAATCACCGCGCGCAGGCTGGCGGGCGAGCAGTGGTCGTAGGGCACGATCTTCGCCCCGCTCAGGCGGCAGCCGTCAATGATGGAGGCGTGGTTCAGCCGGTCGGAGAAGATGGCGTCGCCCTTGCCCACCAGGGCCGGGATGACGGCGAGGTTGGCGTTGAAGCCGGACTGAAACGTGAGCGCAGCTTCGACGCCCTTGAAGGCGGCCAGCCGCCGCTCCAACTCAATGTGCGGGGCCATCGTCCCCGCGATGGAGCGCACCGCGCCGGGGCCGACGCCGTACTGGTCTACTGCGGCCTTGACGGCAGCCACCAGGCGCGGGTCGTTCGCCAGCCCGAGGTAGTTGTTCGAGCAGAAGTTGAGCACGCGCCGGCCGTCCACCACCAGCCAGGCGCCCTGCGGCGAGTTGATGGTGCGGATGGTGTTGTACAGGCCTTGCGCTTTTAGGTCGTCAAGCTCGTGTTGAATCCACGCCAGCCGGGTGGGTGTCTGGGTCGCCATAGGAGGGCCTCCAGGGGGAATTATAGGCCAGTGCGGGGAAGTGGGAGGGGAGTGGAGGTGGGAGGTTAGCGGTGAGAGGTGGGAGGGGGACTCACGGGCCTCAGGGGCGGCTACGTTGCCGTTGCACTCGCTTGTCGTCGGCCGTCTCCACGCCTGCCGACCGCGGCGTGGCCTGTTCAGGTAGGGGCGTAGCGTGCTACGCCCCGCGCTCGCTACCAATGCAGCGCCGTCATTCAAGTCGGCAACCGCGCTAATCGCTCGACCGTTCACGCCCCCGGCGGACTCGTCTTCGGCTTGCGCCTGCGCTTGGGCGGGGCGGGCGGCGCGCAGAGGGCCAGCTTCTTGGCGCGTGGGTAGCTCTTGATGACCAGCTCGCGCTTGAGGGCCGCGGCGCGGCTAGCGACTTCTTCGCTGTAGACCAGCTCCACCGGGCGGTGGGCGGCGGTGTAGCGCGCGCCGCGCCCGGCGTTGTGCAGCTTCACCCGGCGCGCCACGTCCACGGCCCAGCCGGTGTAGAGCGTGCCGTCGGCGCAGCGCACGATGTAGACGAACGGCATCTACTGGTCTTTGCGCTTGGCGGCCAGCGCGCCCAGGAACATGCGGCCAAAGACCTCGCCGCCGCTGGGGATGTCGGCGGACGGCAGTTCCACCGCCTCCCAATCGCCGCGGCGGCGGTCGGCCAGCCAGGCGTTGCGGCGCTCGGCGGCCAGCAGCAGCAACTCGCGCAGCGCGGGGCCGTCGTCGGCGGCCAGGCGCTCACGCAGCAGGGCCAGCTCGGCCAGCACCGCCTCCAGGTAGCGCAGCAGGTTGGCGCGGTTCAGGCGCAGGGCGGCGGCATCGGCGTCCACCAGCGCCACCGTGGCGGTGGCCAGGGCGCGATCGGCCACCTTGCGCGTTTCGTTCCAGCCGGGAGAGGCCGCGGCGGCCTGCAGCAGCGCCAGGGCCAGCAGCGCGGGCAGCCCATCGCTGGCGGCCGCGAGGCCGTCGTGCTCGGCCGGGTCCACGTAATAAGGAAAGGCGTCGAGCAGGCGCGCCAGGTCGGCCAGCAGTTTCAGCGCTTCGGGCGCGCAGTTGGGGGCCGGGGCCAACGCCCACAGCCCGCCGGTGAACAGGTCGGCCGCGGCCGCCTCGCTGCCGGCCGCGCCGGTGTGCAACTGCGCGGGGTTGAGCACCGGGTGCACCGCCACCACGTGCCGCTCCGGCGCGGTCACCAACTCGGCCGCCCAGGCCAGCGGCGGGGCCAGCAGCGGGCCGAACGCCGCCAGCACGCTGTTGGCGCGCAGTTCCGGCGCAATGTGCTGCATAATCTCGCGCTGCTCGGCCAGCGGCGCGGCCAGCAAGATCAGGTCGGCGCCTTCAATCGCGCTGAACAGGTTGATCTGCGCGCGGGCGATCACGCCGCGGCTCTGCAAGCGGCGGCTGAGATCAGGGTCGGCGTCGTAGGCCGAGACGCGCAGGTCCGGGTGGGCTTGGAGGGCCAGCGCCAGCGAGCCGCCCACACGGCCGAGGCCCAGCAGGGTGACGTTTACGGGCATGGCCAAGCGCTCACACAGGTCGTCGGGTCAGGCATCGTCATCGGCAGATTGCAATACGGCCAGCCACTCGTCTTCGGGCGTCAGCGGCGCGCTCACCGGCGTCTGGTGCCGGCGGATGAGGGCCACGGTCAGCGGCGGTGCGCCGGCCTGTGCGGCCAGCTCGGCCCCCCAGGCTGGGTGCCGCGCGGCGGTGACGAACGGCCGCCGCAACCCGATGGGCGCGCCCTGCCCCCAGGCGGCGGCGCGGCCAGGCCACAGGGTCGTGACCGCCACCACCAGCACGCGGTCGAGCAGCGTCAGCGGGGCGCGGCTCTTGCCCACGTCGTGCAGCAGGGCGGCCTGGCGCAGTTCGGGCGGGGCAGCGGGGGCGGCGCGCAGCACCGCGCGCAGCACCGTCAGGCTGTGGGCCTGCTCACCGGCGGCCAGGCGCTCAAACAGGGCCGACAGCGCGGGCGGCAGCGCCTGGCGCACCTCCGCCCGGTCGGCCGCGCTCAGCGGCGCGGGCCGCAGGTAGCGCCAGAACTGGCCGGCGCGGTAGCGGGCCGCCCGCACGGCCGCGAACGCTCCCTCAGCCCACCAGGGCGCGGAACAGCGCCAGCGCGGGCCGGCCGATGAGCAGGTTCATCACCGAGCCGCCCATGAAGACCACCAGCAGCAGCACCAACGGGCCAAGGCGCTCCAACTGGCTGAGGAAGCCGTCCCAATCACTCGGCGCGAACCCGCGCAGGATCTTTGAGCCGTCCAGCGGCGGGATGGGGATGAGGTTGAACAGCAGCAGCACGAGGTTCAGATAGATGAACTGCACCAAGAATTCAGAGATGGACGGCGTGAGCGCCGTGCCGCCGAAATCGGGCACCAGGCCCATGCGGAAGGGGATGGCGGCCAGCGCGGCCAGCACGAAGTTGGAGAACGGCCCAGCAGCCGCCACGATGACCATGCCCAGCTTGGGGCCGTTGCGCAGGTTGTAGGGGTTCACGGGCACCGGCTTGGCCCAGCCAAAGCCGGCGATGATGAAGAGTAGCGAGCCAAGCGGGTCTAAATGCACCAGCGGGTTGAGCGTCAGCCGGCCCAGGCGGCGCGCCGTGTCGTCGCCAAGCTGCGTGGCAGTGTAGGCGTGGGCGAACTCGTGCACGGTCAGCGAGATGACCAGGATGATGACGTTCGCAACCAGATCGGGAATAGACGGCAGGGAAAACATGGCGGCTCCAAGCGAGTGGGGCGATTATAGCACGCGGGCCTGGCGCGCCCGGCGTTATAATGCCGCCATGCCCCTCGACCTGCGCCTCGACGACGTGCTGCGCCTGCGCAAGCCGCACCCGTGCGGCGGCTACGACTGGCGCGTGGTGCGCTTGGGGGCTGACATCGGCCTGGTGTGCACCACCTGTGGTCGGCGCGTGCTGCTCACCCGGCGCGAGGTCGAAAAACGCGCCAAGAGCTACGTCAGCCGCGGGCCAGAGGCGCCCCCCGGTGGCTCGGCCGGCGGCCAACCCTAGCCGGCCGGCGCGCCTCGCCCTAGCGCCGAACCCCCAAAACCGCCGATTTGTCGCCCGGCGCGTCATCGGCCCGCAGCCAATCTCAATGATTAAAGACATATTTTCAGTTTTCTAAACAATACATTCAGAATATTGAAGTTGCCTATTGACAACTGTATGATTCTGTTTAGAATACCTCATCAATAGAGCAGTTCGCTTTCTGTTTTTTGAATCACGCTTTAGGTTTCTTGAAGTTGCTTTACATAAGGAGCTTTCGGAGGCACCCATGGACGACTATCGCCGCTTACTGGCTTTGCAATCCATTCACCGCGACCATATGCGCGAGGCCCAGGCAGAGCGCCGCAGCGCCTGGCTCCTCGGCCGCACCCGCCACGAGTACATCCGCCTCAGCCGCGTGTGGGTGCTGCTGAGCGTGCTTGCCGTCGGTCTGCTGCTGGTGTGGGGGCACTAAGCCACACCTATGCATCCGATCCTTGGCACTTGCCCGGTCTGCGGCGAAACGCTCGAGGTCACCCGGCTGCACTGCCGCAGCTGCGACACGACCATTGACGGGCACTTCGATATCGGCCCGTTCGACCGGCTCAGCCGCGAACAACTCGCCTTCGCCGAACTCTTCATCCGCCGCGAGGGCAAGCTCAGCCGCATGGAAGCCGACCTGGGGTTGTCGTACCCCACCCTGCGCGCCCGGCTCAACGACCTGATCCGCGCTATGGGCTACGAAGTCGGGCAAGAAGAGGAAGCGCCGTACGTCATCAGCGACGCCGAGCGGCGCGTCATTCTGGACGACCTGGCCGCGGGCAAGCTCTCGTCCGACGAGGCGGTGAAACGCCTGCAAGGGGCCTAATACTGGCGGCCGACGCGCACTCGCGCGGCCAAGGACACTAACCATGGAAAACTCCCGCTCAGACATCCTCTCGCAACTGGCGGCCGGGACGATCTCGGCCGCGCAGGCCGCCGCGCAGTTGCGCGGTGAGGCCGTTCCGCCCGCCGCCACGCCCCCGACAGACACGCCCCCGACAGACACGCCCCCGACAGACACGCCCGCGGCCGCCGCGCTGGGCCAGCGCTGGCTGCGCATCCGCGTGACCGATTTGAGCACCGGCCGGCCTAAGGTGAATGTGAACCTGCCGCTGACGTGGGTGGCGGCCGGGCTGTGCATCGGCCGCAACTACAGCCCACAGCTCGAAGGGCTGGATTTGGGCGCGCTGCTGGGCGACCTAGAAGCGGGCGCCAACGGCCAACTGGTGGATGTGGAAGACGTGGAAGACGACGAGCGCGTTCAGATCTACGTGGAGTGACCCTGACCCGGTGTATCTTCCTCCTCCTCTGGCCCGCCGCCGTGACGGGATCGCGGCGGCGGGCCAACCTGAACGTGAGGTGACCGATGGACCAACTGGTACTGGATGTAAACCCGGAAGCCGCTATCTACGTGACCGCCCACGGCGAGCTGCGCCTGAGCGGCTGGGACCACGACCAATTCGTCGCCGAGGCCGCTGACGAGCACACCCTGCGGCTCGACCAGGGGCAAACGCCGCTGGCGCTCACGGCCGAAAGCGACGTCGCCGTCCGCGTGCCGCGCGGCGCGCGCGTCGTCGTCACCAGCGTCGGCGGCGACGCGCAGGTGAAGGGCCTCGAGGGGCCGCTGCACCTGCAAAACGTCGGCGGCGATTTGCGCCTGCGACAGACGGCCGACACCGAAATCGGGAACGTCGGCGGCGACATGAGCGCGAAGAAGGTCGGCGGCTTTTTGCGCGTGGGCCAGGTGGGCGGCGACCTGCTGGCCCACCGCGTGCAAGGCGACCTGGCCGTGGAGCATGTCGGCGGCGACCTGTTCCTGCGCGACGTGGAAGGCGGCGTGCAGGCCGCCGCCGGCGGCGATGTGAGCCTCAACGTTGACTTCCGCCCCGGCCAGGTCTACCAGGTGCAAACCAACAGCGACCTGACCTGCCGCGCCGACCCCGCGGCCGACGCGCTGTTCGACGCCACGGCCGGCGGTGACCTGAATGTGAACCTGCCGGGCGCGCAGATCGAGGGCAACGGCCGCCACAAGCGGGTGCGCCTGGGCGGCGGCGACCCGGCCGTCACGCTCAAGGCCGGCGGCGACTTGAACTTGAGCGGCGCGGCCTCCAGCGGCGAGTCTCTCGACGATTTCGGCGACCGCTTCGGCGAAGACTTCGGCGTCATGGCCGACGAGTTCGCCGCGCAAATCGAGACCACCATCGAAACGCAGATCGAGTCGCAGTTGGCCGACTTCGAGCGCCAGCTGAATGAAAAGCTGGCCGGCCTCAACACCGGCACGGTGCACCTGAAGGCCGAGGAGTTGGCCGCCAAGGCGCGCCGCGTGGCCGAGCGCCAGGCCGAGCAGGCCAAGCGCCGCCTGGAGCGCCAGGGCGAAACCGCCCGACGTCACGCCGAAGCCGCCCAGCGCCGCGCCGAGCAGCAGGCCGAGCGCGCCCGCCGCCAGGCCGAAGCGGCCCAACGCCGCGCCGAAGTTTTCACGCGCCGCTCGCGCTCCGGCAGCACCTGGAGCGTGGGGTTTGCCGCCGGGCCGCGCCCGCCCGCGCCGCCGGCCCCACCCAACCCGCCCGCGCCGCCCGCCGCCCCGGTGAGCGACGAAGAGCGCATGACGATTCTGCGCATGGTCGAGCAAGGTAAAATAAGCGTGGAAGACGCCGAAAAATTGCTGGCCGCGCTGGAAGGCAACTAGGCGCGGCCGCCCGCCTCGACGCCGGCCAGGATGCGCATGACCGCCGCGCTGATCACAACCGCCCTGTCCGATGGTTTGCAGCCGGTAGACCCGCCCCGCCACCTGGGCGGCATCGCCGACCTGATTGAGCTGTGCTTCAGCCACGAGTTGGATGCCGGCGGGCGCGGCCTGATCCGTGAGCTAAAGTGGCTGAGCCACACCGGCCCGGCGCTGGGGGTGCTGCAATGGGCGCTGCTGGGCCAGCAGCCCTGGAACCTGGGCTATGTGTGGGTGGAGGGCGGGCGCGTGGTGGGCACGGTGAGCACGCAGCGCGCCGCGCCGCGCGCGCCAAGCTGGATCGTCGCCAACGTGGCGGTGCATCCTGACTACCGGCGGCGGGGCATCGCCGCGGCGCTGATGCAGGCCACGCTGGAATTAATCGCCCGGCAGGGGGGCAGTGAGGCGATCTTGCAGGTGGACGACGACAACCTGGGCGCCGTGGCGCTGTACCGCGGCCTGGGTTTTGGGCGGGTGACCACCCAAACCACCTGGGTGCGCCCGGCCTACAGCGCTCCGCCCGATTTCACGGGCACGCCATTCGACATTCGGCTGCGCGGGCCGCGCGAATGGGCCGACCAGCAGGCGCTGGCGGCGCTGGCGCGGCCCGCGGGCCTGATCTGGGGACAGCCGCCGCGGCCCAGCGATTTTCGGCCGGGGCTGCGCCGAAACCTGGATAACTTTTTCGCGGGACGCTACGAAGCGCACTGGGTCGTGCGCGACCCGCTGCCGCGTGGGGCGGGCAGCCCCCGGCTGGCGGGCAGCCTGAGCCTGAGCGTGGGCGGGCCAGACGGCGACCGGCTGACGCTGCTGGTGCACCCGGCCTATGCGGGCCAACTCGAAGGGCCGCTGCTGACGCGGGCGCTGCGTCAACTGGGGCGGCGGCCGTGGAGCGCGCGGGTAGATTATCCGACCGACATAGACGAGGCGGCGCCCGCGTTTGTGGCGTTGGGGTTTCAGAGCCGCCGGGTGCTGCGCTGGATGAAATACCCCCTGGGCGCGCCGGAGAGCCGCGCGGGCTGAACCCGGCGGCGCGGGCGCCGGTAATGAGAGTCGGCCAGAATAACGGTTGAGGCTGCGTGTAGAGGATGTTCGCTAATGACGCTCGCAAGGCAGAAGCAAAGCAAGGCTGAGCAACCCGGGTTCGATCCGCGCCCGGAAGGGCGGCGCGGGATCAAAGTCGTCGAGTTTGCCGTGGTGTTGGCGCTGTTCCTGATCGCGCTGATCTGGTTCGGCGGGGCCTACCCCAACCGTGACGCGCTCTGGTTCCAGCGCGTGTTCGACGCGCAGCCGAGCCTGGTGCGCATCTATCACTACGGCAGCACGCGCGAGGTGCTGCCCAGCGACCCAGACTACGCCGGGCTGGTGAGCGCCATCAACCGCGCCATCGCGCAGCACAACGGCTACGTGGAGAGCCTGTACCCGCACGACGACTCGCTCAGCAGCTATCAGACCACCGGCTATGCCATCGAACTGGAGTACGCCACCAGCGTGCAGGTGCACACCCGCCAGTTCTTCCCAGCTGCCCGCCGGCTCATGATCGCCATTGACGGCCGGTTCAATTGGACCAAAGAGATCATCCTGTTCCGGGGCAACGCCGAGCGCTACCTGCCCGGCGGGCTGGTCCTGACCAACATAGACGCCGTCAAGGCGCAAGTAGACCAGGCGTTGGCGCAGCGAGCGCAGTAACGGCTGGGGGAGCGAAAGGCAGGGCCGCCATGCCCGGTGAAGCTGAACGGATGCAGATTCTGCAAATGATCGAGGACGGCCAGGTGAGCGCCGCCGAGGGGCTGCGCCTGCTGGACGCGCTGAACAGCGCGCCCGCTGCCGAGGCCGCGGCGCCCGCGCCGGAAGCCGCCCGCCCAGCGCCGGCCGCCCTGCCCGCCGAGGACCTCAACCGCTGGCGGCGCTGGTGGATCGTGCCGATGTGGATCGGCGCCGGCATTGTGCTGCTGGGCGCGCTGCTGATGTACGCCGCCTTGGCCACCACCGGGCAGATGGGCTTTTGGTTCGGCTGCGCCACCCTGCCCTTCATCGTGGGCGTGCTGGTCATGGCGCTGGCCGGTTTCAGCCAGTCGGCGCGCTGGCTGCACGTGCGGGTGAAAACCGGGCAAGCCGAGTGGCCGCGCAACATCGCCATCTCGTTCCCGCTGCCCATCGGGCTGACGGCCTGGTTCCTGCGCGCGTTCGGCCACCTGATCCCGAAGCTGCGCGAGACGGGGGTAGATGAGCTGATCATGGCGCTGGGCGAGCACACCTCGGCCGACGCGCCGCTCTACATCAACGTGGATGAGGGCAGCGGCGGCGAAAAGGTGCAGGTCTACATCGGCTGAGGCCGGCCCGGCCCACAAAGCCTCCAGGAGGCACGCATGGCAACCGTTGAAGAACGCCTGAAGATTCTAAAGATGGTGGAGGAGGGCAAGATTTCGGCCGCCGACGGCGCGCAACTGCTGGCCGCGCTGAGCGACAGCCGCAAGCCCCCGGCCCCGCCCGCCCCGCCCGGCGGCCCGGCGCGCTGGTTCCGCGTGCGCGTCACCGATCTGAAGACCGGCAAGACCAAGGTCAACGTCAACATCCCCATGGGGTTGGTAGACGTAGGCATCAAGATGGGCGCGCGGTTCGCGCCCAACCTGGACAGCGATCAGATGACGCTGCTGACCGAGGCGCTGCGCTCGGGCGCGGTGGGCAAGATCATTGAAGCGACCGACGAAGAAGACGGCGAGCGGGTCGAGATCTTCGTCGAATAAAGGCCGGCCAATGCCCACCCTCCCCGCTAACTGGAAGCTGCACTTCGGCGCACTGTTCGCCGGGCAAGCCGTCTCGCTCTTCGGCAGCGGCCTGGTGCAGTTCGCGCTCGTGTGGTACCTGACCCAGACGACCGGCTCAGCCACCGTGCTGGCGACGGCCACGCTGGCCGCCACGCTGCCGGGCATCGTCTTGGGGCCGCCGGCGGGCGTGCTGGTAGACCGCTGGAACCGCCGCTGGGTGATGTTCGCCGCCGACGGCCTGGTGGCGCTGGCCACACTGGCCCTGGCATACCTGTTCTGGGTGGGCGTGGCGCAGCCCTGGCACGTTTACGTCATCATGTTCATCCGCAGCGCGGGCCAGACCTTCCAAAGCCCGGCCTTGCAGGCCTCCACCTCGCTGATGGTGCCCCGGGAGCATCTGGCGCGCGTGGCCGGCTTCAACCAGATGCTCCAGGGCGGCCTGGGCATCCTCGCCCCGCCTATCGGCGCGCTGCTGCTGGCACTGCTGCCGTTGCAGGGCGTGCTGGCGATTGACTTCATCACGGCGCTGGTGGGCCTCAGCCCGCTGCTGTTCGTCCGTATCCCGCAGCCGGCCGCCGTCGCGTCCGCGGAGCGCGGCTCGTTCGGCGGCGAACTGCGGGCCGGGTTGCGCTATGTCGCCGTTTGGCCGGGGATGCTGCTGCTGCTGAGCATGGCGCTGGTGCTCAACCTGCTGTTCACGCCCGCCTCGGCGCTGCTGCCGCTGCTGGTGCGCAACCACTTTGGCGGGGGCGCGCCGCAGCTGGCCGCGCTCGAGAGCACTTTCGGCATCGGCGTCATCGCGGGCAGCCTGCTGCTGGGCGTGTGGGGCGGGTTCAAGCGCCGCATCTTCACGTCGCTGCTGGGGCTGGTGGGGCTGGGGCTGGGGTTCTTCCTCATCGGCGCGGCGCCGGCCAACGCTTTCTGGTTTGCGGTGGCGGCGATGGGGCTGGCGGCCGTCATGCAGCCCATCACCAACGGGCCGCTGATGGCGATCTTGCAGGCCACCGTGGCGCCAGAGATGCAGGGGCGCGTGTTCGCCCTCGTGGGGGCGGGGGCCACCGCCATGACGCCGCTGGGCTTGCTGCTGGCCGGGCCGGCCGCCGACTGGCTGGGCGTGCAGTTCTGGTTCCTGCTCTCCGGCGCGGTGTGCGTGGTGATGGCGCTGGGGGCCTTCTTCATGCCGGCCCTGCTGAACATAGAGCGGCACGCCCCCACGGCCGCGCCCGCGGCGAACACGGCGGCGAGCGAAACCGCCTCGGCCGCGGGCTAGGGGCGGTCTGGAAGCACCTGAGCCGCTAGCACGGCGCTACCGAGAACGCGCAACTGATCGGTCTGCCGGCCGCGCTCCGCGACCGCCGGTGGGCTTCGTGTTCGTTGGCGCTGGAGATAAGCAATGACAAGCTGGGCCGTGGAAGCCGATCATCTGGTCAAGACCTTTACGCAGCGGCGCGGGGCCGAGGCAGCCCGGGGCGAACCTGCGCCGCGCCGCAAGCTGTTCGCGCCGCGCCCGCCCGCCAAGCTTTTCGTCGCGGTGGACGACGTGAGCTTTCAGATCGCGCCGGGCGAGGTGTTCGGCCTGCTGGGGCCGAACGGCGCGGGCAAGAGCACCACCATCCGCATGCTGTGCACCCTGCTCGAACCCAGCGGCGGCGCGGCGCGCGTGGCCGGGTTTGACGTGGCGCGCCAGGGCGCGCTGGTGCGCCAGAACCTGGGCACGGTGCTGGCGGGCGAGCGCAGCATCTATTGGAAACTAACCGGGCGCGAAAACCTGGAATACTTCGCCGCGCTGTACCACCTGCCGCCGACAGCGGCGCGCCAGCGCGTGAAGGAGTTGCTGGAGCGCATGGAGTTGACCGCCCGCGCCAACGACCTGGTGGAAACGTACTCAACCGGCATGAAGCAGCGGGTGGTGCTGGCGCGGGCGCTGCTGGCCCGCCCGCCTATCGTGCTGCTCGACGAGCCGACCCTGGGCCTCGACCCGCAGGCGGCGCGCAAGGTGCGCGAGCTGGTGGGCGAGCTGAAGGCCGAGGGCCACACCATCCTGCTGACCACACACTACATGGAAGAGGCCGACCAGCTCTCGGACCGCATCGGCATCATTGACCAGGGCCGCATCATCGCCCTCGACACGCCCGCCCGGCTCAAGCAGACCATTGGCCGGCAAGACGCGCTGCGGCTGGAGGTGGCCGGATGGGAGGCGCACCTGGCCGAGCCGCTGCAAAAGCTGCCGGGTGTCGAGGGGCTGGCGACGCGCTACCTGGGCACCGACTCGGTCTGGGAGGTGAGCCTGCGCGCCGCCGACGGCCGCGCCGTGCTGCCGACCATCTTGCAGCAACTGGGGCAAGGCAACGCCCGCATTGTGAACCTCAAGATCGCCGAACCGACGCTGGAGGATGTCTTCATCCACCTGACCGGCAAGGCGCTGCGCGACTGAGCGCCCGGAGGACGGGAGACAACGCATGGCCTCTAGAACGTACTCCGACGCGCGGCCCACGCCGGCCGCCGACCTGCGCGCCCTATGGGCGGTCATGCTGCGCGAGTGGCGCATCTTCAAGCGCTACCCGAGCTGGATCGTGGCGCTGTTCATCTGGCCGCTGATCTTTCCGGCCGCCTACATCCTCGCGGCGCGGGCGCTGGCCGGGCCAGACGGCAGCGGGCTGGCGCTGTTTGCGCGGGCGGCGGGCACGGAGAACTACATCGCGTATATCGTCGTGGGAACTACGATTTGGATGTGGCAGAACGTGTCGCTGTGGACCGTGGGCTACGCGCTGCGCACCGAGCAGTTGCGCGGCACGCTGGAGACGAACTGGCTCACGCCCAGCCGGCGCTTTTGGTTTCTGCTGGGGGCCGGGCTGACGCAAAGCGTGCAGCTAGCGGCCTTTCTGGGGGTCTCGGCGCTGGAGTTTGGCTTGTTCTTCGGCGTGCGGCTCCAGGGCAACCCATGGCTGGTGCTGCTGGTGTTCCTGGCGGCCATCCCGGCCACCTTTGGCATCGGCCTGGCCTTTGCCAGCCTGGTCATCCTGGCGCGCGAGGCCAATGCCTTTGTGTTCATGGTGCGCGGGCTGGTCATGGTCTTCTGCGGCATCACCTACCCCACCGACATCCTGCCGGGCTGGATGCAGCCGATCGCGGCCTGGCTGCCGCCCACCTACGCCATCCGCGGCATCCGCAACGCCGGGCTGAACAACGCCGGCCTGGCGGCGCTGCTGCCCGACCTGGCGGCGCTGGCGGGCTTCGGCGTGCTGTGGCTCGTCATCGGCTATGTCGCCTTCCATTGGACCGAGCGCCGCGCCCGCCGCGTGGGGTCGCTGGGCAAGTTTTAGGAGACGCGATGAACACGCTGAACCTGCCGCGTTCGCTCTCGCAGCCGTCGGCCGCCTCGCACCTGCGGGCGCTGGGCGTGATCGCCCTGAAGGACTGGCGGCATTTCGTGCGCTACCCGCTGGAGGTCGTCACCAGCATCCTCCAACCGCTCATCTGGCTGACGCCGGTGTACTTCATGGGCCGCGTGTTCAGCGTGGGCGGGCAGGCGCAGGGCCTGGCCGCCTACAGCGGCACGGGCGACTACATGGCCTTCATCCTCATCGGGCAGGCGCTGATCAATTTCATCAATGCGGTGTTCTGGGGCATGGGCTACGCGCTGAAGAACGACATGGACACCGGCGTGCTGGAGGCCAACTGGCTGCTGCCGATGCCGCGGGTGCTGCTGCTGGCGGGGCGCACGCTGGCGAGCCTGATGATCACCACGCTCACCACCGCCGCCATCTTTGTGCTGGCGGCGCTGCTGTTTGGCTTTAAGCCCAGCGGCAACGCCGTGGCGGCGGTGCTGACCACGCTGCCCATGCTGCTGGGGCTGTATGGCTTTGGGCTGGCCTTCGCCGCGCTGGTGATGCTGATGAAGGAAGCCAACACCCTGGTGGACGTGAGCAGCTTCCTGGTGCAGTTGCTCTCCGGGTCGAACTTCCCGGTGCAGGCGCTGCCGCGCTGGCTGCTGCCGGTGGCGCTGGCCCTGCCGCTCACCTACGGCCTCGACGCCGTGCGCTACTGGCTGCTGGCGACCCGGCCGCTGCTGCCGGTCGCTGTCGAGCTTGGCCTCCTGCTGGTCTTCATGGTCGGTATGCTGGCGGGCGGCTATGCGGCCTTCAAGGGCCTGGAGCGGCGCGTGCGCCGACGCGGGGGCCTGCAGGCGCACTGACGCGGGGAGAACAACGCCGGCGGAGGGGCGCAGGAGAACAACGCCGGGGCGTTCGGTTTATCTCGCGCCGGCCCTGGCCCGCTCCGCGCGGCCGCGGTTGTATAATCCGCCTCTATGAGCAAACTCACCTCGCTGGCCGAGGCGGTCGCCGCGCATGTGCACGATGGCGACCTGGTTTATGCCGCCGGTTTCACCCACCTGATCCCCTTCGCCGCCGGGCACGAAATCATCCGCCAGGGGCGGCGGCGGCTGACGCTGGCGCGCGCCACGCCTGACATCCTCTACGACCAGATGGTGGCGGCGGGCTGCGCCGAGAAGCTCGTCTTCTCGTATTCGGGCAACCCCGGCGTCGGCTCGCTGCGCGTGCTGCGCGCCGAGATCGAAGCGGGCCGGCTGGCGATTGAGGAGTACAGCCACTTTGCCATGATCACCCGGCTGACGGCCGGGGCCGGCGGGTTGCCCTTCCTGCCCATGCGGCCCACCGGCGCGGACGACCTGGCCCGCGCCAACCCGCAGTATCGCGTCATCACCGATCCTTACAGTGGGCAGCCGCTCACCGCCGTGCCCGCCCTCACGCCCGACGTGACGCTGCTGCACGCGCAGCGCGCCGACCACCACGGCAACACTCAAATTTGGGGCATCCTCGGCGAGCAGCGCGAGGCGGCCTTCGCGGCCAAGCGCGTGATCGTGACGGCCGAGGAGATCGTGGACGAGGCCGTCATCCGCTCCGACCCCAACCGCACCATCCTGCCCGCGCTGCGGGTGAGCGCGGTGTGCCACGTGCCGCACGCCGCGCATCCGTCGTACACGCAGGGCTATTACGACCGCGACAACGCCTTCTACCTGGAGTGGGACCAGCGCTCGGCCACGCCGGAGAGCGTGCAGACCTGGCTGGAGGAGTGGGTGTACGGCGTGGGCGACCGTGAAGCCTATTGGCAGAAGCTCGGGCCGGAGGCGCACGCGCGGCTGGCCGTGAAGCCCAAGTGGAGCGCGCCGGTGAATTACGGCGAGTTTTAATGACCAGAAAATCTCAGCCACGAATTACGAATTACACGAATTGGGAGGACGACCGGGCAGCCCGAACTGGTAACGACGCGGGCGGACGGACAAGCGCCATTGGCTATGTTAGGCTATCTTGATCTAAGCCAGAAAGTGGGGCGCAAGGAATTTAAGCGCCGCGTGGAGCCGCTGCAATGGCGGCTGTATGCGCTGCAGCAGGCCGTCTTCCAGCAGCATGTGCCGGTGCTCGTCGTGCTGGAAGGCTGGGCGGCGGCCGGCAAGGGCGCCGTCATCGCCACCCTGGCCGAGCCGCTCGACCCGCGCGGCCTGCGCGTGGTGGCGGTGCAGCCCGCGCGCCCTGACCAGCAGCGCTACCCCTGGCTGCACCGCTTCTGGCTCAACGTGCCCGCCGCCGGGCAGATCGTCATCTTCGACAGTTCGTGGTACCGCCGCGTGCTCACCGAGCGCCTGATCGGGCTGGCCCGCCGCCCCGAGTGGCAGGCCGCCTACCAGGATATTGTGGACTTTGAGCAGACGCTGGCGGCCGGCGGCGTGCTGGTGCTCAAGTTCTGGCTCCACATCAGCCGGCAGACCCAGCACGAGCGCTTCGAGGCCCTGCGCGGCAGCAAGCTCACCCGCTGGCAGGTGGACCGGGAAGACCTGGCCCAGCATCAGGCTTACAAGCGCTATGCCCGGCTGGTGGAGACCGCGCTGGCCCGCACCGAGGCCGCCCACGCTTCCTGGACGCTGGTGGAGGCGACCGACAAGCCCCACGCCCAACTGAGGGTGTTGGAGACGCTGGTGACGCGGCTGGAGCAGCGCGTTGGCCCGCTGCCCCCCGCGGTGATGTCCGACCTCCAGCACAAGGCGGAGGAGGCCGGGCGGCAGGACGCGGGCCATGCTTGAGCGCGTTGACCTGACCGCCACGATTACCGATGAGGCGTACAAGCGCAAGCTCAAGCGGCTGCAAGCGCGGCTGCACCGCCAGGCCAACCAGGTCTACCAGCAGGCGCGGCCGGTGGTGCTGGTGTTCGAGGGTTGGGACGCGGCCGGCAAGGGCGGGGCCATCAAGCGCCTGACGACGGCGCTCGACCCACGCGGCTACGTCGTCCACCCCATTGCCGCGCCCGCCGGCGACGACAAGGAGCGCCATTACCTCTACCGCTTCTGGCGCCGGCTGCCGCCGCGCGGCCAGATCGCCGTGTTCGACCGCTCGTGGTACGGGCGCGTGCTGGTCGAGCGCGTGGAGGGCTTCTGCGCGCCGGAGGCGTGGCAGCGCGCCTACGCCGAGATCAATCAGTTCGAGCGGCAACTGCACGCCGCCGGCGCCATCCTCGCCAAGTTCTGGCTGCACATCAGCCCCGAAGAGCAGTTGCAGCGTTTTGAGGCGCGCGCCGCCGACCCGGTGAAAGCCTGGAAGCTCACGCCCGACGACTGGCGCAACCGGGAGAAGCGCCGGCCCTACGAGCAGGCGGTGGACGAAATGCTGCTCAAGACCAGCACCCGCGCCGCCCGCTGGACCGTGGTGGCGGCCAACGACAAACACTTCGCGCGCATTAAGGTCTTAGCCACCGTGGCGAAGACGCTGGCGCGGGCGCTGGACTAGGCCGCCGCCCTATGAACTTCTACGAACTGCTGAGCATTGCGCCCAGCGCAGACTCGGAGCAAATCCGCGCGGCCTACCGCGCGCTGGCCCAGATATATCACCCCGACCGCCTGGCCCACCTGAAGCCCGAGGCGCGTGCTTTCGCCGAGGAGCGCTTCAAGGCGCTGAACCAGGCCTATGGCGTGCTGAGTGACCCGGCTAAGCGCGCGGCCTATGACTTGTCGCTCCAGCGGCCCGCGCCGCCGCCCCGCGCCGCCATGCGCGGCGAGCCGCCGAGCACCTACACCCCGCCCACCGGTCCCACCCCGGGCGCGTCACCCGGCGCGGCCCGGCGCTCGCAGTTGCTGGAACGCAAGCAGCGGCTGGCGCGGCTGGAGGCCGAGATCAACGACCTGAGCCGCAACGTGGCGGTGCTGGAGAGCGAGCGCGGGCGGGCGCGGGTACGCACCCAACAGTTGCAGGCGCGCAACGTGTGGCGCTGGTGGTTCGGCATGCTGCTGACGGCGCTGGGCTTCACCGCCGTGCTGGCGGCGGGGGTGGGCCTGTTTGCGCTGCCCGCGGGGGCCATGCACCCCAACGCGCAGCGGCTGGCGCTGTTTGCGCTGGTGGGGCTGTATGAATATTGGACCGCGCTGACGCTCGGCTACCTATGCCGGGCGCCGGGGGCGCGGGTGAGCCAGCGCGCCACGCTGCGCGTGACGGCCTGGGGCCTGGCCTGCGCCTGGCCGGCGGGACTGATCGGCTGGGGGGTGTGGGCCTGGCGCTTCGGCGCGCTGAGCACGCCGCTCTCGGCCGGCGCGCTGGCGGCCGCGGGGCTGCTGGCGCACGTGATCTTCTGCGCGCTGGCGGTGGGCCACCTGCCGCGCGCCGCGCGCGAACAACAGCGCGTGCTGGAGCACACCTACCTGCCCATGCTGCAAGCTTACGAGCACCAGTTGAGCCAACTGCGCGCGCAGAAGGCCCTGCTGGAGTCGGAAACAGCCTGACCGGCCCGGCGACTGTGGACGCTCACGCAGTGATTGACTTCGGCGGCGCCGGGCCGCCGCTGCACTTCGCGCACGCCAACGGCTACCCGCCCGAGGCCTACGCGCCGCTGCTGACACGGCTGACCCCGCACTACCACGTGCGAGCCGCGCGCCTGGGGCCGTTGCGGTCCAGCCGCAACCTGGCGAGCCTGAAGAGCTGGCAGCCGCTGGTGGACGACCTGGAAGCCGACTTGTTGGCGCAGGGCGCGCAGGGCTGGGTGGGCGTGGGCCACTCGCTGGGCGCCATGCTCACCACCACGGTGGCGCTGCGTTGGCCGGATATGTTCAGCGCCCTGGTGCTGATCGAGCCGGTGCTGCTATCGCTGCGGCTGCTGAGCGTGTGGAACCTGCTGCGGTGGGCCGGGCTGGCGCGCGCTGCCCATCCGCTGATCCCTGGCGCGCTGCGGCGGCGGCGCCATTTCGCCGGCGCCGACGAGATGTTCACCCGCTACCGCCAGGCGCCGATCTTCGGCCGGATTGACGACGCGGGTCTGCGCGCTTATGTGGACGCGCTGGCCCAGCCCGCCCCCGGCGGCGGCGTGACGTTGAGCTACCCGCCGGAGTGGGAGGTCGCCATTTACGCGACCGGGCCGATGAACCTGTGGGGCCGGTTGGGCCGGCTGAAACCGCCGGTGCTGGTGGTGCGCGGGCAGGAGACCGACACGCTGCGGCCCGCGGCGGTGCGGCGCTTGCGGCGCACGCTGCCCAACGCTCACGTAGTGGAGGTGCCGCACACCGGCCACCTGGCGCCGCTGGAAGCGCCCGCAGCCGTGGCCGAGGCGACGCTGACATTTCTCAAAGATAAGCAGGGCCAACCGGGGCCACGAATTAGCACGCATGGCGCGAAGGGGTAGGTAGCTGATGCCAACTGGAAATTTGGGGCCGACCACTTCAGGCCGAGGCGGGCCGAGTTATAGCCCGGCGGAGTTAATGACGATCAACGCGGCGCGGCTGCTGCGCGACGGCGATGTGGTCTTCGTCGGCGTGGGGCTGCCCAACCTGGCCTGCAACCTGGCGCGGCGCACGCACGCCCCAAACCTGGTCATGGTCTACGAGGCGGGCGTGGTCGGCGCGCAGCCGGCGCGGCTGCCGCTGTCCATCGGCGACCCGACGCTGGTGTCGGGCGCGGCCGCGGTGGTCTCGATGTTCGAGATCTTCGCCTTCTACCTCCAGCGCGGGCTGATTGACGTGGGCTTCTTGGGCGGGGCGCAGATTGACCGCTTCGGCAACGTCAACGCCACCGTGATCGGCGACTACGCGCACCCCAAGGTGCGGCTGCCGGGGTCGGGCGGCAGCGCCGAGATCGCGGCCTGGGCCAACCGCACCTACCTGCTCACGCCCCACCAGAAGCGGCGCTTCCCGGCGCAGTGCGACTTCATCACCGGGGCCGGGCATCTGGGCGGCGGCGGCGCGCGCGCGGCCAGCGGCGTGCGCGGCGGCGGCCCGCAGGCCGTCGTCACCGACATCGGCCTGCTGGAGCCGGACGCGAACGGCGAACTGACGCTCACGGCGCTGCACCCGGGCCAGACAGTGGCGCAGGCGCTGGCCAACACCGGCTGGCCGCTGCAAGTGGCCGCCAACGTGCGCATCACTGCGGCGCCAACCGACCACGAGCTGCGCCTGCTGCGCGAGGTGCTCGACCCGCAGGGGATTTATCTCAAAGGCGGGGCGGGCTAACAGCGGAGACTCGCGGGCCAGTAAGCACTGCGGCCGCTGGAGGGCAGGAGACTCGCGGGACTCAGGGAAGGCGCAACGCACCTCGCACCTCCCACTTCCCACGTCTCACTTCTCAGCCTCAGCCGAGCAACCCAGCGGCGGGGCGCGCGTATGGATTGGCAGAAGCGTTGGCAGACGAGGAAGACTGAGACATGCAAGCTGACCGCCGGCCGGGCCTGTTCTGGCCCCTCATCCTGATCGGCCTGGGCGCACTATTGCTGCTGCAAAACCTGGGCTACCTGCCCGCCGGGCTGTGGGCGGCCCTGGCGCAGTTGTGGCCGGTCGTCTTCATCCTGCTCGGGCTTGACCTGCTGGTGGGGCGGCGCTCGTCAGCGGGCGCGGCGGCCGTGCTGGTGGTGGGGGTCGTGGTGGTCATTGGGGCGCTCACCTGGGCGGCGCTGCGGGCGCAGCAGTTGCCGGCGGGCGCGCCGCAAACATTGGCCCAGCCCCCGCAAGGCGCGGCCACGCTCGACGTGACCATCACGTTCGACGCGGGCGAGTTGAGCCTGAGCGCCCTCGGCCCCTCGGCCGACGCGCTCGAAGGCGAGGTGACCAACGGCCCCGGCGAGAGCGCCGACCTGAGCTACCGCGTGGATAACGGCGGCGTGGGCCGGCTGACGCTCGACCAGCGCGGCGAGGCGCTGCTGCTGCCCTTCCTGGCGGCGCGCAACGCGACCGCCGTGTGGGCCGTGCGCCTCAGCCCCAGCCTGCCGCTGGAGCTAGACGTGACCACCGGCGCGGGCCGCACCATGCTCGACCTGACCGGCCTGGAGGTGCAGACGCTGACCCTGCGCGCGGGCGTGGGCGAAACCTCGGTCACCTTCCCCAGCGCGGGCGCGCTGACGGCCGTGCTGACCACCGGCGTGGGCAACACCACGCTGACGCTGCCGGAGGGCCTGGCGGCGCGCCTGACCGTGCGCTCCGGGCTGACCAACCTGACCGTGCCCGCGCGCTTCAGCCGCGCCGACAACGTCTACACCACGTCCGGCTTTGACACAGACGGCGACTACCTCGACCTGGAACTCAACGCCGGCATCGGCAACGTCACGATCAAATAGGACAATTTTCCGAAGGTTTTGCCCTTTTTTAAGCATACGCCGCCCGCGTTTGGTCTACAATAGGGGTTACGCATTGGTCAACAGTCTGCTGAGCCGGCCGGCGTACCCAATGCGACCTCCCCGACACGCTCGGCCGACTCTGGCTGGAAAAAGGAGGCGCCTGTGTCGTTCTCACCTCGTTGGAAAACCGCGTTCCTGTGCCTCGCCGCCATCCTGATCGGCCTGGCCGCCGGCCCGCAACTCAACCGGCTGATCGTCGCGCCGCCGGGCGCGGCCCAGGCGGCGGCCGCGCCCAGCGTGGCCCTGGCCCCCGGCAGTACCGAGGCGGTGTTCACCTGCACCCCCTCCTATATCGGCGTGTTCTCGACCCGCGTTCACGTGCTCTGCACGGCGCCCGCCGAGACCACCATCTATTACTTCGCCGCGCCCACCTCCGACTCGAAGAACGCCAACCGCGTGCTCAGCGTCATGCTGACGGCCAAAGCGCTGGGCAAGAATTTGCAGATCTACTATGACTCGGGCGGCAACGGCAGCGCCTACGGCTGCCAGGCCAATGACTGCCGGCCGATCAATGCGATAGAAGTTAAGCCATAAAACAGGCGCTATCATGAACCGCCTGACGCATTGGTTACCGCACGCGCTGCTGCTGGTGACAGCGCTGCTTTCAGCTTGGTTCGCGCCGGTGGGGTCGGCCGCCACGCCGGGCACGGCGCTGGCGGCGGGGATGACCGGCCGCACCCTGCTGCGCACCGATGAGGCGCTGGCGCTGCGCGTGGCTGACCCGCGCGCCGTCCGCGCGGTTGAGTGGCGGCTGGATGGCCGGTGGGTGGGAGACGCCCCCGCGCTCACCGTCTTCCCCATCGCGGCGGGCGACCACGCTCTGAGCCTGACCTACCAGGATGCCGCCGGGCAGCGTTACGCCCTGGCGACCCAGGTGCGGGTGCTGCAACCCCATCGCTTCGCCGCCGAGGTCGCCGCGCTGCAAATGGCCATTCACTTTCCGCTGTTCGACGAGGACGATACGCTCTTCATCCCACAGGTCATCCGCTAAACTGCGCTCCCCCGGCGTTTCACACGCGCGGCCGGCGATGGTTATACTCTGTGAGAGGAACCCTCGCCGTGCCGCCTGCGTTTGACACCCTGCTGACCATCCATGGCCCCGCGCTGCACGCCTATTTGTGGCGGCTGCTGCGCGACCCGGCCGACGCCGAGGACGCCCTGCAGGAGACCTTCCTGCGGGCGTTCCGGGCGTATGGCCGCGCGGCCGACCACCCCAACCACCGCGCCTGGCTCTACCGCATCGCCACCAACGTGGCGCGCACGCATCAGAAACGCGCGGCCCGCGCCGCCGCCCGCGCCAGCGCGCTCGACCCCGACCTGGCCGCCCCTGGCCCCGGCGTGGCCGAACAAGCAGCCCAGGCCCAGACCTTGCGGGCCGTGGCGGCGGCCGTGGCGGCGCTGCCCCAGCAGCAGCGCGCGGCGCTGATCCTGCGCAAATATCAGGAACTGGATTACGCCGAGATCGCCGCCGCGCTGGCCTGCACGCCGGCCGCCGCGCGCGCCAACGTCTATCAGGCGCTGAAGAAGCTGCGCCAACTGGATTGGTGAGAGAGAGACGACCATGACCCCCACCCTGCCCCACGACCCCTGGCTAGAAACGCAGGCCCCCGCCCCCGATGCGGTGACCAAGGCGCTCGACGCCCTCTACGCGGCCGGCCCCGCGCCCGCCGCCACCGCCCGCGCCACTGCCCGCGCGCGCGCCACCCTCCGGGCCGCCGCCGACCCGCTGTGGTACGCCGGGCTAGAACGCAGCGCCCTTGGCCCGCTCTACGTGGCGCTGAGCGCGCGCGGCTTGGTGTCGGTGCGCTTCGGCCTGACCGAGGCCGCCTTCTTGGCGCTGGTGCGGCAGCAGACCGGGCAGACGCCCGTTCGCAACCCGGCCAGGGCCGGGGCCGCCGCGCGGCAGGTGGCCGAGTACGCGGCTGGGCGGCGCACGACCTTCGAGCTGCCGGTAGACCTGAGCCATGTGACGGCCTTCCAGCGGCAGGTGCTGCTGGCCGCCAGCCGCATCCCGCGCGGGCAGGTGCGCACCTACGCCGAGCTGGCGCGGCAGATCGGGCGGCCCAGGGCGGCGCGGGCGGTGGGCCAGGCCCTCAGCCACAACCCGCTGCCGATTGTGGTGCCCTGCCACCGCGTGCTGGCGGCCGACGGCTCGCTGCGCGGCTACCTGGGCCGCCAGGGGGTGGCGACCAAGCAGCGGCTGCTGGCGCTGGAAGGGGCGCGCTAGGGCTGGGTTTCAAGAGACTCTAGGGGCCTCCGGGGACTCTGGCGCACGGCTGGCGAACCGTGTCAAAATAGGAGCAAGCGTTGGTAGTCCTAACCAAATTAGGCATTCGCGCTATTGTGCTTAGTGTCAGTTGGCTAAGCGGCCAAATCGGCGCTATAGTCAGCGGCGGATGGGGAGCTGAGGAAAGCAGGGCGCATGGTGACGCTCGACGACGTTGACCGCCGGATTCTCGACTTGCTGCAAGCCAACGCGCGCCGCACCAATGCGGAGATCGCGGAGGACGTGGGGCTGACAGCGCCCTCGGTCTTCGAGCGCATCCGCAAGCTGGAGCAGCGCGGCGTCATCCGCGGCTACACGGTGCAGGTAGACCCGCAGGCGCTGGGCAAGCCGTTGACGGCCTTCATCCGGCTGACGGCCGCCTACGACGACCGGCACGCCGCCGGGGTGCAGGCCCTGGCCGCCGACCCAGACGTGCTGGAGTGCTACAGTGTGGCGGGCGAAGACTGCTTCATCATCAAGACCCGCGTGAGCGATCCCAGCGCGCTGCAAGCGCTCATCCATCGCATTCGGGGGCAATTGACCGTGCTGCGCAGCGTGACGATGATCGCGCTGTCGGCGGTGAAAGAGGGCGGGCCGCTGCGGGCGGCCGCGCCGCAGGCCGAGCGCCGGCCGGCGCGCAACGGGCACAGCGCCGCGCCGGTCCGGCGGCGCGGCGGCTAAGGTTAAGGCCAAGCGAGGACCAGGCACACATGAAACAATGGCTCGTGTTCGGATTGCTGGGCATCGTGTGGGGCTCATCGTTCTTGTGGATCAAGATCGCCGTGGCCGAAACCGGGCCGTTCACGCTGGTGGCCTTCCGGCTGCTGTTCGGGCTGCTGGGGCTGGCGCTGATCATGCTGGCGCGCAAGCAGGGCCTAAGCTTGAGCAAGCGTACGCTGGCGGCCTTCGCCTTCATGGGCGTGTTCAACACAGCGGTGCCGTTCGTGCTCATCACCTGGGGCGAGCAGTACATCGCCAGCAGCCTGGCGGCCATCCTCAACGCCACGGTGCCGCTGTTCACCATCGTCTGCGCGCACTTCTGGCTGCACGACGAGAAGATCACCCTGCCCAAGCTGGCCGGGCTGGCGCTGGGCTTTGTGGGCATCGTGGTGCTGGTCAGCCGCGACTTCGCGCCGGAGGTGCTGCGCGACGCGCTCGCCGGGGCCGGGCTGTGGGGCCAGGCGGCGGTGCTGGGCGGGTCGCTGTCCTATGCGGTGGCGGCCACCTTCTCGCGGCGGCACTTGCGCGGGCAGCCGCCCATCTTGCAGACCGGCATGGTGCTGCTGATCGCCGATGCGCTGATGTGGGTGGTGACGCCCGCGGTCGAGCGGCCCATGAACCTGCCGGATACGCCGCTGGCCTGGTTCGCCATCGTGTGGCTGGGTTTGCTCGGCTCTTGCCTGGCCTATATGCTGTTCTTCCACCTGATCAACGCCTGGGGGCCGACGCGCACGAGCCTGGTGACCTATGTGTTCCCGGTGATCGGGCTGGTCTTGGGCATTGTCTTCCTGCACGAGCCGGCCGACTGGCGGCTGCTGATCGGCTCGCTGCTGATCGTGGGCGGAATTGGCGCGGTGAACGTGCCGATCAAGCCGCAGAGCGCGGCGCGCACGGGGGCGGCAGTGAGCGCGAAGTGAGTCTGCCGGTGCGGCAACCCCAACGGGTCAGGCCTTTGCGCCTGGCCCGTTTTTATTTGCGGCGCTGCTCGGCGAAGGCAGCCAGGTTGCCGATGTGCTCGCCGTAGTGGCTGTAGGTGGTGTAGCGCACCCACCAGTTAATGCGGCCCGCCGGGTCGAGCAGCGCGGCGTCGGGCACTTGGTCGAGCAGGGCCAGCAGGGCGCGGCGGCTGGCGTGCACCCGGCGGCGCGTGGCGGCCAGGCTGCGGCCCGCATCGGCGGCGTGCTGCTCGGCGTTGAAGCGATCGGTGCCATGACCGAGCGTGGCGCGGCGGCCCGCCAGGTACTCCGGGATGATGCGCAGGGCGGCCTCTTGCCAGGCGGCGACGTGGTTGAGCACGTCCTTGACGCTCCACGTTGGCCCAGAAGCACCGGGCGCGAGCAGGGCCGCCTCCGGCAAGCCGCGACAGGCGTCGGTCAGCTCGGCCCAGTCGGCGGCTTCGCGGGCCAGCAGTTCGGCGCGGGTCTTGGGGCGCGGGCGAGGCGAGCGGCGGGACATGGGAAGTGGGAGGTGGGAGGGCCGTGCGGGGGGCAGAAGGTCTTACTCGGTCGGCGGGAGGAGGCCCGCCCCGGCAGCGGCCTGGCAGACGTAGATCTCGGCGGTAAGGCCGGTGGCCCCGTGGTAGGCGGCGGCCAGGGCGGGCACGAAGGCCGCAACCGCCTCGCTGGCGACGAGGTTAACGGTGCAGCCGCCGAAGCCCGCGCCGGTGAGCCGCGCGCCATAGCAGCCGGGCAGCGCCTGGGCGGCGCTCGCCATCGCGTCCAACTCGGGGCCAGAGACCTCGTACAGGTCGCGCAGGCTGGCGTGGCAGGCGTTCATCAGCGCGCCAAAGTCGGCCACGCGCCCGGCTTGCAGCAGGCCCACGGCCGCTTCGGTGCGGGCGCACTCCTCCACTACGTGCCGCGCGCGGCGGGCTACCACCGGCTCTAGCGCGGCAGCGTGGGCGTTGAAGTCGGCCGGCGATACATCGCGCAGGGCCTGGATGGACTCGTCGTGCAGGGCGGCGCGCAGGCCGCGCACGGCTTCCTCGCATTCGGCGCGGCGCTGGTTGTAGGCGCTCTGCCCCAACTCACGGCGTAGCGTGGTGTCGGCCACCACGATGCTGACGCCGGGCGGCAGCGGCACCGCCTGCCAGGCCAGCGTGCGGCAGTCGAGCCGCAGCAGGCGCCCAGCCTGCCCGCAAGCCGAAGCGAACTGATCCATCAGCCCGCTGTTCACGCCGACATATTGGTTCTCGGCCCGCTGGCACAGCCGCGCCATCTCCAGCGCGGGCAAGCGCCACCCGCCCAGGTGCTGCCAGGCCGTGGCGAAGGCCACTTCCACGGCAGCGGAGGAGGAGAGGCCCGCGCCCACCGGCACGTCCGAGGCCAACACGGCGCGCAGACCGGTCACGGCCAGGCCCTGCTCGGCCAGCGCCCAGGCCACGCCCGCCGGGTACCAGGCCCAGCGCGGCAGCTCGGCGCCCAGGCTGTCAAGCTTGTTGTGCAGGTCGGCGAGGCGAAAGCTCACCTGCGCGCCCAGGTCGGGCGCGACGATCTCCACCAGGCCGTCTTCGGCGGCGGGGCCGGCGGCTACATAGGCGGCGCGGTCAATGGCGGCGGGCAGCACCCACCCGGCGTTGTAGTCCACGTGCTCGCCCAGCAGGTTCACCCGGCCGGGGGCGCGGGCCGTGAACGCCGGATCGGTGTGGAAGGCCGCTTGAAAGGCGGCGGTGGCGCGCTGAGCTGGAGAGGCAGACGGCATGGGCACCCGGGCAGCGCGAGAGTGTGGGCGCGCTGCGCCACTAAGGGTAGAAAAGAACAGCGGGCTTGGCAAGGGGCAATTTGGCGGCGCGGCCGGAGCAACCAACGCGCCCCGGGTGAATTATCACCAGGGGCGCGGGTTGTGCAGGGGCGCGGGCGGGCGAGGCGGCGGGTCTGGCGCTTTACTTCTTCTTGGCCTTCAGCGACGCCTGGTAGGCGGCGGCGATCTTGGGATAGGCAGCCTTGGCCGAGGCGTAGTCTTTAGCCTTGGCCTTGAGCAACGTGCCGGCCGCCTTGATGTCGGTGACAATCGCCACCAGGCTGGCCTTGACCTGGGCATCCTTCATCTCGGTGCTGCGCAGGCCCTTCTGCACGTTGACGTACAGCTTCTTCATGTTGGCTTCGTAAGTCACCATGCGCTTGTAGCCCGCCTCGGCGTTCTTCCACAGACCTTCGAAGGTCTTCATGCCGGGGGCATCCTTGGGCCAGTTCTTGCCGGTGACCGTGTTGTTAAGCGATTTGGCGTTGGCGGTGATCGAATCGGGCTTGGGCTGCAAGCTCTTGGGGACCTTGAGGTCGGCCAGCAGCGTGGCGATCTGCGCGGCGCCGTCGGCGGCGATCTTACGGGCGTCGGTGATCGGGCGCTGCGCGCCGGTGCCGGCCTTGATGCCCTGCTTCATGGCGGCCTTGTTGACGATGAGCGTCAGGCTGTCGGCCTCGCGCTTGAGGGCGCGCACCTTTTCGAGAGAAGTGCCGATGGCCTTCTGGTCGTTGATGATGGCGGCGCGGCGAGCCATGAACTCGGTGATGAACTTGTCGGGAAACTTGAGCACGTTGGCGGCGCCACCCCACGGGTTAGCGCGATAGGTGCGCCACGAGTCGCCGTAGTCGTGGGCGTCGCGGTCAATGGCCGTGGCGCGGTCGGCAATCTGCTTGGCGAAGTGCTTGAGCTGGTCCTGCAATTCCTTGCGCGTGGGGTCCTTCTTGATGCCGGCCGTCACCTGCTTGGCGTCGGCCATGTACTCGACGGCTTCGCGCTCCAGCCGGGCGACGGTCTGCTGGTGCTGGGCAAAGCCTTGCTCAATGGTGCCAATGTCGTGGAGCAAGCGGGCCTGGACCAATTCGCCCTGGTGATCCAGCAGCTTTTGCAGGCGGTTGCGCTCCGGGTCGTTGCCGGCCGCCGCCTTCCAATCCTTGGCGAGGTTGACCCAATCATCCACCAGGCCGGTGGCAAGGGTGTCGTTGACAACCGGGTAAGTCATGACGAAATCCTTTCAGCTAGGCCCAGGCAGGCGGCCAAGGCAGGTTAGAGAAAAAACGAGCGCGCCGAGACACTCACGAACATCTTCAGGATATTTTCAATCTGAATAGGCGTCAACCGACAAGTCTGGCAAAACGCCTGACGAAAGCCTGACGCGCCTGTCGGCTTAGGCGCGAGCGCCACCGGGCAAGTCGCCATCGGTCAGCAGGCCCAGGGCGGCCAGGGCGGCGCGCAGCTCGCCGGCGCGCTCGCGGCGCACGGCTACGGCGGCAGGGCCGAGGCTTTCGCCCAGCAGATCGCGCACAGAGGGAGTGCGACGCAGCAGGTCGAGCACTTCGGGGGTGGCGAGGCGCAAGACCACGGTGTCGAGCAGGGCGGCCTCCGGGCCGTTGTGCTCCCAGCGGCGCAGGGCGGCGGCCAGCGCGGGCAGCGCCGAGTGCCCGGCCGCGGCGCGCTCCAAGAACTGAATGATGCGTGGAACGGTAATGCCCTTGCGGGCGGCGCGGGCCAGCGCGGCGGGCGAAAGGCGATAGGGGTAAACCACGCCGCCCGCCGCCTCGGGCGGCAGCCAATCGGTGAGGCGGGCCAATTGAAAGCGATCGTAGGCCGGGGCCGCCCCAGGCACGCGCACCAGGCCGGTCGGGTCCAGGTCGAGGGCGGCGACGGGGCTGGGGTCGGCGTCCGCGTCCCAGGCGGCCCGGTCGAGCAGCGCCGCGCCGTAGGGTGTCAGGCGGAAACCCGGCTCGGCGGCCGTTGGCGCCACCTCCACCAGTCCCAGCCAGCGCAGAGGTTGGCCGATGAGCCAGCGGACCAGCGCGCCATCCACGCGGTCCCAGTTCTCAAAACCGCGCAGGTAGGCTCCGCCAGCGGCGCGGTGAGGCTGCGCTGGAAGCGCGGCGCGGATGTACCAGGAGTCGTAGTCACCGGCGGGGCGCTGAAAGTCGGGCTGACGATCTTTCAGGGCGGTGACGAAGGCCGGGGTAGACCACCAGACGCCCGCGGGCACGGCGGCCAGCAGCGCCAGCACGGCCTGGCGCGCGGCGAGCGGATCGTTGCGCCAGCCGACGCCCTCGAAGGCCAGGCCGGGCACATGCAGCAGGTCATTCCAATCAGGGCTGCCGCGCCAGGCCTCGGCCAGGGCGCGCAGGCGGGCGGCGGGCGACGCCTGCAAGTAAGGCTGCACTTTCTCTGGGATGAGCTGAAAAGGCTCGCGCGCGGCTTCGGTGAGCAGGCCCAGCGCGCGCAGCAGTGTCAGGTAGAGCGGCAGCGCCTCCGGCTGGCGCAGGTAGCGGGCGAGCGCTTCGGCGTGGCGGGCGGGCAGCGCCGGGGCATCTGACCCGGGCGCGGGCGGGGCGGGGCTGCGCTGGTCGAGCGCGCCGCCGGCCTCGGCTCGGACGGTAATGACCTGCAAGTAGGCCAGCAGCGTGACGCTGTCATCGGCGGCGGCCAGCGAAGCCGGCGGCCCGGCGCTCGCGACGTTCGCGGCGCTCGCTGCACTCGGCAGCAGCGGCCGGCCGGGCGGCGCAGCGGGGACGGCGGCGTCCGCGGCAGGGGCCACGTAGACCAGCGAGCGCAGGTCGTCGGGGACGAAGAGGTATTCCTCGTGGCGGCCCGCTTCGCTGAAGAAGGCGCGGCCGATCAGCCCGCGATACCAGAGCGTCTCGGTGGCGGTGGGGGCGTTGGCCCAGGGCTTTTCGCGGTCGCGGCGGGCGGGGCCCATGGCGCGCAGCTCGCCGTGGCGGCGGGCGAAGGCGGCCAGCGGCTGGCGGCCGGGGCGGGCCAGCGTCTCGAAGGCGGCGCGCGCGGCGGGGGGCAGATCGGCCACCAGAGCCGCGGCGCGCTCCGGCTGGAGCATGGCGGCGGCCAACTCATCCACGGCCTCGCGCTGGCTGCCGGCGGCTAGGCCCTGGCCCCACAGCTCGGCGATGAGCCGCAGCAGCGCGAGATCATGGTCGGCCAAAACGCGGCGCAGGTCGGGCATGGCGCGGAAGGCGCGCTAGGCCACCAGGCAAATAGCCCGCGGGACGATTTCGATCTCGACCGCGCGCACGTTGGCCTCGTAGGGGGCGAAAAGCTCGCCGTCAATGTGGATGGGCAGGGCGCGATCGGCGCTGACGCGCAGGCGGGTGGTCGTGCCCAGCTTGACATCCGGCTCGGTGACGTGCGTGGCGTTCATGACCTTGGGCAGCAACTGCAACATGCGGAACTGCGATACCTGGCTGATGTACACGAAGTCGAGCAAGCCGTCATCTACGCGGGCGGCGGGGGTGGTCTTGAACCCGCCGCCCTCGCGCGGGCCGTTGCCGACGGTGAGCATGAGGATGGGCTGATCGAGCGCGCCGCCGTCGAACTGCACCTGCATGTGCGGCGCGATGAAATTGCGGGCGATGGTCTGCAGCGTGGCGGTCAGGTACATGAAGAAGCCGGTGAAGAACTTGACCTTGCGGGTGCGAATGTTAACGGCGGCATCGAAGCCGATGCCGCAGGTATTGCAGAAGTATTCTGATCGGCCGCTGCCGTCGCGGATGAGGGCCACATCTACCCAGCGCTCGCTGCCGGTGAAGGCGCGGCGCACGGCTTCCTGTGGGTTGGCGGCCACGCCGGCGGCAAAAGAAAAGTCGTTGCCCGAGCCGATGGGCACGATGGCCAGGCGCGGGCGGCGCTCGGGCGCGATGCGCATGAGGCCGTTGATGACCTCGTGAACGGTGCCGTCGCCGCCCAGCGCCACCAGGGTGGTGTAGCCGTTGTCGGCGGCGCGCGCGGCCACCTCGGTGGCCTGGGCCGGGTACTCGGTGCCGTGCCAGTCGGCCCCGCCCTGGTCGGCGACCATGGCCCGCAGGTCGGAGGCGCGCTCGCCGGAGTGGCCGCGGTCGGCCATGGGGTTGAAAATGAGCTGCGTGGTGTGCGGCATAGACGGCCAGGCTCCTGAACGCGGCGGGTGAACGCGAATAATGTATATCAGGAACGGCAAAGCGCAAAGGCCGCGCGCCCCTTAAAGACGCCGAGCGCGCTCAGCGGTGAGCGCGCTCGGGCCGGCTCGCCACAGCGGCGGCTTTAGCGCACGGCCAGGCGCAGCCGCCGCGCAATAATGACCACGACGATGAGGCCCAGGCCCAGAATGACCAGGCCGGGCACGCCGACGTCATCGGCGAAGCCGGTGTCGGGCAGCTCGGTCGGGCGCGGGGTGAAGGTAGCGCCGGGGACGCTGGTACCGGGCGTGCCGGTGGTGGTCACCTGCACCGCCTGCGTGCCGGAGACCTGGCTGGGGGTGCGGCTGGCGAGGCGGGTGGCGGTGGCGGCCGCGCCGCCGGAGCCGGTGGTGGCTGTGGGCGAGGCGGTTACGTCGCCGCCCGACACATCGCCGGCCGCCTCCGCCGTGGCGGTGCCGCTGAGCTGCTCGGCGCTCAGAGTCTCAGTCGGCGGCGAGGTCTCAGTCGGCTCGGGCGTGGCGGTGCTGGTCGGCGCAATGACCAGGGTATTGGTGGGCTGCGGAGTGACGGTATCGGGGATGGCCGCCTCGGTGGCGCTAGCCGCCTGGGCCACCTGCGTCTCCTGCCCGGAGACGAAGGCGCTGGTCATCTGCGCCGCGACCTCGGTGTTCTGAGCCACGATCTGCGTGTTCTGGGCGTTGATCTGGGCGGCTTCGGTCTGGCGCGCCTGGGCCATGCGCGGGCCAATGAAGACCGCGTAGAGGCCGATGCACAGCAGGCCGATGATGAAGATGCTGCCCAGCAGCACCGCCAGGATGATGAACAGCCGGTTCGATGACTCCTCCGGGGGCGGGCCTTCGACTTCCAACGTTTCTTCTTCAGCCATCACTGCCTCCTTGACCGGGCCGCGCTTCCGGGCGTGAACCGGCAACTGCCAGCACTCGGCGCCGGGCGCCTGGCCGGCCGCCCCCCACGCGCCCCTATTCCAATAGCTCCAGATTAGCGAACGGCACGGCGCTGCCGCCGGCCGGCCCGCCTTCCAACATCACCCGCGCCACGCGCACGCGCAGCCCGCTGGCGATGAGCACGGGCGTCTCGCCCAGTTCGAGCACGGCGCCGATCTTGCCGGCTTCGCGCCCGCGCAGCACGCGCACGCGCTTGCCCACGGCCAGCGCCTCGCCCTGCGCCGGCGCGGGCGGCGGCGCGCTGGGGCTGGGCAGCGGCACAATCAGCTCCGGCCGCTTGCCGCTGAAACGATCCCAGACGATGGCGTTGAGCCAGGCCTCGCGCCAGGCGTTGCTCTTGAGCAGCGCGTAGGCCGGGGCCGAAAAGCCGCGCTGGCCGAAGCCCTCCACCACCAGCAGAGGGAAGTCGAGCCGGCGGACCTGGGCGACGAGGCCGGGCGCCAGGCCGCCGACGATGAGGCCGCGCGGGCGCACGTCGGCCACGGTCTTGAGCACGGCCGGGTCGGCCAGTTGGCCGCAGGCCAACAGCGCGCCGCGCAGGTTCATGTCTACTAAAGCGGCGGTGAGCGTGCTGGTGGGGCTGTCGCCCAGCAGGCGCAAGGGGGCTGAATCTTCGCGGCCGTTGCCCCACACGCCCTCCAGCAGCGCGCCGGTGGTCTCCAGCACCACCCCACGCGATTGCAAGATCGTGACCACCTGGCCGGGGATGCCGGCGCGCAGCTCAAACGGCTTGGAAATCGCGGCGACCAGGGCCTTGCCGCCGGCCGCCGCCACCAGCCGGCCATCGGCGGGCGAACGGGCGGTGAGCTTGCGCAGACCGAGGGCTGTCTTGCGCACGGCAATCGGCTCGCCCTGCTTCACCAGGTCGCCGTCTTGCTTAACAAGGGCGCTGTCGGCCTGGTCGTCGGGCAAGCCAAGCTTGCGGCCGACATCCACCAAGTGATGCCGGTCAGCGACGAAGGTGTGGGCGACCACATCGGCCGCTTCCACGCGCTGGCGGGCCTGCGCAATCACGTCGCCGGCCAGGGGCAGCAGGCGCTCGCGGCGCAGCGTCGCCAGCAGGGTCACATGCGACGTGGGCGGAATGTACGGCATCGACTAGACCCCGCCCAGCTTGTTGATCCAGGTCTGCACCAGCGCCTGGCGCTGCTCAGGCAGGCGCGGGAAGGCGATCGGCCGGCCGCGTGCGTCAATGATGACGCCCACCGCGCCGCCCGTGACGGTGATGGTGCGGCCACGGCCGAGGCCCTGGCCCAGGTTGAAGCCGGCGCGCGGGCGCACGGTGAGCTTGGCCGTGCGGCCCAGCGCCAGCGGCAGCACCTCGAGTGAGCCGTACCCGACTTCTAGCTCGCGCTCGGCGCCGCCGTCTTCGGTCAGCTTCACGCTGCAAGCCGGTTCACCGGCGCGCGCGCGGCCGACGACGGCCACCGCCACGCCCAGGTCGGTAAAGGCCAGCGAGTCGTGGATCTGCGCCGTCGCCAGCGGGTTGGTGTAGGCCACCGCTCCCAGCGCCGCGGCGAGATGCCGCGCATCCGCCACCAGGCGGGTTACGCCGGCGGGCTGCAGGGCATCGAGCAGCACCAGGGCAGCCAGCCCCGGCCGGGGCGCGCGCCCGAGCACGGCGCCGCCGCCGAGGATCAGGCTAAACCAGGGCAGCAATTCGGGGCGCGGGCCGGGCGCGTTTTCGGGCCAGGTAGGCCGCGCCCGCCGCAGGGCAGCGCGGATCACGTGGCGCGCCAGCGCCAGCTCCAGGGCCAAATCTTCGGGTTCGGCGGGCACGGTGTGCGGGTAAGCGCTCTTGTTGAGCACAAACTCACGCAGGGCGTCGTCGCCGATGGGGAACGGCAGCCAGCGCGCGATCTGGTCAAGCGGCGTATCGCCCAGCGCGTTGGCGGCGGCCGTGCCCACGCCCAACTCGGGCCGCACGTTGAGATAAAGCCGGCCGTTCCAGGCGGCCGCCACGGAGGTGTTGGCGGAGCCGACGTTGACGCTCAACACGCCGCGCTGGCCCTCAGGCAGCTTGCTCAGGAAGCGGACGTAGTGGCCTTCGGCCTGAGCGGTGGGCGTGATGCGCCCGCCCGTCCACTGCGCCAGCTCGTTAAAGCCGCCCACCTGCTCCACGCGCAGGGTCTCATACACCTGGCTGAGCGCGGCGCGAGCCGGCCCGAGCTGGCGGTGGTCGAGGTCGGGCATGACGTTGGGCGCGACGCTGACGGCGGCCACGCGGCCCAGCAGTTCCTGCATGCGCGGCTGGAGGGCGGGGTTGCCGGTGAAGAGCGCCTTGACGCGGTTGTTGGGCGGCAGCAAGTGGCAGGCCAGGCTGATGGTCTCGACCAGCTTGAGGAGCGCATCGCTGGCGCCGCCGTCGGTGCCGCCGGCGATCACCAGCAGGTCGGGCCGCGCGGCGATCACGGCGTCAATCTGCTGGTCTTGCCCACGCGTGTCATCCAGGCTGAAGCTGTCGCGCACGGCCAGGTAGGCGCCGTCGGCCAACTGGCGCGCGCCGGCCAGCGAGACATCTGGCAGCAAGCCGACCAGCAAGGCGCGCACGGCCGGCCCGGCGCTAGAGGTGGCGACAAAGCTATCCACGCCGCGGCCGTCTGGGGCGGCGGGCATCAGCAGGCGGGCGTTCTCGTCCACCACCACGCGGCCGGTCACGGCCTCTAGCTCGGCTAGCGCGTGGCGCAGGCCCTCCGAGGCGTCGTGGTAGGGGGCGTCAATGGTGGTGGGCGCCTCGCCATAGCCGACGAAGCGATAGACGTTGGCCACCACGTCGAAGAGCAGCACGCGTGTGGTGGCCGTGCCAAAATCCACGGCCAGGATGGTGTCGGCGGAAGGCACGTTGCCGTTGCTCACAGGCCCAGATACCTCGTCAGGGCCGACAGGCGTTCAGCGAAGAGCGCCACGCTGGCGGCCAGCGCTCCGGCATACATGACGCCGAAGGTGACGGCGATGAAGACCTGCCCCACCGCGGCGATGGGGCGCAGGAGGGCCGGGCGCTCGACCGGGTTGCCCGGCTCGGCCTTGCCGCCGTACCAGAAGAAACCCAGCGTGGCGAGCGTGCCCACCAGGGTGAAGAGGCCCTCGACCAGCACCTCGCCCAACGATTGGCCCGCCGACCGCGGCAGCAACGAGACCATGGCCGCGCTGATCTGCGGCAGCAGCGTGCCGGTGATAGCCCCGCCGACCGCCACGGCCGCGCCGACGCCCAGCATGAAGGCGACGACCAACCCGCCCAGCCGCGGAGCGACATGGACGGTCTTGAGCAGCAACAACACGCCGCCCACGCCGCCGATGAGGGCGGCCAACGCCGTGACGATGATGGCGACTGCATCGCCGCTGCTGCCCACGCGCGCCAGGCCGGCCAGGTTGGGCCAGATGACGCTATACCAGGCCAGCACCACCACGTAGCCGCTGGTGAGGCCGATGAACAGATGAGCCGCGATGCGGTAGACGGGATTGTCGCCGGCGAGGTAGGTGAAGAGCGCCAGCGTCAGCCCCAGGGCCAGGAAGCCGCCGAGAACGTCCATGCGCGCGCCTATCTCCTGCGGCGCAAGAGCGCCGGAAGGCCGAGCACCAGGTTGCCGAGCAGGATCAGGCTGGCGGCCGCCAGCAGCCCGCCGCCCAGCCCCGGCCAGGCGGCCGAGGCCGCTGCCGGCCGGCTAATCTGCTGCTCCAGCACCGCCGCGCCGCCCAGGCCGACGACCAAGCCGTCGAGTTGCGGCGACGGCGCCTCGGCGGCTGAGGGCGCGGTCAGATACGGCCGCACCAGCGGCTCGGCGCCGGCGCTGACCACGGCAATGACGGGCACGTTGGGCGCGCCGAGTTGGGCCTGTTCGATCCAGGCGCGCGTAGCCTCCGGCGCGCCTGAGACGAGCACGATCAGGCTGAACTTATCCAGCGCATCAACCTGGGCCACGGCGGGCGCGTTCCACAGGGGAGCGTCGCCATAGGCTTCGGTGAAGTCGTTGGTGAAGGCCGAGCGCGGCGCGGTGGCAAATTGCAGCAGCCCGACCGGCCCGCCCGGCAGGTAGCCCAGGTTGAGGTAGTGCGTGCCATAGGTGTAGCTAAATTGCCCCTCGGCGCTGAGGTCGCGGACCACCTGGGTGAGCAGCAACTGGCCCACGGCCGCGCCGGCCGGCCGGATAGACAGGCCCACCACCGGCACACCCGCGCCCAAGAGCTGGCGCAGGACGACCACGACGGCCGGGTTCAACTCGCCCTGCTGCGAGGGGTCATAGTCGAAGGCGATCAGGGCCGGGCGCGGCAGCGTGCCCGGCGCGTGCGACTGCGCCCCGGCGCTGACCAACTGCTGGTAGGCCGCCGCGGCCGCGGGCTGTTGGCCGGTGGGCGGCGCGAACAGGCCCGGCCCATAGAACTGCGCGGCAATGATGGCCGCGGCCAGCAGGGCGAACACCACCCAGCGCTCCACCGACTGAGCCACGCGCCGCGCACTGCCCGGACGCGGCACGGCGGCGGCCTCGGTCTGCTGCAATTCGGCCAGTAGGCGGGCGTGAGCGCTGTGCTGCTCGCTGACCTCGAGCCGGTTGACGGCGGGGGCCGCGCGCTGCGGCAGGGCCACGGCCGGCTCGGCGCGCAGCACGCCGCGCATGCCGGCCAGGACCCCCAGGGTCTCTTCGTAGCTGTCGGCGGCGCCGGTGGCGGCCTGAGCAATATCCACCGGGCGCATGGAGGCGAGCCAGGCGGGCAGCGCGGCGGCGTCGGGGGCGGCGTTGATGACGGCGGGTTGGCCCGTGTCGGGCGCGGCGGCCGGCCGGCCGCCGACGAGCGTTACGTCAGCCGCGGCGGGCGCGCCTGGCTCGGCGGTGGCGGCCGCGGCGTCTGCGAACGCCGGTTCGGTTTCCGTGGTCGGCAGGCCGCGCATGGCGCGCAGCCATTCGGGCATGTCGTCGGAGGCCGGCTCGGCGGCGGGCGCCTGGCCGCGCATGGTCTTGAGCCAATCGGGCAGCTCGGCTTCGGGGGTCGGCTCGGCGCCAGACGTGTCGGGCGCGGGGCCGGGGCCGGAGGCGGCGGGCGTGGCCGGGGCGAGGCTGGCCGCCTTAAGCTCATCGAGCCAGGCGGGGGCTTCGGCGGGCAGGGCGGCCGAACCGAGGTCGAGTGCTTCGGCCTCGGAGGCGGCCAAAGTCGCCTCAGCGGCGGGTGGGGCGGCTGCTTCGGCGGGGGCAGGCGCGCCGGCCGCCTCGGCCGGGGCCGGCTCAGCGGAAAGCGTGTTGAGCCAGTCGAGCGTCGCGTCGTCGAGCGCCGCCGGGGCGGCCCCAGCGGCGGCGGGGGTCAGGGCGGTGAGCCATTCAGGCAGTTCGGCGGCGGGCGCGGTCGCCTGGGGGGCGGGCGCGAGGGCCTCCGGCTCGGGCGCGCTGACCGGCGTGGGCGGCGGCGCGGCCATTGTTTCAGGCGCCGCCGGCTCGGGCAACTCCGGCGCGGCAGCGCTGGGCGGAGGGGCCGGCTCGGCGCTCACGCCGCGCAGCCAGTCGGGCAGGTCGGCGTCGGTGGCGGCGCCCGGCAAGGGCAGCCCGTCAGAGGGCAGGCCATCGGCGGGCTTCAGCCAATCGGGCAGACCTTCGGCGACGGAACTGCTGGAGGCGGCCGCGGCAGCCACGGTGTCACCGGCCGAGAGCGCCTTGAGCCAATCGGGCAGGTCGGCGTCGGGAGCGACGGCCTCGGTCGGCGGCGGCGGCTGGTTGCCCAGCCAGTCGGTCATTTTCTTCTTCTTAGGCTTGGCCGGGACGGGAATGGTCTCGTCAGCGGCGCCGGGGGTGATGATGGCGCGCAGCCAGGCCGGCGTCTCATCGCCGTCGGTGGAGTCGGCGGGCGCTTCGGGGGCCGGCAGCTCAACGGCGGGCGCTTCGGGCGTGACCGGCGGCGCGGCGGAAGCTTCGGGCGGCGCGGCCGGCGCGGGGAGGTCGTCGCTCTCGGTGCGCATCCAGGTGGGTAGCGATTGCATGCGGTGCGCGGGCGAGGCCTGGGGCCGGGGCGGCGCGTCGTCGCTGTTGAGCGGCGTGGCCGTGCGCATGCTCGTGAGCCAATCGGGCAGGTCGCCGCCGGCGGGGGCCGGCGAACCAAGGGCTTGAGCCGCGGGCGACCCCGGCTCGGGCGGGGCGGCGGGCGTGAGTGTGCCGGTGCTGCCCGCCAGGCTGCGCAGCCAATCGGGCACCTCGTCAGCGGGCGGCGGGGTGACCGGGCCGGCTCCGGCCTGGGCATTGAGCCAATCAGTCATCTTGCGGCGCGGCTTGGCGGGCGGGGCGTCACCGGCGGCGGGCAGGGTGGGCGCGTTGGCGTCACGCAGCCAGTCGGGCAGGTCGGCGCTGCCCGGCGTGGGGGCCGCTAAAGGTGGCTGGTCCGGCGGCGGCGCGTCTGGCTCGCTCGGCGCGCCGGTCCACATCCAATCGGGTTCTTGAGCCGGCGCTTGCGGTTCGCTGGGGCTGGGCTGAGCGGTGTCGTCCGGCTCCAGCGCGGAGGCGTCGGGGGTGGTCTCGCCCACGCCGCGCAGGCGGCTCATCCAGTTGGCGGGGGTGGGGTCAGCCGGCTCTTCAGGCTCAGCGGGTGGCTCGGCGGCGGGTGTTCCCGCGCCCATGCTGCGCAGGCGGTGCATCAGCGTGATGGCCGAACCGTCGGCTTCGACGTCGGGCGCGGCCGGGGCGGCGCCGCCGGCCAGTAGCGGCTTGAGGCGCGCCTGGCAATGCTGGCAGACTTCCACGTGGGCGGGGTTGCCGCGGCCGCAGGATGGGCAGCGGACGGCGGCGGCGGAGACCAGCGTTTCGTCGGCGCCCGGGCGCTGGGCCGGCGCGGGCGAGGCCGGCGTTGCGGGGTGCAGCGGCTTCTCGCAGTATTGGCAAACGTCCAGAAAATCGGGGTTGGGTTTGCCGCACGAGGGGCAGCGCATGATGGGCATGGGCTACGCCTCGTCAGTCACCATACGGCCGGTCGAGGCCGAGCAGGACGCGCAGGCCGGTGGCAATGGCGCCGAGGGCCACGCCCAGCAGCAAGCCGCGCGCGCCGGCGGTGGCGGGCATTTGGGTGGCGGTGCGCAGCAGGTCGCGCAGGGTCGCGCCGCCGATCACGGCGGGGCCTTCGAGGCCGGCGGGCCAGGGCGCGAGCACCAGCAGGGCCAGGACGACGGTGAGGATGAAGATGACGCTGGTGACGGCCGGGCGGGTGCGCAGCAGGCGGTAGGCGGCAAAGACCAGGAAGAAGGCAATCAGCCCGGCGAGGGCTGCGCCGCCCGCGCCGACGAGGTAGGTGAGCAGCCACTGGTTGGCGGCGTTGGCGGCGCCGTGGCCCCAGCCAATATACGGGGCCAGCAGGTTGACCAGGATGACCAGCGCGAAGCCGAGCAGGACGAACAGGCTGTAGAACCAACCCGGGCGCTGATTGACGAACTTGCGGCCGTGGACGATGAGCAGGTTGAGGGCGCCGGCCAGCACGGCCCAGGCGGTGAGCAGGCTGACGACGGCCAGCAGCAGGGTGCGCGCCGGGAGCAGCCCGGCCAGCGGGCCGGTGCTGCTAACCGGCAGGAAATAGCCCAGCAGCGTGACCAGGCCGGCCGCCATGGCGATGACTGTGGCGAGGAGGTTGAAGAAACGCAGGCGCACGATGTCGGTCTCGCCGCGGGCTGCCGGTTAGAACAGCCCCAAGGTCTTAGCCAGCACGCCCAGGAGAATGGCGGCTCCGATGAGCAGCCGCATCACGTCTTGGGCCGCCAGGCTGCCGAGATGTTCGGGGCGGCCACCCACGTAGGCCCCCCCGGCGAACAAGTCTTCTCCGATGACGGGATGGTCGGCGGCGGCAAAGAGCGCGGCCTGCGCCGTGAGGTTGTCGGAGCCGGCCAGCGTGGTGACGCCGACGCGGCGGCCGCCCTCGGTGAGCAAGACCGCCTCGGTGCCCACCGCGCCGAGCAGCAGCGCGCCGGCCACGGCCTCGTCGCGGGGAAGGATGGTCTGCGCCGCACCGTAGGCCGTGGGCGTTTGCCCGACGACCTGGGCGGCTTCCGGCTCATAGCGGGCCAGGGCGTTTTGGCGCGCATAGACGTTGCGGAGCACATCCTGGGCCAGCAGCATAGCCGTGCCGTCGGAGGTGGTGACGATGGGCGGGCGGTCGCTCATGGCAGCGGCGGCGGAAACCTGGTCGAGGACGACCAGGCCGGCCACCATGGCGGCGGTGTCGGTGTCGCCAATGGCGCCGGTGCCGAGGGAGAAGTGGAGGCGCTTGCCGGTCTCGACGGCGGTGCCGACGGTGGCGGGCAGGCTTTGGTAGGCGGCGATGCGGCGCAGCACGCGCGGGCGCGCTCCCTTGCGGCCGGCCCAGAACGTCAGGCCGAGGAGCAGCAGCATGAAGGCGAGCAGGGTGATCAGCCCCCACAGTTGGGTGGTCATGCTGGTCCGGCTCCTGCGGTTTCGGGGGCGGTGAGCGCCGCCGCCAGCGTTTGGGCCGCGGCCGGGTCTTCGAGCACGGCGGCCAGTTGGTGCAGGCCGGCGCCGTCGTCAAAGACGCTCAGGACCGGCGCGGCGGCGTAGAGCGCCTGCGCCCCCCAGAAAGCGAGCGGGCCGCCGTGGGTGAGGAGCACCGCGACCGGCCCCCCGACCCCCCAGCGGCGCAGCCTGCGCGCCACCTGCTGCACGGCTGATTCTTTCGATTCCGCGAACATTAAGGGCGAGTATAGCACAATGAGATTCGCACGCATAGCAACCAGTCGTACCTGTGGCTGCCGTGCAAGGGTCGTGCCAACATGTATGGGATAGGACACGCCCAGCCGGGCGCGCCGGCGGGCGCGTTAGTTTTAGGTTGGGGCGTGGGCCGGTTGGGCGGTGGCCTGGCTGTGGTTGCCGCCGGTGTTCTTGGCGGCGTAAAGCGCTTCGTCAGCGCGCTGGAGCAGACTGTCGAGGCTCTGGGCGGCGGCGGTGTTCGGGTCGTAGAGCGCGATGCCCGCGGAGAAGGTGACGCGCAAGGGCCGCCCGCGAATGCTGAGTGTGGTATCGGCCCGCTTGTGGCGCAGGCGCTCCACGATCTCCTGGGCCTGCGGCAGGCGGGTGGCGGGGAGCAGGATGGTGGACTCGTCGCCGCCGTAGCGGGCGAACGGGTCACTGGCGCGCAGCCCAGCGCGGCACAGGGTGCTCAGCCGCCGCAGCGCTTCGTCGCCGACCAGGTGGCCATAGGTGTCATTGATGTGCTTGAAGCGGTCGAGGTCGAGGAGCACCAGGGCCAGGGTCTCGCCGTGGCGACGGGCGCGGGCCAGTTCGTGCTCAGCCAGATCGAGGAAGTGCCGGCGGTTGTGGGCCTGGGTCAGGTCATCGGTCGTGGAGAGCAGGCGCAGTTGGTCTTCGGCTTTCTGCAGCTGGTCGAGCAGGCGCAACTCAAACAAGCCAAACAGCGAGGCAATGATAGCCGGGACCAGGATGGCGATGAATAGGCCGATGGCGCCCAGTCCGCCGCCGAACAGGTGAGCGATGAGGGTCGTCAGGGCCACCGAAATCACCACCGCGGTCACGCTCAGCATGAGGATGGTGGGCCACAAGCCATAACGCCGCAGCAGGTGGCGAAGCATCGGTTGGAATCACTCCCACCGGGCGGGCGCGAGCGCAAGTGCGTGGGCATTATAGTACGGGCCAGCGGGCGGCACGGGAATGCAACGGGGGGCAGCCGCCTTCTGCGTTATAATGTCTTCAAGGCCTCAAAAAGGCCGTAAAAACGCGGGTGTCGCCAAGTGGTAAGGCAGCAGCCTTCCAAGCTGCTATGCGCGGGTTCGAATCCCGCCACCCGCTCTGTACGTAGCATCCTTTCCGCGTGACGGCTAGTTTCCTTGCAAAGTGCGCAAGGCTGCTAGCCGTCATTTGCGTTTATGGGTAGCAGCTCCGCCAACAACCTGTGGATAGCAGCTTTTCTTAAGGCCGTTCGGCGGGGAATGGCCGGGAACAGCCTGGTATCACCCGGGAATCGACACGGACTGGCGACTGGAGGTATACCACTCATGAACGGCAAACTCGGGAAGAAGATGGCGAAGATACCGGTTGACACGATCGTGCAGGAATATCTCAACGACATGCAGTTGCGGAACCTGTCGCCGCGCACCATCAAGCTTTACCGGCACACCCTGACGCGGCTGCTGGATTACTTCCGGCCCGGCGGGGACCCGGAGGCAAGAATCCCCCTGGCAAAGTTCACCCCGGAGGCTGTGCGCGCCTACGTCACCGAGCGCATGTCTCAGGACAAGGTGTATGAGGGCCACCCGCTGCGGCCCACCGAAGCGCGCCCGCTGTCAAAGGCCACGCTTCACCAGCAGATTCGGATCTTCCGGTCTTTCGGCACCTGGCTGGCCGAGAACCAGTTCCCCAATCCGTTCAAGGACCTGAAACTGCCTAAGCTGCCGAAGACCCTGATTGACATCCTGAGCGACGATGAGATCAAGACCCTATTCTCGATGTACAACCCGAACACCCACTTTGGCGCGCGCTGGCAGGCGATCTTGGGATTCTTCCTCGATACGGGGGTGCGCGTCGGCGAGTTGGCAGGGCTGAGAGTCGAGGACATTGACCTGCAGAACTTCCGGGCCAAGGTGATGGGCAAGGGCGCTAAGGAGCGCTATGTCCTGTTTGGCAATCGCACGCACCGGCTACTCACGCGTTACTTCGCGATCTTCCGGGGCGAGAGCCCGTCCCCGAATGTGTTTCTGACGATGGAGGGAGAAGCCCTGGAGCTCAAAGCGGTGCAGAACATCGTCTCCAACGCACGCCGCAAGTCGGGGATCGCACGCCTGCACTGTCACCTGCTGCGGCACACTTTCGCGACAACGTTCCTTCTGAGCGGCGGTAACGCCTTCGAGTTGCAAGCGCTGCTGGGGCACGAGTCGTTGGAGATGACGCGGCGTTACACGCACCTTGCGCAGCAACTTGCCAAGGCGGGCGGCAGCGCGTTGGAGCATCGCCGGCCGTCTCCCCTGGACACTCTTGAAAAGAAGGGTGTCCGGCTCGGAGTGCCGGCGGGCCGAGGCAGTCGCCAGCGAGGCCAGTCCGGCCGCTTCGAGGCCGTGCCCCGCGCTGTCATGCCGGCAGGGGGCCGGCGCGGTTCGCCGAGGCCTGCCGAGCCCATCGATGCGCGGTTTGAGAGTGAATAGCGGGGGCTGAAACTGCTCAGGAAAAGTAGTGCTTGACGCGCCAAGCGCAGACTTCCGCCAGTAAAGGCCGCTTAAGCTCTTCGTAGGTGGTTGCCAGACGATAGGAAAATCGGCGTGCGACTTGGTGGTCAGTCCAGTGATACCAATATCCCTCGCGCAGGTAGTACAGCGCTGCCGCGGGATGGCCCTGAGCCATGGCGTGGTCGGCCTCGTGCAGGTAGGAATCGGCTTTAGCGTATGGAGCGATTGGTTCAATTGGGAGAGCAGCAAACCTATCGCTTGGTGCCAGAACACCAGCACCATCGGATGTCGGCACATACGCCCAGTCGGGCGGAACAGAGGGTTCAACAGGCCGCGCATAGTCGTCTATCCCTTGCCGCTTCTTGGTTCGATCCACGGCTGGCCGCAAACCCAGCATCTGACTAAGGCGTTCCAGTTCCTGCCGTTGCCATTCGTCCTGCTCTGCCTCAACGGTATCGCCGATGATGTTTTCCAGAGCTTCGGCTGTGGATTGGCCAACAAGTGTGATGCCCGCTCGATCCATTGGGGCAAACTGAGCGATAGGATAGTCGGCAGATTCTATCTCAGGCGCATGAAGCACATACCCATAATGAACACCGTCCACGCCGAGAGAAGCGATGGGGAACAGTTCAGGCGGCGTTTGCTGGTAGCGGGCGTTGGCGCCGTCGAGCATCAGGTGGGTGAGCCGTTCGAACATTTCAAAGACCTTGCGTGCATCACCGCGACTGAATTCATACAGACCCGAGATCATTGCGGCGAAGGCCCGTGGTACCGGGAAGCCAAAGGTAAAGGCTATTCCTTTGTAGTCGGTGAAGTTGTAGGGCTTGAGGCGCATAGCCGTCGGCATCTTCATAATTGTGGAATACAGCCGCAATCTAAACGACATGATAGCATGGTGATGCTGGCAGCGAGCTCACTATCCCAGCAAGGGCAAGAGCCGATGGCGGACGAAATCGGTATGGTGTGGCGAGGGGTTGACTTGCCATGAAAGCTATGTTACAAAATGTCGGTATATATTAATATATGCCGACGATACGTAACGATCCGTCCACTAACGGAAATGGCTCAAAGCCAATCCGCCAAATCCTGGCCCTGGCTCGCAAGCAGGGCATTCTGCGGGCGCGCGATCTGGCGGCAGTCGGCATCCCCCGCGAGTATCTTACCCGCCTGGTCGAACGGGGAGAACTGGAGCGGATCGCGCGTGGGCTTTACCGGCTGGCAGAGGCTGATGTCAGCGAGCACCACACTCTGGCGCAAGTGGCCAAACGCGTGCCTAAGGCCGTCATCTGCCTGCTCTCCGCGCTGCGTTTCCATGACCTGGGCACCCAGGCGCCGGCCGAGGTCTGGATTGCGATTGATCCGAAGGCACGCCGGCCAGCGGTCGAGGACCTGCCGATCCGTATCGTCCGCTTCTCAGGGCGAGCCCTGAAAGCCGGGACTAAAGACCACACCATCGAAGGAGTTGCCGTGAGGGTGACCACGCCAGCCAAGACCGTGGCGGACTGTTTCAAGTACCGCCATAAGCTTGGGCTCGACGTGGCGCTGGAAGCGCTACGGGACGGCTGGCGAAAGCGCCGCTTCAACCTGGATGAGCTGTGGGAGATGGCGCGAATCTGCCGGGTGGCGAACGTGATGCGTCCCTATATCGAGAGCATCGTATGCCGAGCGCACACCCAAAGATCTGGCGGCTTCAGTGCGCCAGCGGTTGCTCAACTGGAGCCGGCGTGAACAACTGGACTTCCAGATGGCTGACCGGTGGGACCGGCATTATCGCCCCGCCCGTGGCCCTGGCCGAGGTCATCCGGCATAATCATGAGGAAACGCGGTATGATGACAACGAATCTGTTGGACGAAGAGGAATTCAATAGCCCGGAATGACCGTCACGATCGAACAGCTTGAGGCCTGGATGCAGGCGGCAGAAGACGAGCACCTAGAGTTCAAAGAAGCAAAATCCAATTTCCACTTTGAAGCTCTGGTGAAGTATTGCGTAGCCCTGGCCAACGAAGGCGGCGGAAGGCTGATCCTCGGGGTTACGGACCGGCGTCCACGTCGAGTCGTAGGCAGTAATGCATTTGAAAACCTGGAACGAACCAAAGCCGGTCTCGTCGAACGTCTGCACATGCGGGTCGAGGCCGAAGCGTTGGCTCATCGCGACGGCCGGGTCCTGGTATTCGACATACCCGCGCATCCGCTAGGGATGCCGATCCAGTACGAAGGCGCTTATTGGATGCGAGCGGGCGAGGACCTGGCGCCAATGACCCCGGACAGGCTCAAACGCCTCTTCGGCGAGGAGACGGCGGACTTTTCGGCGCAGCTTTGCCCGGGCGCCACCATGGCAGATCTGGACGTCACGGCGATGCAAGCCTTCCAGACGCTGTGGGAACGGCGTTCAGGCCGGGCACGGCCGCAAGGCGTTTCGGCGGTCGAACTCTTGGAGGACGCTGAACTGGCAACCGAGGCCGGCATCACTTACGCGGCGCTGATCCTCTTCGGCACGGCGCAGGCCTTGAGCAAGCACCTGGCTCAGGCGGAAGTGGTCTTCGAGTACCGCTCCAGCGAGGCATCGGGGCCGGCCCAACAGCGCGAGGAGTATCGGCGCGGCTTCTTCTCCTTTCAAGATGAGTTGTGGCAGAAGATTGATCTGCGAAACGAGCGTCAGCACTTTCAGCAGGGTTTCTTGATGCGGGAGGTGCCAACGTTCAATGAAGTCGTGATTCGGGAGGCGCTCCTGAACGCCGTCAGCCATCGCGACTATCGCCTGAGCGGTTCGGTGTTTGTGCGCCAATATGGCCGGCGCATCGAAATCGTCAGTCCGGGCGGCTTCCCGCCGGGCATCACGCCGGAGAACATCCTGGTGCGGCAAGTTCCGCGGAACAGGCGCATCGCCGAGGCGTTTGGGAAGTGCGGACTGGTGGAGCGCTCCGGCCAGGGCATGAACCGGATGTTTGAGGAGTGCATCAAGGAAAGCAAGGCCATCCCGGATTTCAGCGGCTCGGACGACTATCAGGTTTCGGTCACGCTGCACGGTGAAGTTCAGGATCCGCGCTTTGTGCAGTTCATGGAGCGGATCGGGCAAGAGCAGTTGGCGGACTTTACCACCGACGACTTCTTAGTCATTGACCTGATTCACCGCGAACAGCCGATCCCGGAGCGGCTTAAGGTCCGCTTGCCCGCGTTGGTAGAGCGCGGCATAATTGAAATGATTGGGCGGGGGCGCGGCTCACGCAGCATCCTTTCGCGTCGTTTCTACGACTTCATAGGACAGAAGGGCGTCTACACCCGCCAGCGGGGCCTGGATCGGGAGACCAACAAAGCCCTCCTCGTGACGCATATTGAACGGCATTCTCACGTGGGTAGCCAATTGAGTGAGCTGCGGCAGGTGTTGCCAGCGCTTTCATATCCACAAGTTCAGCGCCTTTTGCGTGAATTGCGGGAAGAAGGAAAGATTCTGGCGATTGGACATACCAAGAGCGCCCGCTGGTACCCATCTCAGAGAAGAAAGCGGATTAAAGCGAAGTAGCTATTTCGCTGCAATCTTGCTGCAATAATCGGCGTTAAAACCAACATTTCCTGGGAAATTTAGATGTTTTCTGTTTTCTCAAAGCCGAAGTAATGCCGCAATCAAGACGAAATACGGACCTAAATCGGGTCCCGAGAAGTGGAACAGTTACGGTGCGGTTTCCTGCTCCCGCCGGCGGCAGCCACCCAACGTGGCCAGGCGTTTGGCTCACTGTGGCCGGCGGGTGGACCCTGGCACGCTGCATGATCGGTAGACTCAATCCTTAAATGCATGCCTCGCAACAAAAGCAGTCATCCCACGGCCGCTGATCTTGCACGGCTCTATCGGCCTAACATCTTCCCAGCAGCCTGGCCCATGGTGCAGGGCTGGGGTGTGTTGGACTGGGGTCGAGGCGCAATCAGCCCGCGCTCTTCGCAGGCGCTAGCCGTGGATGTGTTCGGCACAATTGCAATGTCGCCGAACCGCGGAGCCGTGCTGGACGCGCTCGCGACCGAGTTGGGTCTGCCCGCCGACGGGCCGTGGCAGGTGGACCTGGAGTGGTGCGACCGAGAGAATGCGCTGGGCGAGTCGCAGTCCACGCCCATGGACGTGGTGTTGCGCAGCCCGCGCCTGCTGCTGAGCGTGGAGTGCAAGTTCGCTGAGTTGGATGGTGGGGTCTGTAAGCAGACGAAGCGCGGCAAGCATCTGCCGGCCCAGTGCAGCGGGCGCTACGCCGAGCAGGTGAACCCGCGCAACGGCCTGCAAGCGCGCTGCGCTCTGAGCGCCAAGGGCATGCGCTATTGGGACTGGGTTCCCCGCATCTTCAAGGTCAACCCTGAGACAGATCATCAACCCTGCCCGTTTGCCGGGCCGTGGTACCAGTGGATGCGGCTGATGACGATCACGGCGGCGGTGGCCGAACGCGAAGCGCGGCAGCCCGCCTTTGCCGTGGTGTACGTGGATGCCACCCGACTGCCCATGGCGCGCAAGGATTGGACGGCGTTTCGGGCCATCCTGCGCGACGACGCGATGCCGTTCCACACACTGTCGTTCCAGCGCGTGCTGGTACTGGCGGCAGCTGCCGCGCCGCACGACCCAGTATGGCCAGAACTGACGGCCTGGGTGGAGGGCAAGATCGCGCGACGGTGATTGGCCCTAGGCACCGGCCGTCGTGCTCTCATGAGCGTTGGCATTGCCGTTCGGCGCTTGAAGCTCCAGTAGTGGTGGGTAGCCTGCCAGGCGCACCATTTCATCGGTCTCCTCGACTGTAAGGGCCATGGCGATAGCCAGCCTGAGCACCAGCGTATAACCTGGCCTTGACTCTCCTTTGCACAACCTGAATGCGTAACTGGATGTCGTCCAGGCACGCTCGGCGAGCTGCTGGTAGCTGAGGCCGTGGGACTGGCGTTGGCGGTCAAGCAGGGCGTGGTAAGTGGGTGGGGGCGCATGGGTAATCATGCGGCCAGGGTATGACTGGGATTGTCCTGCCGTCACTATCCCATTGTCCCGACCTCGGAAGTTGGCAGGCGCCGCCGCCGATTGGTGGGCACGACGTCGGTTCCGTGTTCTTTTCGGAGCAGCGTCAGACGGTTGCGGACCGTCTTAGGCGCCTGGCTCAGGCGCCGCCCGATCTCGGGACAGGTCAAGCCCTCCCACCACAGCCGCAGCGCCTGCCGATCCCACAGGTGATCGGGGATCATTTCCCACGGCCTAGCAGTGGGGGTGGCGGCCTCGGCCCCGGCTCGACCCGTAACGGACGGTTCGGTTATGGGTCGAGCCGTAACCGGCGCGGCGGTTACGGGTGCGGTGCGCCAGTTGTCGCGGCACCAGGCGTCGAACTCCTGACCGAAGGCCGCCACCTCCGCGAACAGATGGCCCTGGCGCGTCAACGTGAACGTCAAAGGATACTTCCCGGACATCCGGGAGGCGGTCAGCGTCAGGTCAAACGTCCTGATGTGGTAATAAGGGCGGGCCGGACCTGGCAGGTGCAGGTGGACCGTCCAGGTCCGCTGCCGCTTGCGGGATGGCACGGTGCCGCCGGGGCCTGTAGGTGCGGCCTGTTCACGGAAGCTTACCGCGAAGACACCGTCGGTGTTGTAGTTGCCGGCGAACTCTTCCAGCCCCAACGCAAAGTTGGACAGGTCGGTCTTGAGCTTGAGCTCGGCCAGGCGGTGCGCCTGTGCCTTCGGGGCATGCAGCCACAAGGATGAGCCGGCTGCCGGCCAGCGCTCGGTGATGGCCACCACGAGCTGGACCAAGTAATTCTGAGCGCGGGCGTCCCGCGCGTAGAGCTCGATCTCGACCCGATCGCAAGGCGCGATAGGGATCAGGGCTAGTTCAAGCGGGCGATAAAGCGGGTAGCCCTGCCCGTAGGCGTCCCAGAAGCCGCCCCCGATCCAGGCAAGTAATGGCTCGTCACTCCGAACGGGCAGTAAGTTGAAGCTGGATAGGCATATAGCGCCGCCCTCGGCCGGCAAGCGCGCCTCCGACGCATTCTTGACGTAAAGCTCTAGCCATTCCAACAGATCCATGTCGCTGGCCGGCACCAGTAACCCCATCCGCCAACGCCCCACATCGTCCAGCATCAACTCGCAGTCTCCTTCCCTGCCCCAATCCAGACCCAGCGCCCGAACGCGGGACACTGGGATATTTCGCGTCGGATGTCCTCGCCCCTATTCTCATCCTAGCCGGATGCCCGCTCGTTGTCTATGACATGCTTGTGTCATTTTGGGTGGGCACTGGAGTGCTATCCAAGTCTTATTACGTGGTTTCCATGCGCTAGGCGCATGACATCGTCCGCACGGACCGCTGCGCACCACCTCAGCAAACCCGACAGCTCATGTAGCGAAATGTCGTGGTCACACAGAATGCCCGCGCCCGTGCGGCCCGCGCCCGGAAGGTTTGTGGCTTCCCACCGGCACCGCGTCGCCCAAGTGCAGTACTCTGCACCAGAATGCCATGTTTCGCGCCCAGCTTGACCGGGCGCGCGCAGCCTCTGGGCTGTCTCAACCGGGCGAAAGGTTAGTCTGCCAGCTTCACAGGAAACGCGGGAAACGCAGCGTTCTGGGTCGTGGCGCTGGAGTTCGGGGTGCGCCCAGCGACTGGCCCAGAGCAACTGCACTTGACGCGCCGTACAACAACCAACAAGGAGACCGCCATGCGATTGGATTGGGACCAGAGGCGGCCAGAACGCCCTGGATCGTTAGGATACCAACTGCTGCAAGTGATGAAGGCCGTGTTCAGGCCGGGCACGTCACGGCACACCGCCAAGCGGCGGGGAGACGCCGAGGTCCTAAACTTCGGCAAAGAAACCATGCGCAAGTACGTCGCCCAGGGCTTTGAGTTGGCCGCGTATCTCAAGGCGGAGTTCCCGGCTTGCCGGCGCCCGACCGAAATCACGTCCGAGATGTGCGAGTGTTTCATGGAAACGCTGGTTGACCGGGGCCTGGCCGGGGGGACCCTGGGGCGCTATGCTGCCTTCATCCGCAAGCTCGATCGGGCGCTGCGCTACCTACGACAGGTGCCCGACGACGCACCGCCGCTGCTGCCCACCTTGGAGCAGGGCGGCGACTGGAACTTTCGAGCCAACACGTCCACCCTGGCGTACTCGGACGCCGAGGCCCTGGCCCTCCTGGCGCAGATCCGGGCGCGGGGCTCGGAGAAATACAAGGCGGTGGCCGCTCAGGTGGTCGAGCTGATGCTGGCGACCGGGTTGCGGATTCAGGAAGCGGGCTACCTGCGGGCGGATGGGATTGGCCTGGTGACGCGGCAGGTGCGGCTGGTCAAGAACACCAGCCGGACCAAGGGCGGCAAGCCACGGGTGACGGCGCCCTACCACCCCGCCTTCGACGACTTCATGGCCGCGCTCAAGGTCCAGGGCGAAGGCCGCCCCGACGACTACGGCTGTGTATTTCGTGACCGGGCTAGCTTGCCGGGACACGTCCGCGCCGAGATCCGCCGGGCGTGCCGGGCGCTGGGCATCCAGCAGCTGGGCTCGCATGGCTTCCGCAAGCTGAACGCGCAGACATTGTATGCCGAATTGCGCGCGGCAGGGCTGGATGACGAGGCGGCCCGATTGACCGTGGCGTGGCACCTGGGCCACAACCGGGTGCGGGTGACCGTGCAGAGCTATGTCGAGGCGCAACGGCAGCGCGGTTGACGTTGAGACGTCAACTTATGCCTGGCTAGTTGCCGTCACGATTCAATGGCCTATAATCGCCATCATCGGTCGCTGAACTAACGGCAAGCCTGTATGTCAACCCTAGATGAATACCAGTTTGACAATGTCACATTCGAATTGCGATGTTATGGTATGACTGGCGGAATGAGCCTAAGATCGCCTCACCTGCCTGTTACGAACCGGAACGCTGGGGTCTGCCGGCCGAAGCCGTGCGCGGTCT
>JADZEK010000025.1 GCA_020850595.1 Anaerolineales bacterium
ACCCTCGACATTTTGCTTGGGAAGCAAACGCTCTACCAACTGAGCTACACCCGCAAATGCAATTGTGCGTGCAGCCCCAATTATACCGATGTCGCGTCGGTTGACAATCCCCATCTCGCGGTTTTACCCCTACGCCCACCCCATGCCCATGCGGCCCGAACTCGTCGGCCCGGCCCGTGGCCCGCCGCTCTCCGCCGCTCACGTGTGCAATTCTAGGCAAACTGGTGCGCGCTGCTGCCCTGGCGGCTACCACAGGCGCCCTGGATTCATAATCGTACTTGCCAACCTCGCCATAATCCGTCAGGCTGAACGTTATGGCCGCCGCCTTCGTGTCCATTCGTCGCCCTTCCATTCGTGCTCATTTGTGGCACAAGCACCCATGACGCCTCCCGCCCTCTTTGCCGCCCTGCAAGACCTCCTCGCCGCGCTCGCCCACGCCTACCGCCCCGACTTCCGCGCCGCCATTGCCGCCGCCGGGCTGGGCCACATGCCCGTCGGCGTGCTGCTACGCGTGTGCGACACGCAGAACGGCCGCGACCCGCGCCCGCTGACGGTAGAGAACCTGCTGGCGTGCGTCCCCTACTACGCCCCAGCCGCGTTCGCCGCCCGGCTCGCCGCGCTCACCGAACGCGGTTGGCTGTCAGCCGGGCCAGACGGCCACACCCTGACCGCCCAGGGCCAGGCCGCGGCCGAAGCACTGTACGGGGCGGTGCGCGCACGGCTGGCGGGCCTTGCGCCGCTCCCGGCCGCTGATCTGGCGCACCTCGCCGCACTGCTCGACGCGCTGGTGGCGGCAGGAGTCAGCGCGGGCCACAGCTCCCGCCGGGCCTGCGCCCTCGCCAGCGGTACAGCCCGGCCCAACCCCGAGAGCGCCCCGCTGGCCCGCGCCGCCTGGTCACTTGAGGCGCTGACCAACCAGCGCTGCGACGCGCACCGCGCCGCCTGGCAGCCGCTGGGCCTCAGCGGGCCGGCGCTGGAAACGCTGACGTGGCTGTGGGAGGCGCGGGCGGACTCGATCCCCGGCCTATATGCGTGGTCGGCCGCGCAGCCGTTCCCGCGCGGCTTCAGCGCGCAAGACTACAACGGCTTCGTCAGCCTGCTGGCCGGGCGCGGCTGGGCGGCGCTTGAGCCGGGCGGCGCGGCGGCCATTACCGCTGCTGGCCGCCGCGTGCGTGGTGAAGTCGAGGCGCAGACCGACGCGCTGTTCTACGATCCCTGGGAAGTCGTGCCAGAGGCGGAGCGCGAAGACCTGCACCGCCTGGCGCAGGCCGCCACCGCCGCGCTGCGGGAGTGAGAAGCTGAGAAACTAGAAGTCCATGCGTTGCCAAGAAAAAAGAGCGTCAGGCTCAGCAGACTGGTATGCAACCAAAACGGCCCCAGCGCACTTCCAGGCCGTTTTGGTTTCCCTCACCCCAAATTCGTGGTAATTCGTCCCAATTCGTGGCGCATGCCTTCCCCGCCCTCGCATTCGTGCTCATTCGTCGCCCTTCATTCGTGATAATTCGTGGCAAACGTCCCCTCAGCTTCAAAGACCCTAACGCGCCACGTTCGCCGCGAAGTCGGCCATCAGTTCAGCTGGGATCTTCATCGGCAGGCCGGTCTTGAGGTCCACCCACACATACAGCACCTCGGCCCGCGCCAGCAGCGCCCCGTCGCGCAAGCGGGTGAGCGTGAACGCCCGGTTGACCGTCACGCGCCGCGGATTGAACAGCCACGTCGCAACCTCAAGCTCGTCGTCGAGCAGCGCCGGCTGGCGGTACTCGATCTGGTGCCGCCGCACCAGGATGCCAAAGCCGGCGTCGAGACAGCGCTGCGCCGGCCAGCCGTGCGCGCGCGCCGTCTCGAAGGCGCAATCGCTGAAGAAGTTGAGATACTGCGCGTTGTTCACGTGCCCGGCTAGGTCAATATCCTGCCACAACACCTGCCGCCGCATGTGGAACGCACCGGGCGGCGGAGCGGGCGGCTCGGGGAAGCGCGGCCGGGGCGGGGCGGGGGGCGGCGCGCCCTCCGGAAAGAACGCCGCGATCATCTCCGGCGGCACGCTGGCGGGCTGCCCGGTGACCGTGTTCAGATAAACCCAATCGGTGCTGGCGCGCGCCGCCGGCTCACCCGTGGCCGCCTTGGTCAGCTCGTAGCGCCGCCGTGAGCGCACCCGCCGGAAGTCCTCCACCCAGGTCTTCACGCGCACGCTGTCGCCATAGCGCAGTGGGCTGAGGTACTCGATCTCGGTCTCGCGCACCAGCCAGTGCTGGCCCAGCGCGGCGTAGCGGTCCAGGTCATAGCCGACGGCGGCCGAGGCGTCGAAGGCCGTCTCCTGCATATAGCGCAGGTAATGCGTATTATTCACATGCCCGTAGGCATCGCACTCATAGTGGCGCACGCGAAAGGTGCGCTCAAAGACGTGAGACATAGGCCTTCCCCAATCGGCGCCGGCCGCCCGCCGCCACGGGCACGAACACAATCGGTCCGGTCGTCACCGCCGCCACCAGCGGCTCGGCTGGGCGGCCTGGCAGGTCAGGCGGCCAGTAAGGGGCACGGGCGCGGTCATCGGGCCTGGGGCAAGGATGCGGCTTGGGCCGTGTCCCACGCGGCTTGCAGTCGCTTGGGCAGCGGCGCCGGGCGCAGCGAGGCGGTGTGGACAAACACGCCGCTCTGCCGGGCCTGGGCTGCGCGCTTGCCGTTGGCGTAGAGTTCGGCCGCCAGCACCCAGCGCGGCGAGGCCGCCTCCGCCAGCCACATGCGGCCCTCGACCTCGTCGAACAGGCGGATGGGGCGGCGGTAGTCAATTTCGGTGCGCGAGAGCACCGGGACCAGCCCTTCGGCCAGGAGGTTGGGCAGTGGCAAGTAGGTGTCGAGCATCTGCACACGCAGGTCTTCCAGCCAGCGGATGTAGACGATGTTGCTGACGATGCCGGCGAAGTCCACGTCGTAGCCCTGCACGCGGATGGCGCGCACCACCGCCAACGGCCGGCCCGTCGGCGCGGCCCGTGATTGTTCCATGACCCAGCCCTCCTGTCGGGCTGCATTATAGCCACGTTAGGCGGCGGGCGAGCGCCCCTGCCTGTCCGCCGCCGGCGCCCAGCCCGGGCGCGGCCGCAATCCCAGGGGCCGGCTTATCCGAGTTGCGGTTAGAGTTCGGATAGTAGTACAATCTCCCTGTGCGCGGCCACGGGCGCACATTTCAAGAGGGAGGCAAGCATGCACAAACGCTCTGTTCTGCTGGCCGGGGCGCTCGGCGGGTTGTTGGCGCTGGCGGTCTTCTGGGCGCTGGCGGCGCATCCCGGTGTGGCCCACGCCGCGCCCCAACCGGCGACGGCCGCCAACATCACCGTAACCGTCAAGACGGGCGACAACCTCGGCAAGTACGCGCGCCTCTACGGTGTTTCGGGCGCTTCGCTCGTCGCGGCCAACAATCTGCCCAATCCCAACCTGATCTTCCCTGGGCAGGTCATCATCATCCCGGTGGAGCGCACCAGCACGCCCAGCCTGACCACGCCTTTCTACTATACGGTCCTCGCGGGCGACACGCTGACGGCGATTGGCAAGAAGTTTGAAATGGACGGCAGCGTGATTGCCAACGCCAACGGCATCACCAACGGCAACGTGGTGCTCGGGAGCACACTGCTGATCCCGGCCGGGCCGCACACGCACATCGCGCAAAAGGGCGAAACGCTCAAGAGCATCGCCGCCGCGCACGGCACCACCTGGGACAAGTTGGCCGCTTTCAATCCCGGCATCACCAATCCTGATGTGATCTTCAGCGGCCAGCCGGTGTACATCCCCGTGCGGTATAACGCCGCGCCGCTGGCCCTGCACGGGGCCGGGCCGCTGCCCTCCGCCACGCCCAGCGGCCCGACCAACACGACAGTGCCCGGCGCAACGGCGACGGCGACCAAGCCGGCGCCGGCGGTCAACCCGCCCACCGGCGGCGAGAACTGGATCAAGGTCAGCGTGCGCAGCGGCGAGAGCTTTGTCACTTACGTGGCTCGCTATGGCGTCACCGGCGGGCGGCTGCGCCTTGCCAACCCGCACATCGCGGACCCGAACATCATCCACCCCGGCGACACGGTCTTCGTGCCGGTGAACGTCTCGTTTACGCCCAGCCGCACCACGCCGTTCTTCTACATCGTGAAGGCCGGCGACACGACGGCCAGTATCGCCGCCAAGTTCGAGCTGGCCACCACCACGCTCACCAACGCCAACCCCGGCGCCACCTTCGCCGCGGGCAGCACCCTCCTCCTCCCAGCCGGGCCGCACCTGTACACCGTGCGCCAGGGCGACACGCTCGGCAAGATCGCGACCAAATACGGCACGACCACTGAGTTCTTGCTGACCGGCAACCAACTGCCCGATCCGAACGCCATCTACCTTGGGCAGTTGATCTACATCCCGACCCAGTACGACAAGCAGCCGCTGCCTTACGACTAAGACCCGCACCTGCAGTCCGCTCCAAACAAACAGGCCCGGCGATCACCGCCGGGCCTGTTGCATTAACAGCGGCTTAGGCCGGGGGCAGCCGCAGCGGCAGCCGTACCTGGAAACAGGTGTACCCCGGCCGCGAAGTCAGCCGGATGTCGCCGTAGTGCTTGTGCACAATGTTGTAGGCGATGTTGAGGCCCAGGCCGGTGCCCACGCCGGGAGGCTTGGTGGTGAAGAACGGCTCGAAGACACGTGACTGAATTTCGACCGGGATGCCCGGCCCGTTATCAGCCAGCTCCACGACGACCATGTCGCCCTCCAGCCGAGTAGTAATTGTGATCTCAGCTCCCGGCTGTTGGGCCAGCGCGTCCACCGCGTTGTCAATGATGTTGGTCCAGACCTGGTTCAGTTCGCCGGCGAAGGCTTCAATCGGAGGCAGGTTGGGAGCATAGCGCCGGGTGACCATGACGCCCGCCTTGAGCTTGTGGCGCAGGATGACCAGGGTGTTGTCTAGCCCCTCGCGCACGTTCACTTCTTGCACCGGGGCGCGGTCGAGGTACGAGTAGGACTTGACGGCCTTGACAATCTCGGAAATGCGGCTGGAGCCTGCGGAGACCTCATCGAGCAGGCCCGACACGGCGCTGCCCAGCCCCAGGGCCTGCGCCAGCACGATGATCTGGGCCGGCGAAAAGTCCTTGCCCAGGCCATCCAGGTCGTCCGGCCCCCAGCCAACGTCGACCAGGGTAGGGGCCAGTTCCCAAGCCTCGGCCACGCCGCGCTCGCTGAGCCAGCCTTCCACCGCGCCTTCGCGGTCGCTGCGCGTGAGCGGGTCGAGTGAAATCAGGTGCGCGGCGCGCTCGGCCAGCGCGCCGCGCAGTTCGGCCAGGCGCGCTTGCTGGCGGGGGCTGAGCGGCAGCCGGTCGAGCGCGCTCAGGGCGGCCTGCCATTTGGGCAGCGCCTCGCCCAGCTGGGCCGCGGCGCGGCGCACGGCCGCGGCTGGGTTGTTCAACTCGTGCGCCAGCCCGGCGGCCAGCGTGCCCAGGCCGGCCATCTTCTCTTTCTCGTGCAGTAGCGCTTCGTTCTGGCGCAGCCGGCCCATCACCGTGTGCAAGATCGCCAGGGCGGCGGTCGGGCTGCCGCTCAGTACCCGCTCAAACACGTCTTTGGAGATCATCAGCAGGCGGCTCTCACGCAGTGTGCGCACCGAGGCCGAGCGGGGCGAGTGGTCGAGCAGCGACATCTCCCCGATGACGTCGCCGGGGCGGCGCACATCCACCTTGACATCGTGCGAGGCGGCGCGCTTGCTGATCTGCAATTCGCCGTCGAGCAGCACGTAGAGCGCGTCGCCGACCTCGCCTTCCTCGATCATCAGGGTGTTGGGCGGCAGGGTCAGGGTCTGCGCTTCGGCGGCCAGCCGTTCCAGGTCAGGCTCGCTCAGGCCGGCAAACAGCGGCAGCCGCCGCAGGAACTCGACGCTCATTACACGTCCGTCTCGTCCACGTAGCACCAGCGCCAATCTTCACCGGGCTGGAACGATTGGATGATGGGGTGGCCGGTGGCGTGGAAGTGCTTGGTGGCGTGCTTGTTCTTAGAGTTGTCGCAGCAACCCACGTAACCGCAGGTGAGGCACAGGCGCAGGTGGAACCAGCGGTCGCCCATTTTTAAGCAATCCACACAGCCCTGGGCCTCGGGCGTCACGGCTTGGATCTGATCCAGATGAGTACACTTCGACGTGCTCATGGGCGGCCTCCTGCTTTCTCCACTCCCGGGCGGCCGGCGCCGCGGGTTACAGGCTGGCGAGGTACTTATGCACGAAGGCCACCGCCATGGCGCCTTCGCCGACCGCCGAAGCCACGCGCTTAATCGAGTTCTGGCGCACGTCGCCGGCCACGAAGATGCCGGGCACGTTGGTTTCGAGCCAATACGGGTCGCGGTCGAGCTGCCAGCCCTTTGGCCGTTTGCCCTCGCCCATCAGGTCTGGCCCGGTCAAGATGAAGCCATATTTGTCGCGCTGCACGACCGAAGCCGCCCAATCGGTGTACGGCTCGGCTCCAATGAAGATGAACAGCGCGCGCGCGTGCAGGGTTTCTTCCTGGTGGGTGTCGGCGTTGCGGATGGTGATGGACTCGAGGTTGTGCTCGCCGTGCACGCCGACCACCTGTGTGCACAGCCGCGCGCGGATGTTCTCGGCGTCAATGATGCGGTCCACCAGATACTGCGACATGCTGGCGGCCAGCGACTCGCCGCGGCAGAGCAGGGTCACTTGGCTGGCGAACTTGGCGAGGTACAGCGCGGCCTGCCCGGCCGAGTTGCCGGCCCCGACGATGAACACATCGTCGTCGCGGCAGGAAATGGCCTCGGTGGTGGCGGCGCCGTAGTACACCCCCGCGCCGGTGATGGCCTCAATGCCCGGCAGCTCGAGCTTGCGGTAGTTGATGCCGGTAGCGATGACCAGCGCGTGACAGCTGACTTCCATGCCGTCGGCCAGTTGCACGATCTTGTACTGGTCTTTGACCCGCAGCCCCACCGCCTCCTGTGGGCGCAGAATTTCAGCCCCAAACTTCTCGGCCTGGTCTATGGCGCGGCGGGCAAGGTCGCTGCCGCTCAGGCCGCGCGGGAAGCCCAGGTAGTTTTCAATGGCCGAGCTTTGGCCGGCCTGCCCGCCGGGGGCGCTGCGCTCGAGGAGGAGGGTGGTCAGGCCCTCCGACGCGCCGTAGACGCCCGCTGCCAGCCCGGCCGGCCCGGCCCCGACGATGATGAGGTCGTAGAAGGGAGTGGAGGCGCGGGTGCGCAGGCCGATCTTCTCCGCCAGCACGAGCGGGGTGGGGCGGATCAGGTAGCTGCCGTCGGCGAAGAGCGCCACCGGCAAATCGGCCTCGGCCAGCTTCAGGTGCTCCAGCAGCTGCCGCGCCTCGGCGTTGTCGCCGAAGTCCAGCCATTGATAGGGGATTTGATTGCGCGCCAGGAAGTCTTTGACCTCGTGGCCGTGGGCTGACCAGCGGTGGCCGATGACGCGCACGCCCTCGAATTTGGGCCGGAAGCCGGCTTGCCAGTCGTCGAGCAGGTCTTGAATGACCGGGTACAGGCGCTCCTCGGGCGGGTCCCACGGCTTGAGCAGGTAGTAGTCAATCTTGACACTGTTGATGGCGCGGATGGCGGCGTCGGTGTCGGCGTAGGCGGTGAGCAGGGCGCGCTTGGCCTCCGGGAAGTCGTGGCGCGCGGCCTCCAGAAACTCCACGCCCGACATGCCCGGCATCCGCTGGTCGGAAAGCAGCAAGGCCACGGCTTCATTGCGCAGGCGCAACTGCCTCAGCGCCTCCAGCGCTGCCGGCCCGGAGTCGGCGCGCAAGATGCGGTAGTCTTTGCCAAACTCGCGGCGCAGGTCGCGCTCGATGGCGCGCAGCACCTCGGGGTCGTCGTCAATGCAGAAGATTACGGGTTTGGCCATGATGGGTCTCGTCGCCCTGGCTAGATGGTCTGCACGTCGTGCGGGCCGCTCTCGCGGATGCCGGCCGGCGTAATGCGCAAGAACTCGGCGTTGGCCTGCAACTCACTCAGGCAGGTGGCCCCCGCATAGCTCAGGCCGGAACGCAGGCCGCCGACCAGCTGGTGCAGCACGTCGGCGGCGCGGCCGCGGTAGGGCACGACCGCCTCGACGCCCTCGGGCACGACCTTTTCCCAGTCGTCGTTGTCGAGCCGGCCGGATTGGTCGAGCGCTTTGCGGTCTACGTTGGCGGTCAGGGAGGCCATGCCGCGCACGACCTTGAAGCGCCGACCGTCGCGGATGACGCTTGCGCCGGGGCTTTCCTCCGTGCCGGCCAGCAGGCTGCCGATCATGGCGGTTTGCGCGCCCGCGGCCAGCGCCTTGGTCAGGTCGCCGCCGGTGCGCAGGCCGCCGTCGGCAATCAGCGGCACGCCCTCGGTCTGCGCTGCCTCGGCGCAGTCCAGGATAGCCGTCAGTTGCGGCACGCCGAAGCCCGTAACCTGCCGCGTAATGCAGATGGAGCCGGAGCCAACGCCCACCTTGACGGCATCGGCCCCGGCCGCGGCCAGCGCGCGCACGCCGTCGGCGGCGGCCACGTTGCCGGCGATGACGTCCACGGCCGCGAAGCGGCGCTTAAGCGTGGCGACCATGCGCAGGGCGTGGTCGGAATGGCCGTGCGCGATGTCTACCACCAGCGCGTCGGCCCCGGCCGCCACGCACAGCTCGGCCCGGTCCACGTCGTCGGCGCGCACGCCGATAGCGGCGGCCACGCGCAGGCGGCCCTTGGCGTCTTTGGTCGCCAGCGGGTGCTGGGCAAGCTTGATGATGTCCTGGGCGGTGATTAGGCCGGTGACATGGCCTTGACCATCCACCAGCGGCAGCTTTTCGACGCGGTGGGCGTGCAGCAGGCGCTGCGCGGCCTCCAGGTCAATGCCGGCGGGGGCGGTCACCAGCCGCGCGCGTGGGGTCATCACGGACGTGATGGCGGCCTGAGCGTCGGGCGCAAAGAGCACATCGCGGGTGGTCACCAGGCCCAACAGCTGCCCGGCGTCGTCCACGACCAGCAGACCCCCGATGTCGGCGCTCTGCATGGCTTCGCGCGCCGCGGCCACTGTGGCCGCGGCGGCAAGTGTCGCGGGCGCCTCGACGATGTGCGACTCGGCGCGCTTCACGCGGGCCACCTCGGCCGCCTGGCGCTCGCGGGTCATGAAGCGGTGGATGGCGCCCAGGCCGCCGGCGCGCGCCATGGCAATGGCCATGGGCGCCTCAGTGACCGTGTCCATGTTGGCGCTGATGATGGGGATGGCCAGCGACAGCCGCCGCGAGAGCTGGGCGGTGGTGTTCACGGCCGTGCGGCTCGCGATAGAGGAGTGCTTGGGGACGAGCAGCACATCGTCGAAAGTCAGGCCGAGCGAGTCGCGCAGTTTCATGGTCGGGTTTGCCCGTTAGTGGCGTGGGGGAAGTGTATCCGTAGGCGGCGGCGTTAGCAATTGGTTAAGGTCCGGAGCGGCCTGCGTCTCGTGCGCGACCAACTGACCGCAGCCGGCGTTGATGTCAATGCCGCGCCGGACGCGGATAGTGCAGGTGATGTGGCGGCGCTCCAGCTCTGCCTTGAAGGCGGCGGCGCGCTCGCGGGTGGCGGCTTGCCCGGCGTAGTCGTCAGTGGGGTTGAGCGGGATGACGTTCACGTGGCAGGGTAGGTCGCCCGCCAGCCGCGCCAGCGCAGCGGCTTGCTCGGGCGTGTCGTTCTTGCCCTGGATCAGCGCCCACTCGAAGGTGACGCGCCGGTGGGTGCCGGCGTAATAGGCGCGCACCGCCTGAAAGAGCGCCGCCAGCGGGTAGCGCTTGTTGATGGGCAGCAGCTCGGTGCGCAGCTCGTCGGTGGCGGCGTGCAGCGAGACGGCCAGGTTCACTTGCCGCTTCTCGGCCGCGAAGCGCTCAATCATGGGCGCCAGGCCGACGGTGGAGATGGTGATGCGGCGCGCGCCGAAGTTGAACCCGCGCGGGTCGTTCCACCGATCTACGGCGGCCAGGGTCGCGTCGTAGTTGTGGACCGGCTCGCCCATGCCCATGACGACGATGTTGGTCAGGTGGTCGTCTTGGGCGCGCAGCTCGCGGGCAAAGCCGATGACCTGCTCCACAATTTCGCCCGCCGTCAGGTGGCGGCGGAAGCCCATTTGCCCGGTGGCGCAGAACACGCAGCCCATGGCGCAGCCCGCCTGGGTGGAAATGCAGGTGGTGCGGCGCTTCTCGTAGCCCATCAGCACCGCCTCGATCTGGCGGTTGTCTGGCAGGTTGTACAGGTACTTGCGCGTCTGCCCGTCGCTGGAGCGCGCCTCGACCACCTTGATGAGGCGGCTGAAGGTGTAGGCTTTATCCAACTGCTGGCGCAGCGCCGCCGGCAGGCTGGAGATGGCCTCGGGCGCGGCGGCCAGCGTGTGATACAGCCCCTGCCAGATCTGTGCGGCGCGGTAGCGTGGCTGGCCCCACTCGGACAACTGCGCCTCCAGATCGCTGTAGCTCAGGTCGTAAATAGAAGGCAAACCGCTTGCGGCGGGCATCAGCGGGTGCCTAGCTCGCGCAGGCGCTGGCGGGCCTTGCGCTTGAGATCTTTGTCGGCGCTCAGGCGCGCCACGGTCTGAAAGTCGCTCAAGGCCTCGGGCAGGCGGCCCAGGTCTACCAGGATCAGGCCGCGGCGATAGAGGAGGCGCAGCGAGCGCGGCTCGTGGCGCAGGGCCTCGTTCAGGTCGGCGAGAGCTTCGCCATACTGGCCCTGGGCCTGGCGCACCTCGGCGCGGTGCAGGCGGGCCGTCACCGAGTCCGGCCGAGCGCCGAGCACCTGGGTGTAGTCTTGCAGCGCGCGCGAGTACTCCTCGGCGGCGCGGAAGACATCGCCGCGCAAGATCAGCAGCGTATCATCCAGCGGCATGAGCAGCCGGGCCTTCTCCACCGCGACCAGCGCCGGCTCGTACTCCGCCAGCCGCATGAGCAGGCGCGCCTGGTAGACGTAGCACTTGTCGGCCAGGCGCGGGAGCTGCGCGGCCATGCCTTCCAGTTCGTGGACCAGGGCGCGCGCGCGCTGCCGGTCGAGCGGGTCGGTGGCGGCGACGAGCTTTTCCAGGTCGGCGAAGAAGGTGGCGGTGGAGAGCATGCGAGAGGCCAGGACCGCGAAAACAGAAGCAAGAGCCGGCGATCAGTCAGCCGTGGCTGCGGGTCAAGGGTGATCGTCTCCGGCGGCGGCTTGTTCGAGCAGGTGCGCAAACTCGACGATGCTGGGCAAGACCCAGGTGGGCGCGGCGGACGTGCCGGCCGCAGCGGCGGCCTCCGCGGCAGTGGTGATGCCGGTGAGCACCAGCAGGCTGGGCAGGCCCGCGCGGATGGCGCCCAGGATGTCGGTATCCAGCCGGTCGCCGATAGCCAGCGTGTGGGCCGGGGCGGCGCCCAGGCGGCGCAGCGCCTGCTGATACATGATCGGCTCCGGCTTGCCGATGACGACCGGCGCCACGTCGGTGGCGGTTTGCAGGGCGGCCAGGATGGCGCCGTTGCCGTGCGTCAGGCCGCGCTCGGTGGGCAAGCTGCGGTCGGGGTTGGTGCCCACAAAACGCGCGCCGGCCCGGATGTTGAGGCTGGCGGTGGCGAGCTTGTCCCAACTCAGGCCGCGATCCATGCCGCAGACGACGTAGTCGGCGTTGAGTTCGTACAGGCCGAGCAGGTCGAAGCCGGCCTCGGTGAGGGCTTGCCGCAGGCCGTCGTCGCCGATGGCGAACACCCGCGGACGGCGACCGTTGTTTATGCCAGCCGCCTGTTGGAGATACAAGGCGGTCGCTTGCGCCGAGGTGAGCACCTCTGCGCGGGCGACGCTGACGCCGAAGCCCGCCAGCTTAGCCAGGTACTGGTCGGGGGTGCGGCTGGCGTTGTTGGTGGCGAGCACGAACGGCAGGCCGCGCCGCCGCAGCGCCGCGAAGAACTCCACCAGGCCCGGCAGGGCGCGGTCGCCCTCCCAGAGCACGCCATCCATATCTATCACGGCGGCGCGCAGGTCAGTCAGGGTATGCATCATGCTCCGATTATAGTCCGGGCGGGCGCGCGCCAGGGCCTGCCCCGCTCCGGCTGCGTGACGTGACCGGGCTGAGACCTCCCGCACGAGTCGCCAAAACGAACGAACACCGAGGGCCATTAGCGCAGACAGGCTGCGCCGACCCTCGGTGTCGGACGGAAAGCGAACAGGCCGGTTGGCCGCCAGAACGCGCGGGCCAACGCCCGCCGGGCCGGCTAGGCGGCGGCTTTGGCGCCGTTCGCGCCGGCCGCCTCTTTGTTCGGGGCGGTCATGATCGCATCCACCACGCCCAGTTCCACGGCGCGCTTGGCGTCCATGTAGTAGTCGCGGTCGGTGTACTGCGTGATCTGCTCATCGCTGAGCTTGGTGTGGCGGCGCAAGATGCCGTCAATCAGCACGCGCTGGCGCTTGATCTCCTGCGCGGCAATCTCGATGTCGGACTGCTGGCCCTGCGCGCCGCCCAGCGGCTGGTGCACGTGGATGGTGGCGTTGGGCAGGGCATAGCGCATGCCGGGCGTGCCCGCGCACAACAGGATGGTGCCGAAGCTGGCGGCCAGGCCGACGGCGATGGTGGAGATCGGCGCGTCTATGAAGTGCATGGTGTCGTAGATCGCCAGCCCGGCGTTGATGACGCCCCCCGGCGAGTTGATGAACATCTGGATTGGCCGGCGCGAGTCCTCGTGGTTGAGGAACAGCAGCTGCGCCACCATCAGGTTTGCCACCTGGTCATTGATGGGCGTGCCCAAGAAGATGATGCGTTCCTTGAGCAGCAGCGAGTAGATGTCGTAGGCGCGCTCACCACGGCCGCTGGTCTCGATGACCATGGGGATGAGGGACTCAGGGTTCATGAGCGACATTGTCTTCTCCAATCGGTAACAATCAAGGCACAAACTCAGCGAAACGTTACACTCCGGCCGCCGGCTCCGCGGGAGCGGCGGCTTCCGGATCAACCACGGTGCTCAGGTTCTCGTCCGGCTGGTGCGCGTGGTCATAGTCGTGGACCTCGCCCTCGATGATAGGGGCGGGGGCGGGCACTTCTTCGCCCTTGGCGACGGCGATGATGCGCGCCACGGCCTTGTCGGTCAGCAGGTCTACGGCCAGCATGCGGCGCGAGTCCTCCGACGCCAGGGCTTTGCGCATGTCGCCGGCGCGGTCGCCCCACGGCGTGCTGAGCATTTCGACGCGCTGGTCAACTTCCTCGGCGGCGATGGTCAGGCCTTCTAGGTTGACGAGCTTGCCCAGCACCAGCGAGCGCTTGAGGCGCCCCTCGGCGGACGGCTTGGTCTCCTCGCGCAACTGCTCCTTGGTTTTGCCCTCGATCTTGAGATAATCGTCGAGGGTGAGCTTCTGCTCGTGCAGCCGGCGGTCGAGGTCGGCCAGGTAGTCATCCAGCTCTTGCTCCAGCAGGATGGGCGGGTAAACGATCTGAGCCTGGGCCACCAGTTGGTCTACCACTTTGTCGGCATAGTCGCGCTCGACGGCGCGGTCGGCCTGGCGCTGCAGGTCGGCGCGGACCTTGGCGCGCAGGTCGTCCACGCTCTCGTAATCGCCCAGCGCCTTGGCCAAGTCGTCGCTCCACTCCGGCAGGCTGCGGCCTTTGACTTCCTTGGCGGTGACCTCAAAGTGGGCCACTTGCCCCTTGAGCGAGTCGTTGGCGTAGTCCGCGGGGAAGGTCAGGTCGAACTTGCGCGTTTCGCCGGCGGCGATGCCCACCACCTCCGACGCGAAGCCCGGCATGGGCCAATCGGCCTTCTCGTCGAGCACCGCCGCCACGTCCTTATCGGCCAGCAGGAAGTCGGACGGGTTCTCGCCGGCGTTCAGGAAAGCGCTGACGTCCAGGATAACTTCGTCGCCCAGTTGCGCGGGGCGTTCGACCGGCTCGACGACCGCCTGGTGCTCGCGCAGGTGCTCGACGCGCTCGGTGACCGACTCATCGGTGACGGCCGGCGGCTCGAAGGGCAGGCGCAGGGCGCGGTAGTCGCCCAGGTTGATCTCCGGGGCAAGCGGCACGCTGTAGGTGAGCACCATCGGCTTGAGCTGCACGTCTTCCAACTCGCCGGGGGCGTACGGCTCCACCTTTTCCTGCGCCAGCGCCGCCTGGTAGACGGTCTGCGTCAGGTCTTCCAGCGCGGCCTGGTAGATGCTGTTTTCGCCCAACTGGCGCAGGACGGTTTCATACGGGGCTTTGCCGGGGCGAAAGCCGGGGATGCGGTAGTCTTTGGCGAGTTTGCGGGCGGCGGCCTTCAGAGCCGGCTGGAGCTGGTCGTCTTCGACCTGCACCGTGAGCTTGAGGGTCCGATTGTCTGAGGTCTGCGTCTCGATTTTCAACGTAGCATGTCCTGTCTGGCCCGCTGTTGGGCGAATATAGCACAGCAATGATTGGCGAATGATTAGACTCGCCGGGCCGCGCTGCTAGCCAAATAGGCAGGGGCGGCCCGTGGGCTGCGCGGTAGGTCTGCGCGGCGATTCTACCTGAAACGCGGCGGTCTGTGAAGGAAGGGCGGCAAACCGCGCATGTTTCAATAATCCTATCGATCTAATCCGCTCGCGACCGTTGCTGGGGCGTTGGGCAGGGGACCGCTAAAAAGACCATGATCCGACGCGCTGGCCGGGTCCGCGATGAAACGCGTTCAGGCTCCTAGCCCTAGCGCGCGGCCTACACGCTGGTCATGTGGGTGCGGACGGCGGCGTTGAAGGCAGCGGGCGCCCGCGACTCGCGGGTGGTTACTGTGTTTCTACCCTGCGTGTCATGAGATATACCGCCTCACCCCGGATGATACCGGAGGCGAGGCTGCGTTCGGCCAAGGTCTCCAGTGTGAAGTCGGGGCCAAAATCGGCGGCCACTTCGCCGGGTTGCATGGGCCGCATTCCCAGCACACGATCTAGGGCGCGCTCCAACGGCCGCGGCTGCCATTGGTGGACGTAGATCAGGAAGCGGCTTTTAGCGTGGGTCAGCGGCAGAACGTTGCGCCGATAGGCCTGCCGATCGGGCAGGCTCAAATCGTCGTAGACGCCCCAATCTACCAAGAAGTCAAACTGGCCGCGCACACGCTGCAAATGGGTCAGGTCATCTTCGATCCAATTAACCGTGACGCCGGCCTGGGCCCCGCGCTTCTGGCCCAGGGCGATGGCAGCCGGCGAGTAATCGGTTCCGGTTACGTCGAAGCCATGTTGGGCCAGGAAGATGGCGTTGCTGGCTGTGCCACAACCCAGGTCAATCGCCTTGCAGGGCTTAATCCGCCCATTCTCCACCACCTCAACCAGTTCTTTGCGTGGGCCGAGGTCCCAGGGTGCTCGCGCGTAGCGATACAGCCAGTCATAGAAGTATTTCATAGCGGATCTGTGCCCTTGTCTGTCACAGTTTCTGGGTCGTTGACTTGCCTATAGACTAGCCGCGAAGGTGCGCACGGCGGCGTTGAAGGCGGCGGGCTGTTCCAGGTTGAGCAGGTGGCCGCCGCCGGCTAGCAGGGCCAGGCGGCTATTGGGCAAGGCGCGGGTCATGGCTTCGGCCTCGCTGGGCGCGATGAGCTGGTCGTCGCTGCCGTGCAGGACGAGCACGGGCTGGCGGATGGTGGCAAGCTGCTTGGTCGCGTCCGGCCGGTCGCGCAGGGCGGCCAGCGCGCTCACGATGCCGGTCACTTTGGTGGGGGCCATGAGGGCGCGGGCCTCGGCCACCAGGTCGGGCCGGGTCTGGTAGGTGCGCGGGGCCAGCATCTTAGGCAGCATGGCGTCCACAATGGCGCGGGCGCCGTGGGCGCGGGCGGCGGCGGCGGCCTCGTCGCGCTTGGCCTTGCCTTCGGCCGAGTCGGCCCCGGCGCGGGTGGCGGCCAGGATGAGGCCGGCGACGCGCTGGGGGTGGCGGCGCTGGAAGGCCAGGGCGATGTAGCCGCCCATGCTCAGGCCGGCGACGATGACGGGCTGGGTGACGTTCAGGGCGTCGAGCAGGCGCGCGGCGTCGTCGGCGTATTGCTCCACGCTGTACGGGCCGGCGGTCACGTCGCTTTGGCCGTGGCCGCGCAGGTCGGGGGCGAGGACGCGGGTGGTGGCGGCCAGGTCGGCCACCTGGGGCCTCCACAGGCGGCGGCTGAGGGGGAAGCCGTGCAGCAGCAGCAGCGGACGGCCCTCGCCCTCGTCGGTGTAGGCGACCAGGAGGCCGGGCAGGTGTAGGCGCATGGGTTACTCCCGGGGGCGGTGAGTGGGGATGGAGGGAGTTGAACCCTCACGCCTTGCGGCGACGGATCCTAAGTCCGTTCTGTCTGCCAATTCCAGCACATCCCCGCTGCGAGGTATTGTACTCGAAACGGGAGAGAGGGGAGGCGGAGTGGGCAAGGGCGGCCCGGGGGGCCTCGGGGGCGGGCGGGTCGGCGCAGGTCTTTGGAAAATCGTCGCGGTTGTCACGGGTGTTGAGAAGATTGTCGCGGTTGTCACGGGTGTTGAGAAGATTGTCGCGATTGTCACGCTGGGCGGGCAGGGTGGTGGAGGAACCGGCGGCGTGAAAGCGGTGTGCGATCATGCTCTCAGTCTGAGAAGAAATTGTTCGGTTAGCAAGATACTGCTGGCGAATTCACTGGAGCGGCAGGGATCAAGTGGGAGCCACAGCTGGGGCCAAGCGGGAGAAGGCCGACCGGCGGGTTTGGGCGCAAGGCCGGCCCATGAACCAGGCCGCCACGCG
>JADZEK010000026.1 GCA_020850595.1 Anaerolineales bacterium
ATCACCGCCGTCGAAGAGGCCTGCGCCGCGTCCGGCCTCAGCGTGCGGCGCTTGAGCGTGCGGCACGCCTTCCACTCGGCGCAGATGGCCCCCATGCAAGCGGGCTTCGCGGCCGTGCTGGCCGGGGCGCGCTATGCGCCGCCACAAGTGCCCATCGTGAGCAGCCAGTGGGGGCGGGCGCTGGCGGCGGGCGAGACGCTGGACGCCGCCTACTGGGCCGGGCAGGTGCGCGCCCCGGTGCAGTTCGCACCCGGCATCGAGGCGCTGGGGGAGCTTGGCTGCGACGTGCTCATCGAAGTCGGGCCGGGGGGGCAACTGGCGAGCCTGGGGCAAATGGGGTGGGGCGCTCAGCGGGCCGTGTGGGTGACGCCGCTGCGGGGCAAGGGCGACGAGTGGGCCGGGCTGTTGCATGGGCTAGGGCAGCTCTACACCGCCGGCGTGGCGCTGGACTGGCCCGCGCTGGACGGAGCCGCGCCGCGCCACGCCGACCTGCCCACCTACCCCTTCCAGCGCCAGGTATTCCCCATTGAGCCGTTGACACCGGCGCGGCCCCGCCCGGCCGCCCTCCCCGAACTGCCGCTGCTGGGCCGCCGCCTGCCGACTGCGCTGCCTGCGACGCTCTTCGCCGCGACCTTCAGCGACGCCCTGGCGCTGCTGCGCGAGCATCGTTTATATGGAACGCTCGTCGTGCCCGGCGCCGCCTACCTCACCCTGGCCCTCTCCGCCGTCGCCGGCGTTACCGGGCGAACCGCCTGCCGGCTCGAAGGCGTTTCCTTCCGCGAACCGCTGTTGCTCGAAGCCGCCACTGAGTATCAGGTGCAAACGATCCTTGGCCGCGAGCAAGACGGCGCCACCCCCGTGGAGATCTTCAGCAGCGCGCTGCCCGGCGGCGACTGGCGGCTCCACAGCGCGGCCGTCATCCGTTCCGGCCCGCCGCGCGCTGCCGCCCCGCTCAGCCCAGGCGACCGCGCCCTGATCCTCAGCCGCTGCCTCGAAGCGCTTTCCGGTGAGCAGTTCTACGCGCGCATGGCCGCGGGTGATTCCAGCCTGGGGCCTGGCTTCCAGTGGGTCGAGCAGTTGCACCGCGGCCCCGGCGAAGCCTTGGCCCGCTTGCGCCCGCCCAACGCCGCGGAGCGCGGCAGCGGCCCCCAGCTTCACCCCGGCCTGCTCGATGCCTGTTTCCAGGTCTTCGGCGCCGCCTGGCCCGCGGCCGAGCGCGACCCGGTGGTCTATGTGCCCGTGGGCCTGGAGCACCTCAACCGTTACGAAGCTCCAGCCGAGGCCCGCTGGTGTTACGCGCAGTTGCGGCCCGAGCGCGCCCCCGGCTTGTTCATCGGCGACCTGCGGCTCTGTGACGAAGCCGGCCAAGTGCTGGTAGAGATGACGGGGCTGAGCGTCATGGCCGCCGGCCGCGCCAGCCTGCTGCGCCCCCGCGCCGCCGACCTCGCCGACTGGCTGTATGCCGTCGGCTGGCAGCCCCTTGATACGACTGACCCTCAACAGTCTGCCCCCGCGGCCGACAGTTGGCTGATTCTGGCCGACGAGAGTGACACTGGCGAAGCGCTCCAGCTCGCCCTCACCGCGCGCGGCATTGCCAACCGCCTCGTTCGGCGTCACCAGGTTGATCTAGCCCAGCCGGAAGCGCTGAGCGAGGTCTTGGCTTCCTTCGATCCATCCGCCCCGCCCTGCCGAGTCATTGTCTGTCTGTGGCCGCTCACTGTTCCCGCCCTGGCCGCCGCTGCCGCCGCTGTCCCGATCTCCGCCTGTGCTGACGTGCTCCTGCTCACGCAAGCGCTTGCCCGGCTGAGCGCCCCGCCGGCCCCACGCCTGTGGCTGATCACCCGCTGCGCGCAAGCTGTCGTGCCTGGCCAGGCCGTCGTCGCCGCCGAGCAAGCCCTCCTGTGGGGCTTCGGGCGCGCGCTGGCGCGCGAGTTGCCCGACCTGTGGGGCGGCCTCATTGACCTCGACGCCGCCGACCCGCCCGCCGCGTTGCTCACTAGGTTGATCAGCGACTCATCTGAAGATCAGTTAGCTGTGCGCGCTGGTCAGTGCTACGCGGCCCGCCTGGAGCGCGCTGCGCCAGCCCCCGGCGGACCGCGCCTACCCATTGACCCCGCGGGCGCCTACCTCATCACCGGCGGCCTTGGCGCCCTCGGGCTGGCCCTGGCCCATTGGCTGTCGCCAACGGCGCGCGCCGGCTGGTTTTGGTGGGCCGCCACGCCGAGCCGAACACCGCCACCGCCGAGTTTGAGCGCCAGGGCGTCGCCGTGTGCGTGGCGCCCTGTGACGTCACGCAGCCCGACGCTGTGGCCCGTTTGCTGGCCCGCCCTGAGCTGCTCGGCCTGCGCGGCCTCATTCACGCAGCCGGTGTGCTCGATGATGGCGCCATCCTGAATCTCACGCCCGAGCGCCTAACGACCGTGCTGGCGCCCAAGGTCAGCGGCAGTTGGCATCTGCACCAACAGACCCGCGGGCTGCCGCTCGACTTCTTCGTGGTTTGCTCCTCCGCGGCGGCCGTGTTAGGCTCTGCGGGCCAGGCCAACTACGCCGCCGCCAACGCCTTCCTAGACGCGTTGGCGCAGCAGCGCCAGGCCGGCGGCTTGCCCGCGCTGAGCGTCAACTGGGGACCGTTCGCCCAGGCGGGCATGGCGGCGCGCGCGCTGGCCGCTCAACCTCGGCGCGGCCACCTGCCCGGCCTGGACCCCATTGAGTTGGAGCAGGCTGGCCCGCTGCTGAGCCGCCTGCTGGCCCTCGGCCGCGCCCAGGCGGCCGTGCTCCCCCTGCGGGTGCGCGACCTCCCCCGGCTGATCGGCCCGCGCTCGTCGCTGCTGGCTGCTTGGCTTCGCCAACCGGCCCCAGCCGAGCAGCCTGTCGCCGCCCGGCCGCCAGAACTGGTGCAGCGTCTCACCGCCGCCCACCCGGCCCACCGCGCCCAGCTTCTGCTCGCGCGCGTGAGCGAGCAGGCGGCCGGCGTACTCCTTCTCCCACCCGCCCAAACGCTCGACCCGCGCCGCCCGCTGCGCGAATACGGGCTAGACTCGCTCATGGCCCTGGATTTGTCGGCCGCCTTGGGCCGCCTGATTGGGCGCCAGTTGCCCGCAACGCTGGTCTATGAACAGCCGACGGTGACAGCGCTGGCCGACCGCCTCGCCCGCGAGTTAGGCCTGGAGCTGCCCGCGCCCGCTGCGCCGGCTGACGTACAGCGCCGCGACACCATCGCCGAAGTTCAGCAGTTGTCGGACCAAGAACTCGAAGATTTCGTGAACTCGTCGCTCAAACCTCGGTGATGAGCTACATACCAACCATGCGCGCCGCTGGCTTCACCCGACGGCCCGAGCGCCTGACCAGTGTTGCTGTTACTGAACGACCATGAGCTTGCTTGACGACCGCCTCAGCCAAATGACCCCGCTCCAGCGCGCCGTGCTGGCGCTTAAGGAGACCCAGGCTCAGCTCGAGCAGCTTCAGCGCGCGCGCTCCGAACCAATTGCCATCCTCGGCCTGGGCTGTCGCTTCCCCGGCGACGCCGACACGCCCGAAGCGTTTTGGCGGCTGTTGGCCGCCGGCGCCGACGCCATTACCGAGGTGCCGCCCGACCGCTGGGATCTGGCTGCCTACTACGACCCCGACCCCGCCGCGCCTGGGAAGATGTCCACGCGTCATGGCGGCTTCCTCAGCCGCGTAGACGGCTTCGACGCCGAGTTTCACGGCATCGCGCCGCGCGAAGCCCTCCGCCTCGACCCACAGCAGCGGCTGTTGCTCGAGGTCGCCTGGGAAGCCCTGGAGCGCGCCGGCCTGCCGCCCGAGCGCCTGGCCGGCAGCCAGACCGGCGTCTTCATCGGCATCAGTTCCGATGACTATCGCGACCTGCAAGGCGGGAACCCCGCCGAGATAGACGCCTACACCGGCACCGGCGCCGCCTATAGTGTCGCCGCCGGCCGGCTCTCCTATCTGCTTGGTCTGCACGGGCCGTGCTTCCCCGTGGACACCGCCTGTTCCTCAGCGCTCGTGGCCGTGCACCTCGCCTGCCAGAGCCTGCGCGCCGGCGAATGTGATCTGGCCCTCGCCGGCGGCGTCAACCTCATCCTAAGCCCGGAGCGCATGGTCTACTTCTCGAAGCTCCGCGCCCTGGCGCCCGACGGCCGCTGCAAAACGTTTGACGCGCGGGCCGACGGCTACGTGCGCGGCGAGGGCTGTGGCGTAGTCGTGCTCAAGCGCCTGAGCGAAGCCCAGCGCGACGGCGACCCCATCTGGGCCGTCGTGCGCGGCTCGGCGGTCAATCATGATGGCCGCTCCAATGGGCTGACGGCCCCGAACGGCCTCGCCCAGCAGGCCGTCATTCGCGCCGCGCTGGCCCAGGCCGGTGTCGCGCCCGCCGCTGTTGGCTACGTCGAAGCGCACGGCACCGGCACCGCGCTGGGCGATCCCATCGAAGTGCAGGCCTTGGCCGCGGTGTTGGGCGCCGGCCGGCCCGCGAGCCAACCGCTCTTCGTGGGTTCGGTCAAAACCAACCTGGGCCACCTGGAAGCCGCCGCCGGCATGGCCGGGCTGATCAAGACCGTCCTGGCCCTTCAGCATCAAGCTATTCCCGCGCATCTGCATTTTCAGACCCCCTCGCCCCACATCCCCTGGGCCGACCTGCCCGTGTCCATCCCCACCGTCACCCGTCCCTGGCCCGCTGCTCAGGCGCGCCTGGCCGGCGTCAGCGCCTTCGGCCTCAGCGGCACGAATGCCCACCTCGTGCTCGAGGCCGCGCCGCCTCCGGCCGTCACCAGCGCCGACCAGCCGTCGTTCACTGAGCCGTTCCGCCTGCTGCCCCTGTCGGCGCGCACGCCCGCCGCGCTGCGCGCCTTGGCCGAGCGCTATGCCGTGCTCCTGGCAGATCCCAGCGCGCCGAGTCTGGCGGCCGTGGCCGCGGCCGCCGGGTCGGGCCGCAGCCACTTTGCCTACCGGGCTGCGCTGCTGGCTGTCACCGCCGCCGACGCCCAGGTCGCGCTCAGGGCGCTCGCCGATGGTCATTCGCATCCGGCGCTCCACACTGGGCTGGTCGCCGCTGAGCCGCCCGCCCCGCGTGTCGTCTTCGTGTGCGCCGGGCAAGGCGGGCAATGGGCGGGCATGGCCCAGGCGCTTTGGAATGATCCCCTGGCTGTGGCCACCTTCCAGCGCGTGGCCCAGGCCGCGCCGCCCGACCTCGGCTGGTCGTTGCTCGCTGTGCTGGCCGATCCCGCCGCCCCGTGGCTCGAGCGCATTGACCAACTCCAGCCGCTGCTGTTCGCCCTGCAACTCGCGTTGGCCGCCCGCCTGCAAGCCTGGGGCCTCCTGCCCGCCGCCCTCATCGGCCACAGCTTTGGCGAGGTCGCCGCCGCCTATTTGGCTGGCGTCCTCGAGCTGCCCGAAGCCATGCGCGTCATCTGCGCCCGCAGCCGCGCGCTGGCCCAGCGCCGGGGCCGGGGAACCATGGCGCTTGTCGAACTGCCCGCGGCGCAGGTCCAGGCGGCCATTGGCGCGCACACCGCGCAAGTCACCATCGCCGCGCTGAACGGGCCGCGCAGCACCGTGCTGACCGGAGACGGGCCGGCCCTCGACCACCTCGTCGCTGAGTTGAGCGCGCAAGGTGTGTTTGCCCGCCGGTTGGCGGTAGATGTCGCCGCGCACAGCCCGCAGCTCGACGCGCTGCTGCCGGCGCTGGCGCGCGAACTGGCTGATCTGCAACCGCACCCGGCCAAGCTCCCCTTCTACTCGACCGTGACAGGCCGGTTAGCCGCTGGCGCCGAACTCGGCGCAGCCTACTGGGCCGATAACTTGCGCGCGCCGGTGCAGTTCTGGCCGGCGCTGCAAGCCCTGGCGGCCGATGAGCACACGCACTTTATCGAGCTAGGCCCGCACCCCACGCTCCTAACCGCGCTCGGCGATGGGTTGCGCGCCCTGGGCGTCGCCGGTCAAGCACTGCCCAGCCTGCGGCGCGATCGTCCGGCCGCGGAGACGTTGCTCACCACCCTGGGCGCGCTCTATTGCGCCGGTGTGCCGGTCGCCTGGCGCCAGGTGGCCGGCCGGCCTCCGGCCGCCGCGGCCCTGCCCACCTATCCCTTCCAGCGTGAACGCTATTGGGTGACCCCGGCGGCCTCGGCCCGCTGGTCGCCCCTCGCCCCGCTGGCGGCCCAAGCCCACCCGCTCTTGGGCCGGCCTCAATCGCTCGCGCCGGCCATTGGGCGGCAGGTCTGGACACAGATGCTCGAACAGGCGCGCCTGCCTTACCTGGCCGATCACCAGGTGGGCGGCCTGGCCGTTTTGCCTGGGTCGGCCTATGTGGAGATGATGCTGGCGGCCGGGGCCTCGCCTGAGGCCGGAGCTGAGTTGAGCGCCGTCACCTTTGCGCGCCTGCTGGCGCTGCCCGCCGAGCAAGCGCTGGAACTCCAGACGGTGCTCACGGCCGGCGGCGGCTCCGCCAACGTCGAAGTGTGGAGCCGCCCGCTGGCCGCCGACGCCGCCTGGACCCGCCACGCCTCCGGGACAGTCTTGCCCCTGAGCGCGCCGCCCGCCGCGCCCGAGACCCTCGCTGCCCTCCAGGCGCGTTGCGTAGAAGCCCTCGACGTGCCGGCCTATTATGCCCAGTTGGCCGAGCAAGGTCTGGCCTATGGTCCCCGCTTGCGCCTGTTGGCCGCGCTCTGGCGGCGCCCGGGCGAAGCCTTGGCCCGGTTGAGTCTCCCGCCCGCCGTCGCCGCCGACTTGCCGCGCTACCGCCTGCATCCAGCGCTGCTCGACGCGGGCTTCCAGGTCCTCGGCGCGGCGCTGGCCCAGGGCGACGCGTCGCTCGCGGCTGATCTAGACCCGGCGTTGCCGGTTGGTTTTGATCAGTTGCGCTGCGCGGGGCCGCTGGCCGGCGAGCTTTGGGTCCACTGCCGGCTCATCCCCTCCGACGACCCCGCGATCGTCCGCGGCGACCTCTGCCTGCGTGACGCTAGCGGTCAGCGCATCGTCGAAGTCCAGGGATTGCGCGCGCAGCGCCTCACGCTCGGCGAGCGCCGTCGGCCCAGCGCGGCTGAAGACTGGCTCTACCAGCTTGAGTGGCAGCGCCGGCCGCTCGCCGCCTCCGCGGACGCGCCAGTCGGCGCCGCGGGCGCGTGGATCATCTTGGCCGATGGCGGCGGCCTCGGCCGTGCCGTCGCCGCGCAGTTGAGCGCGGGTGGCGGCCATGGCGCGCTCGTGACCCCCGGCCCGGCCTACGCGCGCCTGGAACGCGGCCGCTACCAGCTTGACCCCGCCGATCCCCGCGGCTACCGCCAACTCCTCCGCGATTTGCAGGCCGATGGTTACGCGCCCGGCCGCGGCCTCCTGCACTTGTGGGGGCTAGACCTCACCTCGCCCGGCACACTCCTCCCCGACTCCGTGTCAACGAGTTGCCTCAGCGTTGCATATGTCGTGCAGGCGCTGGCCCAGGCCGGCTGGCGCGATGTCCCCCGCCTCTGGCTGGTGACCCGCGGCGCTCAGGCGCTGGCGCCGGACGAGGCGCCGGCCGTGGCCCAGTCGCCCCTGTGGGGCCTGGCTCGCGCCCTCACCCTTGAACACGCCGAGTTGACGTGTACCTGCGTTGATCTAGACCCGGCGGCCGACCTGGCCGCGTCGGCTGGCGCGCTGTGTCGGCTGGTCGCGGAAGCGAGCCGGGAGAATCAGCTGGCGCTGCGCGGCGGCCAGTTGCACGTTGCGCGCCTGGTCCACTCGCCTGGGCCTGCGCCTGCCCCGCGCCCGGCCGTGGCCGCGCCGGCGGGCGCGCAGCCGTTTCGGCTCGAGTTGGCGCGGCCGGGCGTGCTCGACGACCTCCGTTGGCGCGCCTTCACTCCGCCCGCGCCCGGCCGCGGCCAGGTGGTCATTCAGGTTACGGTCGCCGGCCTCAACTTCCTCGATGTGCTCTCGGCCCTCGGCGCGCGCCCCGATCACACCAACGCCCCGCTGCCGCTTGGCGCTGAGTGCGCCGGCACGATCGTTGCCCTCGGCCCCGATGTCACTGAGTTGCGCGTCGGCGATCCCGTCGTCGCGATTGCGGCGGCCAGCTTTGGCACCCATGTGTTGGCCTCGGCCGCCCTGGTGGCGCGGCGACCCGCCGGCCTGAGCGACACTGAAGCCGCCACGCTGCCGATTGCCTTCGTCACCGCCTACTATGCCCTGTGCCATGTCGGCCGGCTGCGGCCGGGCGAGCGCGTGCTCATTCACGCAGCCACCGGCGGCACCGGGCTGGCGGCGGTGGCGGTGGCCCGCTGGGTCGGGGCGGAGGTGTACGCCATGGCCGGCAGCCCCGCCAAGCGTCAATACCTCCATGACCTGGGCCTCACCCACGTGTTCGATTCGCGCTCGCTCGCCTTCGCCGGCGGCGTGCTGGCCGCCACCGCCGGGCGCGGTGTGGATGTGGTGCTAAACACCCTCACCGGCGCGGGCCTGGCCAAGAGCCTGGAGGTCTTGGCCTCGCATGGCCGCTGCCTCGACATCAGCAAGAAAGACATTTACGAGGACGGCCGGCTTCCGCTCGCGGCCTTCCGCCGCAACCTGACCTACTCGGCGATAGACCTGGCGCGCATGGTGGCCGAGCAGCCCGAACTGTGCGGCGAGTTGCTGCGCGAGGTGCTGCGGCTGATCAGCGCGCGCCAGTTGCCTCCCTTGCCCGCGCAGAGCTTCCCGCCCGCCGAAGTGGTAGACGCCTTCCGCGCCATGGCCCAGGCCCGCCATATCGGCAAGCTCGTCATCACCTTCAACCACGCTGCACAGACTCCTATTTGGCCGGCGACCGACGAGCGGCCTGATTCCTTCCGCGCCGACGGCGCCTACCTCCTCACCGGCGGGCTGGGCGGTCTGGGCCTTAAGCTGGCCGAGTGGCTGGTGGCCCGCGGGGCGCGCCGCCTGGCGCTGCTGGGCCGGTCAGCGCCGAGTGACGCGGCCGCCCAG
>JADZEK010000027.1 GCA_020850595.1 Anaerolineales bacterium
CAAAGGGTCAGCCTGATCCTGGGTTGAGATTCCTCACCCCCCACAATGCCGAAGGATGGCCGGCAACCGGAGGGGGGCTTCGGAATGACATGGTCCGCCGAGTGTTTCGCCACTGGGGGGCTGGCGGCCTGCCGCCATGCGCTCTTGCTCAGAAACTAAACCCGGTACGATCAAAGGGTCAGCCTGATCCTGGGTTGAGATTCCTCACCCCCCACAATGCCGAAGGATGGCCGGCAACCGGAGGGGGGCTTCGGAATGACATGGTCCGCCGAGTGTTTCGTCACTGGGGGGCTGGCGGCCTGCCGCCATGCGCTCTTCGGAATGACAGGCAAAATGGGGCTGATTGGTCCCAAGCGCAGTTTAGATGCAATTGCCCTGGGCGGGGCCGGGCGCGCGGTCATCCGCCTGCCTCGCTATGCTATACTGGCAGCCCACGTTTCGTTGGGGCCGGAGTGCCCAAGTTAATAAAGGACCTATGCGCCACTACCTCCACGTTTCCGACTACACCGCCCACGAACTCCAGCATCTGCTCGACCTGGCCCTGCGCCTCAAGCGCGAGCGCCAGCGCGGGGGTAACCGCCCGATCCTCAAGGGCCAGGTACTCGGGATGGTGTTTCAGAAGCCCTCGCTGCGCACGCGCGTGTCGTTCGACATGGCCATGCGCCACCTGGGCGGCGACGCGCTCTACCTCTCTCCGGCCGAAATCGGCCTGGGCGGGCGCGAGGCGGTGGCAGATGTGGCCCGTGTGCTTTCGGGCTACGTGCAGGCCATCATGGCCCGCACGTTCGCCCACCAGCACATTCTGGAGCTGGCCCAGTACGCCAGCGTGCCGGTCATCAACGGCCTGTCGGACTATAACCATCCCTGCCAGGCGCTGGCCGACGCCCTGACCATCGTGGAGCACAAGGGCGGCCTGAAGGGCGTCAACGTCACCTTCATCGGCGACGGCAACAACGTGGCGGTGTCGCTCATGCACATCTGCGCTAAGCTCGGCGCGAACTTCACGCTGGCCGCCCCGGAGGGCTACGACCTCAACCCGGAGGCCGTGTCGGGCGCCCGCGCCATCGCCGAGGACAGCGGCTCGACTCTGCTCTTCGTCCGCGACCCGCACGAGGCCGTCACCGGGGCCGACGTGCTCTACACCGACACTTGGACCAGCATGGGCCAGGAGGCCGAGACCGAGAAGCGCAAGCTGGTCTTCCCGCCTTACCAGGTGAACAGCGCGCTGCTGGCCGAAGCAGCTCCCGGCGCCATCGTGATGCACTGTCTACCCGCCCATCGCAATCAGGAGATCACCGACGAGGTGATGGACGGCCCGCAGAGCGTCGTTTTCCCGCAGGCCGAAAACCGGATGCACGCCCAAAAGGCCATTCTGGCTTTTCTGCTGGCGGAGGGCGGGCAACTGCCCACGCCCAAGCCGCCGCTGCGCAAGGCCGCGCCCGCCAAGAGGGCCGCCGCCAAGAACAATGGCGCGGGCAAAAAAGCGGCCGCTCGCAAGCGTTGAGACTACCGGCCCCATGGCGCCTGCCGACTACATCCGACTGGAAGAGGAATACGGCGCGCACAACTATCAGCCGCTGGAGGTTGTCCTCACGCGCGGCGAAGGTGTCTGGGTGTGGGATACGGCAGGGAACAAGTACCTCGACTGCCTGTCGGCTTACTCGGCGCTGAACCAGGGCCACCGCCACCCGGCCATCGTGGCTGCGCTGGTCGAGCAGGCCGAAAAGCTCACCCTCACCTCGCGCGCTTTCCGCAACGATCAGCTCGGCTTGTTCTACCAGGCGCTGCACGCCCTCACCGGCTACGATCTTGCGCTGCCCATGAACACCGGCGCCGAGGCCGTCGAGACCGCCCTCAAGCTGGCCCGCAAGTGGGGTTACGCCGTCAAGGGCATTCCCGCCGGGCAGGCCGAGATCATCACCGCCGCGGGCAACTTTCATGGCCGCACGCTCAGCCTGATCTCATTTTCCACCGAGGCGCTCTACCGCGACCCGTTCGGCCCCTTCACACCCGGCTTCGTCAGCGTGCCGTATGGCGAGGCGGCGGCCCTCGAGCGCGCCCTCACGCCCAACACCGCCGCGGTGCTGCTGGAGCCGATCCAGGGCGAGGCGGGCGTCATTGTGCCGCCCGCCGGCTACCTGCGCGCCGTGGCCGACCTGTGCCGCGCCCGCAATGTACTGCTAATGACCGATGAGATTCAGACCGGCCTGGGCCGCACCGGCAAGCTGTTCGCCAGCGACCACGAAGGCGTCCGGCCGGACGTGATGATTTTGGGCAAGGCGCTGGGCGGCGGCGTGTATCCTGTGTCGGCCGTGCTGGCCGACCGGCCCATCCTGGGCTTGTTCCAGCCGGGCGAGCACGGCAGCACCTTTGGGGGCAACCCGCTGGCCGCCGCCGTCGGCCGCGCCGCGTTGCAAGTGCTGCAAGACGAACGCCTCAGCGAGCGGGCGGCGCGCGAGGGCGAGTATTTTCAGGAGCGCCTGGCGGAGATTCCCAGCCCGCACGTCAAGGAGGTGCGCGGCCGGGGCCTGCTGATCGGCGTCGAGCTTAAACCCGAGGCCGGCGGCGCGCGACGCTTCTGCGAGGCCTTGGCCGCCCGCGGCGTGCTGTGCAAGGAGACGCACGAAAATGTGCTGCGCCTCGCCCCGCCGCTGGTGATAGACCGCGCCACGATTGATTGGGCGCTGGGGCCGCTGACTGAGGTCCTCAACTTATCCTGACCAGGCGTCGCCTCGGCCACAACGTAAACGGCCGGCCGCAAGCAACAAGCGGCCGGCCGTTTTTATGTTAAGCGAGAGGCGCTATTGGCCCGGTAGTTCAAGCCGATAGCCCTGCCCGCGCATCGTCTTCAGATAGCGCGGCTTACGCGGACTAGGCTCAATGACGCTGCGCAGCCAGCTGATGTGCACATCGAGCGTACGGGTATCGCCGGTGTAGTCGGTATCCCACACGTGCTTGATGATGGCCTTGCGCGAGAGCATTTGCCCTGGATTACGCAGGAAGAATTCAAGCAGGCGGACCTGTTTGGGCGTCACCCGCTCCTCGCGCCCCGCGCACGAAATGCGCCGCTGGGCCAGGTTGAGTTTGATCGGCCCCACTTGCAGCGAGGTGCTGTCGTCGCCGGGCAGCAGCCGCGCCACGCTGTTGAGCAGTTTGCGCGGCGTGAACGGGATCAGCAGCGTGGCCGCCGCGCCACAGTTGGCGTCAGGCACGTTCTTCTTGTCGGCCACGATCACGACCGGCGTATGATTTAGGTAGGAGCGGATTTGCCGGCAGATGCGCGCGCCGCTGGTCTTAAGCGAAGCCGCATTTAGCACGACCAAATCGGGCGAGAACGATTGAGAGCGTTTGAGTGCCGTTTGAGGCACACGCTCGACCAATACGTTGTATCCCCGCTTCTCTAGCGCCGCCGCGAAGGTGGGAGAGTTGGCCCGTTGAACTTCTAACAATAAGACTTTGGGATTCGCCATGCCTGCGGGTTGCCCCCGAAACATGTGGGCAGTCAGAACTGCCTGCCAGCAACGTTCCGACTGCCCATCACTGCGAGCGATTATAAACTGAGTCTTAAGACTCCGCAAGAGACACGAGTACCGATTCGTTAAGGTTCCGAACAATCTTAACTGCGCCGTCTTTAAGATTGACGCGCCCGCCGGCCTCCAGCGCGGGGGACTGCGCCCGGCCGCAGCCCGAACACCATCGGCGCGCCTGCCACGCGGGCGGCGCTTGGCCGCCAATGCGAGTATGATAGGCCTGCAAACTTATGCCTCCCGCGATCTGGCTGCTCCTGCTCATCATCGCCGGCGCCACGGCGCTGTTCCTCAGCGAAAAGCTGCGGCCCGACCTGGTGGCGCTGCTGGTGATGCTCAGCCTGGGGGTCTCGGGCCTGCTCACCGCGCGCGAGGCCTTCTCGGGCCTGAGCAACCCCTCCGTCATCCTCATCATCGCCGTCTTCATCGTCACCGGGGCGCTGTTTCGCACGGGCGTCAGCGCCGTTATCGGCCACTGGCTCGTCCGCGCCGCAGGCCGCAGCGCCGCGCGCTTGACCGCGCTGGTCGTGCTGGCCGCCGGGACGCTGTCGTTGTTCATGAACAACATCGCCTCGGCGGCCGTCATCATGCCGGCGGTCATGGATGCCACCCAGCGCACGCGCCTCAGCCCGTCCAAGATACTCCTGCCGATGGCCTTCGCCACCCAACTGGGCGGCATGGCTACCCTGCTCACCACGGCCAATATCGTCACCAGCGGCGTGCTGGTCAGCCTGGGGTTGCCCGGCCTGGGCCTGTTCGACTTCCTGAGCGTCGGCGGCCCAGCCGCCCTGGCGGGCCTAGCGTATCTGGCCTTGGCCGCCGGGCGGATGCTGCCCGCCCGCCTCACCGCCGCCGATTTAGAGGCCCCCGACGCCGCGCCCACGCCCCTGGCCGAGCGCTACCAGCTCCACGAACGCCTGCAGGCCGCGCGCGTGCTGCCCGGCTCGCCGCTGGTGGGCCGCCCGCTGGCGCAGACCGGCCTGCGGGCCGAACTAGGAGCGAACGTCATCGGCATCCAGCGGCGCGAGCAACTGCGCCTGTCACCCGCGCCGCGCGAACGCCTGCAAGCCGGCGACTTGCTCCTGCTGGAAACTCGCGACCTCGCACCCGCCGGCCTCCAGGCGCTGGGCCTCGCCCCAGCTCCGTCGGAAGATTGGGGCAGCCGCCTGGCGGCCGGCGACGTGGGGCTGGTGGAAGTGCTGGTCGGCCCGCGCAGCGCCTACCTGGGCCGCACCCTGCGCGAGATTCAGTTTCGCAGCAAGTTCAACCTGTCGGTCGTTGCGCTGCTGCAGGGCGACCGCATTTACCGCGCGGCCGCCGCCGAGGTGCCCCTGCGCGGCGGCGAAGCGCTACTGGTGCACGGCTCACGCGCCGGACTTGATTTGCTGCGGCTCGACCCCGATTGGATCGTGCTGAGCCTCAGCCCGCGCGATGAGCGCCGGCCCAAGAAGCTCTGGCTGGCGCTGGGCCTCCTGGTCGCCACGCTGGCGGCTTCCGTCGTCAGTTCGTGGCCGGTGGGCGCGGTATTCCTCGTCGGCGCGCTGGCCATGGTGCTCACCGGCTGTCTGACGATGGATGAGGCCTACGCGGCGGTGGAGTGGCGTTCGGTGTTCCTGGTGGCGGGCATGCTGCCCGTGGGCTTGGCGCTCGCCAAGACCGGCGCGGCCGAGCTATTAGGCCAAAACCTGGTCGGCCTGCTGGGTCAGCAGGGGCCGCTGGCCGCGGCGGCCGGTTTCTTCATCGTCACCGCCACGCTCAACCAGTTCATCCCCGGCGGATCGGCCGTGCCGGTGGTGCTCACCCCCATCGCCGTCTCGGCGGCGCGCGGCCTGGGCGCCGACCCGCGCGCCTTCGCCGTCGTCATCGCCGTGGCCACCGGCGCCTCGCTGCTCACGCCCTTCGCCCATCCGGTCAACGTGCTCGTCATGGGCCCCGGCGGTTACACCGCCCGCGACTATATGCGTTTCGGCCTGCCGGCCGTCGCCCTGACCTTTGTGGTCGTGCTCGTCTGTCTGCACTTCTTCTGGGGCGTCTAGCGGCTGTTTTTGACAGCCTCCCAGCCTCGGCTACAATCCGCCCCGCCATGAGCGAAGCGCCATCCATCCCCTTCGCCGTCGTCGGCGGCCTGCGCGAGGACTACTTCATCACGCCCGATGATGAAGTTCACCTGCGCCAGTTGGGCGGCAATGCCGTCTACGCGGCCGTGGGCGCGCGCCTGTGGGCGGACTCGGTGGGCCTGGTGGCCCGCATTGGGAGCAATTACCCGCGTGAATGGCTGCCGCGGCTGGCCGAACGCGGCCTCGACACTAGCGGCATCGTGCGCGACCCGGGGCCGCTCGACAACCGCACTTTCTACGCCTACCGCACCCCCGAAGTGCGCGACGACCTAAACCCCGCGGCGCACTTCGCCCGCGTCGGGTGCCCCTTCCCCCCGGCGCTGGCAGGCTATGCCACCTCCACTGAAGGCCAAACCAGCCGCGACCAACCCGGGCCGCTGGGCGTGCGCGCGAGCGATGTGCCCGCCCACTACCTGCAGGCGCACGGCTTCCACCTCTCCCCCTTCGATTTCAGCGTGCAGTACAGCTTTCCGGCGTGGCTGCGACAGCAGGGCGTGGGCACCATCACCTGTGACCCCTCGGTGCGCTTTATGCTGCCTGAGTTGGAGGCCGACGTGGCCCACATCCTGCGCCACGTGGACGCCTTCCTGCCGTCCGAGATGGAAACGCGCGGCTTCTTCGCCGAGCCGCTCAGCGACCTGTGGGCGGCGGTGGAGGCCTTCGGGGCGCTGGGCGCGCCGGTGGTCGTGCTTAAGCTCGGCGCGCGCGGCCAATACGTTTACGACACCGCCGGCCGCCGCCGCTGGCGCGTGCCTGCCTACCCCGCGCGCGTGGTGGATGTGACCGGCGCGGGCGACGCCTACTGCGGCGGCTTCCTGGTCGGCTTCGCGCAGACCGGCGACCCCGTTGAGGCGGCCGTGCGCGGCTGCGTGACCGCCAGCCTGGTCGTCGAAGGCACCGGCGCGCTGTACGCCCTCGACCGCGCCGCCGAACTGGAGGCGCGCGCGGCCCAGGTGCGCGCAGCTGTGCAACCCCTCTAGCCGGAGGCTCGCCGCATGACCACCGACCTGACCACCCGCCTGCTCGACCTGGCCTGCGCCATCCAGCAGATCCCAGCACCGACTTTTGCCGAGGCCCAACGCGCTGCCTTCGTGCGCGACCAGTTCAGCGCCCTCGGCCTGGCCAATGTGGAAATAGACGACCTGCACAACGTCTTCGCGCGCCGGCCGGGGCTAGGCCGCGCCGCGCCGGTGCTGATCACCGCCCACACCGACACGGTCTTCCCCGCCGAGACGCCCCTGACCCTCGTGCGCGAGGCGGAGCGCATTTCCGGGCCCAGCATTGGCGACAACAGCCTGGGCGTGGCCGGCCTGTGCGGCGTGTTGTGGGCGCTAGGCGATGAGCCGTTGCCCGGCGACCTGTACCTGGCCGCCAACGTGGGCGAGGAGGGCCTGGGCGACCTGCGCGGCATGCGGCGCGTGATGGACCGGCTGGGCGGCGCGGTGCAGGCCACCATCGTGCTAGAGGGCATGGCCCTGGGCTACATCTACCACTCGGCCATCGGCGTACGGCGGCTGCGCCTGACGGCCGAGACCGAGGGCGGGCACAGTTGGCTGCACTTTGGCCGCGCCTCCGCCATCCACGCCTTGGTGCGCCTGGGCGCGCAGATCGCCGACCTCAGCGTGCCTACCACGCCCAAGACTACTTTCAACATCGGCACGCTCACCGGCGGCACCAGCATCAACACCATCGCCCGCCAGGCCAGCTTCGACCTCGACCTGCGCTCCGAGTCGCCCGCGACCCTGGCCGCCCTGGTGGCCCAGGTGGAGCACCTTGTGGCCCGCGCCAACAGCGCCGAGGTGCGCGTGACCGCCGCCGTCATCGGCGACCGCCCGGCGGGTAGCTTGCCGCGCGAGCACCCGCTGGTGCAGGCCGCCGCCCGCGCCCTGGAAGCGGCTGGCCTGCCCAACTATAGCTACGAGACCGGCAGCACCGACGCCAATGTGCCGCTCAGCCGTGGCCTGGCCTGCGTGTGCGTGGGCCTCACACGCGGCGGCAACAGCCACCGCCCCGATGAGTACATTGACACCCGCGACGTCGGCCGCGGTCTGGACTCCATCACCCGCCTCGTACGCGCCGCCTACGCCACCGCGCCTGGGCGGTAGGGCTAGCGAGCGAAAACCGGACGGAGGGCAATGCGAATGCTCGAGCGACGGCTAAAAAACGTTGTGTTTGGGGTGATGGTGTTCATCATACCGTGGGGGGTCGGCACCATTCTGACCAACGCATCCATCATCTTCTGGTTTGATTTTGGGTGCGCGATGTTTGTGAGCCTGAGCGTGGCCGTGGTGGGCGCGGTGCTGTTTGAGGACCAGTGGCCGACACTGGTGAGCAGCGCCCTGGCGGGTTTGACGTTTCCCTTGGTAACCGTGCTGGTCATTCTCGAATTGATACTGCCAAAGCCCGACCCTGTATTGATCGCGGACGGGATCGGGTACTACATATCGGCCGTCCTGACACAAGTTGGGAGCAGTTTGGCGGCAGGGATTGGGACGCTGATCATCTGGCGCATTGTGCAGGCGCTGGCACTCCGGCGGCGGAAGGTGCAACCACCGGCCCAGTCAGGAGGATAGTCATGCCCATCAAACTTGGGAACGTCACCGCCGCCCCCGGCCAGATCAAGTACGGCGAAGCGCCGTGGGTCGAGCACCCCGTCGGCGGGCACGACACCCTGCCCGTCATCATCGCCCAGGGCGACCCGCGCGGCCCAGTGTTCTGGGTCACGGCCGGCATCCACGGCCCCGAGCACGCCGGCATCCAGGTCATTCACCAGTTGGTCACCAAAGCGTTGGTCAAGCAGCTGCATGGCACGGTCATCGCCCTGCCCGCGCTCAACCCGGCGGGCCTGCGCACCACCCAGCGCCAGGCCTACTACCACGACGGCGACCCCAATCGCCTGTGGCCGAATGGAAAACCAACGCCCGAGAAGCCCGACCCCGACGAAGACCCGCCCTCCGCGCTGGAGCAGGCGTATGGCCGCCTCTTCGCGGCCATACGCGAGCATGGCGGCTGCCTGGCCGACCTGCACAACGCCTGGACCGGCTCGGTCTCGTTCGTCTTCCGTGACCGCGTCTTCTACCGTAACGACGGCGACGCCGCCGCCCGCAAGCGCGAGCGCGCCGCCGCCGAAAAAGTGGACCAGCAGATGGCCGCGATGATCGCCGCCTACGGCCACGCCAGCGTGCAGGAGATGCCGGCCAAGAAGTACCTGGCCCGCAAGCTGGAGCGCTCGACCACCGCCGCCGCCGGCAACCTGCTGCGCCTGCCGGCCCTGACGATGGAACTGGGCACCGGCCACATGCCCGACCCGGCCATCGTGCGCGCCAGCGCCGCGGGCCTGCGCAACATCCTGCGCTGGGCCGAAATGCTGCCGGGCGAGATGGAGCCGATCACGGGCATCGCAGTGCCCAACGCCGGTTTCCCCTGCCGCCGCCTGGGCACGCCGCGCACCACCGCACCGTGCGTGGTGCATCACCTACTCCAACCCGGCGACCTGGTGCACAAGGGCCAGCCCGTGGCCGAGGTGCGCGATATCTGGGGCCGCCCCACCGCCGAGAAAGTGCTGACCAGCGCCTACGATGGGTGGATCATCGCCCGCAGCCACGGGATCATTTACTACCCCGGCGCCGAGGTCTACGGCATGGCCGTGCGCGACCCGCTGCCGCCGGTGCAGCCCTATCCGAAGGACTATTTTAAGTAGACACGCCGCCACGCGCCCTACCTGTTTGTTGGAACAGGGTCACCCCCTAGCCGTTCTGGCAGCTAGGCCAAACGGCGGAGGGCGGGTAACCTCCTCGGCAGTAGAATCCACCTGTACTGACCGTTCTGGAGGTATTGTTCATGACCACCCGTTCTGCCAATTGGAATGAGAGCATCATCGAGGAGTTTCGCGCCCACGCGGGTATTGTCGGCGGCCGCTTTGCGGGCCGTACCCTGCTGCTGCTGCACCACACCGGCGCCAAGAGCGGCGCGCCGCGCCTCAACCCAGTCGCCTATGTGCGCGACGGCGAGAACCTGATCATCATCGCCTCGAAGAGCGGCGCGCCAACCAACCCGGACTGGCTGTACAACCTCCAGGCCCACCCCGACGTGACCGTGGAGGTCGGCACGCAGACTCTGCCGGTGCGCGCCCGCATCGTCACCGCCGAGCCGGAGCGCTCGCGGCTCTATGCCAAAATGGTGGCCGTCTTCCCCGGCTTCGCCGACTACGAGAAGAACACCACCCGCAAGATCCCGGCCGTCGTCCTCTCGCCGCGCTAGTGACGTAACCCAAAAAACGGGCCGGTCAGGGATCCCCTGACCGGCCCGTTTTGATTGGCGTGGGCTACTCGTCCTTCTTGGCCTCGCGGGCGCGCTTGCGGGCCAGCAAGCCCGCGGCAGTGGCCGTCGCGCCTGCCGCTGGGTTCGGCGCGGCTCCCGCGGCGGGCGGCGCGGCGCTCGCTGGAGGCGTCACTGAGGCGGGAGGTGCGACCGGCGGCGTCTCGCTGGTGGCCGGGCGCGTCATGATGGGCGGCGGCAGGTTGCCGGCTTCTAGCGACGCGGCCTCGGGCGCTTTCGCTTCCACACTCGCCCGATCCTTGGCGCGGAACAGCGAAGAGAGTTGTTCCGTGCGCTGCGACTCTACCGCATTTGCAACGGGCCGGGCTGGTATCAGCCAGCCCCGCACCCTGGCCGCCGCTTGCTGCACCTCGTAGCGGGTGATTACCAGCCGCCGAACGGCAATATCCAGCGGCCAGAGCAGGGCCGCCAGCAGCAGCAGCGTGGGCCACACCGGGCGCGTGGCGGCGCGCGGGGCGGGCAGGTTGTGGGCATAGATGGCGCTCAAGTCCTCGCCCAGCACGCTGCCGCCGGTCAACTCGGCCAGCCGCGCCAGCAGCGCCGGGTTGGCCGTCAGGTTGTGGTACTCCGGCGAATACGAGAGCACCCAGCCTGCCGTCTCAGCTACGGGCGGCGCGGCGTCGGCCGACTGGCTGGCGTCTGTTCCGGCCACGCGGATCAGGTAGGCGCCCTCCGCGCTGGGCGTGAACGTCCCCGCATAGCGCCCCGGCGCGATTTGCTCCAGCGTGATGGTCTGGGTGGCGCCGTCGGGGCCGACCACGTTCACCTGCATGGTCAGGCCGTTCAGGTAGTCGCCGTTGTCGGACTGCGCGTCCACCGTCACAGTGGCCTGCCCCTCGGCCGCGCTGACGGTCACCTCCACGTTGGACTGCGCGCCGGTGCTGATGGTGTAGCGCACCACCTGCGCCCAGAAGCGCACAAAGGCGTCCCAGGTGACCCAGTGCTTGGCCCAGCGGCCGGTCGCGTCGGAGGTCCACGCCACCGAGCGGCCCAGGCCGTACTGCCACGCCGCCAAGATGGGGTCGCCCTGCGCCGAGACCAGGATGGTCTGCGCCGCGTCGCGCGCCGAGGCGCCCACGTAGCCGAGGAGCGCCGGCACCGCGTCTATGCCCGCCAGCATGGGGCTGGGGTTGGTCTGCTGCGGGAAGAACTCTTCCTCGATGATATAGGCCCGCGTGGCGAGCGTGGTCTCTTCGGTGAAGATCGAGGGGATCGAGGCCGGGTCGGCGGCGAAGTGGTACAGCCCGCCGCCCGCCTCGGCCAGCTCGGGCAAGAACGGCGCGGCGTCGCTGCCCACGCCCACCGTTGAGAGGGTGATGCCGTAATCGTCGTGCATGGCCGTGATCATCTCGGCGATGCCGGTCGGGTCTGCGCCGCCGTCGGTGAGCAGGATGACGTGCTTGACGGTCGCGTCGTCTTGCGGCAGCACGTTGGCCGCCGCCTGCACGCCGGAGAAGATGTCGGTGCCGCCGTCGGAGCGGATGGAGCCGATGCCGTTGGCGATGGTGTCTTTGTCTTCCAGCGACGTGACCGGCACCACCCACTGGGCGCTGTCGTCAAAGGCGATCACGCCTACCTTGTCGGTCGGCATCAGCAGGTCGAGCGAGCGCAGCGCCGCTTCCTTGGCCAGCTCGATCTTCGTCACCCCGCCTGAGGTGTCAGACATGCTGCCCGACTTGTCAATGATGAAGACCATTGTCAGGCGTGGGCGGCGCAGTTGATCCTTAATCTGCATCTCCACCGGCAGTGTTTCTTCCAGCGGCGTCTTAAAGTAGCCGCCCACGCCATAGGCCGACGGCCCGCCGACCACCACCAGACCGCCGCCCAGGTTGCGCACATAGGTTTGCAGGGCGGTCTGCTGGCGGGGGGCGAGGTCGCGCGCGGGCACGTCCACCAATACCACCGACGCATACTCGGCCAGGTGCGCCAGGTCGGAGGGCAGGCCGGGCGGGTCTATCACCTCCACCAGGATGCCGGCGGCGGCCAGCGCGGCCGTCAGCTCTTGCGATTCGTTCACGCCGTCGCGCGGGGCCGGGTTCTTCACCAGCAGCACACGCGGCGGCCCGGCGATCTGGCTGAAGGCGGCCAGTTCGTTGTTCTGGTAGAAGGTGTCGGCCTCGGCCGGCGGGATGATCTGCACCCGATAGTCGGCGAAGCCCGGCGCGCCCGCCGTCAGCGACACGACGTAGCCGTGCGTGCCGCGCCGTAGTTGCAGGGCGCCCTCGTAGACCAGCGCCTCCCCAGCCAGCACGCGCAGCCCCACCACCTGGTCGGCGCTGCTTTGCAGCGTCAGCTCCAGGCCGAACTGCTCGCCCTCGCGCAGGTGGGCGGGCGCGCTCACCGTTTCTACGATCACCTCGCTGCCGGCGCGGCTGGCGAACGGCACCACCTGAATCTGCACCCCGCCGGCCGCCGCCAGGCGCGCGGCCGCCTGTGCGTCGCCGGACGTCTCAATGCCGTCGGAGAGGATGACCATGCGCCGCGCAGTGTCGGCCGGGAGCAGCGCCATGCCCAGGCGAATGGCGGCGGCCAGATTAGTTTGCAGCGACGTGACTTTGGAGGTGAAGCCTTCGAGCGTCTTGCTGGGCGAGAGCGGGCGCTCCACCAGCGCGTCGCCGCCGAAGACGATGACGGCCGATTGGTCGTTCGGCCCCATCTGCTGCATGGCCGCAGCGACGTATTCTAGCGCCACCTGCCGCGCGTTGGGCGGCATAGAGTCGGAGTGATCTACCAGGTAGACAACGGAGAGGCGGTCGGCGTCGCGGCGCAGTTCCAGCCCGGCCAACCCCAAGATCAACAGCAGCGCGATCAGCAGCCGCAGCGCCAGGCTGAAGAGCTCGCGCCGCCGGCTCGGCCCGCGCGACGGCCGCCCGAGCCACACCAGGAAGGGCAGCGCCAACAGCAACAGCAGCAGCCAGGGGGCCGAAAACGTCATCGCACGATCACGATCTCGTCAAACTCGTCCGCCCCCGGTGGTTCGGTCTCGCGCCAGAGCTGCCGAATCTCGCCGGCCTCCACGCGGCGGTGGCCCCACGAGCCGCCGGGGCGCTGGGCATTGCGGGCCAGGCTGACCTCCAGGGGCAGGTCGAACCACACCGCCACGCGCCGGGCGTGCTGGGCCTGGGCGACCGCCAGCGTGGCCTGCCGCCAGGCGCGGCGCACGTGCGTGGCGTCGGCAATTACGTTGCGCCCGGCCGCCAGGCCCGCCGCCACGCGCTCGACCAGCACAGCAAACACCTCGTCGCCGCGGCCCTCCGCCGGTCGGCCCGCCGACTCCAACTCGTTGCGGATCGCGTCCGACGCGACCACCTCAGCCTTCAGGCGCGCCGCGTTTGCGGCAGCCCAGGTGGATTTGCCCGCCCCCTGCACACCAATGAGCACATAGAGCACCGGGGCCATTTAGCCTGCCTTGCGGCGCGCCGGCCAGCCGCGCCAGCCCGGCCCGGCGGGCAGCGTGGCTCCGCGCTGATAGAGCCACCACTCCAGGAGCAGCAGCGCCAAAGCCGCGCCCGCCAGCCAGGGCCAGATTTCTAGTTGCCCCTCGGCCTGCGGCGGCGCGGCCGTCACCTCCACCCGCCCCACGGTGATCGCTCCGGCCGGGTGGATGCGGCTCTCCAGCGGGTCGAACAGGTTCACGCTGAAGCGCCCCAGCAATCCCTGCGTTGAGCGCACCTCGTAGACGCCCAGCGTCAGTGTGTCGGCGAAGAGGACGCCTGCCTCGCTCGCGGCGGCGGCGGACTGCCGGCCGTGCGGGTCAATGACGGTGATGAGGCCGCCGCCGCCCGGCTTGATGGTCAACGCCTCGCCGGGGCGCAGGCCGTCGGGCGCGGAGAACGCCTGCGCGGGCGAGAGGTAGCCGATCAGGTTCGCCATGAGCACGGGGTAGGTTACTTGCAGGGGCAGGTCGGAGTCGTGCAGGTCAAAGGTCAGCACGGCCACGCGCCGCCCGCCGACCTCGCCCACGAACACCAACGGCCCGCCCTCGGCCTCCACCAGCACGCGCGCCCAGCTTGGCACATCGATTCGAGTTGCCACTCGCAGGTTCACGCGCGACCAGTCCACAAACTTGGTCAGCGGGTCGTTCTCGGCCACGCGCACGAGCTTGGTGTTGGTGAAGTACCCGCCCACCTGAAATAGATCGTTCGAGGACGGGTTGACCAGCAGCAGGTCGCGCGTGGGCAGCGTGTCGGTGATGATGCTATCGAAAACGTACAGATCAAACGGCTCAGGCGGCAGCGACTGGCCCTGCTTGAGCTTGAACGGCTGCAAGCCCAGCGACCCGGAAAGCGCCGCGAACACCTGCTCCAGGAAGATGTTGCCGGGCGTGATCACCAGCACCCGCCCGGTGGCGGGCGGCTGGTAGACCGCCCAGGCCGTGTCGTCCAGCGCTAGTTGGTCGAGCGGCTGATCGTCGCCGGCCCCGGCGGGCGGCGAGAGGCGCGCTTCGTACACCGCCGCGTCGGGCGGCAGGTCTTGCAGCACCCACGCCTGCTCGCCGTTGGCGGGCACGGTCAGTTCCTGCGCCGTGCGCAGTTGGCCGTCAATGGCGAGCGAGATCAGCACGCGCCGCTCGGTGTCGCCGTAGTTGGCCACGTTGGCGAATAGCTGCGGCCCGCTGCTCGTGGCCCGCAGCGCCAGCGCCTGGAGCGCCAGGTTGTCGGCCGACGAGCCGACCGGCAGATAACGCACCTCGGCGGGCAAGGGCGGCAGGTCGGGCGGCAATCCGCCATCGGAGATGATGACCACCACCGACTCGGAGGCTTGCCCGGCGCGCACGGTACCCGCCGCCAGCGCCAGCGCGGCCTCCCAATTGGCGGGGGCTTCGGAGGGCTGGGCCTGCGCCAGCGCGGCGCGCAGCACTTCTTGGTTGCTGGTGGGCGGCGCGAGCACCACCGGCTGGTGGCCGACGAGGATCAGCGCCAGCGTGCCGCCGCTGCTCAGCTCGTCTATCAGCCGGCGCGCGGCGGCGCGGGCCTGCTCGAAGCGTGTGCCGCCCACGCCGTCGGCGGCCTGCATGGAGGCCGAGCCGTCGAGCAGCACCACCAAGGTGCCGGCGGCGATGGTGGGCACCTTGAAGAACGGCCGGGCCAGCGCCAGCACCAGGGCCAGCAGCAGCAAGAGCTGCACGAACAACAGCAGGTTGCGCCGCAGCTTCTGCCAGGGCGCGTTGGCCTCGCGGTCACGCAGCAGCAACTGCCACAGCAGCGTCGAGGACACTTCGACCTCGCGCCGCCGTAGTTTGAGCATGTAGAGGATGAGGATGGGCGCGGCCAGCAGGCCGAGCAGCAGGGCCAGGGGAGCGAGGAGCGCCATGCCGGGGCCTACTTCACCAGCCCGCGCTGACGCAGGTGGAACAGCACCAGTTCGTCCCACGGCAGGCTGGTCGTGACCGGCACAAAGTGCATGTTGCGCTTGAGGCAGTAGGTCTCCATCTCGTCGCGCCAGGCCGCCACGCGCCGCCGATACAGCGCGCGCAGGCCGCCGTCGAGCGTCACGTCTTGCGGGGCGCCGGTCTCCACGTCAATCAGGCGCAGGTCGCCGGCCAGCGGCGGGTCAAGCTCGTCCGGCGCGAGCACTTGCAGCACCGCCACTTCGTAGCCGCGCCCTTGCAGTTGGCCTAGCCCGGCGCGATAGCCCGCGGGCGAAAACAGGTCGGAGATGAGGAATAGCAGCCCGGCGCGGCGCGTGCCGAGCGCGTAGGCGCGCAGGGCGGCATCCAGGTTGGTCGCGCCGCCGGGTTCCAGCCCTTCCAAAAATTGCAGCAGGCGCAGCGTGTGGCCCCGGCTGCGCGCCGGGCCGAACTGGGCCGCGAGCGAATCGTCGCGCAGCGCCGTCACGGTCAACCGGTCGCCCACGCCCAGCGCGATGTAGCCCAGCGCCGCCGCCAGCCGCCGCGCATAGGCGAATTTGTTAAGCGCGGCCGCGCTGCCGTCGTCGGCCGCGCTGCCGGCCGCAGCGCCGGAATTCATCGAGAGCGATGTATCCAACAAGATGTGGACCGCCAGGTCTTCTTCCTCTTCGAGCAGCTTGACGTAGGGGCGTTCCAGGCGGGCGTAGACGTTCCAGTCTACCCGGCGCAGATCGTCACCGCGGGTGTAGTCGCGGTAGTCGGCGAACTCAATGGACGTGCCGCGCTTGGTGGAGCGCCGCTCGCCCTTGATCTGGCCCGCCCGCACCTGCGACGCGACCAGCGCCAGCCGGTCGAGCTTGCGCAGGGTCTTTTCGTCGAACAGCGCCACGCCTACTTGCTTTCCGCGGGGGTCTTTTCGAGGAGTTCTTGGATCACGGCGTCGGTGGTCACGCCGTCGGCCTGGCCCTCAAAGTTGAGCAGCAGGCGGTGGCGCAGCGCGGCGGGGGCCACGGCCGCCACGTCGGCAAAGGCCACGTTCAGCCGCCCGGCGAACAGCGCCGTGATCTTGGCCCCCAGCACCAGCGCCTGCGCCCCGCGCGGCGACGCGCCGTAGCGCAGGTACTGCTTGACCAGCGGCGGCGCGCTCGCCTGGTCGGGGTGCGAGGCCACGATCAGCCGCGCAATGAAGTCGGAGACATGCGACGCAATGGGAACTTTGCGCGCCAGCCCGCCCATCGCCACGATCTGCGCCCCGCGCGCCGCCTTGCCCGCCGCCGGCACGCTGCGGCCGGTGGTACGCGCCAAGATTTCCACCAGGTCGTGCGACGACGGGAAGGTCACGTTGACCTTGAACAGGAAGCGGTCGAGCTGGGCCTCGGGCAGCGGGTAGGTACCTTCCATCTCGATGGGGTTCTGCGTGGCCAGCACGAAGAACGGCTCTTCGAGCTTGTAGGTGCGCTTGGCCACCGTCACCGAGTGCTCCTGCATGGCCTCCAGCAGCGCCGATTGCGTCTTGGGCGTAGCGCGGTTGATCTCGTCGGCCAGCACCAGGTTGGCGAAGATCGGCCCCGGCTGAAACCGGAACCCGCGCCGCCCGTCCGCCTGATCCTCCAAAATGTCGGTGCCGACGATGTCGGCCGGCATCAGGTCCGGCGTGAACTGGATGCGGGCAAAGTTCAGTTCCAGCGCCTCGGCCAGGGTCTTGATGAGCATGGTCTTGCCCAGCCCCGGCACGCCCTCCAGCAGGGCGTGGCCGCCCGCCACCAGGCAGATCAGCACATGGCGCACCACGTCGGCCTGCCCGACGATGACCTTGCCGACTTCGGCTTCCAGCGTGGCGGCGATCTGCCGAAATTCCTCAACGGTCAGCTCAGCCGAAGCGGCCGGCGCGGCGACTGCGGGAGTGTCCATGCGCTCCATCCTCTCGCCGCGCCTAGGGGGCCAGCGAGCTGAAATAATCGCGGATAACGTCTTCCAGGTCGAGCGGGTAGCTGCCGTTGTCTATGGCTTCGTAGGCCGAGTCGGTATAGCCGTCGTAGACCTGGTCGTAGGGCACGGTCACATCACCGTCTTCGGTCGGGTCGGTGGGGCCTTCGCCCACCACGTCGCCGCTGCCGTCCCCGCCGCCGCCGTCCACCGTCACGTCTTGGCCGTCGTCGCCGCCGATGTGCGTCGGTGAGTAGATCTCTTCATATGGGCGTTCGCCGCCGTCGCCCGCGCCGTTGTTCTGGTCAATCGGGTCGGTGCCGGCGTCGCCGCCCTGCCCCTGGCCGTTGCCTTCGCCCTGCCCCGAACCGCTCCCGCCATTGCCTTGCCCGTTGCCGTTCCCCTGACCCTGCCCGTTCCCTTGCCCGTTGCCGTCCCCCTGGCCCTGACCGTTACCCTGACCTTCACCTTGCCCTTGCCCCTGGCCTTCACCTTGCCCATCACCTTGACCCTGGCCCTGCCCTGTGCCGTTGCCGGCCTGCGCGACCGCATCTTGCGCCTCGGCCACCTGCGCCGCCGCGTCCGCCGCGGCGTCGACCGCCTGGGCCGCGTCGCCGGCATCAGCCACGGCCTGCGCGGCGGCGTCGAGGGCGGCCTCGGCGGCGGCGATGTCGCCGGCCCGAATGGCATCGGCGGCGGCCTGCAACTGCGCGGCCACGGCCGGGTTGCTGCCCGCCAGTTGCGCGGCCGCGTTCTCCAACTGGCTCGCCAGCGCCGCCAACTCTTCGGCGCTCAACTGCGAGAGGTCAATGTCACTCAGCTCTTGCGCGGCCTGGTCCAGGTTGCCCGCGGCCAGCGCATCGGCCACCGGCTGAGTGGTCGGGTTGCCGTCCAGCGCCTGGGCCGCGTCGGTCAGCGCGTCGGCCGCCGCCTGCGCATCGGCGTTGGCTTGCTGCTCCAGCTTGTTCTGCGCCTCGGTCAAGATTTCCAGCGCCTGCTCCTGGGTCAGGCCGTCTTCCTGAAGCTGCGCCAGGGCGTCATCCAGCGGCTGAATCAGCTCTTCCTTCTGTTCGTCGGTCAGGTCGGGGTTGTTCTGAATTTCCTCGCGCAGCGCTTCCAGCGCCTGAATCTGCTGCTCGATGGCCGCCTGCACGGCCAACTGCTGCGCCAGGATAGCCTGCTGCGGGTTGGGTAACGCGATGGCGGCCACGAGCGAGCCGCACAGCGCCAGCGCCGCCAGCCCCTCGCGCGGGATGAGCGCCAGCGGCAAGCGGCGGCGCGGCTCGGCGCGGCGCGCAGCGGCGGCGGCATCGGCCCACTGGTCGGCCTGCAGCCAGGCGGGCGCGGCGTCGGGCGTCACGGCAAGCTCCAGCGCGGTGGAGGTGCGCTCAGCCAGCCCAAACAGTCGATCGAAGCGGCGGGCCACGGCCAGGCGCGGGCGCGGCCAAAAATACGCCAGCGCGGCGGCCAGGCCCAGCCCGGCCAACCCCGCGCCAACGGCAATGCCCGTCAGCGCGCTTACGGTGAACAGCGGGCGCAGGCGCGCCAACAGAGCCAGCGCCAGCCCGAGGGCCAGCCCGGCCAGCAGGCCGCGCACGGCCCACACCAGCGCGTCGCGCAGGCGCAGGCGCAGCGTCCAGCGATCCAGATGGCGCTCAATTTCGTGCAGGGCGGGGTCAGTCATCGCGGTCACCGTTGCGCTCAAGCTTATCACCTATTTAACGCGGCCCGGGAGGCGGGTGTTCCGTGAGCCGGCGGGCCGCCCGACGCCCAAAATCCGCCGCCGGCGCGCCCCGCACCGGGGTTTTAGCGCTCGGCCCGGCCGACGGCCAGGATGCTCGCCAGCGTCAGCACCACGCCGGTCACCAGGCAGAAGAGCATGAAGGGCAGCCAGGGCGAGACCAGCGGCAGCGAAAAACCATTGTTGAGGGGGATGGTGAAGTAGAAGGCCGACTGCTCCGAAACCAGGATGATCTCGGTGGCAATGGCGGTGGCAATGGGGTTGATGGCGATCAGCAGACCCAGCGCGTAAATCAGCACCGCCTCCAGCACCGGCCCGGGCGAGGTGTTAAGGAAGAAGAGGTTGGTCAGCGGCAGCACTGCGATCAAGATCAGCGGCAGCCCCAGGGTGGCCATCAGGGCGAAGGCATAGGTGAGCACGGTCGAGCCGAGCGTGCGCCGCATGAGCGAGGAGAAGAACACGCCCGACGCGCCGAACAGCCAGGCGGTGGTCACCAGCAGGCCGGTAGCGATGAGCACTTCCTCTGGGGCCACGCCGCCTAGCAAGAACGCCAGGCTTTGCAGCGGGAAGGCCGCGACCAGCAGCAGGAAGATGTACGACAGCGCCGAGGCCAGCTTGCCCAATACCAGCGCGCGGGCGGTGAGCAGCGTGGTTTGCAGCAAGTCAAAGGTCTGCCGCTCGCGCTCGCCGCTGATGGCCCCGGCCGTGAAGGCCGGCGCGATGAAACACACCAGCAGCAGCTCGATGCCCACCACCGCGCCGAACACGAACTTGCCCACCATCTGGCTGCTGGTGCCGTTGTAGGCGCTGTTGGTCGAAACGACGTAGACCGTGTACAGCAGCGTCACGAACAGGCTCATCAGCAGCAGATAAACCGTCAGCACCACGAAGGCTCGCGGCCCGCGCATGCGCCCGCGCAGCTCCTTGAGCACCACCGGGTTGGCGGTGAGCCAGGCGCGCAGACGACGCGGCAAACCGCGGCGCGGCGCGGCCGGGGTCGGAGCAGGTGCGGCGGCAGGAGCAGCGGCGTCCGTCGTTGTCATGGCGGCTTTCTACGAGACAATTCCCTTAGTAGCCTGCATGAACACATCTTCCAGGTCGTACACGCTTTCGGTGAAGCGCATCACCGGCAGCCCGCGCCCCACCAGTTCGCGCAGCAGCGCGCTAACGGCCTCGTCGCCACCGGTGAAATCCACTTCCACGGTTTGCGCCCCGGGCAGGTTGGCCTCCGGCGGCGCCGCGCCTTCGGCCGTCGGCGCCGCGCCGGCCGGCGCGGCGGCGATGCGCACCGCCAGCACGCCGTCCCGACCGGCCAACGCGGCCTGGGCTTCTTCGGCGCGGCCCAGCAGCGTGATGTGCAGGCGGCGGTGCGGGCGCAGGCGGCGCTGCATCTCTTCCAGGCTGCCTTGCGCCACCAGCTTGCCCGCTTCCACAATGCCCACCTGCGTGCAGATTTCGGCCACATCGGCCAGGATGTGCGTCGAGAAGAAGATGGTCTTGCCCATCCGGCTCAGTTCCAACAGCAGCTCGCGGATTTCAATGCGGGCGCGCGGGTCCAGGCCCGAGGCCGGCTCGTCCAAGATCAGAATCTGCGGGTCGTGCGCCAGCGTGCGCGCCAGGCACAGGCGCTGCTTCATGCCGCGCGAGAGCGTGTCCACCATGTCGTCGCGGCGGTGGCTCAGGTCCACCAGCGCCAGCAGGTCGTTGATCAGCCCGATGCGCGTGACCTCGGGGATTTCGTAGCAGGCCGCGAAGAAGTCCAGGTATTCCCAGACTTTCATGTCGTCGTAGACGCCGAAGAAGTCGGGCATATAGCCGATGGCCCGGCGCACGCCGCGCGGGTCACGCGTAGCGGAGTGGCCCGCCACCCACGCCTCGCCGGAGGTCGGCTGGAGCAGCGTGGTGATCATGCGCATGGTGGTGGTTTTGCCCGCCCCGTTGGGGCCGACAAAGCCGTAAATGGCGCCTTGCTCCACGCTCAGCGACAGGTCGTTCACGGCGATCAGGCTGCCATAGCGCTTGGTCAGGTTCTTGGTCTCAATGATGGCCGGCATGGCAGGTGGGCCTCAGGGCTGGCCGGTGAGGGTGAAGTCCAGGCGCTCCACACTCACCTGCATCTGGTTATTGTTGGCAATGCGCGCCTGAATCTCGCCGCTCGGGCCGACGAAGCGCGCCGGCGAGGGCAGGCGCGTGTCGCCCCATTGCAGGTTGGGCAGCGGCACCCATACATTCTCGCTGAAGTCCCAGATCCAGACCTCCACCGTGGCCGCGCCAGACAGCCCGTAGCTGGTCAGGTGCAGCGTCACGGCGTCTATCTGGCTCAGGGCCACCGCCGGCGTGGGCACAAAGCGCAGTTCGGCCACATTGCCCTGATACAGGTACAGATCATAGGGCGTGGACGTGCTCGACGGCGAGGGGTTCAACGCCAGCCATTGCATCAGCCCCGGCGGGATGACGACCTGGCCACCGCCGACTTCCAGCCGCGGGGGCAACGCCACCAGGTAGAGACTGCGGTCCAGCGTTTCAAACTCTCGTCCCACCACCGTCACCGGCAGCGGCGATTCTGAAGTCCAGCCGGCCAGGTACACACCGCTGCCGCGCACACTGCCGGCGTAGGAGTCAATCAGCGCCGAAAGCAGCGAGTAGCGCCGAAACTGCTCGCGGTCATTGTAGTAGTAGCTGGTGCCCAGGATGTCGTCAATGGTGCTGTCATAGTTGCTGGGCGGGTAGTAAAGACCCGCGCCCAGCGGCGGCTGGCTGCCCAGCGCCGGCAGCACTTCGTTGGCAGGCGCGGCCGAGGCGCGGGTATCGTACAGCGGCAGTGACACTTGCACCGACGCGCCGGGCGCCAACTCGCCAAGGCGCTGCACGCTGCCCGGGCCGAGGACGACCGCGTCTATCAGCGTCAGGCCGCTAGTGTTGGTCACGGTGCCGTTGAGCGTCGGGGTCGGCTGGCTCAAGTCTAGCACCAGGTCACCGATAAAGCTGGGGGCGGACACCTGGCCCTGCACCACGAATGGCTCCACCGCGCCCACCTCCAGCCGGATGTTGCGGATGAAGGTCTGGTCGGCCTCTTCGACGGTGAAACTGCCGCCCGGGCCACCGAAAGCATCCACCGGTATGGGGCGCGCCAGGAACCCCGGGGCGAAGCTCAGGTCGTACTGCGCGCGCCGAGGCGAGAACAGCCCGACCACGCCGTCCACGCGGGCGAACTGGCTGTCGGGCCACACCTGCACCACCGACAGCCGGTGCAGGCTGGCCTGCCCGCCGCGCAACTGGTAACCGGCCAGGTAGGCGCCCAGGCTGAACACAGCGACCAGCGCGGGGATGGTCACCCAGGCCAGTTCGCGCCGCTTGAGCCGCCGCAGCACCAGGTAGTTGATCGGTCCGACGGCGATCAGGTAGAAGCCCAGGAAGCCGCAAATCTGAAAGACGGAGGGGAAGTCAAGCCCCGGCAGCGCATTGATGGCGTCACGCGCCGAATACCAGTTGCGCAGGCCGCCGGCCCAACTGGGGCGCTGGCCGGTGCCGGTCAGCAGGTTGCGGAACAGCCCCTCGCCGCCGGCCCAGTTGCGCAGCGGGTCAAAGGCCGGGTCAAGCGCCAGGTACATCACCTGTCCGTACCCCAACCGGCGCGTGACGATCAGCGGCGTATCGCCCTCGGCCGCCAGCACCACCGCGTCGGGCGCGAGGGCGCCGGTGGCCACGATGGCCGGCCCCTGCGGTGCGTCGGCTGAGGCAAAGCTCGCCAGCGCCGGCGCGCCCGCCAGTGTCAGCGTGCCGCTCGGCTTCAGCGGCAGCAAATCGGCCAGGCCCGCGGCGGTCTTCTGCCAGGTTGGCCCGCCCGCCACGATCAGCCGCCCCCCGGCCGACACCCAGCCGGCCAGGGCCGCGCGTTGGTCGGACGTCAGCGCGCCGGTATCCACATCCGAAAGCACCAGCACGTCCAGCCCATGCCAGGCATAGCCTATCGGCGGCAGGTCTTCCAGTTCCAGCCGGGCCACATAGGCCTGCCCGCTCAGCGGGTCCACCTCGCCGAGCACAGCCTCGTAGGCTGAGGGCGCTCCGGCCATCAGGCCGTACACCAGGTCGCCGCCGTTGGTCTGCGCCAGGCGGGTGGTGGCCGTGGCAATTTCTTTGTTCTGGTTGTTGAGCAGGCTGACCTTCAGCGTGCTAAGGTAGCCCTCGGCGGGCACATAGAGGTAAATCTCGCGCCGGGACTGCGTGGGCAGCTCCACGGCGCGCGTTACCACCAGTTCGGTGTTGTTGAAGCGCGGCGTCACGATCTGCAGCGTGCCGCTCAGGTCGGGGCCGTCGTTCGCCACCGTCACCCGCAATGGCAGCCAGCGCTGGTCTTTGTAGTATCCGTCAAATCCGGCACGGGCGGTGAGCGTGATGGGATTGGCCTGCGCGGAGGGCGCGGCCTGCGCCCGCCCGGCGGACAGCGGCCCGGCCAGCAGCAGCGCTGCCACCAGCAGCGGCCCCCAACGCCGCAGCCCAGCGCGCGCGCGGGGCAACCTTGTCGCCAGCGCAGTCAACATAAAACCTACCTGCTTCCCCATATGATCCGCAACAGCGCCGAATGCGTTGGGCAATTCTAGCGCGGCGGGCGGCCCCCAACCCAACTGCCAGGCGCCGCCCGCCACACGCCCGCCGGGCGGCTACCAGTCTGACGCCCGCCCCGCGCCGCAAGTTCCCCGCCCAGCGCAAGCTGGTCGGTTGTACCATGCCGCCCACCATCCGTCAATTATGGCCACTCTACGACGATCTGCGCCGCGTGGTTCACCTGGAACCGCAGGCGATACACGCCCGGTCCCAGTTCTTCAGGGACCAGCGGCTGTTCATCCACTGTCACCGTCGCCGGCGGCGCGGGCAGTGCCAGCCGCCACTCGCCCTCGGCCACCCGCCCCAGGCGCAGCGTGGCCGTCAGGCGGCCCGGCCCGGCCGCCCACTGCGTTACCTCCCCGCCCTGTGAGAAGTGGAAGGAGGAGGCTACGAGTTCTGGCTCGCCCGCCCGCACGGGCCGCACGGCCACCAGGTGCGCCCCGTGCGGCGGCAGCCGCGACAGGCGCAGCGCCTCGCCCGCGGGCAGGCGCTGGTAATCGCCCTCCCAAAACTCGCTCACCCAATAGTCCTGCGCCGGGTCGAGCATCAGCGCGCGCAAATCCAGCGCGCTCTGGCGAGCGTCGCCGGTCCAGTTGAACAGCCCGGCGACTGTCCAGCCGGGCAGGTCGCCCACCCCGGCGCGGCGCAGCACGAACACTTCGGGCATCTGGTCGTCCAGCCAGCCCGGAGCGGCGGCGCTCTGCCCCAGCACCGGGAGCAGCGCGGTCACATAGCGCCGGCGTTCCGGTGGCAGCCGCTGCATATCGTCCGACACCAGGAACATCCCGCCCGACAGCCCGATCACCGTCGCCAGGCTGCGCACCTCTGCTTCGGTCAGGCGGGTCTCGGTGTCGCGCACGATCAGGCAGTCTGGGTCGTTCAGCCACCAGCGGCCGTGCAGCGGTGCGCGGTTGAGGGTATTGCGCAAGGCGTTGCGCACGCCCACAAAATCCATCTCGCGGTACAGCAGCGGCGCAAGGCGCGGGGTGAAGAGCTGCGGGTCCCAATCGGGGGCCACGTCGGTGCTCACCCGCATCCCGTCTACCAGGCCCACCGCCGAGCCGAGCGGGCAGCCGCAGCCCAGCAGGAACGTACCCTCGCCCGCCGCCTCGCGCAGATCGGTCAACGCCAGGCGCATGGCTTGCGCCCGCGTCAGCGTCGGGTCGTAGCGCTGGGCGGGCAGCGCGGCGGCGTACAAGAAATCGAGTTTGAGGTAGGGGAAGCCCCACGCCTGCACCGCCGTGCTGATCAGCCGGCGCACGTGTTCGCGCACCGCCGGATGTGTGGGGTCCAGCCCGTAGCACCAACGGAACCAGTTGAACCCGGCGTTCGCGCGGCGGCCGTCGGACTGGCGCAGAAACCAATCGGGGTGGTCGCGCAGCAGCCGCGCATCTGAGCGCACCATATACGGCGCGAGCCACAGCCCCGGCGCGTGGCCCTGGGCGCGGATTTCGGCCGCCAGCCAGCGCAGCCCGTGGCCGAAGGTGGGTTTGGTCTCGAACCAATCACCCACCTGGGTCTGAAAGCCGTCGTCAATCTGAACGAAGTCCAGCGGCAAAGTCTCGCGCGCCGCCGCGATGGAGCGCAGGTTGGCCAGCACGTCGGCCTCGGTGACGCGGTCGAAGTAGTGGTACCACGAGCACCAGCCCACCGGAGTCTGCGCGGGCACACGCGCCTCGTTCTCGCGCGCCACCGCGTCGGCATATTCGTTCAGCGTGTCGCTGCCCGCCAGGTCGCACAACTGCATGTAGGCCCAGTCGGTGGTCCGCGCCGCGCCCGGCTCCAGGCACACCTGGTCGCACTGCGCCGTCAGCCGCAGCGAGGGCGCGGCCGGGTCCAGCAGCACTTCCACCGCCGAGAACTGCTCGCGCTGGCTGGTGAACCCGGCCACCACGCCCCGGCCCTGCGCGCGGTCGGCCAGCACGCCGAACATGTCGCTGCTGAAACGGCCTGCGCGCCGAAAACTCGGGGTCAACAAGTTCAACGCCTTAGGCTGGCCTAGCGGCCCAAAGATCGAGCCGGGCTGGTGATCGCGCGCGTGCAGCGCGCCGGCAAAGCTCCAGCTCTGGTAGCCGTTGCTGAAGAAGGCCAGGGCATCCGCGTCGGCCGTGCCCTCGGCCCCCAGCCGCAGCACCCCGGCCGGGCCGCGTGGGTGCGGTTCTTCCAGCGTTTCGCGCTGAAAGAGCGTGCGCAGCCGGTAGAGCAGGCCCGACCGGCCCGTGCGCGGCTGAAAGCGCGGGCCAACGCGCAGCAGATCAATCACTTCCAGGTTTAGCGGCTCCGGCCCCGCGTTGTGGGCCACCGCCTGCCAGAGCAAGAACGGCCGCCGCTCGGGCAGCAGGAAGGTCAGCGTCAGGGCCAGCGGATCAGCGGCGTGGTCGGTAGCGGTGCGCGCCCGCACGCGCAGCCCAACGGCCGGGCCATGCGCCGTGGGCACGCCCGCCAACGGCTCGGCCTCGGCCTCTAGCAGCTCGCCGTCCCAATACACCCAGCGCCCCGGCTCGCCCGCCGCGCCGACGCGATAGATGGCACCCAGGCGGGCTTCCTCCAGCCGCGGCCAGGCCCCGCCCGCCGGAGCCAGATACCAGTAGCCGCTGGCCGGGTCAAAATGAAAGCGGAGGGCGGCGTTGGTCAGCGACAGCATGAACTACTTGGCCCAATACACCGTGTTTTGCGCCGTGGAACAGGTGCAGGCCTCCACCCAGGCGCCCAGCCGCATCATGCGACCGTGATACGCGGTACCCGTGCTCTGCGCCACCCAGCCGCCCAGATCAAAAGGCACAATCCCCGGCAGCAGGCCGTCGGCGGGCAGCCACTCGCCGTTATACTTGCGCGCCATGTGCACGTGCGTGCCCGTCGCCCGCCCACCCTCGCACGAGGGATGCCCGAGCGGAGCGCCCGTAGCCACCACACTGCCGGCGGCCATCATCCCGTCGCTCAGCAGGTGAAAGTAGAAGATCGTCCAGCCGGTCTGCTCGTAGCCGTCGCCGTCCAGGTCGAGCACCACGGTGTTGTCGTCGGCCCGCACGATCACGCCCGGAGCCACCGCCAGCGCATAGCGCTCAGTGTTGTCGCAGCCGTGCACGCCCGCCGGCGCGAAGTCGAGCGCCCCCCAGGGCGTGCTGTCGCCCCACACGGGGTGCGGCCCGCCCGTGAACGACCAGACCTGTCCCGGCGCAAACGGCAGCGCCAACGGCGGCTGCGTCAGGTTGCCGGGGATCACCTCGGTCGGCGGCCCAGCGAAGGGATTGCCCCACACGGCGATGTACGCTGCCCCAAAACCGCCGGGGCTGATGGCGGCGTTGAACTCGTCCAGCCCCATCCAGTGCGCAAACAGGTACTGCACCGCCACGCTGCCCGCTGTCTGGTAGAAATCGGGCCGCGAGGTGGTCGAGTCGGCCAGCAGCAGCGAGGTGAGCCGGCCGGTGCGCCAGCCGTAATAGCCTTCACTCAGGCGCTCGGCCACCCAAATCAGCTGCGTGACAAACCCGCGCACCGGCAGCGGCCCGAAGGGGTTGGCGCGCACGTCGCTGTTCACCTCCGCCTGGCTGAGCGCCCCAGTGCGCCACTCCATCAGCGCCAGCAGCAGCCGCGGGTTGATCGAGTACTGGCGCGCCACATACAGTACGGTCTGCGCGGCAGTACGGTTGCGCTGGGCCACAAAGCCCGCCAGGGTCTTCAGATAGCCGGACTGCGCGGCTACGTAAGCGTCAATATCGAAACCAACGGTGGTCGGCCCATAAACCACCTCACTGTCGGGCAGCATGACGTAGGGCGAACCGCCCAGCGCAAACCAGTAGGCGGGCAGGCTCAGGGCTTGACCTGTCGCCAGCGTGGCCGTCAGCGGCAGGCCGGGGTTGAGCGCCAAGATCTCCTCGGCGGTCGTATTGAAGTGCGCCGCCAGGCCGAGCACCGTATCGCCGGATTGGGTGATGTAGGGCAGCACATTCCCCACGCCGAACGGTTCGCGCGTGGGCAGCGGGGTCGCGGCGTAGTCAGGGGTGGGCGCGGCCGTGCCGACCGTGGCCGGCGTGGAGGTCGCCAGGGGGGGCGGCAGTTGGGCAGGCGGCAGCGGCGCGCAGGCCGGGAGAGCCAGCGCGGCCAGGAGAATCAGGCGCAGAGTGTTTCGCACAGCTACCATTCCAGTACCAGTCCATGTTCCAGCCAGCCCGCTACGGCTCGTGGCGAATGGCGGTTGAGGCCGAGGTGCAGGTACAGGCCTCCACCGTCACACCGTCTCTGGTCAGCGTGCCGTAATACTCCCCCTTGCCCGGTCCCGCCATCCAGCCGCTCAGGGTGAACGGCACGGGGCCGTACGCCGGGATCCATTCGCCGTTGTACTTGCGGGCGATGTGCAGGTGCGTGCCAGTGGCGCGCCCGCCCTCGCACGAGGGGTGGCCGATGTGGCCGCCGCGCTCCACCAATGTGCCCGCCTTGACCCGGTCGCGGGCGGCGACGTGCAGATACAGAATCACCCAGCCGGTGGCCTCGGCCCCGTCACCGTCCAGGTCTACCACCACCGCGCCGTTGTCGGCCCGCAGCACCAACCCGGCCGCCACGCCTGTCACCCAGGCGTTGCTGTCGGCGCAGCCGCCCACCACTGCCCCCGGCGCGAAGTCGAGCGCGGCCTGCGCCCCGCCCAACTCCCACGCGCCGTGCGGCCCGCCGGAATAATACCAGGTCTGCCCGACCGGAAACGGCAGCGACATGGGCACCTGTGTCAGGTCTTCCGGCAGCAGCGGCGACAACTCGCGCGCGAAGGGATCGCCAAACAGGCGCGTGTAGGTCGCCACAAAGCCATCCGGCCCCACAGCGTGATCCCACTCGGCGCGGTCGAGCACCTGGGCGTAGAAGTATTGCAGCGCCACCGTGCCGGCGTTGAGCGCCGGGTTCAGCCGCAGCGTCGAGCCGTCCTTGAAGGTTAGCTGGGTCAGCGAGCCGTCGCGCCAGCCGTAGTAGCCAATGGCAATCTGGCTGGTGGCCCAGGTCAGTTGGGCGTTCAGGTTCACCAGGTAGTCGTGGATGTAGTGATAGGGATACTTGAGTTGGTCGCCGGTCGGGCTGGGGTTGGTCACCCAGCCGCTCAGGTCTTCGAGCAGCGCCACCAGCAGCCGGGGGTTGATCGAGTGATCGCGCGCCGCCACGGCCAGCACCACGCCGCCGCGCGTGGTCGCGCCGTCGGCATAGCCCTGGTAGCGGGCCAGGTAGCCGCCTTGCTGTTCGGCGAAGGCCTGCGGGTCAAAGCCCGCCGCCGCGCCGCTGAACACCACTTCCGAGTCCGGCACCAGTTTGTCACCCGGGCCGACCGCACCCAGGACGTTGGGGATGACGAGCAACTGCCCCTGCGCCAGCATGACGCTGCCCTTCAACCCCTGGGGCGCGAGGATGTCCACGGGGTTCACGCCAAACCGCGCCGCCAGCGTGGCGAGCGTGTCGCCGGATTGCGTGACGTAAAAGATCGTCGTCGCAGGCGTCTGAATGGCGGTGGGCGAGGGTGAGGGCGCGGGCGGCAGGGTGCTGGTGGGCAGCACTACGTCGGTGGGCGTGGGCGGCGCGCTGGTCAGGGTTGGCTCTAGCACCAGCACCTCGGTCGCCGCCAGTGCGGGCGTGGCCGGTTCGAGCGTCACCGTCACCACGGCGACGGGTGTGACGGCGGTTGAGGCCGCCGGGGTGGCCTCCGGCGTCGCGGCTCGCGAGCGCCAGACCCACACGAATGCCACCGCCAGCAGCGGCATCAGCAGCCACAGGTAGCGCGCGCAGCCCAGGCCGTCGCTGGGTGGTGTTTCGTCATCGTCTTCGCGCCGGGCGCCCCGGCGGCGGCGGGGGTTGTACTTAATGCGCGGGTTCATGGACGGCTAATGGCGTTGCCTTCGGCACGGCAGGCGCAGGCTTCTAGAGTCACCACCCCGTTCGTCAGCGTGCCATCATACTCCTGACCCAGCCCGGCCGATACCCAGCCATCGAGCACAAACGGCAGCGGCCCGTCGGCGGCCTGCCACTCGCCGTTGTATTTGCGCGCGAAGTGCATGTGCGTGCCGTCGGAGACGCCGCCCTCGCACGAGGGATGCCCCAGGCGGTCGCCGGCCTGCACATACGTGCCCGGTTCGACCCGGTCACGCGCTTCCACGTGCATGTAGAACAGCACCCAGCCGGTCTGCTCGTAGCCGTCGCCGTCCAGGTCTTGCAGCACCGCGCCGTCGCCGGTGCGCACAATCAGCCCCGGCGCGGCGGCCACCACCCATTGGTCGGAGGGCACGCAGCCCAGCGCGTCACTCGGCGGCGCGAAGTCGAGCGCGCCCCAGGCCGAGCCGGTGTCCCACGCGCCGTGCGGCCCGCCGGTGAACGACCAGACCGTGCCCGTCTCGATGGGCAGTTGCAGCGGCGGCTGCACCAGGCCGGGGGGCGTCAGCGGGTCCACCGCCACGCGGAACGGGTTGTCGAACAGCGCCGTGTAAGTGGCATAGAATCCATCGGCCTGCACGGCTTGATCCCACGCCGGCGCGCTCAACAAGCTCGCCAGGAAGTTCTGCACCCCGACCGTGCCTGCGTTTTGGCCGGGGGACACCAGGCGCAGGTCGCCGCTGCCGAACCCCCACGACACCAGGCTGCCCGCGCGCCAGGCATAGTAGCCATAGTTGAGCTGGTTGGCGGCCCAGGCGAGCTGCCGGTAGAGGCCCTCGCGCCCCACCTCCACGCGCCCAAGGGGGAACGTGAGCGTGTTGTCGCTTGGCTGGGGGGCGCGCACCCAGCCGCTCTGATACTCCAGCACGGCCAGCAGCAAGCGCGGGCTGACCGAGTAGCGCTGAGCCACCGTCCGCACAATATCTACGCCGCTCAGCACCCGCGCCTGGTCTGAGCCGTCGAGGTAGCGGCCCGGTATCTCCTCGGTGTAGGTTGATAGGTAGCCGCCGTAGGCCGCCACGAATGCATCGAGGTTGAATTCGGTCAGCGATGGGCCGTTCACGAACTCGCTGTCGGGCAGGAGTTTGAGGCCGGAACCGATGGTGGCCTGGCTGGGGATGGGGATGGTCAGCACCTGGCCGACAAAGAGCGTGTCGTCCACGTTCATGTCATTCGCGGCGGCGATCTCGGCCCCGCTGACGCCGTAGCGCTCGCCGATGGCGTTGAGCGAGTCGCCCGCGACCACGGTGTACTGCTCTTCCGCCTGACGCTCCAGCACCGAGGGCCGCGTAGCGTCCGGCGTGGGCGAAAGGCTGATATCGTGCGTGGGCCGCGCTGTCGGCGAGGGCGCGCCCGCCACCGGCACCGTTGGCGGTGGCAGAGTCACCGTTGGCTCGCCGGGAGCCGCCCCTTGCAGCCACACCGGGGTCGTCTGGCCGACCGGGGTGATGGCTTCCAGGTCCACCGGCGCATCGGCGCGGGTGCAGGCCAGCGCCGCGAGCACCAGGCCCGCCAGGGCGATGGCCGCCGGCCGCGCCCGGCTCAGGGCCTGGCGCCGCATTCGCGCCCGCCGCTAGGGCGTGAACGCATAGACCACCGCCTCGCCCACCTTCACAGCCATGCGGTTGGCGGCCGCGTCTACCACCAGCTCGGGCCGCGCCGTGACGGCCTGGGCCGTGGTGGCCGCCAGATCACGGCAGTGACAGAACAAGCCGCTTGGGTCGCACGCGCAGAGCACGTAGTAGTAGGCGTCATCCGCTAACATCGCCCGCAGCCCCAGTTGATAGACCTGGCCGTTCAGCGCCGCGCGGTCTACATGCCGGTACGGGGTAAAGGTCTGCGGCAGCGCCCCCCAGCAGGCCAGCCCGCTGGCGCCCAGCGCCAGCAGCACCGCCAGCCCCGCCGCCGGCCAGCGCGACCGCCGCCCCAGCGCCATGGGCAGCCACAGGCCGAACACCAGCATCGCCAGGAGCGCCAGCGCCGTGGCGAGCGCCGTGGCCGTGAAGTGATAGAGGATCAGGCTGGGGTAGAAGACCGTGGCGCCGTCGGCCGGGACGACCGGCAGCGTGCTCAGCCAGGCGTACAACGCCGCCAGCCCTGCCGCCGGCCCGGCCAACCACCAGAGCGTTTTTGGAGATGTGGAGCGAGAGCGCGCCATGCGTGCCCGTCAGGCAGTCTGCGCCGGGCCGCACGCGGCCAACGGCAGGGGGGGCCAAGGTAAGCTGTTCATGAGAATATCGGCGATGAGCGGCCACGCGGAGTATATCACGGGCGGCCCGTGCTACAATTCTGTCCGACGGTTGGGCCGCAGCCCCGGCCGCCCAAGCCAGCCTGTTGCCGCCAATCGTACCCGGAGACTCGACCCGCATGGAGACTGCCGCCACGCCTGCCCCGCAGACGCCGCCTACCTGGCAAACGACAGTTGCCAAATTTGCCCAGGCCGACCTCAAACAGAGCTGGTGGCAAGTGATTAACACGCTCGTCCCCTACGCCTTGTGCTGGGTGGCGATGGTCTACAGCCTGAAAGTCTCCTATTGGCTGACCCTGCTGCTGGCGATCCCGGCCGCTGGGTTCATGGTGCGGACGTTCATCATTTTCCACGACTGCGGGCACGGTTCATTCTTCAAGACGCAGCGGGCCAATGACATCCTGGGGATCATCACCGGCATCCTGACGTTTACGCCGTACTACCGCTGGCGGCACCACCACGCCGTGCACCATGCCACCGCCGGCAACCTCGACCGCCGCGGGACGGGCGATGTCTATACTATGACCGTCGCGGAGTACCGGGCGCTGCCGCCGTTCAAGAAGTTCTTGTATCAAATGATGCGGCAGCCGCTGCTGATGTTCACCGTCGGTTCCACGGCCATCTTCCTGATCGCCCATCGTTTTGCGTACAAGACCACCAACAAACGCGAGCGCCACAGCGTCTACTGGACCAACGTGGCCCTGCTCGGCATCTTCATCCTGGCGGCGCTGACCATTGGCTGGCAGGCCTATCTGCTCATCCAGCTGCCGATTCTGATCCTGGGGGCGACGGTGGGCGTCTGGCTGTTTTACGTCCAACACCAGTATGAAGACGTCTACTGGGAGCGGACCCCCAACTGGAGCTTCGAAGCCGCGGCGCTGCAAGGAAGCTCGTTTTACAAGCTGCCTAAGCTCTTGCAGTGGTTCACGGGCAACATCGGCTTTCATCACATCCACCACCTCTGCCCGCGGATCCCCAACTACAAGCTGGAAAGCTGCCACAACGACAACCCCCTCTTTCAGCAGGTCGAGCCGCTCACGTTGCTGGGCAGCCTGCGGAGCCTGTCGCTGCGGCTGTGGAATGAAGATAAGCGCAGCCTGGTTAGCTTCGAAAGTGACATCACTTTCGTAGACTTCCGCTGACCACCGCCCGCGCCCCAGCCCACCCGCCGCGCTGGTATAATCTCGAGCGCCGTCGCGCACTCGACGGCGTTTTTGCGCGCCCCGGCGCCCGGAGGCCCCCATGCCGATCGCCCGCCCACTCGTCGAATGCGTCCCGAACTTCTCCGAGGCCCGCCGCCCAGCGGTGGTGGAGGCCATCGTCACCGCCCTCGAAACCGGCGGCGAGAGCGTGCGTGTCCTCAACGTCAGCTCCGACGACGACCATAACCGCACCGTGGTCACCCTGGTTGGGCCGCCGGAGGGCGTGCTGAGCGCCATGTTCGCCGGCATCGCCACCGCCGCCCAACTCATCAACCTGGATCAGCATCAGGGTGAGCACCCGCGCCTGGGCGCCACCGACGTGGTGCCGTTTGTGCCGCTGCGCGATGTCACGTTGGAGGCGTGCGTGGCGCTGGCCCGCCGTTTGGGCGAGCGCGTGGGCCGCGAATTGGGCCTGCCGGTCTACCTGTATGAGGCCGCCGCCACCCGCCCCGAGCGCCAGAACCTGGAAAACATCCGCCGCGGCCAATACGAGAAGCTCAAGGTCGAGATCGCCGCCGACCCCAAACGCGAGCCGGACTACGGCCCGCGCCGCGTCGGCCCGGCGGGCGCCGTGGTCATCGGCGCCCGCGCCTTCCTGGTGGCCTACAACGTCTACCTCAACACCGCCGACGTCAAGATCGCCGAGAAAGTGGCGCGCGCCGTGCGCCACTCCTCCGGCGGGCTGCGCTATGTCAAGGCTATGGGGCTGTTGGTCGAAGGCCAGGCTCAGGTGAGCATGAACCTGACCGACTTCACGCAGACCCCTGTAGCGCGCGTGGTCGAGTTTGTGCGGCGCGAGGCCGCCCGCTACGGCGCGGCCGTCACCCGCAGCGAACTGGTCGGCATGATCCCCCAGGCCGCGCTGGTAGACGCCGCTCAATGGTATTTGCAGCTCGACAACCTGGAGCACGACCAGGTTCTTGAAAACCGTCTGCTGGCCGACGAAACCGAGGACGCTGAACCAGCGGGGCCGGCCGAGGCGCCGGCCGCCTCCGGCCTGACGCCCGACTTCCTCGACGCGCTCGCGGCCGGCACCGCCGCGCCGGGGGGCGGGGCCGCGGCGGCTCTAACGGCCGCCATGGCCGCCGCCCTGGTGTGCATGGTGGCCCGCCTCACCCTGGGCAAGAAGAAGTACGCCGCCGTGGAAGGTCAAATGCATTCGGTGCTCGACCGCGCCGAGGGCCTGCGCGCCGCGCTGACTCAGGCCGCCCGCGACGACTCGGCCGCCTTCGTCGGCGTCATGGCCGCCATGCAGCTACCCAAGTCCACGCCCGAAGAAGAGGCCGCCCGTGCCGACGCCATTGATCAGGCCTACCTGCACGCCACCGCCGTGCCGCTTAAGGTCGCTCGCGACGCCGTCGCCACCCTCAACCTGTCCACCGTGGTGGCCGAGGTCGGCAACCGCAACGCCCTCTCGGATGCCGGCGTGTCGGGCGTCCTGGCCCAGGCCGGCCTGCGCGGCGCGGCCATGAATGTGCGCGCCAACGCCGGCGAGTTGAAAGACCGCGCCGTGGCTGAGGCCTGGCTCATGGAACTCTCCGGGCTGGAGGCCCGCGCCAGCGACGCCTTGGCCGCCATTGACGGGCTGCTGCGGGATCGGGCCTGATGCCGTCGGCGGCTGCCGGCTCGTCACCGGGGCGTTCCGTCCACCGGAGGGCGGCGTGGTTGGGTAGTTTGGGCGGCCTGCTGGCGCTGGCGGCCGTGGCGGCCTGCAACGGCCCGGCCGTCATCGTCGGGCCGGCCACCGCGGCAGTCATCAACACCCGCGCGCCGCAGGCCACCTGGACGCCGGCCCTCAGCCTCACCCCCGCCGACGAACTGACCTCCACGCCCCTGGCGGGGCCGCTGCCCACCAGCGGGCCGACCATTACACCTCGCGCCACCCGCGCCCCCACCGAACCGCCGCCGGTCACGCCCTGCGCTGACTCGGCCTGCGCCGTGGCCGCCCAGCACTTTTGGCTGGCACGGCCCATCCCCAGCGGCACGAGCGCCGCCGGGCGAGTTTATGTAGATTACGTGGACCGTTCCTATCCCTACGGTTCCACCCAGAATGACGCGCGCGAACCCCATCACGGCGTCGAGTTCTTCAACGGCAGCGGCACGCCCATCATCGCCGCGGGCGCGGGCACGGTCGTCATGGCCGGCGACGACCAGGTGGTGGCCTTTGGGCCGTCCACCCAGTTCTACGGGCGACTGGTCGTCGTGGAGTTGGATCAGACGTATGCGGGCCAGCATGTGTTCACGCTCTACGGCCACATGCAGTCCGTCTCGGTCGCCATCGGCGAGCATGTCGAGGCGGGCGATGCGCTCGGCCTGGTCGGCTCCACCGGCGTGGCCATCGGCCCGCACCTGCACTTTGAAGTGCGCGTGGGCGAAAATCTGTACACCGCCACGCGCAACCCGGAGCTGTGGTTGACGCCCTACACGGTGGACGGCACGCTCTACGGCACGATTGCCGGGCGCGTGGTGGACCCACAGGGCAACCGCCTGCCGGAGGTCACCGTGGCCATCCGCCCAGTGAACACGCAGACCGACAAGCCGCGCAACCGCTTCGTGCTCACCTACGCCGCCGACCCGCAGCAGATTAACGGCGACGACCGGCTGCAAGAGAATTTCGCCATCATGGACATGCCGCCAGGCCTCTACTCGGTCTCGGTGAGCACCACCAAGTTGTACCAGCAGACGCTGACCGTCAGACCTGGTGAGTTGGCCTTCATTACCTTCGTGGTCAACCCGCCCGGGCCGCGCCCCACCGCCGCGCCCGTCAGCGACACGCCGGTCTTGACTGAAAGCGCGACACCCGAAGGCGCTGACGAGACGCCCACGCCGGAGATCGTCGCGACCCCATGACCGCGCTGCGCGCCTGGCTGTTGCCCGCTCTGCTGGCCCTGGCCGCCTGTGGCCCGGCCCCCGCGCCCACGCCCGTGCCGGTCGGCACGCAGGTGGCCGCCCGCCTGACCCAGACCGCCGCCGCGCCCAGCGTCACGCCGCCGCTCGCCACGGCCGCGCGCTCGGCGACCGCCACGCGTGAGCCAAGCGCCACGGCGACTGCCACGGCCACGATGGAACTGACCCCGACCGCAACGCCCACCGCGACCGAGACCGGCTCGCCGGAGCCGCCTGCCCGCGCCACCGTCGGCCTCGACACGCTGCCCTACCCGCCCGTGACCTTCGGTGGGGCGCCGCACTTCTACTTCGGCAGTAACCCTGGCGAAGGCTTCATCGCCTCGTCCTACCGCTACGGCTCGGTCGGTCCCGGCCAGCGGTTTGCCACGCACCACGGCGTTGACTTCTCCGCGCCCGAAGGCTCCACCGCCGTCGCCGTCGCCCCCGGCACGATCTACTACGCCGGGAGCGACCTAGAGCGCCAGTTCGGCCCGCAGACTGACTTCTACGGCAACGTAGTCGTCATCCAGCTCGCGCAGACTTGGAACGGCCACAGCGTCTATGCCCTCTACGGCCATCTCTCCAGCGTCTTGGTGACAGACGGCCAGCCCGTGGCGGCGGGCGAGGCCGTCGGCCTCGTCGGCGCCAGCGGCGTGGCGCTTGGCCCGCACCTGCACCTGGAAACGCGGATAGATGTACCCGACAGTTATTGGGACACCCGCAACCCGGAGTTGTGGCTCACGCCCATCGGCGGCTATGGCACCCTGGCCCTGCGCGTGACCAACAGCGCGGGCTTCTACCTGCCCGGCGCGCGCGTGGATTTCACCTGCTCCGACGGCGCCGCGCGGTTTATGGAAACGTATTGGTACAACGGGGTCAACCCGGACGATGAGTACGGCGAGAACGCCGCCATGATGAACCTGCCGCCTGGCTACTGCGACTTCACCGTGCACGCCAACGGCGCCACTTACGACTTCCCCAACGGCCTCGTCCAGGCCGGGGCAGTTTCCTTCGTCAACCTGTCCGTGCCGTAGCAACGTCGGCGACCCGCCGCCGGCCGCGGCCCAGCCTGGCCGCTAGCGCGCCGCCTCCCCCAGCCACTTGGCGCGCAGACCACCCAGGCTGCCGTCGGCCTCCAGCGCCGCCAGCGCTACTTCCAACTGTTCGAGCAGCACCGGGCTATCTACGCTGACGGCGATGACGTACGGCTGCGGCTCCAGCACCGGCCCGGTCGGCATCAGCTCTGGCTGGTCCGCCAGATAGCGGTAAGCCGCAATGGCATCCACCACCGCCGCGTCGGCCGTGCCGGCGCTCACGGCCGCCAGCGCCTCGCCCGCCGTCGCCAGCGGCTGCACTGTCACGCCGGCCGCGCGCCGCGCCCACTGGCGCGCCAGCGCATCGCCGCCCGCGCCGTACTCTACCGCCAGCGTCTTGCCCGCCGCCCACGCCTCCGGCGCACCCGTCAGCGCCGGCCCGCCTGCGCGTCGGATGACGATGACCGTGCCGCCCGTGAAGTACGGCGCGGTATAGCTCACCTCGCGGGTGCGCTCCGGCTGCGCCACAAAGGCCGAGATCACCGCGTCGTCGCGGCCCACAATCAGTGTGCCCAGCAGCGCGTCGTAGGTGATGTTCTCGAAAACGGCCGTTACACCCCACCGGCGCGCAATCGCATCGGCCAAATCCACGTCAAAGCCGAACAGGTCGCCGTTGGCGTCCACCGCCGAGAACGGCTCGTAGCTGGCATCGGTGGCGATCAGGATGCGCCCGTCGGCCTGGATGCGCGCCCAGGCCGCGTCTTCCAGCGGGTGCGCCGCCCGCCACAGCAGCGCGGCGGTGAGTAGCACCGCCGCCACGCCCGCCGCCGCCAGCGCTGACTTCCTAGCGCAGCTCCACCGCGCCCCACGTCGCCGGGTCAGGGATTGGCCCATGCCCGCACCGCGTCGTAGATCGGCTTGGCCGCGAACTCCGGCGACACAAACGTGAAGTAGTCGCCGTAGCTGTTCTGCGGCTTGGGGTAGCGGAAGGCCCAGGTGCAGACATTCCGCATCCAGGGCCAATGTGCTTCGGCCCAAGCGTAGCCCGCCAGCGTGTAGTCAATGCGCGCTCCCGGCGTCACCGCCCGCGTCCAGCGCGGCGAGTCGTTCCACCCAGACTCAGTCAGCACCATCGGCTTGGCGGCGTCGCCGTGCGCCACCATCACCTCTCGCAGCAACTCCACCCGCCGAAAGTTCAGCGCGTCCGGCGCGGGCGGCTCTTCCGGCGGGAACTTCAGGCCGTAGGCGTGGGCGGCCAGCGCATCGAAGTATGCGCCCGCGCCGGCCGCGTACATGCGCTCCAGGTACAGCAAGTCGTTCAACCCCAGGTCGCTGCCCTCCGGCTCCAGCGTGGGGGCCAGCGCGCCCGCCAGCACTAGCACGTTCGGGTCAGCTTCCTTGGCGCGGGCATATGCCACCTGCAATAGCCGCGCATAGCCCTCCGGGTCCACCGGCCGGAACCCCCACTCCAGCGTCACGTTTGGCTCGTTCCAAATGATGATCCCGTCCAGCCGCCCGCGGTAGTGCGCCACGAAGGCGTACACATAGTCGCCGAAGTCGGCGTAGTGGTCGTCCGTCAGCAGGGTGTCTATCGTCTGGCTGCCGTCGGGTTGCTCACGCGCCCAGGCGGGCACCAGCCCGCCCAGCCGCGCAATCACCGTCAGGCCCTGGTTGGCGGCGTAGTCCATCACCAGATCGGCGTGGCCCCAGTCAAAGCGCCCCGGCTCACCCTCGGCGTAGGCCCAGGGAAAGTACTCTACGATGGTTGGCGCGCCCATCGCGCGCACCAGCTCCAGCGTCCGCAGCACCTTCCAGGCGTCTACCTCATCCGTCAGGCGGGTGTGCACGCACACCACCGGGTGCTGCGTTGTCACCGTCTGCGGCAAGCCCAGCCGCACCAGCGGCGGCGGCGACTGCACGCCCGCGGCCACCGCCAGCAGCAGCACCAGCCGGGCAACCCAGCCTTTGGAGCGCGACAGCCAGAGGAGCATGGCCCGATTATAGCGGGCGGCGGGTGTTGTCAGGCCGCAGGCCGGGTCGCCGCGGACGGCTGGAGAATGCCCCTCCGCCAGGCGGCGCCACGGCCAACGGATGTGGAGACGGCCTGGTTCAGTGAAGAAGCTGCCGTGGCGACCGGCATCGCCGCCACGCTGACGGCCGCGCCCATCGTCACCCCGACCGACACCGCCACCACCGCGCCCAGCGCCACACCCACCAAAACCGAAAAGCCGACCAGCACCCCGTCGGCCACCTCGGCCGTGACGGCCACGCCGTCGCGTACGACCGGCCCAACTGCCGCGCCGGTCACCATCACACCCACCACCAGCGCCTCGATCTACGGCTCCACAAATGGCATCGCCGGCGATGCCAGCGCCATCCGCTGCACGTACTCCGGCGGCGACTGCGTGGGCGTCATGCCGCCGGGCGACATTAGCTTTGAGTTCCTGCTTGGCAGCGACCCCACCACGCCGCTGACCTTCTTCGAGCGATACGGCCTCTCGGTCGAACGCGATGGCGCCAACGTGGCCGACATGTTCATGTTCGTGGATGCGGGCCTGCTGCCGCCCGATACGGTCGTGTGGTTCGGCTCCAGCCGAAATTTCAGCGTGCCCGGCCGTTACGTCATCCGCTCCTCCGGCTGCCTGACCACCGTGCCCGCGCCCTGCAGTTGGAACACCAGGCCGGGTACGACCGTCACTTTCACCATCAAGTAGCCCGGCCAGGTCTGGGGCGTACAATTAGCCGGCCCGGATCGAGTGATCCGGGCCGGTTGGCGTTTACGCTACGGCGTCGCCGTGATCAGCGGCGCGGAGGGCGCGCTGCTCGTCTCGGTCGGCGGCGCGGGCGTGTGCGTCCAGGTCGGGATAAACGTCGCCGTGTGCGTCACAGTCGGCGTGTCACTTGGCGTCGGTGAGATGGTCGCGGAGGGCGTGATCGTCGGGCGGCGCGTGGGTGTAACGGTGACGGTGGCCGTGGCCGAGGGCGCGGTCGTCGCCGTCGGCGTGGCGCTCGGCGTCTGGGTGATGGTGGCTGTCAGCGTCGGCGTGTGCGTCGCGGTGGCAGTCGGCGTGGCCGTGGGCGGGTTCACAATGGCCCGCACAGCGGGCGAACGCCACAGCATCCACAACAGCAGCAGTAGCACCAGCCCGCCCCCCACCCAGCCCCAGCCCGGCAGCGCGGGCGGCGGCGCGGCCTCAGGCGCTTCGGTCCATTCGGTCACCTCCGGCGCGGCGTCCGCCGGGGCCAGCGGCACCACCACCGGCGCGCTGTGCGGGTGTCCCGCCGGCGGCGCAGCGGACGTCTCGGCTTCGGGCGTAGCCTCGGGCGGCGCGCCTTCCACCGCCGCCCCTGTCGGCTGGGCGGCGGGCGCGGGCGCTTCGGCCTCCAGCGGCGCGTCTGGGCCGGCGTCCGCCGCCGGCGCTGCGCTCTCGACTGACGGCGCCGCGCTCACCTCGGGCGCGGGCGGCGGTGGCGTGACACCGGGGGCTTCCGGCACGACCGCGGCGGGCGCAGGCGCCGGCGGCTCGCCCGGCAGCACAAGCGGCGCCGCAATCGGCGGCGTGGCGCGCACATCGAGCGCCGCCAGTTCACCCGGCGCCATCAGGAACACCGCCCGCATCGCTTCAGCCAAAATGCCGGCCGTGGTGTAGCGGGCCTCGCGGTTCTTCGCCAGCGCCCGCGCCAGCACGTGGTTGAACTCCGCGGGCAGCACCAGCCGCGCCAACTGCGCCTCGCTCAACTGCGGCACCGGCGCTTCGAGGTGCTGCAGCAGCAGGCCGCCCGTAGCCTCGGCCACGTACGGCTGGCGGCCGGTCAGCATCTCGTACACCATCACGCCCAGCGCATACACGTCGGCGCGGCCGTCAAGCGGCAAACCGGTGATCTGCTCCGGACTCCAATAGGCCGGCAGTCCCGCGGGCCGCCCGGCCGGCAGCCCCGGCAGCGGCAGCGCGCCACCCGTGGGCAAATCGTGCAGCAGCATCGCCAGCCCCAGGTCGGCCAGGAAGGCGCGATTGTTCAGGTCAAAGAGCGCGTGGCCGGGGTTCACCGCGCCGTGCAACAGGCCCGCGCCGTGCGCGGCGTCCAGCGCCTCGGCCAGCCGCTGCAAGATCGGCACGACTTCCGCCAGCAGCATCGGGCGGCCATCCATGCGCTCGGCGAGCGAGCCGCCAGGCATGTAGCGCTGCACCAGGTAAAAGGCCACCTCGTCTCCCGGGGCTTCACCGCCCTCCTGCTGCCAGTCGAGCAGCGGCACCAGATAGGGGTGGTCGAGGGCCGCCACCGTGGGCAGCAGCGCGTGAAAGCGCTCGGCAAAGCCCTCGGCGCGGATGACGGTGGTGTAAAAGACCTTCAGGGCCACCTGCTTCCCCGAATCCGGGTCGCGGCCCTGATAGACGATCGCTGCGCTGCCCCGCCCTAGCTCGCGCAGCACCCGGTAACGCCCGATCTTCTGAACAGCCATGCGGCTATTGTAGCGGAAGCCTGTGGAAGGCGTAAATCGCCGGCCGAGGCGCTAGGCCGCCGTCACCGCCGGCCGGCGCGTCGCCAACTCGGTGAACACATCCTCCAGCGTAATGTCGGCCGACTCCACCGTGGCCCCGGCTAGGCCCGCTCCGCGCAGCACCGCCGCCAGTACCTCCGGCGTGTGCACCCCAGGCTGTGTAATCACGTGTAGGTGATCGCCCAACAGCCCGGCGTAGCGCACCCCCGGCGCGGCCGTGAGCGCATCCAACGCCGCGACCAGCGGCTCGGCCACTACCTCCCACGCCTGCCCCGGCACGACCTCGCGCTTCAAGGCGCTCGGCGCGCCCAGCGCCAACAACTTGCCCCGGTTCATGATCCCTAACCGGCCGCAGTGTTCGGCCTCGTCCATGTAATGCGTGCTCACGAAGACGGTCGCCCCACCCTCGGCCAGCGTGTAGATCATGTCCCAAAAGGCGCGGCGGGCCTCAGGGTCTACGCCGGAGGTCGGCTCATCCAGGAACAGCAACTGCGGCTCGTGCACCAGCGCGATGCCCAGCGCCAGCCGCTGTCGCCAGCCGCCCGCCAGCACCCGGGCCAGATCACCCGCGCGCCCGGCCAGCCCTACCAGCTCTAGCACGGCCTTCACGCGTGGCCGGTAAGCGCGCGGGCGCAGGCCATAGACGCCCGCATAGAACACCAGGTTCTCGCGCACCGTCAGGTCTTCGTACAGCGCGAACTTCTGGCTCATGTAGCCCACCAGCGGCCGCAGCCGCTCGGCCTGACGCGCCACGTCGAAGCCCAGCACCTGCGCCGTGCCGCTCGTGGGGCGCAGCAGACCCAGCAGCATCCGCATCGTCGTAGTCTTGCCGCTGCCGTTCGGCCCCAGGTAGCCCACCACCTCGCCGCGCTGCACGCTGAACGACACATGATCCACCGCCGTGAAGTCGCCAAACGCCTTCACGAGGTCGTGGACCTCAATCACGGTGTCGTTCATGGCCGCGCCTCCCCGGCCGGCCCTTGCAGCAGGGCGATGAACACATCTTCGAGCTGCGGGGCCACCGGGCGCAGGCGCTCCACTGTGGCCCCCGCCGCCGTCAGCGCCCCCGGCAGGCGGGCCAGCGGCCCCTCGGCTGCCCGCACGCGCAGGTGAAACCGGTCGCCGAACACCACCACATCTTCCACCTCCGGGTCGGCCGCGGCCACATGCCGCACCACGGCGCGCGGCTGCGCGGCCAGTTCCAGCACCCGCCCGGCCAGCGCCTGGGTCAGCTCGCGGGGCGGACCTTCCACCAGCAGGCGGCCGCCGTTCATAAAGCCCACCCGGTTGCAGCGCGCCGCCTCGTCCATATAAGGCGTGCTGACGATGACGGCCGCGCCCTCAGCCAGCACCCGGATGATGAGCTGCCAGAAGTCCTGGCGCGTCACCGGGTCTACGCCGCCGGTCGGCTCATCGAGCAGCAGCACGCGCGGCCGGTGCACCAGCGCGCACGCCAGCCCCAGCTTCTGCTTCATGCCGCCGGAGAGCTGCTCGGCGCGGCGGGCCTCAAAGCCTGTCAGTCCCACGAAGGCCAACAGCTCCCGCGTCCGGGCCGCCAGCGCCGCGCCGCCCAGCCCGCGCACCTGCCCAAAGAAGGTCAGGTTCTCCAACACGGTCAAGTCCCCGTACAGGCTGAAGCGCTGCGCCAGGTAGCCCACCTGCGCCCGCGCCGGCTCCAGCTCGCGGGCCAGGTCGTGCCCGCCGATGCGCGCCTGCCCCTGGTCCGGCGTCAGCGCGCCGACCAGCAGCCGCAGTGTCGTCGTCTTGCCCGCGCCGTCCGGCCCCACCAGACCATAGGCCTCGCCCGCCGCCACGCTCAGGTTCACGCCATCCACGGCGCGCACCGGGCCGAAGGACTTATGCAGGTCACGGGCTTCAATCAGGGCCGTCATGCCGGATAGCCGAAAGTCAGCTGGGTTAGGGACTCAGGGGAACACCAGTCGGGTAATGCGCTCAGACCCACTTCTCCTCCTGAACCATCCGCCTCCGAGTCCCCCGTCCTTACTCTCCAAACTCCACATCCGCCGGCATACCCGGTTTCAACCGGCCGTCGGGGTTATCCACCGCCAGCTTGATGGCGAAGACCGTGCTCTTGCGGCCCTCGGCCGTCTGCACGTTGCGCGGCGTGAACTCGGCCTGATCGGCAATGTGCGTCACCGTGGCCGTGAACGTCTGGCCGGGGAACGAATCCACCATGACGCGCGCGGTTTGTCCCAGGCGGATGCCGCCATATTGATCTTCGGGGATATAGACCGTGATCGTCGGTGTGCTCAGTTGGCCCAGCACCAGCAGCGCCGCGCCGGGGGCCGCGAACTCACCCGGCTCGATGCTGCGCGCCAGCACCGTGCCCTCGGCCGGGGCCGTTAGCGTCAGCTTCGCTAATTGCGCGTCGAGCACCGCCAGGGCTGCTTCCGAGGCCGCCACCTGCGCCCCGGCGGCCTCGGCCTGGTAGCGCGCTGCGCTGGACTGCGCTTCGGCGGCTTGCAGTTGCTCCGCGCGCGCCCCGGCGGCCAGCAGGTCATATTGCGCCTCGGCGTTGGCCAGCGCCGCCACGGCCTGGTCGCGCGCCGCCGCCAGCGAGCGGCCATCCGGCGTGTCCAGCGCGGCGTCGGGCAGCGCGGCGTAGGCTTCGCGCGCGGCGTCGGCGGCCAGTTGCGCGCGATCCACCACCGTCTGCGCCACCGCCAGTTGCTCATCGCTCGGCCCGGCCTCCAGCAGTTCGAAATTGGCGGCCGCCGCGTCGCGCGCGGCTTCGGCGGCGTTCTGAGCGGCCTGCAAGGCGGTCAGCCCGGCCGCGGCCTGGTCGCGCTGGGCGCTCAGCACTGTGTCGTCGAAGCGCACCAGCACCTCGCCGGCCTGCACCACCTGACCTTCGCTGACCAGCACAGCCACCACCCGCCCGCCGATCTCCGGCGCGATGGTGATGGACACCGCCTCGATCGTGCCCGAGGCGCCGAGCGCGCCGGTGTCGGCCGCGGCCGGGCGGTTGGCGAGGAACCACCACAGCAGAGCGGCGATGACCACCACGGCCACCACCGGCAGAAGGCGACGCGGATTAGGATGCATGGCTTGGTCTCCGAGAACTCAATCCAGGCGCTTGCGGAAGCGGAGCGCGGCCGCGCCCATGATGACGACGGCGAAGATGCTCAGGGCGATGATCTCCGGGTACAGCGCTTCCGGCCCAATGCCCTTGATGATGATGCCGCGCACCACGATCAGGAAGTATCGCAGCGGCACGCCATAGCTCAAGACTTGCAGGAACGGCGGCATGGCCGCCAGCGGGAAAAAGAAGCCCGAGAGGAAGATGGACGGCAGCATGGTAAACATCGCCGTCAGGATCGCCTCCTGCTGTGTATTCGAGATGGTCGAGATGAACAGGCCCAGCCCCAGCGACGAGACCAGGAACAGCCCGGCCAGCGCCAGCAGCAGGGGCAGACTGCCGTTGATGGGCACGCCAAAGATCAGCACCCCGGCCACCAGAATTTCCACTGTGTCTATGAAGGCGATGATGACGTAGGGCGCCAGCTTGCCCACCACCAGCTCCCAACTGCGGATGGGCGTCACGATCAACTGCTCAATCGTGCCGCGTTCGCGCTCGCGCACAATGGCCGTCGCCGTCAGGATCGTCGTGAGGAATTGCAGGATCATGCCGATCATGGCCGGGATCATGAAGTGCGCGCTGACCAGGTCGGGGTTGTACCAGATCTGGCTGCGCACCTGCACCGGCGGCGTGATGACCGCCGCTTGCCCGCGCGCCGCCAGCCGTTCCACCGTCAGCGCCGTCGCCTGCGCCTGCCCGACCAGCGTGGCCGCGGCCAGCGCCGTGCCGGCCAGCGTGGGGTCCGAGCCGTCAATGATGAACGCCACCGAGGCCGTCTGCCCGGCGGCCAGCTTATCGGCGTAGTCGGGCGGGATGATCATGCCCGCTCGCGCCGCGCCGCGGTCAATCAGCGCGCGCAGCTCAGCCTCGCTCGCCACGTCGTAATCCACGCGAAAGTAGTCGGCGGCGCGGTAGGCATTCAGCAAGGCGCGGGAAGCCGCCGAGCGGTCCTGGTCATACACCGCCAGAGCCACGTTGCGCACGTCGTTGGTGGCCGCGTAGCCCAACAGTAGCAGCTGCACGACCGGCATCAAGAACGTCAGGATCAGCGTGCGCGGGTCGCGGATGATCTGGATGAACTCTTTGCGAATGAGCGAGAAGAGGCGCGGGTTGAGCATCAGGCCGGGTCCTTCAGAATGCCATGCAGAAAGACATCGAGCGCGCCGGCCAGCCAGTCAATGGAGGGGTCGGCCCCGATGGGCGACTTCTGCAAGATGAAGTCAGTCACCAAGTGGCCGACGAGCATGCCGACGAACGCGCGCTGTACCACGGGCAGGGCGAGCGGCCGCAGTTCGGCCTGGTGCTCGGAGAAGCGCGCCAGGAACGGCTCAAAGGCCGGCAAGATGCGCGCCGCCAATGCTGGAATGTGCCGGCCGCGAAACTCCACCATCTCAATGAAGATCAGCGGCAGCAGTTGGTCGCGCTGGTCTTGGATGGCGGTTCGGATCAGGCGCATCAGTTGGAGCAGGAAATCTTCCAGGCGCTCGCCCTGCGCGGCTTCCAGCGCCGGCACGATGACGTGGTAGGGGTGGTACTCGTCGAGCACTTCGACGAACACGTCTTCTTTGTTGGCGAAGTGGTTGTAGATGCCGCCAACGGCCAGCCCGGCGGCCTGGGCAATGTGGCGCATGCTGGTCCCGTGATAGCCCTGCGCTAAGAACTGGGCGTGGGCGGCTTCAATCAGCCGGCGGCGCGTGTCTTCGCCGCGCGGGCGCGTAACCCGGTCTGTGATGGTTGGCATAGGCTGGCGTTCGCGTGAATGAACGAACGTTCATTCATAAATATACTACCAGAAGTGGCGCTGTCAAGGAGTAATCGAGCGTATTGGGGACAATCTCAACGGAGGACCGCTACCAATGGGCCGGGCCGGCGGATTGGTCTGCCAGCCCGGCCAGTTATACCCAGGTCTGCCGGCCGGTTCGGCGGCGGAGCAGCGGTCAGGCGGCTACCCCCACACTTGGGGGAACTTCGCGCCCTGGAGCTTCTCGCCGTCGCCTACCGTGATCCAGGGGGCCATCAGATGATCGCCCGGGGCGTAGTTGGTGGTCTGCTCGGTCATGAAGTGCACGCCGATGGCGCGGCGCGGCCGGTTGCTGTGATTGGGGCCGGAGCCGTGCCAGGTGAGCGCGTGGTGGAAGTGGACGTGGCCGCGGCGCACCGGGCACATGATGAGGTGGAGCCGCTCGCCCTCAAACCGGTCGGGCAGCTGGTAACCCTGCCCCGCCAGGTCGTGGAGGGCCTGCATCTTGTCGCCCCACTGGTGCGAGCCGGGCACCATGTACATGCAGCCGTTGTCGGCCTCGGCGTCGTCGAGCGCGATCCAGGCGGTGATCTGCTGGTCTTTGGGCCTCAGGTTGGCCCACAGCGGCGAGTCTTGGTGCCAGCCCAGCCGGCCGCCCAACGCCTTGGGCTTGTACTGCACCTGGTCGTGCCAGATGCGCAACTCCTTGGCGCCGGTGAGCTGGGCGGCCATCTCGGCCAACTGCGCGTTCATCACCAGGGCGCGGAAGGCCGGGCTGGCTTCGTAGATGTTGACGATCTGCCAGATGGGCTGGGTGTCGTCGCCGGAGAGGTTGACCAGCCGCACCGGCTGGGGGAGCGCCGGGTTGTTGCGGTCCTCGATCACACGCAGCACTTCGTCCTGCAAGACCTGGACGGCGGCTTCGTCAATGAGCGGGCCGCCATTGACGAAGCCGCTGCGCTGATACTGTTCCTGCTGTTCGACGGTTAGCACGGTTCTGCCTCCAGGTCCGGCGCGGGTGGGTTCTGGGATGACGGGTTGGGCCGGGCGGGGCCAGTGTACGGACAAGGCCGGGTTCGATCAATGCGCCCACCGGCGGACAGGTCAGAGCGGAAAAAACAAGAGGCCGCCCCAGGGTGGCGCGGCCTCCGCGTCGCTGATCGGGCCGGCCGCGGCCACGCTAGCGCTTCTTGACGCCCTTGCCCGGCTTGCCGTCGCCCTCGCCGATGGCGGCCACCTGCCGCAGCAGCGCTAGCAGGCTCAGGCCGATGGTCACGGCCGTGCCGGGGGTCACTTCCGGCGTTTCGCCGTTGTGCTCGGCGGCGTTCACAAAGATGTAGGCCGCCCCCAGGCCCAGCAGGGCGCCAACCACGCCGCCAATCAGAAAAGCCCGCTGCCGCCAACCGACTTCCATTGCCTAACCTCCTCGCTGCACCACGCGGCGCAGGTCGGCCGCGGCGCGCTGCGCGCCGGCCACGACCGACCGCGCCGACAAGAACACGCTGGAGACCTTGGCGGCCCCGGCCTGCACGCGATAGCTGAACAACGCCATGAAGTCCTGGATCAACTTAAAGAAATAGGGGGTCTCGCGCAGGAGATAGAATAAGCCCGCGCACAGGCCGGCGACGAGCACGGCCACGAGGAGGCCCACCACCAGCGCCGGGAGGATGAGGAAGATCAGCGAGACATCGGCCCAGGCGGAGCGCACCCCGGCCCCCACCGGCAGGCAGACCAGCACGCCCAGCGTCACCAAGGCCACCAACACGACGCCCAAGGGCACGGCCATCTGCCAGATCACATCGCGGCGCTGCTGGGCCTGGGCGCGCGCGTTGCGCACCCGCGGGCGCGGCGGCGGAGTGGGGCCGGCGGGGGACGGAAGCGTGGACATCGCCTGTTATTCTAGCATACCTGCCCAGGCACCCCGCCAACGCTCGCCGGGGTTCTGGATATACTTTGTCTCGCGGGCCAGGGCGTGCCCGGCCTGCGGCCAGGGCGTGCCCGGCCTGCGGCCCGGCCGCTGCCGGCCTGCTACGCCCGCGGAGCGCGCGCCCCATGACGATGCCCCCACCCCACCGCAGCCGCGCACAAGCCGATTAACGGCGCCGTGACGCCCCCTCCGCGCCCGCTGCCCGATCTGCCGCTCACCTTCCGCGAAGAGCTGACGCCGCACGTCTACCGCGCGCTGAACAGGGGGGCGTCGGTGGCGCTGGTGGGCGTGGCGGGCGGCGGGCTATCCAATGCGCTGCGCTTTATGGCCCAGCCGGCGGTGGCCGCCCATTACCTGGGCGAGCGCGCGGGCGACGCGCTGCTGGTGTTGGTGGAGGCCGACCTGTGGGGCGAGCCGGCGGCGGTGTATCGCGAGCTGGCCCACACGCTGGCGGCGGCGGCGCACGCCCAGCAGTGGCCGCGCGCCGAGCAGGCCGCGCTGCGCACGGTGGGGGAGGCGGCGCTGACCAGCCAGGCCGCGCAGGGCGGCACGCTGCTGGCCGAGGCGCTGGAGCACCTGTGCGGCGGCCGGCGGAAGCGCGTGGTGTTCTTCTGCGATGAGTTCGACAGCGCGCTGGCCCACCTGCCCGCCGAGGCGCTGCGCGTGCTGCGGGGCCTGCGCGACGCCCACGAGGGCCGCCTGTGCTTTGTGGCCGGGCTGCACCGCGAGCCAGGGCTGATTGCGGCGGCGCGCCCAGCCGCGCCCGACGGCCCCGACCCGCTGAGGTTCGTGGAGCTGTTCGAGCAGCACACTTTCGCGGTGCGGCCGTATGCGCCGGGCGATGCGCGGGTGGCAATGGCCTACCGGACGGCCGATTGGCAGCCGCCGCTGGAGGCGGAGACGGCCGAGACGCTCTACCGCGTGAGCGGGGGACATGCGCGGCTGCTGACGACGTGCCTGAATTACCTGAGCAGCCACCGCCAATTGGCCTGGGCTCAGATCGAGCCGGGGCTGTTGGGCGACCCGGCCAACCTGGCGCCGTGCAGCGCGATTTGGAATGACCTGGACGCCGGGGAGCAGCGAGCGGCCTGGCTGCTGGCGCGCGAGGCGCGGGCTGAGCTGGACGAGGCCCAACTAGCCCGGCTGCAACTGCGCGGGCTGGCGGTGGGGGGGCCGCCGTTCTTGTTCTCCAGCCTGTTCGAGGCGTTTGTGAGCACGCTGCCGGAGCCGCCCGCGCCGGAGCCGAACAGGGTGCCGCTGCGCCTGCGCGACCCGGCCGCGTCTAAGCGCGGCTTTGCCCCAGGAGCGGACCCATGACGCCTGTGATTGAGACTGAGCGCCTGGCGCTGCGCCGGGCGACCCTGGCCGACGCGCCCTTCCTGCTAGATCTGTGGAACCAGCCGAGTTACATTCAACATATCCGCGATTGGGGCGCGCGCACGGTGGCGCAGGCTGAGGCGCTGCTGCAAGAGCGCATCCTGGCGAGCTACAGGCTGAACGGTTTCGGGCAGTTCGTGGTGACGCTCAAGGCGGGCGGCGCGCCGATTGGACTGTGCGGCCTCATCCGCCGGGCGGGGCTGGAGGATGTGGACGTGGGCTACGCGTTCCTGCCGCAGCACTGGGGCAACGGGTATGCACTGGAGGCGGCGCAGGCGTGCGTGCGGTATGGCTTGACGACGCTGGGGCTGCGGCGCGTGGTGGCGATTGTGTCGCCGGGGAACGAGCGTTCGATCCGCTTGCTGGAGAAGCTGGGCTTGCGGTACGAGAAGACGATTACGCTGCCGGGCATTGATGAGGCGCTGAAGCTGTTCACGCCGCCGGGCGCGCCGGTGGCCGGCGACGCGCCCGCCACGTAATGGGCGAGAACCGGCACAACCGGCAGGGCGGCTACTTGAGCGGCGGGAACCGGCACAACCGGCAGGGCGGCTACTTGAGCGGCGGGAACCGGCACAACCGGCAGGGCGGCTACTTGAGCGCTGAGAACCGGCACGACTGGCAGGGCGGCCGCTTGAGCGCTGAGAACCGGCACGACGGGCGGCGCCGCCCCCCCGGCTAAGGCCGACCGCGCCAGCAAGTGAAGGAGGTTCAGTTGGTAAGGGCACGGCCCGATGAGCCGCAGCGATGCATTTAGCGTAGGGAACATTTGGGCGGTTAGCAAGATACTGCTGGCGAATTGGGGGATGGGGCAAAAACCCGCCGAAAATGGGCGGCAGCGGCCGTCAGGCAACGGGAGTAAGATGCGGTACCCTGGGCGGACCTATTCAGGAGGTGAGCCATGTCA
>JADZEK010000028.1 GCA_020850595.1 Anaerolineales bacterium
CACCCGCTTGACCGGCCGCCCTCGCTCAGAACGAGGCCCGAGGCCAGCCGCTATCATGCCCTACCGCTGGTCGTGTAGGCCAGCCTGTGGAACATCTGTGCTCTCAGTTTCGGAGATGCACCCATGTCATTTCGAAGAGCGCATGGCGGCAGGCCGCCAGCCCTCCAGACCCGAAACACCCGTCGGCCGCGGCCCTGTCTCGGGTAGGGGCGTAGCGTGCTACGCCCCGGGCCGGCTATCAAATGGGTTTAGTTTCTGAGCAGCCCCCCTCCGGCGGCCCGAAGCACCTCACCCTTGTGGGGGTGACGCGAAGCGTCTCAACGATTTGCCAAGCTGCACCGTCTTGTTTCCAAGCAACCCCCTCGCGCTTACTTCGCCGGTGCGCCCCAATTGCCGTAGACGCTGATCGTCTGCCCCGCCACCTTGGGCCGCACGCCCTTCACCATCAGCCCCGGCCGCCCCATGGCCTGCCCGCCCACCTGCACATTGCGCGGGTCGCGCAGGCCCACGCGCACCAGCCGCCGCCAATGCGGCGTGCGGTTCACGTTCGAGCCGTGCACCGTCCACAGGTGAAAGAACACCACGTCGCCCGCCTTGGCCGGCACCGACACCGCCTTGGAGATCGGGTACTCGCTAGAGGGCAGGTGCGGCGTCACCTCCGGCCCGCTAATGTGCTCCAGCGGCCCCAGCTTGTGGCTCCCGGCCAGGAACTTAATGCAGCCGTTCGCCTCGGTCGCGTCGTCCAGGTGCACCAGCGCGTCCAGGTAGCGCCCGTCGCTGTGCGGGTAGAACGGCACGTCCTGGTGCATGGGGAACGGCTGGCCCGTGCCCGGCTTCTTGGCGTGCAGCGTGCTGTGATGGATCTCCACGCACTCCGTGTCCATCAGTTGCCCGGCCGCGTCCGCCATTTCCGGCTTGGTCAGCCCGCGCATCCAGTTGGCCGAGTAATGGTGCAGCTCGTGCAGCGCCACCAGCACGGCCTTCTGCTGCGCGTCCTCGTCCTGCATGTACTCCTTGAGCCACTCGCCCTTCCACGCCGCGCCCCAGTCCGCGTGCGTGTCAATGATCATGTTCAGGTCGGCGCTCAGGCGCGCCAGCTCGTCCAGCGGGAACACCTGCTCGACCCGCAAATAGCCGTTGGCGTTAAAAAACTCGACTTGCGCTGGCGTCAACATAGGGCTGTTCTCCTGCTCGTGAATGTAGGTACTGCGCCCGGATTATAGCGCCGGCCCCGCCGCCGCCCCGCCAAACTCGGCCCACTCAGCCCGGTGTCACTTAATGCGGTAGCCGCCCTCTTCGTTGTTGAAGATCCACCCCACCACCGCCCCAATCTCAATCGCGTCGCCCAGGTAGGCCTCGCGCGTCACCGCCGCCGAGCCGCGCCCGCGCACCCGCTGCGCCTCGCGCTGCATCTTCTCGAATCGCTGCCGCCACTTCGCCAGGTTGGCCGGGCGCAAATCCACCCAGCCTTTCGCCGCCCAGGCGTCGCGCGCGGCCGGCGTCAGCGGCAGGCTGTTGCTGCCCGGCGCCTCCGGGATGCGGATAAACGGCCCGCGCAGCAGCGTGCCGCCGTCGGGCGTGAGGATCGGCAGCCCCACCGAAGTCATGGTGTGCCGCAGCGCCGCGTCGCCCCGCACCAGGTCGTACAGCGCGCCGGCCAGCGCCTCCGGTGTCTGCTCCAGCACCGCGCTCAGCGTGCCCGCGTGCCGCTTCAGCAGGTGCGCCTCCCACAGCAGCTTGCCCAGCTCCGGCGGGCCGAGCTGCCCCAGCGCCACCGAGTCGGTCTGCGTCTCCTGCTCCAGTCGCGTGATCTCGGCCAGCGCGAAGCCGCGCAGGTAGCCCGCCCGGTAGGTCGGGTTCATCACCGCGCTGTCAATCGCGCCGATCACGTCGAACCCGCTCGTGCTGCCGCGCACCTCCAGCACCACCGCCCGCGCGATCTCCTCCGGCGTGATGAACTCCATCTGCCGCTGGTGGGTGATGGCCTCGAACTCACCCTTGGTGAACACGCCGTTCTCGCCGGTGTCCACCACCACCATCTGCAGCGGCTCGCCGCGCTGGTAGCCCGCCTCCGGCTCGCGCAGCACCAACGCCGCGCCTAGCGCCTCGGCCCGGCTGTCAAACACGTACACCGGCCGGCCGTGCTCGCGCACCGCCCGGCGGGTGATGTCGGCATAGCCCACCATCGCCCCCGGCTTCACTTCCTTCACCACCGGCCCGCCCGGCGTGCGCGCCATCAGGAACAGCAGCCCCGTGTGCGCGAACGCAATCGCCGTCTTGGTCATCAGCTTGGCCGAGGGTTTGTCTTCCGAGTGCGTGTAGGGGATGTTCAGGCCCATGCCGCCCGTGCCGGTGGTGCCCACCTTCAAGTACAACCGCGTGCCGGCCTCCGTCATCGCCCGGTGGATCAGCAGCACGTGCCGCACCAACTGCGGCACCGACTGCGCCAGCAGCAGCAGCTCCAACGCCCGCTGCGCCTCGGCGACCGCCCCGGGGCCCGCCTGCCACCGGCCCACGTCTTCGCCCGTGGGTAGCTCTGTTGGGGCCGCCAGCGCCTCAAAGCTGTTCTTGGCGACGACCGAAGCTGCGTAGACATCCTGGTAGCTGATGGCGGTAGCCGTGTTGATGCTGTCTACCACCACGTCGGGGCGGTCTTCGTGGATGAGCGCCGCCAGTTGTGAGCGCTGGTAGGCCGCCTCCAGCCCGCCGAACAAGTCGGCGTACAGGTCGGCGCGGCGCTCAGCCGACTCCAACAGCGCGCCACGCGGCGTGGCGGCCCGGCCCGCCCCTTCTGCCCACTCCGTCCGCCCGAAGATGTCGCCCCAGAACCCGGCGAACTCCACCTCCGGGTATTCGGCGCGGAACTGGGCCAGCGCGGCCTCCACCTCGGCCCGGTAGAGCGAGGCCACTGTTACCCGCCGCGGAGACAGGTTGCGCGCGATCTGCCGCACCACCTGCGCGCCGATCATGCCCGCCCCGCCCAGCACCAAAAACGATTCCGCGTTCGGCATGCACACGCCTCCGCTCAATGGTCGGGCAACCGCCTCTGCCAGCCGCAGCGGCCCGTGGGGCGTAGCGTGCTCCGTCCCAGGCTGGCTACTAACAACGCATTCGCCCGCAACTCGGTCCAGCCCCCTCGGCATTAACACCCGCTAGCCGCCCACCTTCATCCTCAGACTATGTCATTTCGAAGAGCGCATGGCGGCAGGCCGCCAGCCCCCCAGTGGCGAAACACTCGGCGGACCATGTCATTCCGAAGCCCCCCTCCGGTTGCCGGCCATCCTTCGGCATTGTGGGGGGTGAGGAA
>JADZEK010000029.1 GCA_020850595.1 Anaerolineales bacterium
TGGATCACTCGCGTGTACAATTCTCGACTGCTGCTCATGGGTTTGGCTCCTTTGGCTCTCGACAACCAAATTATGCCAAATCTCGTGGGCAGCAGCCTGTTTAATGAAATCTGTAAGTGAATCAGTTGACAATATCTACTTTATCAAGACACATCGCGTCACGCGATTCGGCTTGCCCGGTAAATGCAACGCGCCCCAGGGCGGGGCGCGGCAGCCAGTCAGACCTGAGAGCCGGAGCTATTTGGCGAGTTCGGCTTCGTTGACCGGGGTGTTATCGGCCCGCAGCCGGGCGATGCCGTTGCGCGCCTGGGTCAGCGACTTGACCAGTTCGGCCTCCAGCTTGGTCAGCACGTCGAGCGTGTAGTCGTCGGCCTCAGCGCGAATCTGGTCGGCGTCGGCGCGGGCGGCCTGCAGGATGGCATCGGCCTTGGCCTGGGCCTGCTGCACCAGTGATTCGCGCGCCACGAGCTGTTCGCTTTTCTCCTGGGCAATCTGCACCGTGCGGGCGGCCTCTTCTTGCGCCTGCGCCAGGATGCGGTCGCGCTGCGCCAGCACCTGCTGGCTCTTTTTCACTTCTTCCGGGATGGAGACGCGCATCTGGTCAATGATCTCCAGCACCCGGTCTTCGTCCACCATGAGCTTGTGGCTCAGCGGGATCGCCGTGCCGGAGTTGAAGACTTCTTCCAGGCGGTCTACCAAGTGCAGGATGTCCATGCCCACCTCCCCCGTTGCACGGGGATCGAACTGCGCCTCTAACTTAATGGCTAAAGATACACGAACTGCGGCCAGAACGCAATTCGTCAATCCCGCAGCGACGTCATGGGCACGACCTTGCCGCCGTCGTCGCCCAGCTCGGCAAAGCGCCGCTTGAGCGCCGCCTCGACGTGCGGCGGAACCATCGAGCTGACGTCCCCGCCCAGCGAGGCGATCTCGCGCACCGAGGTGGAGCTGAGGAAGGTGTGGCGTTCGCTGGTGATGAACGGCAGGCTCTCGATGTCGGGCGCCAGGCGATGGTTGGCGAGCGCGATGCGGAACTCGTGCTCAAAGTCAGAAAACACGCGCAGGCCGCGCACCATGACCCGCGCGCCGACCTTGTGACAGAAATCAACCGTCAGGCCGCTGTAGCCCAGCACCGTGATGTTAGCGCGACCCATGTTCGCCACCGAGGTGCGCGCCAGGGTCAGGCGCTCTTCCGGCGTGAACAGCAGCGACTTGAGCGGCTTGTCGTAGACGCCGATGATCACCTCGTCGAACAGGTCGGCCGCGCGCCGCAGGATGTCTTCGTGGCCGTAGTGTATGGGGTCGAATGTGCCGGGGTAGACTGCTTTGAGGCCCACTGGCTCTCCTTAGCTCGCGTCGCCCGCGCCGGGCTGCCAGAAGGCAGCCAGCCGAGCCGCCAGCGCCTGATGGTCTGGGGCCGCCAGGTCGGGGTCGCGCGCGAAGATCTCGCCGGCCACCCGCCGCGCCTTTTCAACCGTGGCCAGGTCACTCAGCCGCGCCATGCGCAGCGTGGCCAGCCCGGCCTGGCGCGTGCCCAAGAAGTCGCCGGGGCCGCGCAGTTCCAAGTCCTTTTGCGCCAGCACGAAGCCATCTTGCGACTGTTCCATGATTTTCAGGCGCGGGTCGGGCTGCGCCTGGGGTGCATCGGAGACCAGGATGCAGGTGGAGGCGTGCTCGCCGCGGCCCACGCGGCCGCGGAACTGGTGCAGCTGCGCCAGGCCGAAGCGGTTGGCGCCGTCAATCAGGATGACGGTAGCGTTGGGCACATCCACGCCGACCTCGACCACCGAAGTCGAAACCAGCACATCGTACTCGTGGGCGCGGAAGGCTGCCATCACGGCCTCTTTCTCGTCGGGCCTCAGGCGGCCGTGCAGCAGGCCGAGTTTATAGTCGCTGAACACCTCGGCTTGCAGGCGCGCGTGCTCGGCCACGGCGGCCTTGGCGTCAATCTTGTCGCTCTCCTCGACCAATGGAAAGATCAGGAACGCCTGCCGCCCCTGTGCCAACTGGCCGCGGATGTAAGCGTAGCCGCGCTCGCGTTCCTTGGCCGGCACCACCCCAGTGCGGATGGGTTGGCGGCCGGGCGGCATCTCGTCGAGCACGGTTAGGTCGAGGTCGCCGTAAACGGTGAGGCACAGCGAGCGCGGGATGGGCGTGGCCGTCATCACCAGCAGGTGCGGGTTGCCGCCTTTGCCGCGCAGGGCCGCGCGCTGGGCTACCCCAAAGCGGTGCTGCTCGTCCACGATGACCAGGCCGAGGTCGGCGAACTCCACCGGCCCTTCAATCAGCGCGTGCGTGCCGATCACAGCCTTGATCGCGCCGCTGCGCAGGCCGTCGTAGACAGCCTGTTTCTCCATGGCCGTGCTAGCGCCTTGCAACAGGCGCACCTGCTCCAGCGCCGCCTCCGGCCCGCCCACCACCGGGGCCAGCAGTCGCAGCAGGGTGCGGTGATGCTGCTCGGCCAGGATGCTGGTCGGGGCCATCAAGGCGGCCTGCGCTCCGGCCTGGATGGCCGCCGCCATGGCGACGGCGGCTACCATGGTCTTGCCCGAACCGACATCGCCTTGCAGCAGGCGGTTCATGGGCACATCGCGGGCCAGGTCGCCCATGATCTCGCTGACCGCCCGCTGCTGCGCACCGGTGAGGGCGTAGGGCAGGGTGCTGGTGAACTGTTCGAGCCAGCCAGTGGGCGCGGCCAGCGGCTGGCCGGAGTGAGCCTGCCAATCGCGGCGCAGCCGCATTTCGCCGAGTTGCAGCAGCAGCAGTTCGTCAAAAGCCAGGCGGTGCTGGGCGTCGGCGAGTTTCTCGTGCGAGTCGGGATAGTGAATTTGAGCCAGCGCCTCGCTGTACGGCACCACGCCCGCGCTGGCGATGACCTCCGGCGGCAGCGGGTCGGCCTCGCGCGCCGCCCAGTACGAGATGACCTGCGCGCTGGCCTGGCGGATGGGCTTCTGCTTGAGGCCGGCCGTGGCCGGGTAGAAGGGGACGATGCGGCTGGTGCTGAGCAGCTCACGGTCCACGTCTTCCCAATCCTCCGGCTTGATGGTCAGGCGGCCCAGGTATTGGTCAACGCGGCCGGAGATGACAATCTGGCGGCCGGGCGTGAGCGTTTTGGCCAGGTGTTCCTGGTTGAAGAAGGTCGCTTCGATGGCGCCGGTGCCATCGGTCAGCACCAGCTTCAACATCTTTCGCTGTCCGCCTCGGAAGGGGCGCACCGTCGCTTGCCACACCGTGGCGATGAGGCTGCACTCCTCGCCTAGCTCCACGCGGTTGATGGTCTTCATCCGCGTATAGTCTTCGTAGCGGCGCGGGAAGTGCAGCAGCAGGTCGTGTAGGGTGAGGAGGCCCAGCCGTTCGAAGTCCTTGGCCCTATCGGGACCAATGCCGTTGAGCACGGTCAGCGGCGCGTCCACGCCGGCGGCGCTGTTGAGCGGCACGGCGGCGCGCACTGGCTTGGCCGGCTGCGGGCGGCGCGGCCGGGGGTCAACTGGCTCCTCGCCATAGTCCACCTCCATGCGGCGGCGCGGCGGCGGCTGGGGCGGCCGGGCAGGCTTGGGCGGTTTGGGCGGGCGTGGGGGGCGCACCGGCTGGGCCGCGGCCGACTGGTTGGCGGGCGGCGCGCTGGGCGCCCCGGCGGCTTTCTCCGGGCCGTCTGGCCCGAGCGCGGCGTCGACCGTCGGTGTGGGCAGCGCAGCGGGATCGCTCGGGGCCTGCGGCGCGGCCCCGGGCTGATAGGCTGCGGTCCGTGCGCGTTCTTCGTGCGGGCGCTCGCTGCGGGGCCGCTCGTCGCGTGGGTGCGCCTCTCCGTCGCGCCGGTGTTCGCCACGCGGCTCGACCGGCGCCGGCGGTTTGGGCGGCAGCACCGCGCGCTCAATCCTTTCGATAGGGCGGGGCGCAGGCGCAGGGGCCGCGGGCGGCGGGGGCGCGCCGGCCTCCAGCCCGGCCGCCTCGCGCACCATGCGCAGCAATTCCTGCACGGCGGCCAGGCGCTCGGCGTCGGCCACGTCGGGATAGGCGCGGAGCTTGACGGCGACGGCGTCAATGAAGGCCGGGTCTATGCCGGCGCGGCGCGCGGACGGCTCCCAGAACACCAGCAGCTTGGGGAGGCCCCCGATGACGGCGTTGTTCTTGCAGCCTTGACTCAATTCAAGGCGGATGATCTTCTGAAGTTGGTCGAGAGCAGGGTGCATACGTTCGATTCTACCCGGTTTGACGCCAGGAATAAAGCCTACAGGGCAATTGCATCTAAACTACGCTTGGGACTGATCAGCTCTATTTTGCCTGTCATTTCGAAGAGCGCATGGCGCGGTGCGCCGGCCCCCCCACGGCAGAAACGGCGCACTGACTCGATTTCCTCTATGAATTGTCATTCCGAAGTACCCATGGCGCCCTGCGCCGGCCCCCCCCACGGCAGAAACGGCGCACTGACTCGATCTCCTCTATGAATTGTCATTTCGAAGAGCGCATGGCGGCAGGCCGCCAGCCCCCCAGTGGCGAAACACTCGGCGGACCATGTCATTCCGAAGCCCCCCTCCGGTTGCCGGCCATCCTTCGGCATTGTGGGGGGTGAGGAA
>JADZEK010000030.1 GCA_020850595.1 Anaerolineales bacterium
CTCAGACCGCGCACGGCTTCGGCCGGCAGACCCCAGCGTTCCGGTTCGTAACAGGCAGGTGAGGCGATCTTAGGCTCATTCCGCCAGTCATACCATAACATCGCAATTCGAATGTGACATTGTCAAATTACTCATTCCAACCTGGGGATTTTTGTCACTATCGGCATAGCTCCGGCGGGATTAACGTTTGGGCAATCCGCCGCCATAGGAGCTTGCCGCTATGCCCGCTCGTTACCCCGCGCTCTACGTACTGGCCGCGCTCAGCATTTTGGGCGGCGCGCTACTGACCGGTTGTTCGGGCAACTCCAGCGCACCGGTGGAGTTGAGCATGGCGCCCTTGCACACCATGCCGATGGGCGTGCAGCAAGCGCCGACCGCCTACCAAGAAGCCTACCAATTTGCCGTCGCCAACCCCGACGCGCTGGCCGACGTGCCATGCACCTGCGGCTGCGACCAGTTCGGCCACAAATCGAACTACAATTGCTACGTCGCCGGGACAGCCGCCGACGGCAGCATCATTTACGACATGCACGCGCTGGGCTGCCAGATTTGCATTGACATCACGCACGAGGTGATGCGGCAGAGGCAGCAAGGGCCAGGCTGAACGAAACGCAGCGCGCCGGACCAGGCGGCTCGGGGCGCGAACGGCCACACTGGGAGACTCGGAGGCCACGATGAAGATCTACATTGACCGCACCCACTGCGATTTGTGCCAGACCTACTGCGACCGGCACTCGGCCCGCCTGATCCAGTTTCCTTTGGGCGAGGACCGGCCGTGCATTCAGCGCATGGAAGATGACGGCCTGGAGACGCTGACGGTGGTGGTGCAAGACGGCCCGCACGAGGCCACGCTGGTGCTGGATGATGAGACGCGGGCGGCTGTCGCGCTGGAAGGGCTTTCGCCGTTCCTACCCTGGAATAACGGCCCGAAGGCTTAGGCCCGCCCCGGCACGCCGGGGGAGCGCGGCAGGCAGGAGGCGCCCGAACACACCGCCGGGCGCGAGGCGCGGCTGAAACGGCGCGCACCTCCGGCGGCCGGCGAACCGGGCGGCCCGTCGCGCAACGACCTGCTCGGCGCAGCGTGGCCGGCCGCAGGGAGGACCACGCGCCGCAGTGACGCCGACCCTGCTTTGCAGCGCCAGAACGCGCCCAGCGCCGGGCGCGTTTGTCTCTCAGCGGAAGGAAGAGGCGCAGCCGAGACCAGAGGAGGACAACATGGCCGTGCACACCTGGCATGTGGTGGCAAAGGTGAACTGCGGGCGCGCCCAACCGGCCGAGCTGCTGGAAGAGCGCGTTTACCCGGCCGGCCTGCTGGACGACGCCACCGGCCTATTCCATGTGCGCGCACAGCGCTGCGCGCAGGCCGAGGCCTGCCGCGAGGCGGGGCGGGGCTGCCGCTGGACGGGCCTGAACCCCAACTATGATCCGTTTGAGGCCTGAACCAGAGGGGGTAAAATGGACAGGCGCGGCATATTTTAGGGAGACGAATGACGATCACTCTGCAGGACATCTTTGACTACCACCGGCGCGGACGCCCGGGCAAGATCGAGGTGACCGCGACCAAGTCGCTCACCACCCAACGTGACCTGTCGCTGGCCTACACACCCGGCGTGGCCAAGGTCGTCGAGGAACTCGAACGCGACCCGCAGACCGCCTACGAGTACACCGCCAAGGCCAACCTGGTAGCAGTTGTGTCGAACGGCACGGCCATCCTGGGCCTAGGCAACCGGGGGGCGCTGGCCGCCAAGCCGGTGATGGAAGGCACGGGGGTGCTGTTCAAGCGCTTCGCCGACGTGGATGTGTTCGACATCGAGGTCAACAGCCAGGACGCGGACGAGATCATCGCGGTGGTGAAGGCCATCGCGCCGACCTTCGGCGGCATCAATCTGGAGGACATCAAGGCGCCGGAATGTTTCTACATCGAGCGCAAGCTGCGGGAGGCGCTCGACATTCCGGTTTTTCACGATGATCAGCATGGCACGGCCATCATCAGCGCGGCGGCGCTGCTGAACGGGCTGGAGGTGACCGGCAAGGACATCGGCCAATTGCGCGTGGTGGTGTCGGGCGCGGGGGCGTCGGCCGTGGCGTGCAGCGAGCTGTACGTGAGGCTGGGCGTGAAGCGCGAGCACATCATGCTGGTGGACACACGCGGCGTGGTTTACACCGGCCGCAGCGAGGGTATGAACGAGTTTAAGCAGCGCCTGGCTGTGCCGACCGAGGCGCGCACCCTGGCCGACGCCGTGCGCGGGGCCGACCTGTTCCTGGGCTTGAGCGCCAAAGACGTGCTGACGCCGGAGATGGTGAAAACCATGGGCGATCAGCCGATGATCTTTGCCATGGCCAACCCCGACCCAGAAATCAAGTATGAGCTGGCGAAGGAGGCCCGCCCGGACGCGCTGGTGGCGACCGGGCGCTCCGACTACCCCAACCAGATCAACAACGTGCTGGGGTTCCCCTTCATCTTCCGCGGCGCGCTGGATGTGCGCGCTCGGGCCATCAACGAGGAGATGAAGATCGCCGCCGCCCGGTCGCTGGCGGCGCTGGCTCACGAGGACGTGCCCGACGCCGTGCTCAACGCTTACGGCGTGACCAGCCTGGCCTTTGGGCCGGACTATCTGATCCCGAAACCGCTCGACCCACGTGTGCTGCTGTGGGAGGCCCCGGCGGTGGCCGAGGCGGCCATGCGCAGCGGCGTGGCGCGGCTGGAGCTGGAGCTGGACGAGTACCGCGATCAGTTGGCCTCGCGGCTGGGGCTGGGCCGCCGCGTGCGCCGGACGATCATCAACAAGGCCAAGGCGCAGCCCAAGCGCGTGGTGCTGGCGGAGGGCGAGAACAGCAAGATCATCCGGGCGGCGGCGCGGATTGCCGAAGAGGGGATTGGCCAGCCGATCTTGCTGGGCCGCCGCGAGGTGATCCAGCGGGTGGTGGCGGACCTGGGGCTGCGCTACACGCCCCAATCGGTTGACCCGGCAGTGGACCGCCACCTGGAGCCGTACGCCGAGGCCTACTTCGGCCTGCGCCAGCGCAAGGGCGTGACCCGGCAGCACGCCGGGGAGCGCGTGCGCGAGCCGAACCTGTTCGGCCTGATGATGGTGCAGCAGGGCGACGCCGATGCGTTCGTGTCTGGGCTGACTTACGAGTACCCGCAGGTTATCCGGCCCGCGCTGCAAGTGTTCCACACCGCGGCGGGCGTGCGCAAGGCCGCGGGCGCGTACGTCGTCATCATCCACGGCGAGGTGTACGTCTTTAGTGACGCCACGGTGAACATTGACCCGTCGGCCGACGACCTGGCGGAGATCGCGCTGCTGGCGGCGGATTTTGCCGAGCGCCTGGGGCTGACTCCGCGGGTGGCAATGCTGTCGTTCTCCAACTTCGGCAGCGTGCCGCACGCGTTGGCCGCCAAGGTGCGCGCCGCGACTGACCTGGTGCGCGCGCGCCGGCCCAGCCTGGCGGTGGACGGGGAAGTGCAGGCCGACGTGGCGATTGTGCCGGAGTTGATGGAAAGCCGCTTCCCGTTCAGCCGCGTGAAGGGCGCGAACGTGTTGATCTTCCCGGACCTGCAAGCCGCCAACGTGGCTTACAAACTCTTGCAGCGGCTGGGCGGCGCGGAGACCATCGGCCCAATCTTGCTGGGGCTGGACGCGCCGGTGCACGTGCTGCAAGCGGGTGACGATGTGGAAGAGGTGGTCGCCATCGCCGCGGTCGCGGTGATGGACGCGCAGGCGCGCGCCGGCGCCAAGAAGAAGAGCCGCTAGCCGTTGCCAGCGTCTGCTCCGCCAAGGCCGGGCCAATGCGCCCGGCCTTTTGCTTTCCACCCACCCAGCGCACCCGGCAGCGCGGCGACAAGCCCGGCGAACCAGCGCGTTTGGCGGCCCGCCACTCGGCCAGAAATCACTCGGATTGGAGGAGTATCGTCCCTTACCGGGGCCGCCGCGCGGCCCTAGAATGCAACTGTGGGCCGGCTCCGCCGGGGGCCGGCTAGACGGATAGGAGACCCCATGGACAAGCAAACCCTCATCGCGCACCTGAATGACGATCTGGCCGGCGAACTCGGCGCCATCATTCAGTATCTGACCTACGCGGCCAAGGCGACCGGCCCATACCGGCCGCAGTTGGCGCAGTTTTTCCTGGCGGAGATCGCCGACGAACAACTGCACGCGCAATACCTGGCGAACAAGATCGTGGCGCTGGGCGGCGAGCCGGCGACTACGCCACGCCCGGTGCCCACGGCGCGCACCAACCGTGAGATGCTGGAGGCCGTGCTGGCGGCCGAGCGCGACGCCACGCGGGGCTATACCGAGCGCGCCCGCGAAGCCGACGCCCTGGGCGAGAAGGGCCTGATGGTCCAGCTCGAAGACATGGTGCGCGACGAGAGCGGCCACTCGGAAGAGACCGAGCGCATCTTGCGTGACTGGCCCCTGTAGTGACCACGCTTGCGCCCACGCCCCCCGCCGCCCCACCCGCGCCCGACGGCCTCGACCCGCGGCTGAGCGAGCTGCGCGCGCGGCGCGCTCAGGCCCGCCTGGGCGGCGGGGCCGACCGCCTGGCCCGCCAGCACGCTAAGGGCAAGCTGGGCGCGCGCGAGCGGCTGGAGGCGCTGCTGGACCCCGGCAGCTTCAACGAGCTGGAGCCATTCATCACTCACCAGGGCGATGAGCTGGGCCTGAGCGCCGAGAAGTACCTGGGCGACGGCGTCATCACCGGCTACGGCCAGATGGAGGGCCGCACCGTCTACGTCTACGCGCAGGACTTCACCATCTACGGCGGCACGCTGAGTGAGATGCAGGCGCACAAGATCTGCCGGGTGATGGACCTGGCCGTGCGCAACGGCGTGCCGATCATCGGGCTGGTGGACTCGGGCGGCGCGCGCATTCAGGAGGGGGTGAAGAGCCTGGGCGGCTACGCTGAGATCTTCCGCCGGAACGCGCAGTATTCGGGCGTGGTGCCGCAGATCAGCGTGATGCTCGGCCCGTGCGCGGGCGGAGCGGCCTATTCGCCCGCCCTGACCGACCTGATCATCATGGTCGAGGGCCACTCGTTCATGTTCTTGACCGGCCCGCAGGTCATCCAGACCGTGACGGGCGAGGTGGTAGACCCGGAGCAGCTCGGCGGGGTGGAGGTACACATGCGCTTGAGCGGCACGGCCCACCTGGCCGCCCGCGACGAACGCGAGGCGCTGGCGCTGTGCCGCCGCGCGCTGAGCTACCTGCCCGCCAACAACGTGGAAGCGCCGCCGTATGCGCCCCCGACAGACGACCCGCGCCGGATGGACGAGGCGCTGAACCACATCGTGCCGCTGGACGCGACAGAGGCCTACGCCATGCACAGCGTCATCGCGCACCTCGTGGACCAGGACAGCTTCCTGGAGATTCAGCCGGCCTGGGCGCAGAACGCCATCGTGGGTTTCGCGCGGCTGGGCGGCTACAGCGTGGGGCTGGTGGCGCAGGAGCCGAGCGTGATGGCGGGCGTGATTGACATTGACGCCGCCGACAAGATTGCGCGCTTCGTGCGGATGTGCGACTGCTACAACCTGCCGCTGGTGACCCTGGTGGACTCGCCCGGCTTTCTGCCCGGCGTGGATCAGGAGCATCGCGGCATCATCCGGCATGGAGCCAAGGTGCTGTACGCCTATTCGGAGGCCACCGTGCCCAAGCTGAGCGTCATCACCCGCAAGGCCTACGGCGGGGCGTACGTGGTGATGAGCAGCAAGTACCTGGGCACCGACGTGAACTTCGCCTGGCCGAGCGCCGAGATCGCCGTGATGGGGGCGGAGGGCGCGGCCAACATCTTGTTCAAGAAGGAGATTGAGGCCGCCGCCGACCCGGGCGCCACGCGCAAGGCGCTGGCCGAGGACTACCGCCGCCGCTTCAACAACCCGTATTACGCGGCAGGCGCGGGCTACGTGGATGACATCTTGGAGCCGCGCGAGACGCGGCCCAAGCTCATTGCGGCCCTGGGCGCGCTGCGCGACAAGGTGGCGCCCGCCCCGCCGCGCAAGCACGGCAATATCCCGGTCTGAGGCCCACACATGAGCGCGAACCTGGCTGCGGCTCTGCAGATCAGCCTGATCGGCATGACATTCGTGATCGCGACGCTGGCCGGGCTGGCGGTCGTGACTGCCGCGCTGGTGCGCCTGACGGCCGAGCGTGAGCCGCCACCGGCCGCGCCCGCTGCGGTGGGGGCGCCCAACCCCGCCACGCCCGAGCAACCAGACCGCGCGCGGCGCGCCGCGGCCGCGGCCGTGGCCTTGGCCCGGGCCCTGGCGGGCGAGCCGCCGGGGGCGCGGATGGGACCGGCGCACATCGCCGCCGCGCTCAGCCCGTGGCAGGCCGCCCGCCGCGCGCAACAACTCAGGCAGCGAGACCGACAACGATGAAGCTAACGGTTCAGGTCGCTGGGGAAATCTTTGCGGTGGAGATTGCCGACGTGCACGCCCGCCCGGTGCGCGCCCGCATCGGCGACGAGGTGTTCGAGGTGTACCCGGAGGCCGCGACGGGTGGGGCGCCCGCTGCGCCGAGCGTAAGGCCCGCTGTCTCGCCGGCGGCAAAACCCCGTCCCAACGGCGCGGGTATCGCGGCCGGGCGGCACGTGGTCGTCGCGCCGCTGCCAGGGGTGCTGCTCGCAGTGGCCGTGCAGGCGGGGGATGAAGTGGCCGTGGGGCAGCCGCTGTGCGTGCTGGAAGCGATGAAGATGAACAATACCATCCGCGCCGCGCGCGCGGGCCGGATTGCGGCGGTGCGCGCCACGGTGGGTCAGACGGTGCAGCATCGGCAGACGCTGCTGGAATACGAACCCGCCGAGGGGGAGAACGGCTGATGGCGCCGGCCGATCTCTTCACGGGGCTGGCTGCCCTGTCGTGGGGCCAGGTGGTCATGCTGCTGGTCGGGCTGGGGCTGATCGGGCTGGCGGTGACGAAAGAGTATGAGCCGGTGCTGCTGCTGCCCATCGGTTTCGGCTGCCTGCTGGCCAACCTGCCGTTGGCGGGGCTAGCCGACGGCGAGGGTTTCCTGGGCGCGCTCTACACCGCAGGCGTCAAGACTGAGTTGTTCCCGCTGCTCATCTTCGTGGGGGTCGGCGCGATGATTGACTTCAGCCCGCTGCTGGCGCAGCCCGCGCTGGCGCTGCTGGGGGCGGCCGGGCAGTTCGGCATTTTTGGCACGCTGCTGCTAGCGACGCTGCTGGGTTTCCCGCTTAACGAGGCGGCTTCCATCGGCGTGATCGGCGCGATTGACGGCCCGACGGCCATCTTCGTGGCGACACAGCTGACGCCGCGGCTGCTGGCCCCGATTGCCGTCACGGCCTACGCCTACATGAGCCTGATCCCGATTATCCAGCCGCCGCTGATGCGGCTGCTGACGACACCGGCGGAGCGCCGCATCCACATGGAGTACGCGCCGCGTCCGGTGTCGAAGCACGCGCGCGTGCTCTTTCCGCTGGTGGTGACGCTGCTGGTCAGCCTGCTGGCGCCCGCGGCCGCGCCGCTGATCGGGATGTTGATGCTGGGCAACCTGCTGCGCGAGAGCGGCGTGGTGGAGCGCCTGAGCAAAGCGGCCCAGAACGAGCTGATTAACATCAGCACGCTGCTGCTAGCGCTGACCATCGGCTCGACGATGAGCGCCGCCAGCTTCCTCAACTGGGATACGCTCAAGATTCTGGCGCTGGGGCTGTTCGCCTTTGCGCTGGACACCGTGGCCGGGCTGCTGTTCGGCAAGCTCATGGCGGTGGTCACGCGCGGGCGCATCAACCCGCTGATCGGCGCGGCGGGCATCAGCGCCTTCCCCATGGCCGGGCGGCTGGCGGCCCGCACGGCGCAGGAGGCCGACCCGCAGAATTTCATTCTGATGCACGCGATGGGCGCGAACACGGCCGGCCAACTGGGCAGCGTGATCGCAGGCGGGCTGCTGCTGGCGCTGGTGCTGCGCTGGCTGCCCGCCTGAGGCAGACGATGACATTTGTCACCTTAGCGGCATGACAGCCAGCCTTGCGCCGGCGGGCCGGGAAGCGCATGATGTACATAGAACGACGCGCAACGGCCAGGGTCGGCCTCCCGCGGAGCACCTGGCGCGCAAGCCCGCACACCCGCCCACTTAGGGCGTTTGGAGCCGTCAGACGGCCCACCCCGCGCGCTTGCGCGCCGCACGCAACACCAGCGCGCCCAGCCTAGCAAGGAAAGGCTGGGCGCGCTGCCGTTACGCCTCCCTGATCTACCGCTGCTAAGGCTTGCCCACGCGCCGCTTCAGTTCATGCGCGTAGTAGTTGTAGTTGTCCCAGGAGACGTCGTCGGGCACCAGGTGGTCGAGGTCGGGGATGTAGCGGCCCTTTTCTACGGCGGGCCACACGCGGTCCAGCTCCTGGTCAATGGCCTTGTGGCCGAGGGCCAGCACGCGCTTGTCTATGCCGCCCATGAAGGCCAGCGTGGGGTACTTGGCGCGCATGACGTTGACGTCGCAGTTGGCGGCCACCTCCAGTGGGAACAACAGGTTCACGCCGCAGTCCAGCATGGGCGGAATGATTTTGTCGGGGTCGCCGTCGGTGTCCACCGAGATGACGGGGATGTCGTGCTGCTTGGTGAAGGCCTGAATGCGGCGGTAGCACGGCCCGAGAAACTCGACCCACTTCTTGGGCGAGATCAGCGGCCCGCCGCGGTAGCACATGTCTTCCCACATGTGCACCGAGTCGGCGCGCACGTCGCGCAGCGCCTTCTCCCAGACGGTCAGGTAGATATCGGTGAGGCGCTCCATGATGTCGTGCACCAGGTCGGGCATGGTGTGAAAGGCAATGAGGCCGGCCTCGTCGCCCATCAGCCAGCGGTAGCCGCCGAAGATGCCGCCGTCGGGGTAGTAGCCAAGCTGAATGGGATAGCCCTTGTCCATCCAGCCCCAGACGGTCTCGCGCCAGCCCGGCTCCAGGCGGCGGTCGTCGTCGGGGTTGAGGTATTTGTCCGAAAACTCTTCCCAGTCACGCCGATCTTTGACCGGGAAGTCCAGGAAGGCCGACATGGACTCGGCGCCCTTCACGTCGCGGCGTTTGATGCCCCAACTGTCAGTGAAGGTGACGTACTCGTCGTCTTCTTCGAGCACGGTGCGGGGGAGGCGCGGGCACGGCCCGGTGTTGCAGGGCACCGGCAGGGGCGCCATGTCGGGGTCTAGGCCGGCGCGGTGATCCGTGATCTCGGGCGGCTTGCCTTCGCGCTCCCAGCGCTTCCAGGTGGACTCCCACGGCCCCCAGTTGAGCCAAATGGACGGCCGATCTACCGGCTGGCCCAACACGGTGCGGACGAAGCGTTCGCGGTCGTTCATGGCGGTGGTCCTCAGGCGGGCACCGGCGCGATGAGCGCCCGGGCGCTCTCGGCGGCGGCGGCGGCGTCCGGCGCGAAGCCATCGGCCTTGATTTTGTCGGCGTAGTCTTGCGACAAGGGCGCGCCGCCGATGAGGACCTTGACGCCCTGGGTGGCGGCGTTGGCCTTGAGCGCGTCTACAACGGCCTTCATGTTGAGCATGGTGGTCGTCAGCAGGGCGGAGAGCGCTACCAACCCGGCCCCGCTCTCAGCGGCGGCCCCCACGAAGCGCTGAGGCGGCACGTCCACGCCCAGGTCTATCACCTTGAAGCCGGCCCCTTCGAGCATCATGCCCACCAGGTTCTTGCCAACGTCGTGCAGGTCGCCCTTCACGGTGCCGATGACGACGGTGCCGATGGGCTTGGCAGCGGTGCTCACCAGGAGGGGGCGCAGGTGTTTCAACCCGGCCTTCATGGCCTGAGCGCTGACCAGCATCTCGCTCACGAAATACTCGCCGGCCTGAAAGCGCGCTCCGACCTCGGTCATGGCCGGCACCAGCGCCGCTTGCAGCAGCGCCTCTGGGTCGGCGCCCGCCGCCAGCGCCTGCGCCACCAGCCGGTCGGCGGCTGGGCTGTCGCCGGCCACTACCGCCGCAAAAATCTCGTCTTGAATCGTCATCGCGCACTCCTGCTAGGTTGTTGGCAGACTTAGGCGGGGCGCGCCGCGCGGCGACACCCCGCTTAAGACTGCCCTAAAGCGCAACGCGCTAGTAGTGACGTCTGGCCGCCAAATCGGATACCTTTGTCACATCTGGCTGCGCCCGCGGGACGCGAGACGGCCCGCCCAGCAGCAGGGCCGGGCGGGCCGAGGCCGGGTGATACGGTGTGAAATGGGCCAGCAACCTGGCGCGAACTAGACGGTCACGCCAAGCAGCCCGCGGGTGAGTTGAAAATCTACGTCGCGCAGCACCAGACGGCGGGGCACGTAGCGGCGCGCGGCGACGTCGGCGGCCAGCGCCAGCACTTGCTCGGCCCAGCCCGAGGGGTCGCCAGCGGGCGTCAGGTCGAAACCGTCGGCGAGGCCGACTTGGCCCAGCGGCACCAGAGGATGGCCCTGCGCAGGGTGCGCGCCGGGGGCGGCCAGGATCAGATCTACGCCGGTGGCGCCCAGGCCGGTGAGCGCCTCAACCCAGTGGCTGGAGGGCGTGTCCATGAGGTGCAACCCCGGCGTCGCCAACTGCCCATAGGCCAGCGTCGGCCGAGGCGCGCCGTCAAAGGTCTCACTGACGAAGGCCGGTGAGCGCAACAGCGAGGCCCCGGCCGGGAGGACGACCGTGCCACCCGCCGCGACGAGGGTGCGCACGACCCGCGCGAAGGCGGCGGCCAGGTCGGGCGGCACGTCGCCCGCGCTGCTGACGCCCACGCGCAGGTCGCCCAGGCCGCCCAGCACCGCTTCAGCGGGCGGCAGCGCTTGCAGCGCGGCGCGAAACCAGGCTTCGATCTTCGCCAGGACAGCGTCTAGGCCGCCGTCGAGCTGCACGCTGGCCCAGCCATATTGAGCGGCATCGCGGCCAAACTGCGCCAGCCGCGCGCGCATGTAATCGTTGTGGGTCTTCTCGCAGCCATGCTCCAAGAACAGGCCGCGGGCGACGAGGGGATGCGCCATGTAGTTGAGCAGCGGCCGGTGATAGAGCGCGCCGGTGGAGTGCCCGGCGGAGCCGCAGCCTTCGGTGTGCACCAACGCCACGAAGCGCGATAGGCCCTGGGCGTGACCCAGCCCCAGGTCGTTCAGGCGGTTGGCCGCCAGCCGCGCCACCTGCCCGGCGCACAGGCTGGTCGGCAAGATCAGCCCGACACGGTCGGCGGCCAGGCCGTGCTCTGTGCGCCAGAGCGGGATGCGGAAGCCGCGCTCGACGAGGTCATGCGCGAGCGCGGGCAGGGGCGCGCCGTCAGGCTCGGGCACGGCCAGCACGGCGGCCGCCTGCCCCGGCCCGGTCTGCCGCCAGTTGCGCCAGATAGATACCTGGCTGTGCCCGGCCAACTCGCCCTTGCTGGGCCGGCCGGAGGCAATCGCCACGGTGAGGTCAACGGCGGCAGACGTGAGCACGTCCAGCGGCGCGCCGTCGAGGTAGGCCCCGGCGTTGAGGTCCATCTCGCGCTCCAGCAGTTGGTAGCGCGCGGTCGTGGTCATGACCTTGATGGTCGGCACGAACGGGAAGTTGGTGATGGAGCCGTTGCCGGTGGTGAACATGATCAGGTTGCAGCCGCCGGCCACCTGCCCGGCCACGCTCTCGAGGTCGTTGCCGGGCGTGTCCATGAAGTAGTAGCCGGGCTGGGTCATGCGCTGGGCGTAGGCCACGGCGTAGTCGAGGCGCACGGCCGGGTCGAGCTTGGCCGCCGCGCCGACGGATTTCAGGATGATGTTGTACAGCCCACGGAAGCGGTTGCCGCCGGAGACGTTGCCTTCGCCGGTGACACCGTGCCAGGCCAATAGGTCTTGGTAGCGACGGCTGAAGGCGAGGAATTGCTTGATGGTGCCCACGTCGCGCACGCGGCGGAGCAGGTAGGCTTCGGCCCCCACCAGCTCGGTGGTCTCGGCCAGGCAGGCCGCGCCGCCGTGCCGGAGCAACTCGCGCGCCACGGCGCCCGCCAGCGGGTTGGCGGTGACGCCCGAGAAGGCATCGGAGCCGCCGCATTGCAGCGCCAGGTTGAGGTGGCGCAGGGAGGAAGGTTGGCGCGCACTGGCGCCAACCGACGGCATCCAGGCCAGCAACTGGGCGGCGGCGCGCTCCAGGTCGGCCTCGAACTGGCCGGTGGTCTCAAAAAACACATGCGGCACGTGTTCGAGCGGGTAGCCTTGGGCGCGCAGATAGGCGCGCAAGTCGGCGTTGGTGATTTGCCCGCCGCCGTCGTCCACGATGAGGACTGCGCCGACGTTGGGGTGAACGACAAAGCCCGCCAGCGCGCGCAGCAGCAGGTCGCGGTTGTTGAGCGGCTCGGCCCCGGCGCCCTCGGTGTGCGCCACGGCCACGACCGGGTCTAGGTGGGCATAGTCCGCCGAGGCGCCCGTGAGCTTGGCCGCGAGCGCGCGCACGAAGCCGCTGACGCGCGAGGTGAGGCCGAGCGCCACCAGGTGGTTGCGCGTGCCCACGCCGCGCCCGCCCGCGCGCGGGTAACCGTTGAACGTGCGCGGCACGGGGTAGGGAGCCACCTGCACCCCCGGCACGAACGCGGCTTCGTCGAGCGTGTAGGCGGCGGCGTAGTCTTCGAAGTTTGGCTCGGACGGCAGGGTGAACGGCAGGCGGCGGTCGGCCAGCGCTTCAAGCATGGCCGCGTTGCAGACGTAGTCGCCGGGGGCAATGGGCCGCGTGGCGCGCCCGAAGGGCAGACCCCACGAGAGCAGTTGGTCGCCCACGGCCAGCGGCTGGGCGGCGAAGCGGTGGCCAACGAGCACCGGCAGGGCCAGGGTGAACTGCCGCTCCGCGTGGGTGAGCGCCAGGCCCGCCGCCAGCGGACGCGCCGCAATCGCTACGTTGTCGCCGGGGACCGGCAGCCGCGCTACAGCCTCGAGTTCCATCACGTTCATCCGCCTTTTCCGCGGCGCTGGGCACATGACCGGAGCCGGCCGCGCACCCATTATAGCCAGCGCCGGAAGCGGTGCGGGGCGGCGCGTAGCAGGCCTGTCCAAAAGGGCAGTTGAGACCCTGAACACACGCCCGCGCCGCACTGGCCCGCCGCCCAGTGCGCGGGGAGCGCGAAACCGGTAGGATGAAGCTGAGAAAGGATGACCTACCGTGACGACTTTGCCCCCTGCCCCCACAGCCCTCATCACCGGCGCTTCGCGCGGCCTGGGCCTGGCCCTGGCGCGCGAACTGGCCCGCCGGGGTTGGCGCCTGATCATTGACGCGCGCGGGGCCGCTGCCCTGGAGGTGGCCTGCGCCGAACTGGCCCAGACTACCACCATCACCGCCATCGCGGGCGACGTGACACAGGCCGCGCATCGCCGCGCCCTGGGCGTGGCCGCCCGCGCCGCCGGCAGGCTCGACGCGGTGGTGAACAACGCCAGCAGCCTCGGCCCCAGCCCATTGCCAAAGCTCATGGAGTATCCGCTGGAGGCGCTGCGCGGCGTGTACGAGGCCAACGTCTTTGGGCCGCTGGCGCTGCTGCAAGCGCTGGCCCCGGCGCTCAAGCCGCACGCCCGCATCTTGAACATCAGCAGCGACGCGGGCGCGCAGCCTTACGCCACCTGGGGCGGCTATGGCTCCAGCAAGGCGGCGCTGGAACAGCTTTCGGCCATCCTGGCGGCTGAGAACCCGGATTGGAGCGTGTATTGGATTGACCCCGGCGACATGCGCACGCAGATGCACCAGGACGCCTACCCGGGCGAGGACATCAGCGACCGCCCGCTGCCGGAGGCCAGCGTGCCGGGATTGGTGACGCTGCTCACCGCCCAGCCGGCGCGCCCCAGCGGGCGCTATGCGGCGCGCGAGGTCGCGCCGGAGGCGGCGTGATCGCGCCGGTCGCGCCGCGCCTGACAGCGCCCGCCCAGCCCACACGGCCCGACCTGCCACCGCTTGACTTCACGCTGCCGCCCGAGCTAGAGGCCGGCGAGCCGCCCGAGGCGCGTGGGCTGGCGCGGGACGAGGTGCGGCTGATGGTCTCACACTACCGCACCGACGCCGTTACGCACACCAGGTTTCGCGCCCTGCCCGATTACCTGACGCCCGGCGACGTGGTGGTTATTAACACCAGCGGCACGCTGAAGGCCGCGCTGCCCGCCACCCGCGCCGATGGGCAGGCGCTGGCGCTGCACCTCTCCACGCACTTGCCCGGCGATCTGTGGGTGGTGGAGGTGCGCCGGCCGGACGATCGGGGCACGCAGCCATTCTACAGCGCCACGGCCGGGGAGACCCTGACCCTGCCGGCCGGCGGCAGCGTGACGCTGCTGACACCCCGCGCGCGCCTGCCGGAGGGGCGAGTGCGCCTGTGGCGGGCAACGCTGCACCTGCCCGCGCCGCTCGCGGCGTATCTGGAGGCGCACGGCACGCCCATCCGCTACAACTATGTGCCGCGCGCGTGGCCGAGCCGCTACTACCAGACGGTCTACGCGACCGAGCCGGGCAGCGCCGAGATGCCCTCGGCCGGGCGGGCCTTCACGCCGGAGATCATCACGCGCCTGGTGGCGCACGGTGTGCAGGTGGCCCCGCTGTTGCTGCACACCGGTGTCGCCAGCCTGGAGGATCATGAGCCGCCCTACGAGGAGTATTACCGCGTGCCGGGCGAGACCACCCGCCGGGTGAACGCGGCGCGGGCGGCGGGCGGGCGGGTGGTGGCGGCGGGCACCACCGTGGTGCGGGCGCTGGAGACCGCGACCGACGAGCAGGGTGTGGCGCGGCCGGGCATGGGTTACACCGACCTGGTGATCACGCCCAAGCGCGGCTTGAACGCTGTGGACGCGCTTTTGACGGGCCTGCACGAACCACGCGCCTCACACCTGGCGATGCTGGCGGCGCTAGCGGGTTATGGGCATCTGCGGCACACTTATGCTGAGGCGCTGCGCGAGCGCTACCTGTGGCACGAGTTTGGCGACCTGCATTTGCTGCTGCCCTGACCTGACCTGCACCCATGACGCTGGACGTTGACGCCTACCTAGCCCGCCTGGGCTACAGCGGCCCACGCGCGCCGGACACGGCGACGCTGGCGGGACTGCACGCCGCCCACCTGCAAAGCGTGCCGTTCGAGAATCTCGATATCGGCCGTGGCGCGCCGATTGTGCTGGACCTGGATGCGCTCTACGCCAAGCTCATCACCCGGCGGCGCGGCGGGTTCTGCTACGAGCTGAACGGCATGTTCGCCGAGCTGCTGCGCGCGCTGGGCTACACGGTGGAGTTGCTCTCGGCCCGCGTGTGGGGCCGCGGCGAGTTTGGGCCGGAGTTTGACCACCTGGCGCTGCGCGTGACGGGCGGCGCGCTGGCCGAGCCGCGGCTGGCCGACGTGGGCTTTGGGGGGTCGTTCCGATCCCCGCTGCGCCTCGCGCCCGGCGTGGAACAGGCCGACGTTTCAGGTCGTTATCGGCTGAGCGTGGAGGACGCGGTCTGGCGGCTCGAGGCGCTCGAGGCGGGCGCGACCAAGTGGGGGCCGAGTTATACGTTCACGCTCAGGCCGCGCCAGTTCAGCGACTTTGCGGAGATGTGCGTTTACCAGCAAACCGCGCCGGACTCGCACTTCCGGCAGGGGCCGATTTGCTCGCGGGCCACGCCCGACGGCCGGGTGAGCCTGAGCGCGGGCAAGCTGACCTTCACCACGCCCGGCGGGCGCACCGAGCTGGCCTTGCCCGACCCGGCCGCCTGGAACGCTGCCCTGCGGGAGCACTTCGGCATCGTGTTGGAGAGTGATCCCGTCTTCTCTGGGCGGTAGCAGCGGAGACTTTGGTGAGGAAGGTCAGCCGGTCGGCGGGGCGGCCGGACCAGCACCTGGGGAGGCGTCAGGATGCGCTTGAAACTACTGGGCCGGAGTGGGCTGCGGGTGTCGGAGCTGGCGCTGGGCACGATGACGTTCGGCGAGGACTGGGGCTGGGGGGCGTCGAAGGAAACCAGCCGCAAGATCTTCGACGCCTACACCGCGGCAGGCGGCAACTTCATTGACACCTCGATCAACTACACCAACGGCACGGCGGAGAAGTTGGTGGGCGAGTTCATCGCCGGGCGCCGCGACGAGTTCGTGGTCGCCAGCAAGTACACGCTGAGCACCCAGCGCAGCGACCCCAACGCGGGCGGCAACCACCGTAAAAACATGCGGCGCTCGCTCGAGGCGAGCCTGAAGCATCTGCAAACCGACTATGTTGACGTTTATTGGCTGCATGTGTGGGACGGCACCACGCCCATCGCGGAGGTGATGCGCGGGCTGGACGACCTGATCCGGGCGGGCAAGGTGCTCTACGCCGGGATCAGCGACTCGCCGGCCTGGGTGACGGCCTACGCCAACGCGCTGGCCGAGGCGCACGGCTGGTCGCCGTTCGTGGCGGTGCAGGCCCCCTACAGCCTGCGCGACCGCAGCCTGGAGCGCGAGGTGTTCCCGATGGCCCGCGCCCTCGACCTGGCAGTGATGCCGTGGGGCCTGCTGGAGGCGGGCGAACTGACGGGCAAGTACAACGAGCCTTCCGGCGAGCCTAAGCGCAACCGCCGCGCCGACCCCGGCAACCTGGAGCTGGTGAGCACGTTGCGCGCGGTGGCGGCAGAGGCCGGGGCCACGGCCAGCCAGGTGGCGATTAACTGGGTGCGCCTGCAGCAGGACGCCCACCACGCGCCGATCATCCCGATCGTGGGGGCGCGCACCGAGGCGCACCTTGCCGACAACTTGGGCTGCCTGAACTTCACGCTGACGCCGGAACAGAGGGAGCGCCTGAACGCGGCCAGCCCGATCAGCCTGGGCTTCCCGCGCAGCTTCACCGAGAGCGACGGCGTGCGCGACCTCATCTTCGGGGAACAGCGCCGCCGGCTCGACAACCACCGGGCGTGAGGCCGCCTGGCCCGAATCAAAACGCGGCGTGGGTCATCACACGGCCCACGCCGCGCCGTTGGGCTGCCTTACTCCAGTCGTGCGCCGACCTCGCGCTTAGCGCGCTTGGCCGCTTCCACCGCCGCCAGGAAATCGCTCAGCCGCACGGTGCAGCCCGGCCCTTCGCGTTCCAGCGCGGCGGCGGCGGCCGTGATGACGCTGTTGAGGATGTCGCCCCCCGCCAGCCCATCGGTCGCGTCCACCAGCGTTTGCCAATCTCCTTCGGCCAGCGCCGCCGGCAGTTGGGCGGGGATATGCGCCCGCCACAGCCGCGCGCGCAGCTCCGGCCCCGGCAGCGGCAGGGCCACGTGGCCCAGAATACGGCGCACGAAGGCCGGGTCGTAGTTGGAGGCCAGGTTGGTGGCGAAGATGGTGACGCCCGCGAAGTGGTCTAGCTCCAGGAGCATCACCGAGCGGCTGACGTTTACGGCGTGGTCGGTGCTTTGGGTGATGGCCGTCAGCCGCCGCCCCAGGATCGAGTCGGCTTCGTCGAAGAACAGCACCGCCTGCGCCTGGCGCGCTTTGGCAAACGCGGCCTGAATGTTCTTGGCGGTCTCGCCCACGAATTTGGACTCGATCTCGGCGTAGTTGGCGCGGAGGAGGCCCAGGCCCAACTCGGCGGCCAGCGCCTCGGCCGCGAAGCTCTTGCCCGTGCCCGGCGGGCCATACAGGTTGATGGCCGTGCGGCCGCCTGCTGGGTCCACCGTGCTCAGCCCAAAGTCTTCATACAGCACGCGGTGATACTTGATCTTCGTCAGCAGGGCGCGCAACTGCGCCAGCACAGGTTCTGGCACGATTAGGTCGGCCAGGCGGCGGCGGGGTGCTTCCACGTTGAAGAGGGTCAGCCGTTGGCTGAGGTCATCGCCCGCGCCCGCCGGGGCCACGACGCGGCCGGTGTGCACCGGTTTGGTCACGGGCGTGTTTCCGTCCGACATCGCTCTGTTACTCCTTTAGAAGGCCCAGTTCTTGTTCCAGCCAGCGCGTTTCCAGCGTGTCTACGTACTTGGCGATGGCCTGCTGGAGGAACGCGGGCAGGTCGGGGTGCAGGGCGGCAAAGGTCGCGTTGAAGTCGGGATCGTCGTGATACATCTGCCCCAGCCCGGCGAGGGTTTCAATGGAAGGCTCGTAGAAGTAGCGCAAGTGCTGGTGCCAGCGGGCCAGCAGCGCCTGCACCTCCGGGCTGTCTGGCCCAGTGGGCATGGCGGCCACCAGGGCCGTGTAGGTCGCGCTGCCTTCGGCCATGATCGCGGCCCGCTGTTCCTCGGTGTAGGTGTTCCACAGGCGCGCCGTCTGTTTCACAGTGTCGCCCCAGCGGTTGACGGCCTCGGCCTCGTACTTGGCTTGCTGGTCGGCGCTGTGAGGCTGGAAATCCTGGTCTGGGCTCATGGCTGTCTATGGTTTCCGGCCGGCGGGCTGTGCCGGCACGCCGAATGATAGACCCTAACGCAACGTCAGGGTCAAGCGGCAAAACCCACGCCAGGCCGCCCGCGGCCGGCTGCGGTAGAATGCGCTTACACTTTCGCCACACACAACTATCTGCAGGAACTTGTGACCATGTCTTCATCCACTTCCGGCGGCGCGGCTCAGCGCGGTTCGCGGCGCACGCTCATTTGGGCCGGCCTGCTGCTCGTTGTCATCCTGGGGGCGGCGCTGGCTGCGCGTTTCTGGTTTGCGCCACTCGGCCCCGCCTTGCAGTCAGGCGAGGCCGCCCACGGCGCGGCCACCAACATCGCCGGGCCGGCCACTCCGGCCAGTACGCCCCTCCCCGCGGCGGCCACGGCCGCGGCAGCGGCGGCCACCGGCGCAACGGCCGCCCCGCCGCCCGACTGCGGTGAGCACGGCGTCATGCGTATCCTGGCGCTGGGCAGCGACACGCGCACCAACGATTACACCACCGGCCGCGCCGACTTCATTCGCGCCGTGCGCGCCGACTTCGACACCGGCGGCGTGCGCATGTTGTCCATCCCGCGAGACCTGTGGGTGCCTATCCCCAACCTGGCCGAACATGGCATTGTGGAGGACCGGGTCAACACGGCCTATGCGTACGGCAACTACTACCAACTGCCCGGCGGCGGCCCAACGCTGATGGCCGAGACCCTGCGCGGTTCGCTGGGGCTAGAGTTTGACCATTATCTCATCGTCAACTTCGCCGCGGTCGAGGCCGGGATTGACGCCATCGGCGGGGTGGACATCGAGCTACCCAAAGACATAGACGGCACGCCGCAGGGCCTGCCTTACTTTCGGGCGGGCGTGAACCATATGGATGGGGCCACGCTGCTGCAGTACGTCCGCATCCGCTTCATAGACAGTGATTTGCAGCGCATTGATCGGCAGAACCAGGTGCTGCTGGCGGTGCGCGCCAAGCTGCTCAGCCCGGCGCTGGTGGGGGCGGTCCCCGGCCTCATCAGCGCCATGCAAGACCTGATCCTGTCGGACCTCAGCCCGACCCAACTGGCAAGCCTGGCCTGCCTGGGCCGCAACACCGGCCTGAGCAACATCACGCAGCTCAAGATCGGCGAAGAGCAGGTGACGCACACTACCACGGAGGGCGGCGCGACGGTGCTGATGCCGCGCTACGACCTGATCGCCCTGGTGCTGGCGGCCTACGGCGCGCCCTAGCGCGGCGGCCGGCAGGCAAGGGCGCGCCGCTGTTAGGCCGCGCCCGGCTCGGGCGCCTGGTCGCGGTAGGCCCGAATGAACGCGAGGATCTTGTTGGCGTCGAAGGCGTCGAGCCGCTCCAGGTGCCCCCAAGAGGTGAGCGCCAGTGGTGTGCTCAGCGTGGGCCGCGGCACGGCCACCAGCTTGAGGGTGCCCGTAATGGCCGACACGCCGGCGCGGCCCATCACGTCGCGGATTTGGTCTTTGAGGGCGAGGCAGGCGTCGTCTGATAACCCGGTGCAGTTGTACCAGATGATGATGTGCCCGTGCTCCAGGTTGTGCACCAGGTACTCATCCACGGGCGCTACGTCGTAGAACCCAGCCTGCACGGCGGTTTCATAGTGCTGGCCGGAGGTGGGCGGGTCGGAGTTGTACGGGTCGTGAGGCTGCCCCACGGAGATGTGCCCGGCCGCCATGATAGGGAAGACCTCACCCGGCTGCGGCGCGGGCTGCCCTTCTTGCCAGATGAGATAACCCAGCACGCCGACGAAGACCAGGGCGGCGGCCGCCCAGCCGCCGATGATGAGCCGGCGGCGGCGGTGTTCGCGCGCCAGCCATTCAGCCTGCTGCTGGGCGGCGCGGGCACGGGCAGGAGTTTGACGGGGGGCGGACGACATGGCGGCAGGCTTCCTCGATGGGCAGGCAGAAGAACCAGGGGCGCGGCCCCAATCATACCATTCTCACCCAGTTGGTCGCCAGGGCCAAGCCGTCGAACTTACCGTTTGCTCATCTGCCCGCCGTAGAATCTCAACCGGAGCCAACCCAGCCGCCGCCGCCCGGGCCAACAACCGGCCGTGGCCCAGCAACCGCCCATGACGATTTTGTCCTCGTGTTCCGTGCGTCCGCAGTTCGCGCCCCCCGCCCGGCGGCCTCCCCCCTTCTGGCACCCCTCCCCCGCCAGTTGTCGGCTGCCCCTATTCGGCCCATACTGAGGTTACGCCGATTCTGAGGAGCACTGCGCCGCTATGCCCGCTCATCTCACGCCCGAACATGTCCGCCTGGCCGAGCACCGCGCCCTCACGGCAGATTGGAAGCTGTGGGGGCCCTACCTCAGCGACCGCGCCTGGGGCACCGTGCGCGAGGACTACAGCGCGACCGGCGAGGCCTGGACCTACTTCCCCCACGATCAGGCGCGCAGCCGGACCTACCGCTGGAGCGAAGACGGTCTGCTCGGCCTGTGCGACCGGCGGCAGAACCTGTGCCTGGCGCTGGGCCTGTGGAATGAGCGCGACCCGATCTTGAAGGAGCGTCTGTTCGGCCTGTCTGGGCCGGAGGGCAACCACGGCGAGGACGTGAAGGAGTATTACTTCTACCTCGACAGCACGCCCACACACTCGTATATGAAGGCGCTCTACAAGTACCCGCAGGCGGCCTTCCCTTACGCGCAGTTAGTGAGCGAGAACAGCCGCCGCGGCCGCGGGGCGTTCGAGTATGAACTGCTCGACACGGGGGTCTTCAACGACGACCGCTACTTCGATGTCTTTGTGGAATACGCCAAAGCCGACCCAGGCGGCGTGCTCATGCAGATCACGGCCGTCAACCGCGGGCCGGAGACGGCCCCGCTGCACGTGTTGGCGCAGTTTTGGTTTCGCAACACCTGGTCGTGGGGCTACGACTGGATCAGCCGGCCGGAAATGCACGCCGACGGCCCGGCGGCCATTCAAGCCAACACCAAGCACTTGCCCACGCAAAGGCTGTACTGCGACGCGGGGCCAGACGGCCGACCGCCGCAGTTGTGGTTCACCGAGAACGAGAGCAACGGCGCACGCTTGTGGGGCGCGGCCGAGGCGCGGCCGTACGTCAAGGACAGCTTCAACGACACGCTGGTCAATCACGCGCCGGACCGCCTGAACCCAGCGCAGCGCGGCACCAAGGCCGCCGCGCACTACGCCCTCAGCCTGGCCCCCGGCCAGCGCGTGACCCTGCGGCTGCGGCTGGCGGCGGAGGCGCTGCCCGCGCCTTTCAGCGATTTTGACAGCCGCCGCGCGCAGCGCCAGACCGAAGCCGACGAGTTCTATGCGACGGTGATGCCGGCGCGCCTGTCGGCCGAGGAGCGCGCCATTATGCGGCAGGCCTTCGCCGGGCTGTTGTGGAACAAGCAGTATTACGGCTACGACGTGGACACCTGGCTGAGCGGTGACCCGGCCGGGCCGCCCCCGCCCGCCGCGCGCCTGACCGGCCGCAACAGTGAGTGGACTCACCTACACACCAGCGATGTGCTCTCGATGCCCGATAAGTGGGAGTACCCCTGGTTTGCCGCCTGGGACCTGGCTTTTCACACGCTACCCCTGGCGCTGATAGACCCGGACTTCGCCAAGCGCCAGCTGATCCTGATGCTGCGCGAATGGTACATGCACCCCAACGGCCAAATCCCGGCTTACGAGTGGGCCTTCAGCGATGTGAACCCGCCGGTGCATGCCTGGGCTAGCTGGCGCGTCTATAAGCTCGACCGGAAGGTGACCGGCCACGCCGACGTGCACTTCTTGGAGCGCGTGTTCCACAAGTTGCTGCTCAATTTCACCTGGTGGGTCAACCGCAAAGACGCCGCCGGGCACAACATCTTTCAGGGCGGGTTTTTGGGGCTAGACAACATCGGTGTGTTCGATCGCAGCGCCCCGCTGCCCACCGGCGGCTACCTGGAACAGGCCGACGGCACGAGTTGGATGGGCATGTTCTGCCTCAACCTGCTGGCGATGGCGTTGGAGTTGGCGCGCCACAACCCGGCGTATGAGGATATGGCGACCAAGTTCTTCGAGCATTTCATTTACATCGCCGACGCCATCAACCGCCAGGGCGCGGGCGAGCGCAGCCTGTGGGACCCCACTGACGGTTTTTATTACGACGCGCTGCACTTGCCGGATGGCCGCCAACTGCCGCTCAAGATCCGCTCACTGGTCGGGCTGATCCCGCTGTTTGCCGTGGAGACGCTGGAGCCCGACCTGCTGGACCTGCTGCCGCGCTTCCGCCGCCGGATGCAGTGGTTCTTGGATAACCGGCCGGAGCTGACACAGTCTATCGCTTCACTCACCACGCCGGGGGCGGGCGGCCGGCGGCTGCTGAGCATTGTGGATCGCGCCAAGCTGGACCGCATCTTGCCGCGCCTGCTCGACCCGGACCAGTTCTACGGCGACTACGGTATGCGCGCCCTATCGCGCGCCCACCTTAAGTATCCCTACGAGTTGGGCGTGGACGGCATGGTGCACCGGGTGACTTACGAGCCGGCTGAATCGACGACCGGCCAATTCGGCGGCAACTCGAATTGGCGCGGGCCGATCTGGTTCCCCACCAACTACTTGATGATCGAGGCCTTGCAGAAGTACCACCACTACTATGGCGACGACTACCAGGCCGAGTGCCCGCGCGGCTCGGGGCGCTACCTCAACCTGGCCGGCATCGCGGCCGATCTCTCGCACCGCCTGATCCGGCTGTTCCTGCCCGACGAGCACGGCCGCCGGCCGGTCTACGGGGGGACGGAGCGGTTCCAGACCGACCCGCATTGGCGCGATTACGTGCTCTTCTACGAGTACTTCCACGGTGACAACGGCGCGGGCCTGGGCGCCAGCCACCAAACCGGCTGGACGGCGCTGGTCGCTAAGCTCATTCAGCAGAGTGGCGGCGGCGAGGCCTAAACCGCGCTCAGCGGGCACGCGGGGAAGCTACGCTATAATCAGCAGCGGGCTGCCTCGCGCCCGTGCCCAGCCGTGATCGCCACCCGCATGTCGCCCGCCGCGCCTGAACCCGCGCCCCTCCCCGCCGCGCCCGCCGCCGTGCAGGTGTCGGTCGTCATGCCGTGCCTCAACGAGCGGGCCACCATCGGCGCGTGCGTCACGCGCGCCCTGGAGGCACTGGCCGCCCTGGGGCTGCCGGGAGAGATCATCGTGGCCGATAACGGCTCGACGGACGGCTCGGTGGAGATTGCCAGGGGCCTGGGGGCGCGGGTGGTCCACCAACCGGTGCGCGGCTACGGGGCGGCGTATATGAAGGGCATCGCGGCCGCGCAGGGCGAGTATATTGTCATGGGCGACTCGGACAACACCTACGACTTCATGGACCTGCCGCGCCTGATTGCGCCGCTGCAAGCGGGCGGCGACCTGGCGATGGGCTCGCGGTTCTTGGGCAAGATTCTGCCGGGGGCCATGCCGTGGGCCAACCGGTATATCGGCAACCCCGTGCTGACGGGCATGCTCAACGTGCTGTTCCAGACGCGCATCAGCGACGCGCATTCGGGCCTGCGGGCTTTCACGCGCGCGGCTTACGCGCGCATGCAGCTCCGCACGACGGGTATGGAGTTTGCGTCGGAGATGGTGATTAAGGCGAGCCTGGCGCGCTTGAAGATCACGGAGGTGCCGATCACCTACTACCCGCGCGGCGGCACCAGCAAGCTCAGCCCGCTGGGCGACGGCTGGCGGCATGTGCGCTTTATGCTGCTGTTCAGCCCGGCCTACCTGTTCCTGCTGCCCGGCCTGGCGGCCATGCTGCTGGGGCTGCTAGTCACGGTGGTGCTCGTGCGCGGCCCGTTCTACCTGGGGAGCCTGTACGTCGGCATTCACTACATGATCGTGGGCAGCCTGCTGGCGGTGCTGGGCCAGCAGATGGTCAGCTTCGGCTTATCGGCGCGCGTCTTCGCCACCTCCGAACATTTGGTGGGCCGCGACCGCCTGGTGGAGGCCTTTCAGCGCTACTATAACCTGGAGCGCGGCCTGATTATCGGCGGCCTGCTGGGCGGCCTGGGGCTGGCGCTGCTGGTTTACATCCTGGCGCAGTACCTGGCCGGCGATGTGCGTTTCAGTGAGTTGATCCATCTGCACGAGGCCATCGCCGCCTCGACGCTGATGATCATGGGCGTGCAACTGGCCGCTGCGTCGTTCTTCCTCAGCCTGCTCGAACTGCACCTGCAAACCCGCGCCGACCCGCTCGAATAGCCGCCGCCGTGCGGCCCGCGCCTGTGCCCCTGCCCCGCCTGTCGCTGATCTTGCTCACGCTCAACGGCGGGCCGGTGCTGTCGGAGACGCTGGCGGCCGTGGCCGCGCAGGAGCGCGACACCCCGGCCGGGCGACTGCCCACGCCCGAGATCGTGGCGATTGACTCCGGCTCCACCGATGACACGCCGGCGCGCCTGGCCGTCCATGGGATCACGCCGGAGCGCATCGCGCCGGAGGCCTTTAGCCACGGCGGCACGCGCAACCTGGGCGCGCGCCTGGCCCAGGGCGAATGGCTGATCTATCTATCGCAAGACGCCGTGCCCGCGCACAACCGCTGGCTGGTCAACCTGACGCGGCACTTGCTCAACCCGCAGGTGGCGGCCGCCTTCGGCCGGCAACTGCCGCCGCGCAGCGTCGGCCCCATCGAGACGTATTTCCTCGAGCAGACTTACCCGCCGCGCGGCTTCACCCACGCGCCGACCGCGCCGGACGACGCGGGCCACTCGATCCGGCGGATCTTCTTTTCCAACGTCAACGCTGTGATCCGCAAGTCGGTCTGGGCGGAGTGCCCTTTTCCGGAGGACCTGATCATGAGCGAGGATCAGGCCTTCGCGCGCGCCGCGCTGGCGGCCGGATACCAGATCGTTTACGACCCCGAGGCAGGGGTCTACCACGGCCATCGCTACAGCCTCGGCCGGCTCTTCCGCCGCAATTTTGACAGCGGCTACTCGCTGCGCGGCATCGCCGGTGACGGTTGGGGCGCGGTAGCCCGCATGGGGCTGGCTTACGTGGGCGGCGAACTGCGCTACCTGGCGCGGCAGGGCCGCTGGCTGACCATGCCCTATGCCCTGATGTATGAGTTGGTGAAGGCGGCCGGGTTCGCCGCGGGGCGCTCGGGACACCGCTTGCCCGCCGGGCTGCGCCCGCGCCTCTCGCTCCACCGGCGCTACTGGGCCCGCCCGCATGCCTGACGCCGAGCAGGCTGCCCTGGTTATCCTCAACTACAACGGGCGGGCGCTCCTGCCGGACTGCCTGGCTGCCGCGCTAGCCCAAAGCGTGCCCGCGGCCGTCGTCGTAGCCGACAACGGCTCCAGCGACGGCTCGCCCGCCTGGCTGCGCGCCGAGTACCCGAACGTCAGGGTGCTCGACCTGGGCCGCAACTGGGGCTTCGCCGCCGGATACAACCGCGCGCTGGCTGAGGTGGACTACCCCTGGCTGGCGCTTGTCAACAACGACGCTGAGCTAGCCCCCGACTGGCTGGAGCGGCTGCTGGCGTTTGCCGCGGCGCGCCCGCAGGCCGCCATTCTGGGCGGCAAGCTGCGGCTGGCCCAACCGGGACAGACGAGGCTGCAAAGCGCCGGGGGCAAGTTCACTACGGCCGGCACCGCCTTTGAGATGGGTTGGGGCGCGCCGGACACCGGGCAATTTGACACACCCGGCCCGGTGGGTGTCATCCCCGGCGCGGCCATGCTCATCCGGCGCGAGGCATGGGCGGCGCTGGGCGGCTTTGACCCAGATTACGGCGCGTACCTGGAGGACGTAGACCTGTGCTGGCGGGCCTGGCTGGCGGGTTACGAGGTGCACTACCGCCCGGAGGCCGTGGCGCGCCACCACTACGGGGCCACGGCAGGTGGGCGCCTCTCACCGTACCGGGTGCGGGCCATGCAACGCAACCGGCTGGCGAATATGGTCAAGAACCTTCAGGCGCGCAGCCTGCCGGGGGGGCTGTTGGTCTCACTTACGTACGACGCCTACCGCGTGTTAGAATACGGGCGGCGGGGCCAGTGGGCCAACCTGCGCGCGCTGGCCGGCGGAACCGCGGCTTTTGGGCGGGGTTTGGCCGCCTTGCTCGCCCGGCGCGGGCCGGTGCAAGCGGGCCGCGTGCTCAGCGACGCGGACTTGCGCCGGCGCGGCCTGCTGGCCGGCGCCCTGGAGGCGTTTTGGGAGTATCGGCGGATCGGTCAACTTTCCCCCTGAGCGTCGGCCCGCTGGAGCAGTGGGCCGAGGTCTATCGCTATCGCCAGGCGGTGCGCAACCTGGTCACCCGCGACCTCAAGGTGCGCTACAGCAATTCGGCGCTCGGCATCGTGTGGACCCTGGCCGGGCCGCTGCTGATGACGCTGGTGTATTCGCTGGTCTTCAGCTTCTTCCGGCCCGGCGGCATCAGCCACTACCCGGTTTTCATCCTGGTCGGTCTGCTGCCCTGGACTTTTTTCACGAGCAGCATTGCCGGAGCGACAGCCAGCATCAGCGGCAACGGCCACCTGATCAACCGAGTTTACTTTCCGCGCGAGGTGCTGCCGGTCGCCAACTTGCTGTCTAACGCCGTCAATTTCGGCGTGGCGCTGCTGCTGTTGTTTGGCTTCATCTTCTATTACCGCATCGCCCTGTGGCCGAACGTGCTGTGGCTGCCGGTGATCGTGGGCGTGCAGGTGGCGCTGATGCTCGGCCTGGGCCTGCTGCTGGCCGCGGTGAACGTCTACCTGCGCGATACGCAACAGTTGGTAGACGTGGGCCTGTTGGCGCTGTTCTTCCTTACGCCGATTATTTACACACTGGACGCTCTCTCGCCCAGCCTGCAAACGATCCTGCAAATCTTCAACCCAATGGCAAGCCTGGTGGCGGCCTACCGCCAGGTGCTGTATGCCGCCGCCGCGCCTAATTTGCCGGTGCTGGGCGTCACGGCGCTGCAAGCGCTGCTACTGCTGGCCGTCGGCGGCCTGGTGTTTCGCCGCCTCAGCCCCAGCTTTGCCGAGGAGGTGTAGCCATGGCCTGGCACGCGCTTAGCCCGGTGAGGTGGCTGCGGCCAGCCGCGGCGGCCGGCGCGCTGGCAGCGGCGCTGGCGGGCGGCGGCTCGGCCGGCAACCTGGCCGCCGCGGAGGTCAGCAGTACGATCCCGTTTTATATGCCGCTGATCTCCCGCCAGGTGCCGGCGCCGGTGGGGTTCACCAACGAGTCGTTTGAAGACCGCCGCTGGTACACCGACTATACACATGCCGGCAACCAGTGGCCGTACGGCTGGACGTTCCATTCCACCGAGCAAGGCGAGACCATGCCGTTCCCGACCAAGCACCAGGACGGCAACATCATCCCGGCGATGGCGGGCGGCTGGGGCGAGTACGTGCATAAGCTGGCCGAACAACTGCCCTTCGACGAGCAGCGCGGCCAGCCGCGCGGCCTGATCATTGACCAGTGGACGGTGTACAAGGCCTTCAGCGCCGCCATCCCGCAAGCGTTGGTGCTGTCGCAGGTGCTGACCGGCACGCCGGGCGCGACCATGGAAGTGACCGGCTATATCCTGGGCGAGACGTTTGACGTGCCGTGGTACCCGCACACCAAGCTGGAAGATGACCACTGGGTGGCCTCGGTGCAGCTGGGGGCGGCCGCCGACACGCGCTATTACGTTGATATGACACAGCGTTACGAGGTGCCCGGCAACGAGCGCCACTGGAACAGGTTCGTGGTCGCGGCCGGCGTGCCGGCCAGCGGCGAGGTGCTGCTCAAGATCATCGTGCAGCAGAACTGGGCCGGGCGGACTGACTTTTTTATTGACGCCTTCCACGCGGTGCAGCACTATTAGGCGCGCCGCGCAAGCATATTGACCACCTCTCCGCCCGCCCCGCCCCCCGCGGCGCCCGGCTTGACCCGCACCTGGCTGCCCGTGGCCGGCCTGGTTGCGGTGCGTCTGGCGCTGGGGCTGGCGTACAGCCAGGTAGTGCCCACCTGGGAAGCCTATGACGAGGACGGCCACTTCGCCTATGCGCGCTACCTGGCCGTGCACCAAAGCATGGTGCTGCGCCCGGATGACCCCGAGGCGGCCGCCATCTGGGAGCGCTTTCAGCCCCCGCTCTACTACAACCTGATCGCGCCGATCATCGCGGGCTTTGACCTGGGCGACAGCTTTGCCGGGCCGCCGCTGAACCCCTACTTCATCAACGGCGACGCCGGCTACAACTATGCGCTGCACCCCCGGGCGCTGACGCCCAGCGCCCAGTCGGTGGCCGCCGCCGTCAGCGCGGCCCGCGCCGCCAGCGCGCTGCTGAGCAGCCTCAGCGTCATCTTTGTCTATTTCGCAGCGCGCCGGGTGTGGCCGCAGGCGCGGGGGGCGCAATTGGCCGCCACGAGCCTGTTCGCTTTCTGGCCGCAATGGGTCTTCGTGGGCAGCATGGTCAGCAACGACGGGCTGGTCACTACGCTGGCGGCGCTGGGGTTGTGGCTGGCGGTCCGGTTGGTGACGAGCGGATTTAGGGTGAGGTGGGTGCTGGCCCTGGCCGCCACGGTGGGGCTGGCGCTGCTCGCCAAGCTCAACGGCCTGGCGCTCGTGCCCACCGCTCTGGCCGCCGGCGCGCTCAGCTTGACGCCCAGGCTGGGCCGCCGTGCGCGCCTGCGCCCCTGGCAGTTGGCCGCCGGGCTGCTGGCGCTGGCGGCCGGCGTGGCCGCCGCTTTCTGGGTGCTCACGTCGCTCGACTTCGTCACCGGGCAGGTGCTGCAGGCCGCCACCCTCAACGAGTTCTTCCACAACCTCAACCCGGCTGGGGGCGGGCGGCCCAGCGACCTGATCGCCAGCGCCCTGCCCTACGCCTTTCGCACCTTCTGGGCCTCGTTTGGCTGGGGCAACCTGGAGACCGCGCCCTGGCTCTACCGGCTGTGGGAGGCCGGCGCGCTGGCCGCGCTGGCCGGCCTGGCGCTGGCTATGGTGGGCCGCCGCGTCACGACGGCGCTGCAAGCCCGCCTGTACTGGCTGTTTGGGCTGCACGTCGTGGCGCTGCTCGCGCTGACGCTGGCGCTAGCCATCGCGCACCAAAACGAGTTCCTGGTGCCGGGCCGCTACCTGCTGCCGACGCTGCCCGCCGTGGCGCTGCTGCTCGTGGGCGGCTGGCGAGAGTTGGCGGTGGGGCGCCGGCTGCGCACCGCTGAGCGCCGTGGTTGGCAGGCGGTGAGCGCCGGGGTGCTGTTGATCGCCTGGGCCATACCCATCTGGACGCTGTTGCCCGCCTATGCCCGCCCCACGCCCCTGAGCGTGGCGGCGGCGGGCGGCCTAGAGCCACAGACCTATTTCTTCAACGGCCAGATTGAACTACTCGGCTACAGCTTTCCAGAGCGCGTGGTGGCCGGGCGGCCGGCGGCGCTGCGCCTGTGCTGGCAGGCGGTGACCCTGATCGAGGCCGATTACACGGTCTTCTTGGAAATTGTCGGCCCGGATAACCTGGGCTATGGCCGGCTGCTGACCTTCCCCGGCCACGGCAACTACCCCACAACGTCCTGGCCGCTCAGCCGGCCGTTTTGCGACACCTACACGCTGCCTGTGCAAGCGGGCCTCCCGGCTCCGTCGTTGGCGCACGTGCGCGTCTCCGTGCTGCGGCCGGACGGCGACGCCCTGCCGGTCGCCGATATCAACGGCGCCGGCTTGCCGGAGCCGGAAGTGTATTTGGAGTTCAAGGCCAACCCGGCGCCCGGCGCGGCGCCCGCTGTGGCGCACGTGGTGGACTATCGCTTCGGGAGCGCTATCCGCCTGACGGGCTACACGCTAGACCTGGCGGGGCCACGGCCGATGGTCACGCTGCGCTGGGAGGCGCTGGCCGACGGCGGGGCTAACGACGTCGTGTTTGTTCACCTGCGCGACACGCCGGAGACCCGCTACGCCCAGGGCGACAGCCTGCCATTGAGCGGGGCCTACCCGACGTGGCTGTGGCGGCGCGGCGAGGTAGTGCTCGACCCGCACCCTATCGAACTGCCGACCGACCGGCCCGCGCCGCGGGTTGACCTGTATGTGGGGCTGTTCGACGCCGTCAGCCAGGAGCGGGTGCCGGTGTTCGACGCCGCGGGCCAGCGGGCGCCAAACGACGAAGTGATTTTGGAGACCGGGATCAGTTTGCCGTGAACGCAAAAACCCAGGCCGCGCCGTTGCTGAACAGCAGTTGGTAGTGCGGCTGGTTGAGGAACATTTCCGGGGTCAGGCTGCCGCCGCGCGCGCCGATGAAGAGGTGGGTGACACCGGCCTGCCGCAGCAAAGCAAGCGTGGCGGGCGCTTCGGCATCGGCGACCTCGCGCAACTGCCGGTTGAAAGCGGCGACCTCAGCGCGCCAGGCCGCGTCTCCATAGGCGTAGTCGGCCGGCGGCGTGGTGGTCCGGCGGCCGAGCAGCGGCCAGACCCACGCGCCCGCGTCGCTGCCCGCCCAGGTGCCGTTGAGCCACTCCCAGCTGTTCACCAACACCACGGCCGAAGCCGGCAGGTGGGCGTCGGCCCAGGCCAGCGCCGGCATGTCTTCCGGCCGCACCAGCACCGTAGCGGGGTTCACCACGTTAGCTTGCGTGGTCAGCCCGTGCGTCGCGCCATAGCTCAGCCCCAGGCCTAGCGCGCCCACCAGGAGGACGCCGGCCACAGGCTGGAGGGCACGACCGCCAAGCCACCGCCGCGCTTGCTCCAGCCACTGGTCGGCGGCCCAGCCCAAGGCCAGCGCGGCCGGGACGAAGAGGGTGATGGCGAGGGTGTTGTTCGTCACCAGCCAGTTGCCCCGGCCCAGGTTGACAACCAGGCCGACCAGCGCCGCCCATAGGCCCACCAGCCAGATCGGCCGCGTTCGGCGGGCCAGCCCCCACAGCAGCGCCGCGGCGGCCAGGCCCAGCCAGCCGCGCTCGAGCGCGCTGCTGAAGTATTCCATGGGGAACATGTTGTAGCCGGCGGGCGCGGCCAGCGACACGCCTGTGGGTGAGGCGGCCAGCGCCAGGCCCAGGCGCAGGAGCCACGGCGCGGCCAGCAGCGCACCAGCCAAGCCCGCTGAGGCCAGTGGGGCCAACGCCCGCCGCCCAGTGAACACGGCAGCGACCAGGACCCATCCGACCCACAGCACAAAGAGCGCATAGTGTGTCAGCAGCAGGCCCGCCGCCAGCGCGCCCAGCAGCGCGGCGGCACCCCAGCGCGCGCGCCCGCCCGCCGCCCAGGCTTCCGCCGCCCGCGCCGCCCACGGCAGCGCCGGGAGCAGCAGCAGCAGACCCGCCAACTGCGTATAGCGTCCCCAAGTGAGGTAGTAGCCGGGGAAGTATGAAACCAGCGCGACGACGGCCGCCGCGAACCAACCCGCGCGCGCACGGCCGGTCAGCCCCGCCGCCGCCGTATAAGCCGCCAGCGGCACCAGGCTCTGTAGGATCTGCCCCAGCCACAAGATCGTGTCGGCCAAGGGCCGGCCAGCCAGCCAACTGACGGTGACGGCCAGCGCGTGAAAGCCGAAGTGATAGCTCAGGCGCGCAATGGGCAGCAGGGGCGCATACCCGGCGGGCACGCGGCCGGCCTCGGCTAAGACGCGGGCTATGGTGTAGTGATGCGGACCGTCCACCCATTGCGGCAACAGCAGGTCGCGCACGGCCAACAGGCGCGCGGCCAAGCCGAGCGCCAGCACCGCCAGCAACGCGAGGGTGTGCGCGCTCGGCCCGGCAGGACGCCAGCGGCCGGTGCGCCAGTCCAATAGCCAGCGCGCCGCCAGCGCGAGGCCGAACGCGCCGTAGATGAGCCACAGCACCAGGGGCGAGAGCGCAACCCACCGGCCCGCCGCGCCCGCCCAGAGCCACAGCAGCGCGGCCAGCGCCAGGCTCAGGCCAAGCGCCGCGCCCCAGCGAGCGGGCAGGTTCGGCCAGGGGCCGCCGGGCAGGAGGCGCAGCAGCAGCCAGCCCGGCGCAAACAGCACCAGCGCCAATGGCAGCGCGGCTTGCGCCAGCCCGCCTAGCCCGGCGGCGCAGGCGGCCAACCAGTCCGTGGTCAATAAGGTGTAGCGCGTGGTGAAGCGCAGATCGCCGGTTTGGGGGACTCCGCCCAGCGCCAACGCGCCGCCGGCGTAGCCATCGAGGCTGTAGGCCCACAGGGTGGCACGCTCACCGGCCGCGCCGCGCAAGGCCAGGGTGTAGGTCTGCCCCGCCGAGCGCGGCTGGGGCGCGAAAGCCAGCGCGAGGGAGGTGTTGTGCGCCAGGCCGGTGAAGGTCTGCGCGGCCAGCACGATGCCCGCCGCGTCACGTACCTCCAACGTCACCGCTTCGGGCGGCGCGGCGGCTTCGGCGGGGTAGACCACCGCCAGCACCTCGACGACGCTCAGCCCGTTGTGGCGGGCCGTGAACGTCTGGGTCAGCTCCGCGCCGCCCGGCAGCGGCGCGGCCACATCCAGGCGCGGCTGTTCAACGTCGAGCGCCACCGGCGGCGCAGGGCGCGCCAACACCACGCCGGCCACGACGGCCAAGGCGACCACGGCGACCACGGCAGCGACCGGCCCGCGCGGCTGCATGAGCGCATTGTAATCGCATTGACTGGCGGCGCGGCGGGATTCATCGCCGAGGGAAACAGGGTAAAATCGCTGCAATGGACTCCCGCCCGATCAACGACGCGCCGCCGGCCTCGCCCGATCGCCCGGATCTCAGCGACCGCGAGCGTGAAATCCTCGTCCTGGTGGCGACCGGCGCCAGCAACAAACTCATTGCGCAGCAGTTGGTCATCAGCCCCAATACGGTTAAAGTCCACCTGCGCAACATCTACGCCAAGATCAACGTCACCTCACGCACCGAGGCGGCGCTGTACGCGATCCGCGAGGGGCTGGCGCAGGTGAATGGCGAGGCGCCGGCCGTCGCGGTGGAGGACGAGGCCGTTGTGCTCCCGGCCGAGGGCCTGACGCCGCCGGCCGGGGCGCCGGCGGCCTCGGCCAGACCGCAGCCGGGGCCGCGCTGGTGGCTAGGGTTGCTGCTGGCCTTCGGCGCGCTCAGCCTGGTAGGGGTGGGCCTGTGGGCCATCAACAGCGGCCTGGCGCGGCCCACCACGCCGGCGCCTACCGGCGCGCCACCCACGCCGCTGCCGCGCTGGATCGAGCGCGCACCGCTGCCAGAGGCCCGCGCCGGGCTGGCCGTAGCCACCTACGAAAACTGGATTTATGCCATCGGCGGCGAGGCGGCCGGCGGCGTCAGCGGCGAAACCGAGCGCTACGATCCGGCGACCGACCAGTGGGAAACGCTGACCGCTAAGCCGCTGGCCGTGGCCGATGCGCAGGCGGCCGTTATCGGCGGGCTGATTTATGTGCCGGGCGGCCGCCGGGCGGATGGCGGCGTGACGAACGCGCTGGAGGTGTATGACCCACGCGCCAACGTCTGGGAGCCACGCGCCGCGCTGCCTCAGGCGCTCAGCGCCTATGCGCTGACGGCGTTCGAGGGGCACCTGTACTTGTTCGGCGGTTGGGATGGCACGGCCTACACCACGGCGGCCTGGACTTACGACCCCAGCCAGGACGCGTGGCGCCGCTTGCCGGCCCTGCCCACGGCCCGCGGCTACGCGGGGGCCGCGGTCGCCAGCGGCCTGATCTTTGTGATCGGCGGCGAGGCCGGGGCCGGCCCCCTGGCGGTGAACGAGGTCTACTTCCCGGCGCGCGAGGCCCAGAGCGCCTCGGCCTGGGAGACCCGCGCAGCGCTGCCGGAGGCGCGCAGCCGCCTCGGCCTGGCGAGCCTGGCCGACACGGTCTATGCCGTCGGCGGGCAGGGCGCCTCGGCGAAGTTGGGGGCGTGGGCCTACCAACCGACACAGGACAACTGGCGACAGCTTGAGCTGCCAGGCGCTCCGGCCACCAGCCGCCTGGCGCTGGTGGCGCTGCAAAGCCGCCTGTATGCCCTGGGGGGCGAGCAGGCAGATGCGCCAGTGGCGCAGCACCTGACGTACCAGGCCATCTACACGACGATCTTCCCCGGCGTCAGCGGCGAATAAGCGGGCCGGATGGCGGGGCAATTGCATCTTATTTCCGTTTGCTGAATGAGTGCCGAAAGTGGCTCAGAAATGGGCCGCCAGCTATCATTACCCGGGACGCTGCGCGTCACCGGCCGCAAGGCAGCGCGAATAGGACCGGCCTGAGGCCGGGTTGCTCAGAAACTAAACCCGGTACGATCAAAGGGTCAGCCTGATCCTGGGTTGAGATTCCTAACCCCCCACAATGCCGAAGGATGGCCGGCAACCGGAGGGGGGCTTCGGAATGACATGGTCCGCCGAGTGTTTCGCCACTGGGGGGCTGGGGGGCTGGCGCACCGCGCCATGCGCTCTTGCTCAGAAGCTAAACCCGGTACGATCAAAGGGTCAGCCTGATCCTGGGTTGAGATTCCTCACCCCCCACAATGCCGAAGGATGGCCGGCAACCGGAGGGGGGCTTACTCAGAAACAAAAACATTATGTCAAGCCGGCTGGGGTTGGAGTGTCAAG
>JADZEK010000031.1 GCA_020850595.1 Anaerolineales bacterium
CTAGACTTTATCCGTTCACGCCTGTCAGGGCGTGTAACACAAGGCTGAAAGCAGCCGATTTTGGATGCTGGCTGTCAATTTATGGTTGTCCGAGTGCGAACCCGCTATCGAAAAACATGCCTGCTGCCAGATTTGCTGGCGCACCAGCGCCAGGGCGTCGCTGAAGGTCGGCTGAGACTTGTGATACCAGGCCGCCTGACGGATGGGCAACTTGCGCCGCTTGGCATGCTTGTGTGCCAGCAGCGTCACCAGCGAGAACAGCGCCAGCAAAGTCGGCGTAGTGCGCACGATCGCCAGGTCCGACCACTGGCGTTGGGTCTCGACACCCAAATGTTCGCGCACTTCATGGAAAGTCACTTCCAGTTGCCAGCGCAAGACGAACCACTTAATCATTTGCACGGGCGTCACCTTCAGATCCGTCGACAGCAGGGCCTGGGTCTTGAACTTGCCTTTCGGATCGCGGATGAGGACCCACCGAATGGGCAAAGGCGGCTGACCGGAGTGATACCAGACGGCAGTGTCCGAGACGATCTCCACCATGCGCCGCCCTTGACCATACCAGTCAGGGAGCACGACCCGCTTCCATTTCGTTTTGGTGTTCTGCGCGACCTGCTCCAAGGTGGACAGGCGCTTGCCTTTCAAGCGCGGCCGGCCGCGTTGACCCGGACGCCGTTTGGGCGCCGGCGCATACAAGGCCGCGTCCAAGCGGAAGCGCACGATCAGGCAGAGTTGCCCGGGCAACTGCGACAACTGAAACAGCCACAAAATCGCCGCAAAACTACTGTCGGCGACAATGACCAGTTGGCGGTCGGGCAACCAGCGTCGCAGCTGCATCACCATTTGGCGGCCCCAATCGGTCAGCTTCTTGTGCGCGCGGGCCTTCTTCTGATAATAGCGTTCCGACGGCGCCAAACAGGTCAAGAAGGGCAAGGCCCAGGTGCGCTTCGCCCAGGGGATCGGCGCCAACAGCATCAAGCTTAACCAGCGCAGCCCGCTGGCCTTGACGAAGTGACCATGACTGGAGCGCACTGGATCACGATAGATGCCTTTGGCCTTGATCTTGGCTCCGCGTCGGCGTTCAATCGTATCGTCCAAGCCGCAGATGATCGGCCCGTTAGGCGCGAACGCCTGCACCAGTATCTTCAGCAAGGTGCGGCTCAGCGCCCAACTCGACCAGGCCGCCCGATTGAGCACCCGATGGTAGGTCTGAAACTGGCGCTCCTCACTCAGACCCATCATCCGCAACACCGCCGCGACCGTGCGGCGGCCCGGCGCCAAGATCGCGCCGAGCAGCAGCGCTTGGGCGTGCTGCCAGACCAAGTTGGAAAAGTGCGGTGCAAAGATCTGAAGCAGGGTAAGATAGTCGTTGGGCAGGGTCGGCATCGGCAATCCTCTTGGCTGAGGGTTGCCGTAGCTTACCCTGCTCTTGCGCATCAGGCGAATGGATAAAGTCCAGTTCAGGGTTGATACAAATATGTCACTCGAACACATTGGAACTTTGCCGTGAGTATTGGCGTATCCAAAAAGACTGGTGGCACACGTCGAGCTCTTTTGGTTTGGGGACTTGTGTTACTGTGCCCGGGTCTGTGCCTATTTCTGTATTGGCAAAGGATTGCCCAACCACAGCGGTTAACTGAGCTTTACGGCGATGAGTATGTCTCTGTTGTTGGCGCTTTTGAAATGGTAGACGGGAGTTTGGAAGCACAGCTAAATCCCGACCTTATTCTCTCTGTTGCGACTGAGGAGTACCTGGCACTATACCGCAGCTCATCGACTCCACTCACCTGTGCTCAATGTGATCAATTCTGGGTTACCACCTCAGCCATTGCCAGCAACATCTGTGTGCTAGAACGATCATCCTCTAGGAGCGTGGTCAGGGCGACTGTGACACGACGCGGCTATTTGGTAGACGCCAAAACGTATCAACCGAAGCAGTCGGAACGTCAAGACTCGGATAGATCTACCTATCACTTGGTTATGCAGGAAGGCTACTGGAAGGTGGCAAGCCTGAGCGATTACGCCGTATTTTCTGAGGGATCAGCCGACCCGTTGCGATTAGAAAGTTTTATCCAAGAATTGGGTTGCCATTAGCGCTCGAGAAGCATGATTCGTCGCATTCACAGGGCATGGGGCCGCAGAACTTCTTGCTAACGGTGAGTTTGTCGCATTGTAGACAGCGCAACGGAGAAAGCAGGCGGGCAGGACCTCGTGGGAAGTCCTGCCCGGTCGCGCTGTCGCCGTGCGGCGCTCAGGTTGCGCTCCCGCAGAGCCCTACGCGCAGCGTCCGCAGCGGCGGAAAAAGTGTAGCACAGCTACGGCGAAGCGGACTGGCCGTCCAGTATCTGGCGCAGCTGTTGCACCAGTTCCAAGCGCGCCGGCTGGCGCAGTTGGGGCTTGGCCAATTGCTGTGCCAGCTTCAACAGCTCGGCGCGCGTCTGTGTGTCACTTGGCCTGGGGGTGCAGGATAGGTCGTTCTCGATGCGGGCCATGGCCGAGTAGTAGTCGGTGGCCACCGTGTGATCGTGGACGCGGGCATAGATCAGCGTCGAACTGAGGTCGCGATGCCCCAGCAGCTTTTGGATGGACGTCACCGGGCAGCCGGCGTTGACGAGTTGGGTGCCGAAGGTGTGGCGCAGCATGTGCGGGCTGACCTTGACCCCGGCCCGCTCGCCGGCGGAGCGAATTCGGCTGCGCAGCAAGTCTTTTTCCACTGGTTCGGCCCGGTACAGAAAGACGTAGTCACTCGGCCCTGGCCCGCGCACGGCCAGGTAGGCCTGCAACGCCGAAACCGCGGAATCAGCCAGGAAAACGGCTCGATCCTTGCGCCCCTTGCCTTGCCGCACCATAAGCTTGCGCATGGGCAAGTCCAGGTCGTCTCGCCGCAGCTCTTCGACTTCGCCGAGGCGCAGGCCGCCCTGCCACATCACGTAGAAGGCCGCCCGATCCAACAGCGCATCCCGGCGCTGGGCGGCGGTCGGCGCTTGCGCGACATGCGCCTCGACCACGGCGCGCAGCTTGACGATTTGTTCGTCCGTCAGGAAGCGGGGCAGGGCCGCCGGTTCCTTCAGCGCCGGTACGCGCAGCAACGCGCGCGGCACGTTCCAGTCCTGCTCTTGCAGGAACAGCATCAGGCCCTGGAAGGCGCGCAGGTCCTGGTTGATGCTCTTGGGGCTGTAGGCCGCGGCCAAGCGGTCGTCAGTATAGTCAAACAGGTGCTGGCGCCGTACATCCGCCAGGCTGGTAATCGGATAGTGCGTCAGCACCCAACGCCACAGACGCGTCTGGTTGCTCCAAAAGTTGCGGATGGCCTCGCCCAAGCGGGCCGGCCGCCAGCTAGCCTGACGCAAATGCTGGTAGCGGGTGAGCGCCTCGATCAGCCAGGCCGGCAGGCCGGCTTGATAGCGGCTCAGGTCCGGTTCGCGAAAGACGATCTGGCGCTGCCCGCGCTGCTGGTGGAGGAAGTGGCGAAACTTCTCCAGCGCGTTGTGCCGGATCTTGGTCGAAATGGCGCTCAGGCGCCGAGTGTGAATGTAGTCGAGGGCGCGCTGCAGATCCGTCTCAAGGTCCCATTCGGCCACCGGCTTGAGCGAAAGCCCAAGGGCGTAACCGGCAGTGGGCACGTAGATTTGATCGACCATCAGCGGGCCCGTGCCGCCGTCCAACAGCCAGGCGCGATAATCGTCCAGCAGGGCGATGTTCTCCTTGGGCCAGTCCGCGCTGTAACACGGGGTCGGGCGGTCGGGTGCTGTGCAGCGTTTACGGGCATGCTTGAGCGCATAATCGAAGCGAGCGGCGGCCGAATCGGGACGGGTCATGGCAGCGGGCGCGGTCATCGCCAGCCCTCCAGCTTCTCGCTCGCGGCGAAGTAATCCGCCTGGATGGCGTGGTCGTTGGCGGCCACATAGGTTTGGGTGGTCTCCAGCCAGGCATGGCCCAGCAGTTTCTGGATGCTGGTCACCGGTACGTCGACGCTCACCAGGTCGTTGGCGAAGGTATGGCGCAAGCGGTGCGCACTGAGGGTCACGCCGGCCTGCCGGCGATAGAGCATGAGGCGCTTGTGGATCGCAGTGGTGGAGAGTCCATCGCCCAGATAGCTGAGGAAGACAAAGGCGCTGGCAACGGACGGGCGCTCGGCCAGGTAAGCGCGCAAGGCCCGTTCTGCTTGCGGCGAGAGGTAAGCCGAACGCTCCTTGCTGCCCTTGCCGCGCACCACCAGGCGCGGATGTTCTTCCTGCAAGTATAGGTCCGTGAGGCGCAGGCCGGCCACTTCGGCAATGCGGAGCCCGCACCTTAACATCAGCATAAACATCGCCCGGTCGCGCGCCTCGTCGATCACCGCAAAGAACTGGTCGAGTTGATCATGTTGCACGGGGCGCGGCAAGCGCTGTGGCTCGCGCAGCCAGTGCCGACGCGGCAACACCGGGCAGATGAGGCTCGGCGCTTCGTCCGCGAGGAAGGTGTACAGGGCGAGGATGGAGGCGAGGCGGCGGTTGATGGTGCTCGGCCCCATGCCGCGCGCCGCCTGCTGCACGATGAATTGATCTACCTCGTGGAGGGTAACCTCGCCGGGCGGCCGGTCGCCCACCAGGGCCGCGAACTGCTTGAGGTCATACTGATAGTCGCGCCAGGTACGAGCGGCGCTGTTGCGGCGGCGGATCCAGTTGATGAAGCGGTCGATCTCGGTTAGCATGACAAAGCCTCCTGTGAAAGCGGGTGGGTTGGAGTGGCATCCACCATTCTACTTTCCAGGAGGCGCACGTCACCCGCCTGGGAAGCCCTGGCCGCCTTTAAGGTTGGTTAAGATAAGTGATCAGGCGTGGGACGGTTTGTGACGCGCGATACGTGGAAAGGGTTTGCCTCTACCCGACTATCAAAATCCAGAAGGCCACAGCGACCAGGCCGCCGGCTAAGGAACTGAGGAAGTTGACCCAGTCGTTGTCGAGCCAGGGCCAGCCACGGAGGCGGCGGGTGGGCGCGCCGCAGCGGTGGCGAGGGTGGCGCTCGGTCGCTTGAGCGCAGGCGTCGCAGAAGTAGCCGGCCTGGAGGGTGGCGCCGAGGAGCGAGTCGGCCAGCGCGCCGAGCAGGCCCGAGAACGCCCCAATGAGCAGCAGTTGCATAGCGGCTAACGCGCCCTGCCCCTGGGCGAGGTGGAAGGCGGCAGCGACAAGGCCGATGAGGGCCGCGCCACCCAGGGCGGCGCTGACGCCGACAAGGGTCAGGCCGCCAGACGTTCCGACCGGGACGACGCGGCCGGTGGTGATGAGGCGCGGCGGGCGCAGGCTGAGGACGCCCAACTCGGTGGCCCAGGTGTCGGCATTGACGGTGGCGATGACGCCCACGAAGAGCGGCCACCAGAGCGGGTGCGGCCAGAGGGCGTGCGCGAGGGCGATGAGCGCGGCCGCGCCGCCGTTGGCGAGGGTCTGCGCCAGGTCGCGGCGGCTGCCCTTGCTGAACTTCTCGGCCAGCGCCTCTTTGCGGACGGCCTTGTAGTGCGAGAGCGCGCTGGACGAGACAAAGAAGACCACCAGTAGCGTAGCCCAGGCCCAACCCCCAAACCCCACAATGGCCGTGCCGACCAGCACCGCGCCCAGCACGCCGGAACGCGCCAGCGAGCCGCGGCGATAGCCCAGCCAGCCGATGGCGGCGGCGAGGAGCAAACCAAGCAGCAGGCGCGAGATGCTCACGCGATCAGCGCACCAGCCCGCTGAGGAGCACATTGAGACCGAGCGGCACGACGACCGGCAGCGAGATGGTGATGACCAGCCGGGAGACAAACCACAGGTTCAGCGGCCACTCGGCCAGCCCGGCGCGCAGACGGTAGAGCTTGCGATAGGCGCGCAGCCGGTGGGCTGCTTGAGCCAGCAGCGTAGCGTGCCGCAGGTCATCGAGCAACTGGCCGTATTCGGCCTCGAACAGGGCGGCAATGTCGCCCAGCAGCCGTTGCTTGACGGCGACCATTTGGCGATGCGCGGCCAGCAGCGGCCAGGCGACGAGCAGGGCCGCCAGGCCAAGATAGAGCAGCACCAGCGGGTAGAGCAGCGTCCCGGGCACGATCACCGCCGGCCCAGTGCGCAGCAACATGAAGCCCAAGAACAGCCCGGCCACAGCGGCTTCATAGGCCGCGGCATAGACATACCGGCCCAGCCGGCTGAGGCCGCCCGCGCCGTCGGGGTGCCGCGGTACGATCTGCAAGGGCACGCGAGCCAGCACGCGGCTGAGCGCCCGGCCGGCGTGCAACTGGCGGAGGCCGACCATCACGACCATGTAGAACGTCGGCCACCAGAGGAGCTGCTGAGCGGCCATCAGCACCCAGTTGTAAGACAGCCAGGTGAGGCCAAAGCGCGCCTGGTTCACCAGCAGGTTAGCCAGGCTGATAATGGTGGCGGCCTCGGCCGCCAGGGGTGGGCCTAGACGAGCCGAAAGCTGGGGCCGGGTGTCGCGCAGGGCCGTTGTCATGGCGGCCGGGTCTTGGGCGCACGCCACCAGGTCGCGATAAGTTTGTTCTAGCGCGCCAACCTGCCAGGCGTAGTAGGCCCACACAGCCGGCGTCACGAGCAAGAGCACGCCCAGGTACGCGGGGTCGGCGAGGGCCGGCGTCACGCCGGGGCGCTCGAGCAGCACCCCAAAGGCCGCCGCCAGCAGCAGAAAGAGCACCGCCAGGCCAAGCGCCGCCAGGCCGGTGCGCCGCGGCGTGAGTTGCCCCCGGCGGCGCAGCCAGGCGGCCAGGGGATCACCGTGGAGCAAGTCAACGTCAGGCATCTCAGCGCATCAGGACGTTGATGACCGCATCCACCGCAGCGGGCAACACGATGGGAAGGAGAATCACTCCAGCGAAGCGCCGGAGGGTCTCGGCGTCGAAGGGCCACACGGGGGCGGCCTCCGCCAGCGCGTAGAAGTCTTCGAGCGCTTCGAGATGCTCCATGGAAGCCTCGGCGGTTTCGCGGCGGGCGAGCCGGGTCATCAACTCGTGACCGTGGCGGTTAAGCTCGACGACGATGTCGCTCAACAAGGCCGTGCGCGCAGCCGCCATCTGGCGATGCGCTTCGACGAGGGGCAGAAAGAAGGCCGCGACGCCGCCCACCATCCAAACGGCCACCTCTACGCCGAACTCAGGCCCGAGGGACGCGCCGCCCTGCCGCGCACCAATAGATTGCAGGCTCAACACCAGCCCGACCAGCATGACCAGCCCGGCGGAGTGCAACGCGAAGCGGCCCATGATCCACAGGCCGCCGGCGCGGTCGGGGTGGAGCGGGTTGAGTTGGACCACTGCCTGCTGGAAGAGGCGATTGAGGTTGAGGATCAAGATCAACTGGCGGACGAGACACATGAGGAGCACATAGATGGTCAGGCAGCGGATCAGCAAGCGCAGGGCCGCGACCACCCAGACGAGCAGCCCGGCCGCAGGCCCCGCCGCCGGCAGCACGCGCAGAGCCAGCGCCGCCGTGAAGACCAGCGTCAGGGCCAGCACCAGCCCGGTCCACCAGCGTACCTGGTGCTCATCGGCCAGGAGGGCGGCCATGCGGGCGGGCGCACCGTCCGCTTCGCTGACACGCGCCAACAGGCCTTGATAGAGCGCCAACATCGCCGAGGGCTGCCAGGCATACCAGCCCAAGATGAGGGGAACCAGCACGAGCATGACGAGCAGCGTGGGCCAGTCGGCCAGGCTGGCCGCCAGGACGCCGTTGATTTGGGGCAAGATGAGCGTGTAGAGCGCGCCTAGGGCAAGCCCAACAGCAGCAAAGAGGAGCGGATGGAGATAGGACCGCAGCCACGCGGCGAGGGGGTCGGTCGCGGTGATGGCCTGCAAGTTGAGCCGGATGGGGTCAGGCATGGGTTGTCCGCGCCAGTCAGGCGGCCAAGCGGCGGTGTGGGTGGGGCGCGAAAAGTATACTCCTGTCTGGCGGGCGGGGGGGCCGGCCCGCGGCGCTCAGCCGGGCGGCTCGAGGGGCGGCGGCAAGCGGCGGGCGGCTTCGGCGGCGCGCGCTTGCGCCTGGTGCCAGGCGACGGCTTCGGGCAGGCACTCGGCGGCGGGGCGGGCCTGCCAGCCGAGGTCTTTCTGCGCTTTGAGCGGGCTGCCGACCGATGAGCCAGCGGCCCAGGCGCGCAACGCCTCGGCAGCGGCGGGGCGCAGCGGTTGGAGCGCGCCGGCGAGCAGGCGCACGAGCGCTTCGGGCACCCACACAGTTGGGGCGCGCCGGCCGGTGGCGCGCTGGGCTTCGGCGAGGAAGGCGCGCAGCGAGAGCGCGAGGCCGGGGAGGAAGTAGGTTTCGCCGGGGAGGCCGCGGACGGCGGCGAGGCGGTGGCCGCGCGCGGCGTCGGCGGCGGCGGTGAAGCTGAAGGCCCCGGCCCCGCCGAGGGCCACGGGCAGGCGGCCCAGGGCGCAGCGGCGCAGCAGGCGGCCCAAGCGGCCCTCGTCGCCGGGGCCGTAGAGCCAGCCGGGGCAGACGAGGGTAACGGGTAGGCCCTGCCGCGCCAGGGGCAGGACGACCTGGGCATGGGCGCGGTGCTTGCTCTGGGCGTAGGCGGAGGCGCCGGGCAGCGCGGCGGGCAGCGGCGTGGCTTCGTAGACGGGCTGCGAGCCGGGGCCGGTGTCGCCATAGACGGCGAGGGTGGAGGTGTAGACGATGCGCTCGACGCCGGCCTCGCCCGCCAGGGTGAGCAGGGCGCGGGTGGCCTCCACGTTGGCGCGCTCCAGGCGGGCGTGGTCTTTGGGGGGCAGGCCCACGCGGGTGAGGGCGGCGGCGTGATAGAGCACGTCCACGCGGCGCAGGGCGGCGCGCAGGGGGCCGGGGCGGGTCACATCACCGGCGAGGGGGCGCACGGCGAGCGGCAGGGCGCGCGCGCGGTCAATGGTGCGCACGAGCGCGGTGACGTCGTCGCCCTCGGCCAGGAGCGCGGCGATGAGGTGGCGGCCGAGGAAGCCGGTGCCGCCGGTGACGAGCGCTCTCACGTGACGGTGATCTCGGAGCCGGCGGGCGTCTTGACGATGTCAATGCGGGCGGGGAACATGTCTTTAAGTTCGTCGAGGTGGGTGACGACGAGGATGCGCTCGAAGTCTTCGGAGGCGGCGTTGATGGCCTCGACGACGCGCTCGCGGCCGGCGGCGTCGAGCACGCCAAAGCCCTCGTCTATGATGAGGGTCTGGAGTTGCGCGCCGGCGCGGCGGGCGAGCAACTGGCTGAGGGCCACGCGGACGGCGAAGTTGACGCGAAATTGCTCGCCGCCGGAGAAGTTTTCGTAAGCGCGGGTGCCCAGCTCGTCGCCGATCTGAATATCGAGCGTCTCGCGCACGTCGCCGGCCTGGGTCTCGCGCTGGGTGTTGAAGCGGACGTGCATGCGGCCGCCGGTCATGCGGGCGAGGAGGGCGTTGGCGGAGGCTTCGATCTCGGGCACGGCGGCTTCGATCATCATGGCGGGCACGCCGCGCTTGCCGAAGGCGTCGCGCAGTTCTTCGTAGACGCCACGCTCGTCGGCCAGGGCCAGGCGCTCGGCGCGGCGCTGCTCGCGCTGCTTGGCCTGCCCGTCGAGCGCGGCCAGCTTTTGCTGGGCGCCGCCCAGGCGCGCCTTGGTGAGCGTGTCCTCGGTGCGCAGGGCGTCGAGGGCGCGCTGGCGGCCGGCGGAGTCTTGCAGGACGGCGCGGTGCTGGCCGGCCTCGTGATCGAGTTCGCGGCGCTGGGCCTGGTCGGCGTCCAGGCGGGCCTGCCAGGTGGCGCGGCGCTCGGTGAGGGCGGCCACGCGCTCGCGAGCTTCGTCGGCGCGGGTGAGGGCGGCCTGCAATTCGGCCACGCGCCGGATGACGGCGGGTTTGCTGCGCAGGTTTTGAGTGGTTTGGGTGAGGATTTTGTCGTAGTCTGTCTGGGCGTCGCCGAGCTTTTTGAGCTGGACCTGGTTTTCGCGGTATTGGCTGCGACGCGCGTCTACTTCGGCGTTGAGCGAGGCCAGCAGCGCGGAGGGGTCAGCCAGCGGCCGGCCGCAGGTGGGGCAGGCCGGGTCGGTGGCGGCCTGAAGGGTTTCCAGGCGCTTCTTAAGCGCGTCGGCTTCGGCGCGGGCGGCCTCGTTCTGGCCGCGCAGGGTGGCGGCCTGCTCGCCGACGAGCGCGCGGGCGTTGGTGATCTGCTCGCGCTGGGCTTCCTGCTCTTCCAGGCTGGTCAGCGTGGCCTGGTTGAGGTCGAGCTCTTTATGGATGGCGGTCTTGTCGGCGCGCAGGGCGGCTTCGCGCAGCTCGGCCTCAAGCTGGGCCAGCTCTTTTTCGGCTTCCTTGAGGCGGCGGGTGAGGTCGTTGAGCTGGCGGTCGAGGGCGGCCAGGGCGGTGCGGGCGGTGTCAATTTGGGCCCAACCGGCCTCGGCGGCGCGCAGGCGCTCGCCCACGGCGATGACCTTGGCCTGGGCGTCGCGCAACTCGGCTTCGTATTCGGGGCGGCGGTTAAGCTCGGCCTCAATCTCGCTGAGCAGGGCCTCGACGGTGGCGAGGCGTAAATCTATGACCTTGATCTTCTCCTTGGCGCGGGCCTCGTAGACTTCCCATTCTTGCAGGCCTAGGATATCGGCCAGCACTTGCTTACGCTCGGTGGGGCGTTTGCCGGTGAACTCATCGGCCTGGCCCTGGACGAGGTAGGCCGAGTTGACGAAGGTGTCGTAGGTGAGGCGCAGGGCTTGAATGATCTTCTCCTGCGTCTTAGGGATGGTGGCTTCGCCGTGGCTGACGAACTGCCCGGCGGGGTTGCGGACTTGAAAGTCGAGCAGGCTGCCGGCGGCGCGGCCGGCCTTGCGGGCGCGGATGACGCGGTAGACCTGGTCGCGCAGGGCGAAGGTGAACTCCACGCGCATCTCGGCCTGGCCCTGGTGGACCAGCTCGGCGTCGGTCTTGGCGCGGGCCTTGCCCCACAGCGCCCAGGTGAGGGCGTCGAGCAGGGAGGACTTGCCGGCGCCGTTCTCGCCGCAGAGCACGGCGACGTGCAGGCCGGTGAAGTCGAGCGGGGCGGGCGAGCGATAGGCGAGGAAGTTGGAGAGTTCCAGGCGCAGCGGGATCATGCTCCGGTTCCTTGAAGCAGATCGGCGGCGGCGGCCAGGAGGCGCGCGGTGCGCTCGGGCGGCTTCTGGCGCACGGCACAGTAGCGCTCGACCCATTGCAGGGGGGTGAGGGCTTCGGCGTTGAGGCCGACACCCACCTGGCGCGTGGCGGTCTCGACTTGCACGATGAGGGTGGCGGGGCCGGCGGTGGCGGCGAGGGCGGCTTCGATCTCTTTGCGGCGCAGGGCGGCTTCTTGCCCGTCGCCGAGTTGAATTTGCAGGCGGACGACGGCGCCGGCAAGCCGGCGCTCGGCCAGCGCGTTGAGGACGAGCGTGGTGGGGTCGGCGACGGCACGCGCGTCCACGCTCACGCTCCGGAAGGGGCGCGCGTTGACGGGGACGAACTGCCAATCGGTGGCGTTGCGCTCAAGGGTGACCCAGCAGAAGCCTTTGGCTTCGTGCTCTTCGCCGAAGTCTATGCGCTCGAGCGAGCCGGAGTAGACGATGGGGGGCAGGCGGCCGCCGGCGGGGAAGTCGGCGGGGGCGCCGCGCGGGCGGGCGGGGGTGAGGTTTTGGTGCTTGTGGATGTGGCCCAGGGCGACGTAGTCCCAGGCGGGGTCGGCCAAGGCGGACTTTTGGACGACGAGGTCGCGGCCGAGCATGACGCTGCGCTCGGAGCCGAAGGTGGCGCCGCCGACGGAGAAGTGGCCGACGAGCAGGCGCGGCATGGCGTGCTGGGCGGCTTCTTGCGCGAGGTCGCTGAGGAAGGTGGTGACGTGCTGCTCGACGGCGCGGTCGAGCGTCTCGACGGAGGCGCCGCGATGTTCTTCCTGGTTGAGCAGGCGGTTGCGGACGGGGAAGGGGACCCAGCCGAGGAAGACGGGGCCGTGGGCGGTGGCGATGACGCGCGAGCCGGGGGAGCGGCCGACGGTGACGTTGGGCACGTCGAGGGCGCGGAAGATGTCTATGGAGGTGGCGCGGGCGGCCATGCCGGGGATGTCGTGGTTGCCGACGAGCAGGAAGACGGGGGCGCGGTCGGCGAGCTGCTTGAGGCGGCGGGCGAATTCGCGCTGCTGGGTGGGGTCGGGGTCGCGGGTCTTGAAGGCGTCGCCGGCGAAGACGATGAGGTCGGCGGCGTGGGCCTGGGCGTAGGCGACGATTTCATCGAGGCGGTCGAGGAAGTCGCGGAGGCGGGTGGAGAGGCCGGTCTGCGGGTCGAACTTGCCGTAGTTTTCCATGCCGATGTGGAGGTCGGCGAAGTGGAGGACGTGAATGGGGGCCATGGGGGTTTGGGGGTCTGAAAGGATTTTTGCCACGAATTATCACGAATGGCGCGAATGGTGTGTTTGAGGCGTGGGCCGAGTGGCGGGCCGCTTCAGCAGGCATAATCGCACATTTGTACGGATTTGGGAAGTTGGGGGTAGGAGGGAGGGGGTCAGGATAGCGTGGGTGGGGGATGAGGGTGATGACACGGGGAGAGAAAGCGCGCCGCCGCTGAGGGCAGCGGCGGCGCGGGTGGTGAGCGCGGCGAGGGCGGCGGGTTTAGCCGACGGCTTTTTTGAGGAGGGCGGCGATCTTGGCTTCTTCGGCGGGGCCGAGGGCGGTGAGGGCAAAGGCGGTGGGCCACAGGACGCCGTCGTCGAGGTGGGCGGCGTCGTTGAAGCCGAGGGTGCCGTAGCGGGCGCCAAACTTCTGGGCAGACTGGAAGAAGCAGACGACCTTGCCTTCGGCGTTGGCGTAGGCGGGCATGCCGTACCAGGTCTTGGCGGCCAGGCTGGGGGCGTGGGTCTTGATGAGGGCGTGCAGGCGCTTGGCCAGGCCGCGGTCTGGCTCTTGGAGGGCGGCGATGGCGGCCAGGGCGAGGCTCTCGCCGTCGGCCTTGGCGGCTTCGGCCTTAAGCTCGCGGGCGCGCTCTTTCATGGCGGCTTTTTCTTCGGCGGTGAAGCCGGCGGACTTCTTGGCGGCGGCGGGCTTGGCGGTGGTCTTGGCGGGGCTCATGGATCATTCTCCTTGGGGCGACAGGGCCGGCGGGCGGCTATGGTTTTCGCGTTCCAGCCATACGTCGCGCGAGCAGCGGCCTGGATGACAGCAGGATGGATTTCTCATCGGCACTCATTTTACTTGTTTTCGAGACGCGCAGGGCGGGCGGTGGTTTAGCCTTTCAGGCCGCTGGCGACCAGGCCCTGCACGAAGTAGCGCTGGAAGAGGAAGTAGACGGCCGCGGGGGGCCACATGGCGAGCATGAAGCGCATGAACATGCCGGGGCTGGGGGTCTCGCCGGCGATGTTGACGATCTTGAAGGAGATGGGGTACCACTCTGGGCTGCCGGCGATGGTGAGGCTGGGCCAGAGGTAGTCGTTCCAATAGGTGAGGAAGGTGAGGATGGTGAGCGCGGCCAGGGCGGGGGCCAGCAGCGGGCCGTAGACGCGGAACAGGATGGTGAAGAGGCCCGCGCCGTCTACGCGGGCGGCGTCTTCGTACTCGGTGGGGAGCATGTCGAAGGTCTGTTTGAGCAAGAAGATGGCGAGGGGCGGGACCCAGCCAAACAGGAAGAGCGCGGGCCACTCGCCGGCGAAGCCGTGACCGCCCTGCCCCAGCCAGTTGTTGCCGCCGGCGAAGGGGAAGCGCGCCAGCAGGATGTACTGCGGCAGGATCATGAGGATGGGCGGCATGACGAGGCCGGAGAGCAGCAGCAGGAAGAGGGGGCCGCGGCCGGGGAAGCGCATTTTGGAGAAGAGGGAGCCGCCGGTGACGCCGACGCCGAGGGTCAGGGCCAGATAGAAGCCCACGCGCAGCAGGGTGACCAGGTAAGACCCGCTGACGGCGCGCCAGGTGCGCACCAGGCTGGGCCAGTTGAGGGTGTTGGGAATGGGCAGGAAGTTGAATTCGTAGAAGCGCTCGGGGGTGGTGAAGGCGCCGAGCACGACGTAGAGGATGGGGTAGATCATGAGGAAGCTGCTGACGGCTAAGAAAGCGTAGGTGAGCCAGCGAGGCCACGAGCGGCCTAACAGGCGCGCCTCCGATTGCCGGGCCAAAGGGCGGCCGCCGAGGCTAGTCATCGTCGTCGCCATAGAGGGCGCGCTTGGCGGCGGCGGTGTGGGCGCGGGCGGCGGCAGGCTCGAGGTAGCCGACGGCGGCGTAGAGGTCGGGGCCGTAGTCGCGGGTTTTGACGACGACGGGCATGGGGACGGCGTGGCCGAGGATGAGGGCTTGCTGTTGGGTGTCGAGACGGGCCAGGACTTCGCGCAGGTGGCCGGCGCCGCTGACGCCGGAGAAGACGGCTTTGATGTCGGCTTCGTTGTCGAGCAGGCAGGTGACGCGCGTGCCGATCTGGCTCATGACTTCTTCTTCGATGCCGCTGGGGCGCTGGTCTACGATGAGGAGGGTGACGTTGTATTTGCGCAGTTCGCGGGCGATGGCGCCGAAGATGGTGTGGCCGGCGATCTCGGGGTCGAGGAATTTGTGGGCTTCTTCGATGGTGATGACGAGCGGGCGCGGCTCTTGGCCGGTCTGGCCGGCGGCCTTGTTTTTCTGCTCGACGTAGCGGGCGTGGATGCGGCGGGTGAGGTAGTTGGCGACGAGGACGTAGGCGGCCAGCGAGTTGCCGTAGACGCCGAACTCGAGCACGATGTGGATGCCACGGTTGAGGCAGTTGAAGATGTAGTCAACCGTGTCGTCGGGCGGCGGGCACAGGCTGAGGAAGCCCAGCCGGTCGGGGCGGAACTGCTCGAACTTGCGTTGGATGGCGCGCAGGGTGCCTTTCTGGATCTTCTCTTCGTCTTCGAGTTGGTCAATCTCGCTGGTGTCGTTTTCGTCAAGTAACTTGACGATCCAATTCTTCTGGAGCTTGCGGCGCAGGTAGTAGAGGGCGCCCACCTGCACTTCGCTGAGGCCGATGATGCCGGCCAGCATTTCCACGTCTTCCGGCTCTATTTGGTCAAGCCCGATGTGCAGCTCGCCGTCGGTTTTGCTGCCGCGGTGGCGGGAGGTTTGGGGGTCGAGGGTGATGACTTGCACGCGGCCGTCGGGGAAGATCTGGCGCAGGCCCTTGAACTCCTGGCTGTGCTCGTTCTTGACGGACCAGCCGTAGTCGTTGTGCATGTCGAAGATGAGGTTGACGGCGGCGTCGGCTTTGATGATGCCGGCCAGGATGGTGCGGGTGATGAAGCTCTTGCCGGTGCCGCTCTTGCCGAACACGCCGGAGGAGCGCTCGACGAAGCGCGGCAGGTCGAGGTTGACTTTGACGTCGGCCATGTCGAGCGGGGCGCCGATGTGGAAGTGCTGGAGGTCTTCGGCGCCGAAGACCTGGTTGACGTCTGCTTCGCTGGCGGGGTAGACGAGGGCGAAGTGGGCGGGGACGGTCTTGACCGGCGCGGGTTTGCCGCCGCCCTGGGCGTCGAGCAGGAGCATGGGGGCGATGTTGAGGGTGCCGAAGGCCAGCTCACTGGCGTAAACGTCGGCGGTGAAGGCGTCGGCCGGGTCGGGCGGGGTCTTGAGCAGATCGGGGTTGGCGCTGTCGAGGGCGATGTCGGTGACGATGGCGAAGAATTTTTTGCCGGTGCGGCCTTCGACGACGACGTAGCGGCCGACGGCCATGTCTTCGATGACGCCGCCGGGGACCTGGCCGGGGTCGAGCTTGACGAGGACGCCCTGGGAGAGGGAGCCGCCGACGACGAGGCCGAGGCGGGCGCGGGGCGGGGCGGAGTGGAAGAGGTCGTCGAGGTTAGAGGGAGGGTTGAGGGTCATGGGAGGGCTTTAGGGATGGGAGGATTTTTGCCACGAATGAGCACGAATGGAGAGCGACGAATGGGGCAGGAATGATGGGGGGTGGGTCATTGGACGATGCGCTTGGTTTCGAGGGCTTTGGCGCCGAAGTTGATGAGCAGGGCCAGGCGCAAACCGGTGGCGGATAGGTAATGCTGCGCCTGAGCAAAGTGGGCGGAGTGCAGAGAGGTCGTTGACTTGATTTCGATGATGATCTTGTCGTCCACGACCAGATCGGCTTCGTATTGGCCGACGATTTGTTCCTTGTAACGGACGGGCAGCGCTTTCTCCGACTCGAAGGGCACACCGCGCAGGGAGAGCTCATGCGCCAGCGCGGTGTGGTAGACCGCTTCCAGAAAGCCCGGCCCCAGCACGTTGTGCACTTCCATGGCCGCGCCGACGATCTGGTAGGACAGCGCGGGGTACAACACTTCCGCCGCCCGGCGCGCCTGCCTGCCCGTATTCATGTCCATTCGTCCTAATTCGTGCCCATGCGTGGCAAAGTCTCGCCTAGCTCTGAATGCGCCGGAGCAGGTTTTCCAGGCGCGGCAGGTCGCGGGAGAGCAGGCGGGCCAGTTCGCGGCCGGCGGCGCGGCGGAAGGGGCGCTGGTCTTCGGGCGGGCGGGCGGTGGCGGCGTTGCGCAGGGCGACGACGATCAACTCGTCGGCGGGCACGTCGGGGGCGTTGAGCACCAGGCGCAAGAAATCGAATTGGGCGGTGCAGTCGCGCCACTCGGCGGGCGAGCAGGCTTCGATGCGGTCGAGGGTGACGGGCGGCTGAGGCGGCAGTGCGCACACGAGGGAGCCGGTGAGGCTGTAGTAGCCGATGGAGAGCACGGCCACTTCGAGCGGCACCTGGCGGTTCTCGCGCTGGTCGAGGATGTAGGCTTCGTCCAGGTCGGGCGCGGCGATCATCTGGCGCACGAACGGGTCGTCTTCGATGACGATGTCGTAGATCAGGCCGAGCACCTGGCTGCGGCCGCGCTGGGCGGGGGCCTTCACCAGGTCGCCAAAGCGGGGCACTTCCGGTTCGGGCACCGAGCAGCCGAAGACAAAGCCGGTGGTGGCGCTGCGCAACAGGCGCCCAATCGCCAGGTTCAATCCGTCTGCCATGTGTCGCTCCTAGCGCCCAAAGCGCCGCCGGGCGGCGCCCGTCCAGGCTTTGCCTTGGGCCTTGTGCGAGAGGCCGGGGGCCAACTGCCGGCGGATCATCGCGCCCATGACCATCTCATCGAACGTCCGGCGCTCGCCCTGGGTGACGACGGCCAGTTCGTGGGCGCGCACGAGGACATAGGGGAAACCAGCGCTGACCTGCGATTGCGAGACTAGCGCGGCGTGGGTGAGGTTGAGCCGGGCGGGGTCGTTGGCGACCCATTCGGGGACTTCCACGCGCAACAAGCCGGGCTGGCCGGGCCGCCCGGCGTTGAGGTAGAAGAAGTAGATGGTGTGGCCGCGGTCGCGGTAGTAAAGCTCATTGTTGGGGGAGGCGTTGACGAACAGGGCGCTGCGCTGGCCGGGGGCCAGGAAATTGAAGAGCAGCCCGTCGGTCAGGCCGGTGTAGGCGGGGCCGAGGTCGCGCAGAGTTTCTTCGCGGACTTGGTCGAGGGCCAGGCCGTGCAGGTGCAGCAGGCGCACGACATTGGCGGCGCGCGGCCGGTCCACGACGCCGGCGACGGCCGCGCCGGTGTCGCGCAGCTGGTCGAGCTGGTCGAGGTATTCGCCGATCTTTTGGCGGATGAGGTGCTGGTCGTTGATTTGGAGGGAGAGGTAGAGCAGGAGGCCGTTGTCGAGCACGGCCAGGGTGGGCGCGGAGGCGGCCTCGGGCGCGGCCAGGCGGGCCAGCTCGGCCAACTCGCGGCGGTCACGCTCGGCGTCTATGAGCACGGCGGGCTTCTGGCCGCCGTCTACTTCGTATAAGTCGGCGTCTTCGTAGAAGACCTGCGGGGTGGAGGCGGTGCTGGGGGCGCGCTCCAGCCCGGCGCGGAAGACGATGCTGCCGATGTTGATGAGGTAATAGAGGGCGACGCCGTGCCGGTCGGGGTAGATTTGCGAACCGTCGGCGGCGATGACGGTGTGGCGGGCGGCGAGGTCGGGCGGCGGGAAGGCGGCGTCAACGGCTTCGGCGGTGGGGATGGCGCCGGCCCAGCGCAGGTGGAGGGCGGCCTCCACCTTGCGGCGCAGGTCGGCAGCGGGGTCGGCGATGGCGCGCAGGGCGGCCTGGGCGATCGGCAAGCGCGCCTCCAGGTCAGTCAGCTTGGCGGCCAAGGTGAGGCTGAGCTGGTTGACGGCCTGCGTGAGTTTGTTGAGTTCGAGGGCCATGTGCGCGAATTGTAGCACGTCCGTTCGGGGGTGAAAAGACAGAGAGCGCAGACGGGCGGCCCGGCTCAGAGGGTCTGCTCGCCAAACAGGTCGGCCACGAGGGTTTGCAGGCGGCGGTCGAGCATGGAGTAGGAATAGTGCCGGCGCGCCAGGTTGTAATTGGTGTCGGCCATCTCGGCGGCCAGGCTGGGCGTGGTGAACAGGCGGCGCGTCTGCTGGAGGGTTTCTTCGGCAATGTAGCCGTCGAACTCGATGACCTGAAAGCCCTTGGGCTTGATGTCTACCTCGAAGATGGAGTAGTTATTCACGACGAGCGGGCGGCGATAGTAAACCGCTTCGAGGAAGGCGTTGCCGAAGCCTTCCAGGGCGGAGGGGTAAGTGACCAAGTCAGCGTGAGGGTAGAGGTCGGCCAGGGCGTAGACCGGGCGGCCCGCGGGGGTCAGGCCGCGCTGATCACCGATGAGGCCGGAGACGAAGCTGACGGGGACATCGAGCAGGGCGGCGAAGCTGCGGAGATGGCGCTCATAGCCGGAGCCTTCGTCGCCGGAGGCGTGCGAGATGACGAGGCGGGCGGGCAGGCCGAGGCGCTTGACCAGTTCGATGGCGTGCTCGATGCCTTTGCGCTGCACGATGCGGGTGGGCTGGAGGATGAAGTACTCGCCGGGCAGCAGCCCCAGATCGGCGCGCAGGTGCTGGGTGTAGGCGTCGGGCGGGGAGGGCAGGTGATCGAAGTCCATGACGTTGGGGATGATGAAGGGGGTGACGGCCACGCGCCGGCTAAGCTCGGCGGCGGCGACGGAGTTGATGACGACATGGCGGATAGTGGGCAGCGCGGGCGGGAAGGCCAGGCGCAGCAGGTCGTCTACGCAGTTGACCGTGAAGCGCTGGCGCTCCCAGGCGAAATCGTGGTGGTGGGCGATGATGGGCAGGCCGGTTTCGGCGATGAACTCGGTCAGGGCGATGCCCAGGGGCAGGTTCATGGGGATGGCCAGCGCGTTCTCGATGATGAGCAACTCCAGCTCGAAGTCGTGGATGAACTGGTAGAGCTGCGCTTCCAGGTAGAGGGCCAGTTCGCGGATGCGGGCGGACAGGGCGGGAGGCCGCACCCGGTGGTGGACAGCGCGGGGGAGGCCGGCCAGTTTGGGATTGGAGAAGATTTCCAGGTCGGGGGCGCTCAGATCGCTGTCGAAGGCGGCGTTGCCAATGGCGGCGATGGCGGGGTGGCGGAAGTGCGCCTCGGGCACGATGCGGCTGCGTTCGGCCGGCCGGTCGCATTCGCCGGCGAAATAGCAGCAGATGTGGCCCTGCCGTTCCAGGACGGTTGCCCATTTTTCGGTTTCAAGCGAGACGCCATCGGTGCCGGCCAGCCGGGTTGACACGAAGCCGATTCGGCGGCCGGGCAGGCGCTGCGGTGCTGTCATGGCTTCACCTCGCAAGGTTGGGTGCGCCGGCGGGGTTTTGACACCCGGGCCGGCGGCGTGACGATTGTAGCACGCCCGTTCGGGGCGCGGAAGCATGAGCCGGGTGAGGGTGGCTGGGTTGTGGCCGGCGGGAGTTGGAGGCCGCCGGCCTGGGGGGGAACGGCTCTAACCGGCATTTGCCAAAGTTAGGACATGGTGTTAGACTTTCTAACACTTTTCATACCTACGCTGGACGGGACTGCCATGTCTGAGAAGATCCTGGTCGTAGACGATGATGAAAACACGCTGTGGCTGATCGGCACGCTGTTGCAGCATCACGGCTTTGAGGTGGTCAAGACCGCCGCGGCGAGTGAGGCGCTGGAGTTGATTCGCACCCAGCCGGTAGACCTGGTGCTGCTGGACGTGATGATGCCCGAAATGGACGGCTGGGAAGTGTGCCGGCGCATCCGCGAGACCACGCAGGTGCCGATTATCTTCATCACCGCCAAGAGTTCAGTGAAGGATGTGGTCAAGGGCCTGGAGATCGGCGGCGATGACTACGTGGTCAAACCGTTCGATAACCACGAACTGCTGGCGCGCATCCGCACGCAACTGCGGCGGGGCACCACCGAGCGCGGGGCCGACGAGCTGAACTTCGCCGAGGGCAACCTGCGCATCAACTTCCACACGCGCGAGGTGAGCGTGTATGGCAAGGCGGTGGAGCTGACGCCCAAGGAGTTTACGCTGCTGTCGGTGCTGGCGCGCAACGCCGGGCGGGTGCTGACGCGCAGCGAGTTGATCACGCAGACGTGGGGGCCGGAGTACGGCGAGGCCAATGAGAGCCTGAAGCTGTACATCCACTACCTGCGCAAGAAGATCGAGCGCGACGCTAACCGGCCGGAGTTCATCCTGACTTCGCGCGGGATCGGCTACCGCTTCGCCAACAAGTAGGCGAGGATCGCGGTCGCGGCGGTTCCGCGCGCCACTCGTTAGGGCCTCTCAGCTTTAGGCCCCCAACCACTCGACAATCGTCGTCTCGCCCTGGCCGACGCCGACGCACAGGCTGACGAGGCCGTAATAGGGACGCGCCTCCGCCGCGGCGCGGCGGCCCATCTCGTGGAGGAGGGTGACCATGAGGCGGGCGCCGGAAGCGCCGAGGGGGTGGCCGAGGGCAATCGCGCCGCCGTTGACGTTGGTGAGGGCGGGGTCGAGGCCCAGCGCACGCATGACGGCCAGGGCCTGGGCGGCGAAGGCTTCGTTTAGCTCGATGAGGCGGATGTCTTTTAGCTCCAGCCCGGCGCGCAACAAGGCTTTGCGGGTGGCGGGGATCGGCCCGAGGCCCATGGTGCGCGGAGCCACGCCGGCGGCGGCCGAGGCGACCACGCGGGCCAGCGGCTGGAGGCCAAGCTGAATGGCCTTGCGGTCGCTCATGAGCACCAGCGCGGCGGCACCGTCGTTGAGGCCGGACGAGTTGCCGGCGGTGACCGTGCCGCCATCGCGGAAGGCGGGTTTGAGGCGGGCGAGGGCGGCGGCGGAGGTGTCGGGGCGCGGGTGCTCGTCACGGTCTACCAGGAGGGGGTCGCCCTTGCGCTGCGGGACGGGCACGGGCACGATCTCGGCCTGGAAGCGGCCGCTGTCTTGGGCGGCGGCGGCGCGGCGCTGGCTTTCGAGCGCGAAGGCGTCTTGCTCTTCGCGGGTGATGGGCCGGCCCGCGGCCAGGGTGTCGGCGACGATGTTCTCGGCGGTCTCGCCCATGGAGTCGTGGCCGTGCAGGGCCTTGAGCCGGGGGTTCGGGAAGCGCCAGCCGAGGGTGGTGTCCCACAGGGTGGCGTTGCCGAACGACCATTCGGGGCTGGTCTTGGCGAGGGCGTAGGGGGCGCGGGTCATGCTTTCGACGCCGCCGGCGAGGTAGATTTCGCCTTCGCCGGCTTTGAGGGCGCGGGCGGCGGCGTTGACGGCGGTGAGACCGGAGGCGCACAAGCGGTTGAAGGTGACGGCGGCGACGGAGGCGGGGAAGCCCGCCAGCAGGGCGGCCATGCGGGCGACGTTGCGGTTGTCTTCGCCGGCCTGGTTGGCGCAGCCCAGGTAGACTTCTTCGATAAGGGCGGGGTCGAGGCCGACGCGCTCAACGGCGGCGCGCAGGGTCAGCGCGGCCAGGTCGTCGGGGCGCACGTCTTTGAGCGCGCCGCCATGACGGCCAATGGGCGTGCGCACGGCGGAGACGATGACGGCTTCGGGCATGGGGGGCATCCTTTCAACAGGCGCGGGCCAGCGGAGAGGATTGTAACACCCGCCGCCGGGCGCATGAAGCGCGGCGGGGCGGCGACAGGCAGGCGCGATGGCCGCTGGAAACAGGTATTGCCAGTTCCGCGGGGGAGGGGTAGAATCAAGCTTATAGGCGGCGCGCCAATCACCGGCGCGTCGTCTCATTTTGAGCGCTGTGGTAAAGGACCAGAATGCGGTACACGATTGCCCACATAAAGATTGATGACAACCTGCCCGAGTGCCCCAACTGTGGGGCGACCACTGTCTTTGCCAATGCGGCCGATATGGGCAAGGATGGCCGCGTTTACTTGATCTTCCGCTGCACGAATTGCTCGGCGGGCGAAACCAAGGTTTGGAAGCCGGAATACCAGGCCATGTCGGACCTGATTGCCTCGGACGACTAGGAGCGGCGTCTGACAATCCAACAGTTTGGCCTGGCCCGGTTCGACCGGGCTTTTTGTTTGGGCGGACGCCGGCCGCCGGGCGCGCGGCACGGCTCTTGCTAGAATAGGCGCGTCGCTCACGAGGAGGCACCGCGATGTCGTCTTGCTTTCGCCGGTTGGCGCGCCTGGGCTGGGCCGCGCTGGCGCTGGCGCTGCTGCTTGGCGGCTTGCCCGTTCGGCCCGCCGCCGCCCAGCCCGCCCGAGACCAGATCACCCACACCGTGCAGGCGGGTGAGAACCTGTATCGCATCGGCCTGCGCTACGGTGTGAGCTGGACGGATATTTTGGAGGCCAACCACCTGGCGAGCAGCGCGATCTTCGCCGGGCAGGTACTCATCATCCCGGCACATGCATCGGTGAGCGATGTGCCCCCGGCCGGACCGCCGGACCCCGGCCAGACGCCCGCTCCCAGCGGCTCAAGGACGACCTACGTGGTGCAGCCGGGCGACATTCTGGCGCGCATCGCGCAGCGCTACGGGGTCACGGTGTCGCAGATCGCGGCGGCCAACAGCATCGCGAATCCGTCGCTGATCTTCGCCGGGCAGGCGCTGATCATTCCGGCGGGGGGGAGCGACGCGGGAGACAGCAACGGAGACGGCACGGACAACAGCAGCCCGAACGACCCGCCGCCGCCGTTGATCGGCAACCGGGAAATTCGGGTCAACCTGTCGCTGCAGCGCATGTACGTGTACCAGGACGGCGCGCTGCTGTGGGATTGGGTGGTCTCGACGGGCGAGCCGGGGCGCGAGACGGTGCCGGGGAACTTCAGCGTGCTGAACAAGATTCCCAACGCGTATGGCGCGACGTGGGATTTGTGGATGCCGAACTGGCTGGGGATTTATTGGGCCGGGTCGCTGCAAAACGGGATTCATGCGCTGCCAATTCTGTCGGACGGCTCGCGGCTGTGGGCGGGGCTGCTGGGCCAGCGGGTGTCGTTTGGGTGCGTGATCCTGGGCATTGCCGAGGCGCAGACGCTGTATGACTGGGCCGAGGTGGGCACGCCGGTGAATATCAGCTATTAAGGGAAGAGGGGTGGAGGCGCAGGACCTCCAGGGACCGGCCAGACTGACCGAGGGGTGGTCGGGCGGGTGGTTGGCAGCGGGGCACGAACGACCCAGGGCGCTCACCTGAGCGCCCTGGTTATTTTGAGCCTGAAAGTCGGCCTGAGCCAGACGGCTTTTGAGGCCCTGGCGGCCCCTGGCCGGGTGTGTTTCAGCGGCCGGGTGGCCGGCGCTGGTCGTGCTTCAGCGCCTGCTTCACGTAATAGCGCACCTGTCCCGGCTTGATCTCGTCCACGGCCTGGAACTGGAGGTTCATGGCGTGCTTGCCCGAGCCGCGCAGCAGGCCGTACTTGTCCTCGAACGCGCGGCCGTGGGTGAAGCCGAGCGAGATGTGGGCCTTAGCGGCGCTGATCCAGGCCAGGTAGCCCGCGCCTTTCCACATGGGCGCGCCGTAATACAGGCCGAGCGTGGCCTGGGGGGCCAACTCGGCCATCAACGCGAACAGGCGGTCCACCACCGGCCGCAGGTCCGGCGACACCTTGTCGGCCAGGTAGGCGTCAACCGAGGCGTAGGGCATGGGCGGCTAGCCGGAATACTTGAACCCGGCCTCGGCAATCGTCAACGGCGCGCCGGGGCGGTGCTGGCCGGCTTCGATCACCTCGGCGATGAACAGCACGTGGTCGCCGGAGGGCGTGGCGCTCTGCACGCGGCACTCGACCCAGGCGAGGGCGGCTGCGAGGATGGGGCTGCCGGTGGCCGGGCCGGGGGTCCAGGCCGCGCCGGTGATCTTGTCGGGGTGCTTGGCGAAGGTGCGGCCGAGCGAGCCGGCCAACTCGCGCTGCCCGCTCTCGTAGATGTTCACGGCAAACGCGCCGGCCGCTTCGATGACCTGGCGGCTGTGGCTGTCGTGCTCCACGGCCAGCGCCACGAGGGGCGGGTCAAACGAGCTTTGCACGATCCAGTTGACGGTCATGGCGCTCAATTCGTCGCCGTGGCGGGCCGTCACGGCATACAGGCCATAGGTGAATAGCCGCAGGGCCGCTTTCTTCACAGCAGGGTCCATCGCACTCTCCTTAATACTCAAAGAAACCGCGCCCGGTCTTCTGGCCCAGCCGCCCGGCCTGCACGTAGCGGGTGAGCAGCGGGCAGGGCCGATAGCGGTCCTCGCCAAATTCCTCGTGCAGGCCGCGCATGACGCCCAGCACCAGGTCAAGCCCCAGCCGGTCGCCCCAATCGAGCGGGCCGTAGGGGTAGTTCATGCCCAGTTTCATCGCCACATCTATCTCGCGGGCGGAGGCGACGCCCTCGGCCAGCGCTGTGGCGGCCTCGTTGACCAGGGCGCAGACCACGCGCGCCCGCACCAGGCCGGGGCCGTCGGCCACGCGGGTGGCGGTGAGGCCCAGGCCGGCCCAGAACGCTTCGGCGAGGGCCAGGGCGGCCGGCGCGGCTTGCAGCGGCGCGGCCAGCTCGACCGTGCCGCCGGGGGCCAGCGGCGGCAGCGCCCCCCACCCCACGGCGCGGGCCGGGTCGGGCAGCCAAGCGGCTGCCTCGGTGGCCGAGCAGGCCAGCGCAGAGACGCACACGGCGGGCGCAGCAGCCAGCAGGTGGAGCACGCGGCGCTTGCCGGCTTTGCTCTCGTTGTGGCATTCCACGGCCAAGTCGGCGGCGCGGGCGGCTTCGGCCAGGGCGGCGGCGGCCTGGGCGTCGGCCAGCGACTCGACCAAGAAGAGCGTGGCGGCGTGGCCGGCCGCGAGGCACAGGGTGAGCACGTTCTCCGCCAGCGGCAATTCGCCGGCGATGACGACCTTCATATGGTCAGGCCTTCGGCCTGGCAGCGGTCCACGGCCTGTTCTAGCACGCTGAGGGGCTGCGCGCCGGAGACGAGGTAGCGCTCGCCGAGGATGAAGGCGGGCACGCCGCTGAGGCCGTTGGCGTTGGCCCAGGCCTCGTCGTCTTTCACGGCGGCGTTGAGGTTCGGGTCGTCCAGCGCGGCGCGGAAGGCGGCTTCGTCTAGCCCGACGCCGCGCGCGAGGTCGGCCAGCACATCCACGGCGCTGATGTCGCGGAGTTCCTGCCAGTGGGCGCGGAAGACGGCGCGGTGGAAGGCTTCGCCCTGCGCGGCACTCTGGCTGAGCACATATTTGGTGGCGATGTGGGCCAGCCGCGTGGGCGTGAGTGAGCCGTCTTCGGGCCGGTTCAACTCCAGCCCAAAGCGTTCGAGGGCGAGGCGCTGCACGCGCGGCCAGCCATCGCGCACGTGCCGGCGGAAGGCGGCCTCCTGCGCGGGCGGGAGCGGCGGCGTGCCGGCCGGGCGCAGTTCGTAGGCGCGGATTTCTAGTTCAACATTGCGCGAGACTTGCAGTTGGGCCAGGGCGGCTTCGCCCATGGCGCACCAGGGGCAGACATAGTCGCTGAAACGCATAACGGCAACGGTCATAGGGCCATCGTAAACGGAAGGCGGCGGCTGGTCAACTGGACGTGCGGGCAGGCGCTAAGGGGCGGCATTCACGCGCCACAGGGTGACGGTGGCGTTGCGCGAGCCGCCGCCGACGAAGTAGACGGGAACGTTGAGCGCGGCCACGGCGGTGACGCCATAGGCGGCGCGCACGGCGGCCAGCGGGGCGTCTAGCTCGGCGCTGTCCATGAGCAGATACAGCGGGCGGCCCTGGGCGCGCAGGGCGGCGGCGAAGGTGAGCCACTGGGCCTCGGTCCAACTGGCGCCGGGCTGAAGCTGGTGGCCGGGGCGCACGGCCGGCCGGCCGCCGTAAAGCTCAACGGCGCCGCTGTTGAGCGAGGCGGCAATGACGGCGTTGGGTTCGGTGAGGGCGGCCAGGTGTTCCAGGCCGGCGCGCTGCTCGGGGCGCAGATAGCCGAAGGTGTAGTAGCCGCTATCCCAACTTTGCAGCAGGCGCAAGCGCCAGCCCGCGCCGAGGAGCGCGACGAGGACGACGGTCACGCGCACGACGGTCCAGGCCGCGCCGCGCCGCCGCCAGAGCCAGACGACGGCGACCACCGCGCCCAGCCCGGCCAGCGCGGCCAGCGGGGCGTAGAGCGCCAGCAGGTCGCGCAAGCGCACGAACGGATACCAGATGTGAAAGGCGAAGAGCGGCCCATAGGCGGCGGCCAGCGCGCCGAGCGCGAGGCGGTGGCGGCGATAGGCGCAGGCCGCGCCGAGGAGGGCGAACGGCCACAGCCAGCCGAACTCGCCGGGGGCGAGGAACTCGGGCGCGAGGCGGCGGAGGGCCTCGGGCAGGGCCTGCCAGGAGAAAAGGGCCAACTCGCCAGTGCCGAAACGGAAGGGCGAGCCGTAGAGGTTGACGCGATAGAGTACATCCGGCAAGGCGACGAGGGCGGCGGCAGCGGCGAACGGGATGAGGAAGGCCAACCGGGGACGCGGCCGCCGGAGGCCTAGCCACGCCGCCAGCGCCAGCCCGGGCATTATCAGCACCTGGGTATAGCGCACGGCATAGGCCGCGCCTACGGCCGCGCCTGCCAGCGCGCCCCAGGCGGCGAGGCGGCCGAGCAAGGCAGCTGGCCCGCGCCGCGCGGCGGCCAGCGTGGCGACGACGGCCAGCGCGGTGAAGACCAGCGCCGCGCCGTCGGCCAACGGGATGGAGAGGCGCAGGAACATCTCGGCGGAGGTCGCGAGGGCGAAGACGGCCAAGGCAGCGGCGGCGCGAGACAGTTGTTTCGAGCCGGGCGGCAGCAATTGACAGGCCAGCGCCCAGGTGAGCGTGGCCGCAGCGAGCGCGACCGGGACGCTGGAGTACAGCAGGGCCGGCTCGCCAAACAAGCGATAGGCGGCGGCCAGCAGGACGGAGTAGCCGGGCGGCCAGACGGTGGGCGCGAGGCCGTGGGCGTTGGGGAGGACGTAGCCGACGTGCGTGGCGGGCAGGGTGGGCAGACCCAACTGCTCGGCCAACACTGCTAGTGGGAAGCTGTGGCGCAGTGTGCCGTGCTGAACAAGGTCAACTGCCATTTGCACATAGGCGTATGGGTCGCTGCCGGTGACGCCGGCCGGGGCGAGCCGCCAGAGCTGTCCCGCCCATCCCCATAGGGCCAGCGCACCGGCTCCGAGCGCCGCCGCCGGCAGAAGATGCACGCCACGCAGCAGGATGAAGGTAATCCACGCGGCCGCCAGCCCGACGGCGCCGGTGTAGCCGAGGCTCGGCGGCACTTCACGGTGGAGGCCGTAGATAAAGAACAGCCGGACGACCACAACCAGATAGAGGCCAAAGAGTGGCGCGAGCGCTTCGGCGCCGCGCGCGGGCCAGCCGCGCCGCCACACCAGCAGCGCCAGGCCGGCCCCGACCCACAGGGCGGGGATGGCCCAGAACGGCCAATGCGCCAGCCGCGCCATGGCGGCCAACGCAAGCGCGTGGAAGGCCAGCAGCGCGGTGTTGGGGAGACCGGTGAGGCGCAGGGCGCCCGGCTCCAGCGCCAGGACGCGCAGGTGGGCGGCCAGCACGCGGCGGGCGGCTAGGGGCGCGCGGGCCACGTTTGCCACAGGCCGACGGTGTGGGCCACCATGCCGGGGCCACCGCGCAGCAGTTCGCCGGCGCTGGGGTCGAACTCGGCGGGGGTCTGGGCGACGATTTGAGTGCGGATGGTGTAGAGCAGGCGGCCGTAGTCGGCGTCGCGGGCGAGTAGGTAGCGGGCCTCGGGCGTCTCGAGCGCCACATACGCGCCGCGGCGCTCACACTCACGACGCACGGCTTCCCACGAGTCCACCCGGCGCACGCTGCCGGCCGCCACCCACTCGGGCGGCACGCGCGCGGCAAAGGGCACGCCGTGTAGGTGGGCATGCGGCACTTCTTGGCGAGCCGCGCCGTTCTCCAGGAAGGTGGCGGAACCAAACACATCGAAGAGGAAGCGGCGCACGAGGGCCTGCGCGGCCTCAAACTCGGCGGCCCAGGCCTCGGGCGCGTGCATGTGGCTGGCGTAGTGGTCGTTGGTGACCAGGAGCACATGGCCGGCCGTGCGCGGGTAGGCGTCGGCCAGCACGCTGTAGTGCAGGCTGGACCAAAGCACCAGGGCAGGGTCGCGGTCGCAGAAGGGGCAAGGCATTAGGGATTTCTGATTACGGCACCCTACGGGTGCTTAAGGATACTCGTAAAAGCCGCGCTTGGTTTTACGGCCGAGGAGGCCGGCTTCCACGCGGCGCTGCTGGAGGGGGTGCGGGCGGTAGCGCGGGTCTTCAAAGTAGGCGTGGTAGATGGACTGGGTGACGGCGAAGTTCACGTCTAGGCCGATCAGGTCGAGCAGTTCGAACGGCCCCATCTTGAAGCCGAGCGAGCGCAGCAGGGCGTCTATGGTGGCGGGGTCGGCGGCCTGCTCGCCCAGGAGACGCAGGGCTTCACCGGAGTAGGGGCGGGCCACGCGGTTGGCGATGAAGCCGGGCACGTCCTGACAGACCACGGGGGTCTTGCCGAGGGCGCGCGCGAAGGCCACGCCCGCGGCCAGCGTTTCGGGGGCGGTGCGCTCGCCGCGCACGACCTCGACCAGGGCCATGAGGTGCGGCGGGTTGAAGAAGTGCAGGCCGAGCACCTGCGCGGGCCGCTGCACGGCGGCGGCGAGGCGCGTGATGGAGAGCGAGGAGGTGTTGCTGGCGAGCAGCGCGCCGGGCGGCAGGAGGGCATCGAGGCGGGCGAACAGGTCGCGCTTGAGGGCTTCGTCTTCGGGCACGGCTTCGAGGGCGAGATCGGCGGCGGCGCAGTCGGCCAGGTCGGCGGTGGGGCGCAGGCGGGCCAGGGCGGACTGGGCGGCGTCGGGCGCGGTCTTGCCGAGGGTGACGCCCTTCTGGAGCGAGGCGCGCACGCGGTCGAGGCCGGCGGCGGCGAACGCTTCGGTCACGTCGTAGAGCACGGTGGCGAAGCCGCGCAGGGCGCACACCTGGGCGATGCCGCCGCCCATGGTGCCCGCGCCGAGGACGGCCACGGTGCGAATGGGGGGAGTGGTCATGCTTCACCTCCGGGCAAGCGCCAGTCAAGCGCGGCCTCGCCGTGGGCGATTAGGGCGGCGTTGATCTGGGAGAAGGGATGACTGCCGAAGAAGCCCTGGTGGGCCGAGAGCGGCGAGGGGTGCGCGGAGGCGATGACGGTGTGGCGCGCGGGGTCGAGCAGGGCGGCTTTGCGGCGGGCGTAGGCGCCCCACAGCACGAAGACCACCGGTTGGGCGCGGGCGGCCAGGGCGCGCAGCACGGCGTCGGTGAACTGCTCCCAGCCGCGGCCGTGGTGCGAGTTGGCGTGGTGGGCGCGCACGGTGAGCACGGCGTTGAGGAGCAGCACGCCCTGCGCGGCCCAGGGCGCCAGATAGCCCGTGCGCGGCAGGGGCAGGCCCAGGTCGCTGTGGAGTTCCTTGAATATGTTGCGCAGCGAGGGGGGCGGCGCGACGCCGGGCGGCACGGAGAAGGCCAGCCCGTGCGCCTGGCCGTCGGCGTGGTAGGGGTCCTGGCCGAGAAGGAGGACTTTGGTGTCGGCGTAGGCGGTGAGGGCGAGGGCGGAGAAGACTTCATCGTCGGGCGGGAAGACGGTGTGGGCGGCGCGCTCGGCGGCGACGAAGGCCAGGAGCTTGGGCCAGTAGGCTTGCCGGGTTTCGGCGGCGAGTTGGTCGCGCCAGCCGGGCGGGATCGGAGGGGTCATAGGGTTGGGTCTGTCAGGCGAAAGGCATTTGCCACGAATTATCACGAATTACACGAATGAAAATCGGCTTCGCAATATGGCCATCCCCGCCGCCGCGCTTCCCAACGTTGGGGCGTAGCGTGCTACGCCCCGCGCTCGCTACTGACCGGATCACCTATTTCAACTGGGCGTCCGATCGAGGGCCAGGGTATCCCGCGGGCGGGTCGCCGCCGTTATTCGCCCCTGAAGGCGGGGGGGCGCTTGGCGAGGAAGGCGGCTACGCCTTCGTGGTAGTCGGCGGTGCGGCCGGCGATTTCTTGCAGTTGGGCTTCGTAGGCCAGGGCTTCGTCCAGGGTGAGGTGGGCGGCCTGGTTGAAGGCGCGCTTGGTGAGGCCGAGGGCTTTGGTGGGCGCGGCGGCCAGTTGTTCGGCCACGGCGCGCACGGCGGCGGCCAGTTCTTCGGCGGGGTAGACGCCGTTGACGAGGCCCCAGGCCAAGGCTCGCTCGGCGGTGAGTGGGGCGTTGGTGGCGGCCAACTCGAAGGCGCGGGCGGGGCCGATAAGGCGCGGGAGGAAGAAGCTCGTGCCTGAATCGGGGGCGAGGCCGATGCCGCTGAAGGCCAGGCGGAGTTTGGCGCCGGCGGCGGCGTAGCGCAGGTCGCAGGCGAGGGCGAGGCCCAGGCCAGCGCCCGCGGCGGGGCCGTTGATTTGAGCGATGACGGGCTTTTCTAGGGCGCGCAGGCGGCTGATGAGCGGGTTGTAGGTGCGCTCCAAATGGGCGCGAAATGAGCCGGCGGCGGCGCGGGCGCGCAGGGCCTGGAGGTCTTGCCCGGCACAGAAGCCTTTGCCCGCGCCGGTGAGGACGAGGCATCGCACGGCGGGGTCGCGCTCGGCGGTTTTCACCGCAGTTAGGGCTTCGGCCGCCATTTCGTCGTTGAAGGCGTTGAGGACTTCGGGCCGGTTGAGCGTGAGGGTGGCCACGCCGCCGGTGAGGTCGTAGAGGAGGGTGGTATAGGTCATGGCAAGGTCTCCCGGCCGAGGCTATCTTTGAAAATGCTCTAATGCGCTCGCGACCGGCGTGGCGGCGAGGGGCGGGCGGTGGCGCGCTAAAGCGCACTGGAGCGGGCGAGGTTGACGGTTAAAGGCATGGGGTCAGCATGACGGTTGGATGCGGATGAGGCTTCTCGCTCCAGTCAATCGGCGGTGGGCTTCGGCGCGCCAAGTCGCTGGGCTTCTTCTTCTACAAGCTCGAGCGTGCCCTGGATGGTTGGGTCGCGCGGCACGGTCGGGTCACAAGGGATGAGGCGGCCGCTATAGGCATTGAGCGCGCCGGCGTCGTCCACGTCCAGGTCGAGCCGGCCGAGCCATTGGCCGAAGCAGCCCGCCTGCACGATCACGGTCTGGAGGGAGCGCTGCGGCTGGTGCAGCTCGGTGTGGGTATGCGCGCCAACGATCACAGGCAGGTCGGGGAAGGCGGCGGCCACGTCGTCGTCGTGCCAGGCGCCGGGCGGCTCGGAGGCCGCGCCGAAGGGCGTGCGGGTCAGGCCGAGGTGCGAGAGCAGGATGACCAGCCGCGCCCCCTGCCCGCGCAGTTGGCCCAGCTCGCGGCGCAGCACGGCGGCCGGGTCGAGCAGGCCATAGCCGGCGGGGCCGTAGACCGCGGGATAGGCTTGCGTCAGGCCGAGGACGCCGATGGAGAAACCGTCCAGGTCGAGGCGGGTGGAGGCTAACAGCCCGGGCACGGCGGGCTGCGACGAGTCGGCTCCGTCTACCAGATTGGCGGCCAGGACGGGGAACGCGGCGGACTGGACGAGGCGGGCGAGGGCGGGGCGGCCCCAAGACAATTCGGCGTTGCCGAGCACGGCGGCCTGCACGCCCATGGCGGCCAGCAGGCTGTAGTTGGCGCGGCCGTGCGTGGCAGCGCTGGCCCACTGCCGCCGGTCGGAGGAGTCGCCGGCGTCGAGCAGCAGCACGCGGCGCCCGGCGGCCTGGGCGCGCTCGCGCTCCCGGCGGGTGAGGGTGAACAGGCGCGGGAGCTGGTCGAGGTGGGCGTGCAGGTCGTTGAGGTGGAGGATCGTCAGCGGCGTGGGCATGGCGTTAAACGAACTGAGCCGCCTACACCGCGCAACGTGGCGCACGGTCGGGGCGGCCCAGCCAGGCTGTCACGGGCGGCTCGGTCAGTTGATGCGCAGGTAGAGCAGGAGCATGTGGCCTTCGGGCACTTCGACGTAGCGCGCGGCCAGGACTTCGGCTTCCTGGCGCTCGCCCTGTTCGTCGCGGTACTCGAGGAAGACGGGGCGATGCTCGTCCCAGGCCTTCCAGCAGCGCTCGACCATGGACGGGCCGTTGAAGGTGCGCAGGCGGGTGAGCACGAGGGTGGGCAGCGCGGGGCCTTCGGCCAGCGACGGCAGCCAGGTTTCGGGCGTCTGCTCGAAGACGGGCGTCGGGCCTTCAATGATCGTGATTTTCTCGGCTTCCTTATCCATGCAGGCTCCCCGGCGCGAGCGGCAACAATGACGAAGTGGTGCACGGGATGGGGGTAAAGCTCGCGCGGAGCTAATGATACCACGAGTCGAAATTGCTCGAACAGGTGTTTGAGTAAAGAAGACCTTAAAAGTTCGGGCCAGGCTGACAGCCGCGCGGCGCTGGCTGACGCGCACGGCGGCCGGGCTGACGTTTGGCCCGCAAAGGCCGCACCGGGCTTGAAATACGCGAAACTAGGTATAAAATATCTGTAATTCGCCCACCTAAGGAGAAGCGCCATGGCCGCGCCCAAGAATTTCGACCCGAAGTTTTGGAAAGCGAACGTGCCCAAGGATTTGGTGGTGGACCCCAGGACGCAGGTGAACATGCTGTTCCTGCACAACCACTACATCCACTACCCCACGCTGAACATCAACTCCAAGGTGGACAAGGTCATGTACGACCGGGTGAACGACATCCGGCAGCTAACCACCGGCATCAAGAAGACCAGCGCCTCCATCAAGCTGGCCCTCAAGAACTGCAAAAGCCCCAAGCACGACAAGTTCAAGGCGATGCTGGACGCCTATCTGGAGCTGCTGCGCGAGGCAGAGCGCAAGCGCCAAAACTGGATCAAGATTGAGCGCGGCGTGGGCAACACCAAGCACCTGCAAGAGTTGGTCATCGGCCCCGGCCTGGACGATGTGATCCGCATTTAGCGCGGCCTCCCCGCCCCTGCCACCCTTCCCGCCGCCGGTCAGCGCTGACCGGCGGCGGGCGTTAACGGGGCTGCCCCTGCCCCCAAGTTGGTGTATGCTCGACCTATGCCCACACCTACCTACCGCCCCTTCGGCCCCTTTGAGACGCTAGCCGAGACGCCCGAGCGCGCGCTGGTGCACACCGGACGCGGCCTGCTAGAGCTGACCCCCGCCGCGCCCGGCGTGCTGCGGGTGCGCACCAGCCGCAAGCGCCGCCTGCCGGCCTATGCTTCGGCGGCGGTGGCGGCGCTGGGGGACGCGCCGGCGAGCAAGCTGGAGCCAACGGAGGGGGGCGCGCGCCTAAGCTTTGACGGGCTGGCGCTGGAGATCGGCGTTGACCCGCTGCGCCTGCGGCTGCTGCGGCCAGACGGGGCCGCGGCGGCGGAGGTGGAGTTCGGGCAGCGCGGCGAGACGCTGACGGCGCGGGCCGCGCTGGACCCGGCGGCGGCGGTGTACGGCCTGGGCGAGAAGACGGGCTGGCTGGACAAGCGCGGGCGGCGCTACGTGATGCGCAACAGCGACGCGCTGCTGGACCGGCCGGAGGGCATCGGCATCGCCAGCGACCCGCTGTATGCCAGCTTCCCGGTGTTCATGGTGCATACGGTTACCGGCAGCTACGGCGTCTACCTGGACCAGCCGGAGTTCACCACGTTTGACCTGACCGGCGACGATTGGGAGTGCGGCGCGCCGGTGGAGACGGCCACGGTGTATCTATTGGCGGGGCCGACGCTGGCGGAGGTGGTGGCGCAGTACACAGGGCTGACGGGGCGGGCGCCGCTGCCGCCGCTGTGGGCGCTGGGTTATCACCAGTGCCGCTGGGGCTACCGCAGCGAGGCCGACATGCGCGCCATCGCGGGGGAGCTGCGGACGCGGAAGTTCCCGGCCGACGCGCTGTGGTTCGACATTGACTATATGGACGGCTACCGGGTCTTCACCTGGGACAAGCGGCGCTTTGCCCGGCCCGCGCACCTGATCGCGGACTTGAAGAAGCAGGGGCTGCGCGCGGTGACGATTGTGGACCCCGGCGTGAAGGTGGACCCGGACTACGCGCTCTACCAGGAGGGCCAGGCAGGCGGGCATTTTGTGACGCACGGCGACGGGCGCGAGTATCAGGCGAACGTGTGGCCGGGGCTGAGCGCTTTCCCCGACTTTCACGCCGCCGAGGCGCGCGCGTGGTGGGGTAAACACGTAGCCGACTGGGTGGCCCAAACGGGGGTGGCGGGCATTTGGAACGACATGAACGAACCGGCCGGCACCGACGTGAGCGGCCCGGTGCTGGAGGCGCGCCACGCGGGCGGGACGCTGCCCCACGCCAGCGCCCGCAACACTTACGGCTTGTACATGGCGCGCGCCACGCACGCCGGGCTGCTGGCCCAGGCGCCCAACACGCGGCCGTTCATCCTGACGCGCGCGGCCTTCTCGGGCGCGCAGGCGGTGACGGCGCTGTGGGGCGGCGATAACTCGCCGCTGTGGGAGCACCTCTCGGGCAGCCTGCCGCTGCTGATGAATTTGGGGCTGTCGGGCATGAGCTTTGTGGGGGTGGACATCGGCGGGTTCGCGGGGGACGTGACGGCGGAGCTGCTGGCGCGCTGGTTCGAGGCGGGGGCGCTCTACCCGTTCTGCCGCAATCACGCGATGATGGGCACCAACCCGCATGAGCCGTGGGCGTTTGGGCCGGAGGTGGAGGCCATGGCCCGCGCGGCGTTGGAGCGGCGCTATCAACTGCTGCCGTATCTGTACAACCTGTTCTATGAGAACAGCCAGACCGGCGCGCCGGTGATGCGGCCACTGGTGTGGCACTACCCGGACGACGCTGTGACTTTTAACGTGAGCGATCAGTTCCTGCTGGGCCGCGACCTGCTGGCCGCGCCGGTGATGGCGCCGGGCCAGCGCGCGCGGGCGGTGTACCTGCCGGAGGGCCGGTGGTACACCTGGGGGTCTGACGCCGTGCAGGAGGGCGCGGGCTACGTGATCGCCGAGGCGCCGCTGGGCGCGCTGCCGCTGTATGTGCGCGGCGGGGCGATTGTGCCGATGTGGCCTGCAGCGGCGCACACGGGGGCCATCCAGCGCGGCGAGCTGCGGCTGCACCTGTGGCCGGGGACGGGCCAGCTCGACTACTACGAGGACGACGGGGCGAGCCTGGATTACACACGCGGGGCGAGCCGCCAGACGCACTTTAGCTGGAAGGCGGGCGGCGCGGGGGCGACGCTAAAGTGGGGGCGCAGCCAGGGCGAGTATCGCGAGGCGCGGGATGAATGGACGTTCGTGTTTCACGCGCTGCCGGGGATGAAGGCGGAGCTGGACGGGAGGCCGGCGCGGTGGCGGCGCGAGGCGAACGTGATGCTGGTGAGCGCGCCGGATGACGGGGAGGCGCACACGCTGCGGCTGGTGCAGCGGGGGCGGTGAGGGCACAAGAGGATTTTTCCACGAATTGACACGAATGGGCAGGCGAATGAGCACGAAGGGGGGAAGGTGAGGAAAAGCAGCGCGGAGGCGAGGGGTGGGCTTCCGCGCTTTGGGTTGCAGCCGCCGGCGGGGGTGGGGTCGCCGCGACTACACAGCGGGCCGGTCAGTTGATCTGACGGCTTCGCTGTTCTGCGTGCCACAGCAAGATCGCCAGATGGCGCGGCACGACGCGCTGGGTGGACAGGTCGCTGAGCCGCCAGAAAGCCTAGCGCTGCCCCTCGCGTAGTTGCGCCTGCCCGAGGTCGGGCAGGGCCGCGCAGTGGAAGATGTGCGCCCCGATGTCTCCGTCTACATAGAGCCTGAGATAGCGCAGTTGGGCTTCCAGCAGCGTCAAACCGAGTTCTTCGTTGATCTCGCGCTGAAGGCATTGCAGCGGCGTCTCGCCTGGCTCGCTCCACCCGCCGAACAGCCCCCAGTGGCGGGCGTAGGCCACGTCTGGCCGGTCGTCGCGCAGTTGCAGGGCGTAGCGTCCGGCGGCGTCTTGCAGCAGGAGCACCGCGCCAGAGCGCATGGTCGGGCGCGCTAGGCCAACTGCGCAGTGAGGAGGCCGCGCACGTCGGCGCAGCGCTCGCAGCCGGGGCGGCGGCAGAGCAGGGCTTCGGGTTCGCGGCGCAGGAGGGCGACGGCGGCGTCTATCAGCTCGGCCAGCGGCAGGCGCTCGACGCGGGCCGCGCCGATCTGCGTTACACGGTGCAGCGGGCGGACGAGGGGCGCGGCGGCGTGGAAGCCATCTGGGCAGCCGGGGCAGGCCACGCACTCGACGATGCCGCCGGGGGTGAGCGCCCAGCGGATGAACTGCTTGCGCCCGGCGCGGGCCTCGGCGGAGTGCCGCGCCAGGTTGGCGCTCGGCTCCGCGCCGATGAGGAGCAACTCGCCGCCGCGCCCGGGCTGGGCCAGGTGGGCCAGCGGCCCCAGCGGTTCGGCCAGGCTCTGTGCGGCGAGGGTGAGCGCGGCGTCGGCGCCGACGGCCACGAAGGAGTACAGCGGGTGGGTGGAGCGCTGCGCGCCGGGCGCGTGGCGCAGGGCCTCGCCCAGGCCGGTGGTGGGGGTGTGGGGCCGGAAGAATTCGGCGGCGGCGTTGTCGGCGGCGTGGTCGGCGTAGCGCGCGCCGTTGCGTTCTGGGCCGACGAGGGGCCAGACCTGGCATTGCGGCGTGAAGGCGGGCGCGACGACCAGGGCCGTGCCGGCGGCCAGCGCGCCGATGACGGTTTCGGCGCCGCCGCGCACCGGGCCGAGCGCGGCCAGGTCGCCCACGGCCAGCAGGCGGCTGTCGCGCGTTAGCCCCAGCGCCTGCAAGCCTTTCTGGATGTCGCGAAACGTGACGTCGGCCACGGCGTTGGCTCCTATTGGCCCTGCCACTGCGGCGGGCGCTTGGCGAGGAAGGCCGCCATGCCTTCCTTTTGGTCGGCGGTGCTGAACAGGAAGTAAAAGGCGCGGCGCTCGTCGGCCAGCCCGTCGGCCAGGTCGGTCTCGAAGGCGTTGTTGACGGACTCCTTGGCCAGCCGCACGGCCAGCGGGGCGCGGGCGGCGATCTCGGCGGCGAGGGCCAGCGCCTCGTCCAGGTAGCTTTCGACCGGGGCGACGCGGTTGACCAGGCCGAAGCGCACTGCCTCGGCGGCGGTGAGCGCGCGGCCGTTGAGCACCATCTCCATCGCCACGGCCTTGCCGACGGCGCGGGTGAGGCGCTGCGTGCCGCCCGCGCCGGGCATGACGCCCAGGTTGATCTCCGGCTGGCCGAAGCGGGCCGTCTCCGAGGCCACAATCAAATCGCAGGCCAGGGCCAGCTCGCAACCGCCGCCGAGGCAGAAGCCGGAGACGGCGGCGAGGAGGGGCTTTTTGAGCATGCGCAGGCGGTCCCAGCGGGCGATGTTGTCGCGCAGGAGCATGTCCACGGCGGAGGCGTCGGCCATCTCTTTGATGTCGGCCCCGGCGGCGAAGGCGCGGGCGCTGCCGGTGACGACGAGACAGCCAATGGCCGGGTCGCGGTCGAAGGCTTCGAGCGCGGTGACGAGCTGCTCCATGAGGGCGGCGTTGAGGGCGTTCAGTTCCTTGGGCCGGTTGAAGCGGACGAGGCCGACGCGGCCGTGGGTTTCGGCGAGGACAAGTTGGTCGTCAGTCGTCATGGGCGGCCTCGGCTAGGGCGGGCGGCAGGTGGTTGCAGCGCATTCGGTTGGGGACGGCCGCACGGTGACGCGCCACGGCTTCAGGCCGCCTGCTGGATGGCCACAAGGTGGCCTTGGGCGTGAAGGTAGGCGCGTTCGACCCACCACTGCACGGTGCGCTTGCCGCTGGGGGGGTGAAAGCCCAGCCGCCCCCAGCCCGCGGGCGGCAGCGGCCGCAGGCAGGCCAGCAGTTCGGTGCGCGCCTGCGACCAGGTCATCAGGATGGCGGTCATCGGTTCAGCGGGGTCATAGCCGGCCGCCGACCAGTTGTGGTGCCAGGCGGCCGTGAGGGTGGGCAGGTCTTCGGCGAGGATTTGGCGCACGTGCGGCAGGTAGGCCAGGGCTTCCAGGTCGCGCAGGTGGGCGACGGCGAGGTGCACGGTGCGGCCGTCGGGCGTGTGGGCCAAGCGCCAGCGCGCGGCCGGGATGGGAGCCAGGGCGGCGGCCAGGGCAGCGGGCTGCTGCTCCAGCCGCGCCAGCAGTTCGGCCCGATATTCGAGGACGAGGTCTGTGGGGGGCGGGAGCGGGGTCATGGGCGGGCCGAGGGGCAGGCTAGGCCGGCGGAGCGGCGCGCAGGACGTAGCTCAGGCGCACGCGCAGCATCTGGCTGAGGTGTTCCCAGGTGTGGCCCAGGGCGTATTGGGCGATCCACCCGGCGCTGATCGGGCCGCGGCTCGGGTGCGTGCCGGTCTTGTCCCAAGCGAGCGCGCCGAGTAGTTCGATTTCGGCCGCACGGTCGGCCTGAAAGGCGGCCAACAGGTCGGCGCGGGGGGTGGCCGGGTTCCACTTTTCTTTTTGGTAAGCGACCTCGTCCACCAGCGGGAGGCGGGGCTGGTCGTGGGCGGCGATGGCCTGGAGGCGCGGCAGGAAGATGAAGTGTTCGGCGATCCAGAGGTGGGTCAGCACTTCGTGCTGGCTCCAATCGTGGTCGCTGGGCTTCCAGAGCGTGGCGCTCTCGGGCAGGCGGGCCATCTCGCGGGCCAGGTCATCGGCCGCGCCGCGGAGGTCGGCGAGGAGGGTGTCTTGGTCAGTGGTCATGGATTCAGTCCTTCGGCTCCAGAGTCTGCGCCACCGCGTCCAATCCCTGCTTGCCGTGCAGGGCCGCAACGAGCGCGGGCAACTGCGGCAGGGCGCGGGTACGCTTCTCCATGAGCATGAATTGGTCGGCCGCGTCTGGCCCTTCGGCGGCGCGCAGGAAGAGCACGGCGGCGGCCAGCCCCAGCGGCGCGGCTTGCGCGGCGAGGGCCGGATGGCCGGCGGCGCGGGCGAACAGGGCGGCGGCCAGCGCCTCGGCCGCGGCCGCCAGGACCTCGTCGGGCCGGTCGGTGTAGCGCCACGGGGGCGAGGCGCCCCAGGCGGGCGGCGGCGGCAGGGTGAGCAACAGGCCGCCCGGCAGGCCTGACACGACGCGCTCGCGGCCGGGGTAGAGCAGGTGCGGGTAGGCGCACAGCACGGGCAGGGGCGGGCCGAACAGCTCGGCCAGGAACGCGCCCAGGTCGGCCCGCGCCAAGACCGCCGCCAGCTCGGTCTCGGCGGCCTGCCAGTCGGCGGCGGCGGCTGGTTCCAGCGCGGCGACTTCGGGCTGCTGCATGAAGTCGGCGACCTCGGCGGTCGCGGTGTGGGACCACGCGCCCTGCCCTACCGCGAAGAGCGCCGCCGCGCCGCCGGGGCCGAGCGCCACGGCCTGCGCTGAGAGGACGGCCGGGTGCGAGCGCAGTCCGCTGAGCGCCCGCCGGGCCGCCTCGGCCGCGCGATGCGGCTTGTAGGGCTTGCGGGCCTGCTCGGCCGCGGGCCAGCCGCCGGCCGCCAGCAGCAGCCCCGCCTGCCGGGCTTGGGCAAAGGGCCGCACCGCAATCACCGTCACCACGGCTCCTGGAGCCAGGCCACGGTGAGCGGCCCGGCCTCGGCGGCGGGAGCCAGCCGCACGCGCACGCGCCACTGGCCCCACTCGGCGGCCAGGGCGTCGGTGAGGCCAAGCAGGCCCGCCTCGGCGGCCCAGACCGCGGCGTGCGGGGCGACGGGCTGCGGCCGCTGCACGTTCACGATCAGCCCGCCGTCGGTTTCTTTCATGGCGCGGGCGACGGTCTGGCTCATGAGGAACACGCCCTTCAGGTTGACATCGAGGGTGCGGTTCCATTCCCACTCGTCCAGCTTAAGGGCCAACCCGGCCGGGGCCACGTGCGCGGCGTTCACCAGGGCGGCGAGGCGCGCGCCGCCCTCCAGCAGGCCGTAGAGCAGCGTTTGGGCGCTCAGCTTGTTCGAGACGTCGGCGGTGACGGCCCGCGCCTGCCCACCCGCGGCGCGAATGGACTCGGCGGTGCGCTCGGCGCTGTCGGGGTTGACGTCAATGGCCACGACGTGCGCGCCGGACGCGCCCAGGGCCAGCGCGGCGGCCTCGCCCGCGCCGCGGCCCGCGCCGGTGACGAGCACCAGGGCCGGCTCAGCGCTCATGCCCGCCCCTCGGCCGCGCGCGCGCCCGACCACCAGATGAGGCCCAGGCCGAGCGCGAAGTACACGCCGAAGAGCGCCAGCCACAGCCACACGCCCGGGTTGGTCCAGGCCACGGTGTGGCGGCTCGCGTTCACGATGACCAGGCCAAAGACCGCCAGCAGCCCCAGCGCCGCCGCCGACAGGCCCAGCGCCAGCCGCTCGGCGGGGTCGGCCTCCTGCGCCAGGCCGAGGAGCGCGACGGCGGAGGCGGTGAAGATGGCGCTGTAGGCGCGGGCGTGGAAGGCATCGAGCGGCCAGGGCCAATGGGCGCTGACGAACGCGGGGAAGAGGAACAGCCCCGCGCCGTAGAGCAGGTAGAACGCGCCCAGCGCCAGCAGCAGGCTGCGCCAGGCGCCGGGGGTGAGCTGGTCGGTCGGCGCGGGCCAGGTGCGGTAGCGCAGCAGCGACACGCCGGAGGCCAGCGGCAGGCCGAGGAAGATGACGAACCAGGCGTAGGTCAGCCCATGGGCGAAGTTGAAGCGGGCTAGCTCGAGCAGCGTGACCAGCAGGACGGTGGCGGTGAAGACGAACATCATGGGGGTGACGATGCGGGCGGGGAACCAGCGCCCGCCCCAGGCGGCGAGGGTGAGGCCGGCGGCGCTCGCCAGGTAGAACGCGCCGAGGAAGGCGGCGTTGAAGGGGCTGATGTCCCACGGCCAGAGCGGGCGGACCGAGGCGGGCGCGAAGAACAGGCCGCCGCCGGAGAGCAGCAGCACGGGCACGACGACGATGAGCGTTACGCGTAATAGCGCGCCGACGCGGGGGTTGCGGTCTGGTGAGGTTTTCAATTTTGGACTGCGCGCCGCCATGCCGGGCATCGCCTTCCGTGGCAGTAGGTGGGGCGCACTTTAGCACCGATTGGGCGGGAGGGGAAAGGCGCGTGACGGACGGGGAGTGGGGACGGTGTGGAGACGGCACACGTCAATCAGAAAGGCGCTCTAATCCGCTGGCGACCGTGATCGTGACGTTGGGCGGTGGCCTGCCAAATGCGGCCTCCGGGGAGGCCGGGAGCGGCTAATCCGCTGGCGACCGTGATCGTGACGTTGGGCGGTGGCCTGCCAAATGCGGCCTCCGGGGAGGCCGGGAGCGGCAGGCCCTCAGCCTCGCACGAGCTGCCAGATCATCTTGGGCGAAAGGCCCTGGCCGGGGTCTACGTTGCCGAGGCAGACGTTGACGAGCGTGGCGCAGAAATCGGGGTGGCGGCGCGCGGCGCGGCCCGCCCGGTTGAGCAGCCACGGCTTGAAGTAGAAGTCGCGCACCTGGCCGATGGTCAGGAAGGCTTTTTGGAAGCGCGCCCGCATCTGGGTGGTGTAGCGAGTTTCGGTCTGCGAGGGCGAAGAGTCGGCCTGGAGGGCGGCGATGAGCACCTGGGCGGCTACCTCGGCCGATTCTAGGGCGTAGTCTATGCCTTCGCCGGTGAGCGGGTTCACCAGGCCCGCCGCCTCGCCGATGACGACCAGGCCTGGGTAGGCCAGGCGCGTGGTGGGGAAATCGAAGCGCAGCGGGTAGCCCTTGATGGCGCCCACCACGCGGGCACGGGCTACGCGCTCCTTCATCAGCGGGTTGGCGATGAACTCATCGAGCACGCGGCGCGGGGAGCTGGGCCGCGCCTGCCCCGGGCGCACGAAGTAGCCGGCGCCGACGTTGGCGGCCGTGGCCGAGATGGGGAAGACCCAGCCGTAGCCGGGGAGCGGCACCGACTCGAGGTGAAACTCGATGTAGTCGCTGACCTGGCCCAGCCCCTCGTAATAACCGCGGGCGGCGCGGCCATACTGCGGCGCGGCGGCGAGCAGGCCCGCTTTGTCGAGCAGGCCGGCGGCCGCCCCGGTGGCGAGGACGGTCTGACGGGCGCGCAGCGTGACCGGCCCGGTGGGGCTCTTGGCATGCGCGCCCGCCACAGTGTCGCCGTCGCGGAGCAGTTCGAGCGCCTCGACCTGGCCCAGGAAGCGCGCCCCGGCCGCCACGGCGTGTGCCCGCAGGGCGTCGTCGAGCTGGTAGCGCGGCAGGACGACCACATGGCGCGGCAGGTCGCCGTGGGGCGGGATGGGCGAGGACACGCAGCGGCCGTCGGGCGTGAAGAGGTGAATGCCCGCGATGCGGCAACCCAGGTCGGTGATGCGCTCAAGCAGGCCCAGATGACGCAGCACGCCGAGGGCACGGGGGGTCAGGCCGTCGCCGCAGGTTTTGTCACGCGGAAACTCGGCCTTGTCAATGAGCAGCACGTCGCGGCCGGCCTGGGCCAAGAAGTAGGCCAGGGCCGAGCCGGCGGGGCCGGCGCCAATAATCAGCACTTCCGCGGGCTGGGACATCCAATCACTCCACTCGGGCGGAGGCATGCGGTGAGACGGCGACTCTAGCGCGGCGCGGCGGAAGGCGCAAGCGCTTTGTCACTGACTGGCGCAGCGCGGCGGCGCGGACCAATCGGCGGCGCGGTTGGCGCTCAGGCCCAGGTAGGGCGAGGGGTCGAGCGTGTTGGCGATGTTCAGCTCGTTGAGAAAGTGCCCCTGCCCATCGTCGCGGACGATGGAGAAGTGCAGGTGGATGCCGACGGGGTTGGCCGGGTCGCCGCTGTAATTGCCCTGGTAGCCCAGCAGCGCGCCCGCGGCCACGGGCGCGTCGGTCGTGCCAGGCGGGAAGTCCGCGCTGATGAAGGACGCGCCGGTGGGGCCGGCCAGGTGCGTGTAGTAGGCCCAGATTTGGCGGGTGGGGTCGAGCGGATCGCGCGGGATGCGGATGATGACGGTGCTGACCCAGCCGGGCAGGCGCGTGAGGTAGCCCGCGGAGACGGCATAAACGAGGGTGGCGTCCAGCCCATCCGGCCCGAAGATGTCGAGGCCCTGGTGACGCTCGCCGAAATTGAAGCTGTCGCCGTAGCCGTAGCCCACCAGGCCGCTGGTGGGCAGGAGGAAGGGCGCGCCGGGGCACTGTGTGCCGCCAGCAATCTGCCAGTCGGCGTGGGCGGCGGGGTCCGGCAAATAGGCCAACAGCCGCGCGGTGTGGGCGCGCGTGCTCACCCACGGCTGGACATACGTGAACCACCCCCAGGCCGCGGCCGCAGCGGAAGCCAAGACCAGCATTCCGGCCAGCCATAGAAAGCGCCGCCGCCGCACCTTAGCGAAGCATCCCTTTCTCTGTCTCTTTTCTTTAGGCTTTCAGCTCGGCCCCGCAGCGCCCGCAGAACTGGAAGGCGTTGGGCAGGTGCTCGGCCCCGCAGGCGGCGCACACGGCCAGCGGCGCGCCCCAGAAGTACTCGGGGTGCTCATCGGCGGCGTAGGCCTGGCGCAGCGCGGCATAGGGCGGCGGCTGCTTGGCGGCGAAGGCGCGCTCGGCCAGGTGGGTTTCGGGGGCAAGGTTGTGAACGGCGAGCCAGTCGCGGGCGTGGCCGATGGTCATGCTCCAGATGAAGTCGCGCCAGGCGTTGAGTTGCTGCTTGGTGTAGCGCGTGGCCTCGGGCAGCTTGCGGTAGAGCCGGGCGCACAAGGCTTCGGTGGCGGCGTCGAGCGCGGCGCGCGGGACGACTTGATTGACCAGGCCCCACTCGAGCGCCTTCGCCGCCGGGATTTCTTCGTTGAGGAAGAGGATCTCGCGGGCGCGGCGGTCGCCGACCACCAGCGGCAGGAACTGGGTGGCGCCGGCCGCCGCGACGCTGCCGTGGCTGGCCCCCACCTGCCGGATGTAGATGTCGTCGGCGGCAACGGCCAGGTCGCAGGAGAGGTTGAACTCGTTGCCACCGCCGACGACGATGCCGTTCAGCCGGGCCACGGTGGGCTTGCCCAGGTTGCGCAGGCGGTCGTGGCACTCGATGAAGTCGGCCATCCACTTGTAGTAGTCGCGCGGGCGCTCGAGGAAGGTCTGCTGCTCGTGGAGGTCGGCGCCGGTGCAGAAGGCGCGCTCGCCCGCGCCGGTGAGCACCAGCACGGCGATGGCGTCGTCGTAGCCGACGTCGCGCAGGGCGATGCTGATCTCGCGCAGCATGGGGCCGTTGACGCAGTTGAGCACCGCCGGGCGGTTGAAGGTGAGCGTGGCGGTGTAGCCGTGCTTGGCGTAGGTGATGTACTGGAACCCGAACGACTCGGCCGGCTGCCCGGCGTACAGACGATTGGTCATGGGCGGCCTCGCAGGTCAGGCGGGTTTGGCATCCGGCGCGGGCGGTGTCAGCGGCCCGGTTTGGCCGGGCGCGGCTGGAGCGGGCGGGCTGGGAGCGGCGGACGCGACAACGACGGCTGCACCAGCGGCCTGGCCGCCGCCGGCTGGGGCAGGCTGGCCGGCGACGCTGGACCGGCGGCGCGGGCTGACCAGCTGCATGTTGACGGCCTGCACACCGTTCTCGCGGCCTTCGGCGCGGGTCAGCTCAAACTCAAAGATCATGCTGCGGCTGGGCAAATCTTCGGGGCGCACGTCGGTGGGCAGTTGGGAGTTGTGGAAGAACACGCTGTCGTAGGGCGACTCGGGCTGGCGCGGGTCAATCTTCCACAGCTCGGGCGAGACGACCTTCAGGTAGCGCAGGAAGCCGTAGCCCTTGCCGGTGTGGTTGTAGCACATGCCGCGCACGCGCGAGCCGAACTCGCCCCAGGCCGGGCCGCCGCGGGGCGCGCCGGTGGGCAGCAGGTGCGGGATGAGGTAGCCCGACATGTACAGGTCGGCCTCGCGCCGCAGGTCGGCGGAGACGTTCTCAAAGGCGATGACTTCCACGCGGCAGCCTTTGTTTTGCAGGGCACGCACTACCTGCACAAAGTCGCCGTCGCCGGTGGCGAGCAGCACGCGGTCAATGTTCTCGGATTGGAGCAGCGCGTCCACGGCCAGGTCGAGGTCGGCGTTGGCTTTGCCAAAGCGGTTGCCGGCTTCGTCGGCGTACCACTTGACGTTCTTCTGAATGACCTTGTAGCCAAAGTCGCGCAGCAGCGAGTAGAAGCCGTACTGGGCGTCGCGATAGACGTTATCGGACTCGGAGCGGTCGGCGTCGAAGCTGACGTAGGCGTTGAGGCGCACCGGCTCGGCGCTGCCACGGCAGGCAAACTCGCGCAGCACTTCGTAGCGCATGCCATAGCCGCCGTTGCGCGTGAGATTGGCGACATCCACATACACCCCTACCCGCGTGTTTGGTCGTGTGCCGGTCATATTGATTTGGCTTTCAGGCGCATCCCGTGGTGAATTAATGTAGGCCCCCTCGACCAGTCGTCAGTGTGACAGCAGCAGCATCCCTCGCCCGGCGGCGGTGTTCGGCTAAGCCGGCGCGGGGCGCTCGGCCAGCGGCTCGGCGGCGGTGGCGCGCACAATCTCGCTGGGGGTCAGGCGCAGCAGGGCATCTACCGCGCCGCCCCCGGCGTAGACTTCGGGTTGGGCCAGCACGGCGGGGTCAATCAGCGTGCGGAGCCGCGTGCGGTGGCCCAGCGGCGGCACACCGCCGACCGGGTAGCCGGTGTGGGCCAGGACTTCGTCCGGGCCGGCCAGCTTCAGCTTGCGGCGCGAGACGCCCAGGTGCGCGGCCACGCGGCGGTCATCCACGCGCGCCAGGCCGTTGGCGATGACGAGCACCGGCACGGGCGCGGTTTCCTCCGGCCCGGCCAACAGGAACAGCACGGACTTGACGATGCGGTCTACGGTCGTGCCCATGACCTGCGCGGCGGCCTCGACGGTGGGCGTGTGGGCGTCCAGCCGCACCAGTTCGGCGGCGAGGCCGTGGGCGGCGAGGTAGGCTTGCAAGTCATCCGGGTTCATGGCGCGGGCCTTTGGGCAGCAGCGCGGCCTTGGGCGGCGTGGGCACCGGCGGCGGCGGCGCGGGTGGTTTTGGCGGGTCGCGGCGGGTGGGCGTGTCTTCCATGTGCTCGGCAAAGAGCAGGGTGGCGCGGCCCTTGGGGGCTAGCCGCACCAGGGTCTGCCCGGTCTGGATGCCGAGGGCGCAGCTCATGGCGGCCTTCAGGGCGGGCAGGCTGTTGAAGTGCAGTTCGTGCACGAGGTAGATTTCTACCGGCCCAGCAGGACCGCCGTGGGTGTGCGCCACGACGACGCGCTGCAAGCCGGGCAACTGCTCGGTGAGCGGCACGAACTCTTCCGACCAGCGGCGCTCGAAATCGGCCGGGTCCTCCGGCTGCTTGAACAGGATGATCAGTTTGTAGGTGGCCGACATTCTCTGACAGACCCTTCGACAAGACAGACAGCGCCCCCAGACTGGGGCCTATTAAAACAGAGATTTGGATTTTGGGATGGGGGGGCCGGATAGGGCTATCAGGCCACGGAGAGCAGCCGGGCTGATGGATGGTCAAGCATGTCGTTGGGAGCGGGCGCGGGGCGGAGCACGCTACGCCCCTACCCGAGACAGGGCAGCGGCCGGCAGGTGTTGTGGGTCTGGGGGACGCGAGGTGGGGGCTAGTTGCCGGCGGTGATTTGCCAATCGCCGCCCGCGGCCTCGGTGAGGGTGAGCGTTTCGAGCGTGGGCCAGGCGCGGATGGCGCTGACCAGGGCGGTGGGGCCGTCGAGCCGCAGCGCCTGCACCTCGTAGCCCGCGGCAGCAAGCTGCTCGACCACGCGCAGGTAGTCGGCGGCCAGCGGCGCGGCGTGGAGGTCATCGGCGTCGAGGGCGGCGTTCACGGCGGCGAGCAAGTCGGCGGCCGGGGCGTACTCGCCGGCGTGCAGGTGCATGCCGGCCGCGTCGAGCATGGCCTCCAGCGCAATGTTGTCGGGCGCGAGCGGGTGGCGCACAAAGTCGCCCACGATGTTGCGGCGGCGCGCCTCGCGGCCATCCGGCAGCCAGGCCGAGAGGAAGTAGGCGGCCGGGTCTTTCAACTGCTGGTAGCGCCGCAGCGTGTCGAACAGCGCCACGGTCAGGCGCAGGTCTTCCACCTGGGCGGGGTCGGCCGGCTGGGCGCGCAGGTAGGCCAGCCACTCGGCCTCCAGGTCGGCCAGCGTCACGCCGTAGTGGGCGCGCAGCGCCGCGTCGAGCATGGCCGCGTCGGTCGGCGCGGACTGGAACGTGGCATACATGCCCTTGAACGTCTCCCAGCCGTCGCGCTCCACGAGGTAGTTGATGAACGCGCCCGCCTCCAGGTAGCCGATCTCGTGCTGGGCGGGGTAGAAGCCGTTAGCCAGGTCGGCCAGCGGGATGTAGCGGTCGAGCGCCAGCACGGCGGCGGCGCGGGCGTCGAGCGGCTCGGTCTTGAAGTGCCCGCCCGCCACGTACACCGCCAGCCCTTCCACCATCATGGTCGGCCGCACCGTGGCGATCTGCCGGTCGAGGAGGTGCGTGCCCTCGTGCGCGAAGACACTGAACAGCTCGGTGACGGCCGGGTTGCGGTCGAGGTAGCTGAGCGAGATTTCGCTGGAGGCAAAGCCGCCGTGCCCCAGCAGCCGGCTGACCAGCGTAAAGCCCACCTTCTGCTCGCTAGTGACGCCCAGCGTGGCGGCCACGTGCGCGAAGGCGGCGTCGGCCTGCGCGCGGATCACGTCAATGTCGCGGGCGGCGGCCGTGCCGGTGAGGTAATGGAAGAGGCAGCAGGCGCTCTCGGCCTCGGCCCACTGCGCCTCCGGCTCGGGCTGCGGGCGCGCCTCGCTCGGCAGCAGGTTCACGCTCAGGGTCAGTTCCTGCTCGGGCGGCGTGGTCTCGCCCGCCACCGGGCCGGGGCTGACGACGAGGATGACGGTTTGCGGGCCGCTGCGCCCGGCGGTGTCCCACACCCAGGTGAAGGTAGCTTGCAGCCGCCCGCCCAGCCCGTAGCGCGTGAAGTTGACGCGCGCCAGCGGCTCTTCGCCGCGCTCGCCGATGTACAGCCGCACGGCCGCGCCGCTCCAGTTTTGGGGCGCGTCGTCGGCCACGACCTCTATGCTAACAATGTCGCCGCTGTAGAGCTGCGGGTCCGGGTGGAAGTGGACGCTGGCGGGCGAGAGTTGGTAGCCCACCGACGGCGCAACCGCCTGCCCTAGCTCTGTTGGGGTGGCGGCGAGCGTGGGGGTTTCGGTCGGCGCGGCGGTGGCAGTGGCCGGCAGGGCCGTGGCCGTGGGCGAGGGCAACGCCGTGACCGCGGTAGCGGCCGGCCCCAGTTCGGTGGGCGTAGCTGCTGCGCGCGTCGGCGCGGCCGGCGTGGGCGCGAGGGTGTTGCACGCCAACGTCGCCGCCAACAAAATGGGCAGCCAGCGCCAGATTGGTTTAGGCTTCACCAGCATGGCGCGGGATTGTACACCCGACGCGTTAGGGGCCGGCGCAGAAACCGCCGCGGATGGCAAAGCGGCGGGATGCCGTCAGTTTGCGGGGCGACTGCTGGGCGTGAGTAATATGTCGCGCGACGTCGTCAGCGCGCCTGCCCTTGCCAAGTAAGCGGCATCGGCCGCCTGCCGGGCTGGACGGTGACTCGATGAACTATTGGTGCATGCGCCAACCACCACCTACGTAAATCAGCTGGCCTGTCACCCACCTTGCCTGCTCCGATGCCAGGAATACCGCCACATCCGCGATATCTTCTGGTTCACCAACACGGCGAAGCGGTGTTTGGGAAGTAATCTCTTCCACAGCTTTCGGCGGGAGATAGCCGGTTTGGATTGGCCCCGGGGCCACGATATTCACCGTGATGTTGTACTTGCCGAGTTCGGCGGCAGCGGAACGGCTATACGACTCAATCGCGTGTTTACTCGCCGCATAACTGACATTGGCCGTGTGGGCATGGGCCGCGTCGGTGCTGATATTGATGATCCGCCCCGAGGTAACGTCACGCTTCAAATAGCGCTTGAGATACTCCGCCATGAGGAGTGCGTAGGCGCGCGCATTGACCGCCAGATGAGCGTCAATCCCAGCCGCTGTAATGAGTTGCACACCGCCACCTTCGTCCGTGACACGCGCTGGGTCAAAGGTTTCGAGTACACAAAGCGTATGATTGTTTACCAGTATATCCACGGGGCCAAGCTGAGACTCGCACAGGTTGAACAGGGGCGGGATGTTACCGGGATTGGCGAGGTCAACTTCGTGAGCCATCGCCGCACCGCCCTGAGCGCGGATGGTTTCCAGCAGTGGATCGGCAGACTGCTGCTGCATCGCTCGATAGAGCACATCTCCGCCGACACCGCCGGCTTTGGCGCCTTGCAATTCTGCTTCGGAATAGCGAGAGGCCTCCCGGTAATAAGTGACAAACACTTTGGCCCCTTGTGCGGCAAACGCTTTGGCGATGGCGGCCCCGATGCCGTGATTTGCGCCTGTGACCAGAACAACCTTGTTTTCGAGCTGTGGGTTAATCATGTGCGTTCCCAGGTACGATGATAGTCACCCCACTACTGATTACTTCGCAAATCCGCTTCATAGTACCCCATACCGAGAGACTTTGGAGCAGGTGGTGACCATCTAACGAGACAGAGATGAGGCATTCCGCCTGCCCAGCCCCATCGCCGGCTACCGATCACCAACCCAGCCGTAGCTGACACCACCTCTATTCCCCGTCAGGCGACTGCCGCTCCTTTTTCTCTTTCTTTGTCTTTTTTCTCTGCCCCTAAGCGCAGTGCTTCACCACCACCTCATACAGCACCCGCACCCCCCACCCCAGCCCGTCCACGGGGGCGCGCTCGTCGTGGGCGTGGAACATCTCCATGAACTTCATGTCGGGCGGGAGCTTGAGCGGCGCGAAGCCGTAGGTGGGCACGCCCAGCGGCGCGAGGTACTTGGCGTCAGTCGCGCCGGACATCATGTAGGGGATGACGGCGGTGGCCGAGGGGTCGTGCGCGCGCAGGGCATCGGCCATGAGGGCAAACAGCGGCGTGTGGTGGGGTGTCTCCAGCGGCGGCGAGTCGAGCGTCACTTCGTATTCCAGGTGGTCGCCCATTACGGCGCGCAGCTCGGCCAGGAAGGCGGCGGTGTCGAAGCCGGGCAGGTTGCGGCCGTCGAGGACGACCTCGGCCACGCCGGGGATGACGTTGGTCTTCAGGCCCGCCGTGAGGCCGGTGGGCGTGGCGGTGTTGTGCAGCATGGCGTAGAGGAACGGCCCCAAATCCGGCCCAAGCGCGCCGGAGGCGAAGACCTGGGCCGCGCCGGCTTCTGTCTTCAGGGCCAGCAGCGCCCGGCCGAGCGGCGAGTCGCCTGCGCTCGCGGCGGCGGCGGCGAGGAAACCGGAGGCCGCGTTGGTCAGGTGGTAGGGCAAGCCCTGCGCCGCCAGCCGGTCAATGGCCTGGGCCAGGTGCACCACGGCGTTGTCGCCGTGCGGCACCGAGCCGTGGCCGGGCTTGCCGCGCGCGCGCACCTTGAGCCAGACCGTGCCCTTCTCGGCCACCTGCACCATGTACACCGGCCGGCCCGCGAAATTCATGTTGTAGCCGCCGACCTCGCTCAGCGCGAACTCGGCGGCGATCAGGCCGGGGTGATGTTTGACGAGCCACGGCACGCCGAAGCCGTCGGCGCCGCCGATCTCTTCGTCGGCGGCGGCGGCGAAGATCACATCGCGCTCCAGCCGCACGCCCTGGCGCTTGAGCAAGAGCATCACCATGAGCTGCTCGGCCACGGTGTCTTTCATGTCGGCCGCGCCGCGCCCCCACACATAGCCGTCGGCGATCTCGCCCGCGAAGGGCGGGTGGGTCCAGTGCTCTGGCTCGGCGGGCACCACGTCGGTGTGGCTGTAGAGCAGGAGGGGCGGCTTTTGGCCGTTGCCCATCAGGCGCACGACCAGGTTGCCGCGGCCCGGCGCCGAGACGAGCACCTGCGGCTCGAGGCCCTCGGCGCGCAGGACGCCGGCCAGGTACTCGGCGGCCAGCAGTTCGTTGCCGGGCGGGTTGGTGGTGTCGAGCCGCAGCAGCGCCTGGAGGTGGCGCACCACCTCGGCGGTGACGGCGGGCCAGTGGATTGAGTCGGTCATGGGGAGGCCTCCGCGGGGCATTGTAGCACCGGTAGGTGGGGACTCAGGGGCAGTGGCCAGCCAAGCTCCCCGAGGTCTTCTCACTGGGAGATTTCTCACCCCCGACAAGTATGCGTTAGGGCCACCGCGCGGCGGGGGTTCGAAATGACATTGAAAGGCATTGATGGCGTCGCTACTCCTGATCCGCTATGCCAACGCGAAGGCCGCATGGCGCTGCGCGCCAGCCCTCCACGGCAGAAACTCGCTGTGACCGCACCCAACCACGTGACATGTCACTTCGAACCCGGCCTCAGGTCGGTGGCCCTCACCAAACATCGTGGCCGGTGACGCGCAGCGTCTCGGGTGGTGGCAAGCTGGCCCTATGCCTGTCCAGTTTAGTTTCTGAGCAAGCCCCCTCAGGCCGCTGGACATTCTTCGGCAGTGGGGGAGGTGACGCGCAGGGTCTCAACTTGATATCAGAGTTCTCCGCTAGTTTCTGAGCACCCCCCTCAGGCCGCCAGACGCCCCCTACCCTGGTGAGGGGTGACGCACAGCGTCTTCCAGCGACAAAACAGCGAGGCGGCCATGCCCATCGCCTCCGCATCCCCATTCGTGTCCATTCGTTCTCAATTCGTGCGCATTCGTGGCAAAAATCCTCCCGGCTCTCATCCGCGTTATACTTGTTCCCATCTATGCGCCTTACGCCCACGCCCGCCCCATGAAGCATCCCTGGATCGCCGCCGCCCTGGTGGGCGCACTGCTGCTGCTTGGGGTGGTCTCCACGCAGCGCGCCGCCGTGCACGACCAGCTCTTCGCGCTGACCGGCGAGGAAAACACCTTCGCGCAAATGCGCGGCGTGGGCCAACTGCTTTCGGACCTGATCCGCCCGCCGCTGAAGCTGGAGGCGGAGACGCCGATCGCCCACAACGGCGTGAACCCGTTCGGCATCAACACCTTCTTGCAGCAGGAGGTCGAGCCTGCCAAGCGCGAGCGGCAGGTGCAGCTCATCGCCGAGGCGGGCTTCCACTGGCTGCGGCAAGAGTTCCCCTGGGCCGACATCGAGATCAGCGGCAAGGGCAACTTCGACGACTGCCGCAACCCGCCCGGCTGCGTCTCGGCCTGGGAGAAGTACGACCAGATCGTGGGCCTGGCCGAGCAATATGGCCTGGAGATTTTGGTGCGGCTGTCCGCCCCGCCCAACTGGGCGCGCGCCGCCGGCGACCAACTGGGGCCGTTCGCCCCGCCCGACAATGCCAGCGACTTCGCCGACTACGCCGCCGCCGTCGCCACGCGCTACCAGGGCCGGCTGCGCTACTACCAGGTGTGGAACGAGCCGAACATCTACAACGAATGGGGCAACCAGCCGGTGGACCCGGAGCGCTACACGGAGCTGCTGTGCGCTGCCTATGCCCGCCTGAAGCAGGTAGACCCGCGCAGCGTGGTCGTCTCGGGGGTGCTGGCCCCGACGGCTGAGCTGGGCGCGCTGAACGAGGCGGGCGGCAACAACCTGAACGACTACGTTTATTTGCAGCGCATGTACGCGGCGGGGGCCGGGCCGTGTTTCGACGTGCTCGCGGTGCAGGGCTACGGCCTGTGGAGCGGCCCCGGCGACCACCGCCGCCGCCCGCTGATCGTCAATTTTGGGCGCAACCAGTTTATCCGCGACCTGATGGTCGCCAACGGCGACGCGCACAAGGCCATCTGGATCGCCGAGATGAACTGGAACGTCGTCCCGGACGACCCGCTGTTCCTGGGCAACTTTGGCCGGGTGACGGTGGAACAGCAGGCGCGCTACGCCCCGCTGGCCTACCAGCGCGCGCAGGAGGAGTGGCCGTGGGTGGGCATGACGGCCTTCTGGTTCTTCAAGCGCGCCGACGACTCGGAGCGCAACGCCGATTGGTATTACTTCCGCATGGCCGAGCCAGACTTCACGCTGCTGCCGGTGTACGAGAGCATGCGCGCCTACATGCACCAGCCGCCAGTGATGTATCCGGGCTGGTTCCAGGAAGACCACTGGGCCGTTACGTGGAGCGCAGGCTGGGCGGACGCGACTGACCCGGCCTATGTGCTGGGCGCGGCGCGGCAGGCCCGCGGCCCCGGTGCGCGGCTGAGCCTTACCTTCGCCGGGACCGACCTGCTGCTGAGCACCGTGCGCGGGCCGCAGGGCGGGCGCATCAGCGTGACGATTGACGACGGCCTGGCCAGGGTGTACGACCTGAGCGCGGGCACGGCGCAGGCCGAGCAGTTGGCGCTGGCGGGCGGGCTGCCCGACGGGCCGCATACGGTCACAATCACCAGCCAGTCGGGCGCGAACGTGGTGGATGGTTTCATCGTGCGGGCCGTCTCGACGCGCACGCCGGCGCTGCTGCTGCTCGTGGGCGGCGCGCTGCTGGGCGTGTGGGCGCTGGCGCGCCGCCGCCCCGGCTGAGGCCGCCCCGCGCCGCCCCATGCGCCCACGCCCGCTGTACCTGCTGGCGGTACTCATTACCCTGGCCCTGGCTACCTGGCTGCGTTTCTTCCGGCTCGACGCGCAAAGCTACTGGAACGACGAAGGCAACTCACTGCGGCTGGCCGAGCGCGCCCCGGCCGAGATCGTGGCAGCGGCGGCGGCTGACATCCACCCGCCCGGCTACTACCTGGCCCTGAGCGGCTGGCGCGCCCTCACCGGCCCGAGCGAGTTTGCGCTGCGGGGCTTCTCGGCGCTGGTGGGCGTGGCGCTCGTGGCGCTGGTCTATCGGCTGGGGCAGCAATACTTCGACCGCGCCACGGGGCTGGGCGCGGCGCTGCTGGCCGCCCTGCACCCTTTCCTGATTTACTACAGCCAGGAAGCGCGCATGTACGCGCTGCTGGCGGCGCTGAGCGCGGCCTCTTTTTTGCTGTTCTCGCGCTGGCTCAAGTCGTCGCGCCCGCCCGCCCCGGCGTGGGGTCAGCCCGCTTGGGCGGCGGCCTATGTGTTGGTGACCGCCGCCGGGCTGTACACCCACTACGCTTTTGGCTTCGTGGTCATCGCCGAGAACCTGGCGGCTTTCGGCGGGCTGGCGGCGCACCGGGGGCGCGGCGGCGGGGGGCGGCTGGCGGCGTGGCTGGGGTTGCAGGCGGCGGCGCTGCTGCTGTTCCTGCCCTGGCTGCCCACCGCGCTGCGCCAGCTCACAACCTGGCCCGCGGACCGGGCCGCCCAACCGTTCGTGGCCGCCCTGCTCGACCTGGCGCGCTACCTGACCTTTGGGCGCACGCTGCCCACGGCCGCGGCGGGGCTGGGGCTGCTGGGCGCGCTGGGGCTGCTGGCGTTTGGGCTGGCGCGGCGCGGCCAAACCGTGACGCCTGCCCTGTGGCTGTTCGTGCCCGCCGCGCTGACGCTGAGCTTCGGCCTGCTGACCGAGGCGTTCGCCAAGTTCCTGCTGGTGGCCGTGCCGCCGTTGCTGCTGCTGCTGGGCAACGGGCTGGCCGCCATCCCGCCGGGACCGTTCGAACCAGGGTGGAAGCGCACGCGGCAGCGGGCGGGCGAGTACGCGGCGCTGGCGGTGTGGCTGGCGGCCGTCACGGCCTACGGCGCGGCCACGTTCGCCAGCCTGAACAACCTGTACTTCAACCCGGCCGACGCCCGCGACGACTACCGCGCCATTGCGCGCGACCTGGCCGCCGCTTACCAGCCGGGCGATGCGATCATCCTCATCTCGCCCAACCAATACGAAGTCTTCACTGTCTATCACCCAGATCACGCCGAAGGCACGGCCGCCTTGTTCCCACTCCCGGCCACGCGCCCGCTGGACCCGGCCGCGACCACCGCTGCGCTGGAGCAAATCGCGGCGGCGCACCCGCGCCTGTTCGTGCTGTTCTGGGGTGAAGGGCAGGCCGACCCGGCGGGCGTGGTGGAGGGCTGGCTGAACACGCACGCCTTCAAGGCGGGCGACCGCTGGTACGGCCAGGTGCGACTGGCGACCTACGCCGCCGCCCAGCCCGCCACGCAGCCACAGGTGACGCTGGCGGCGCGCTTTGGTGAGCACATCGCCCTCACCGGCTACGCGCTGCAACCGGCCCAGCCGCGGCCCGGCGGCAGCGTGCAACTAACGCTGTTCTGGCGAACGGACGCGGCCCTCGAAGCGCGCTATAAGGTCTTCGTCCACATTTACGCCGACGAGAACGCCCCGCCCGTCGCCCAGCAGGACGGCGAGCCGGGGGGCGGGCTGGCCCTGACGTCTGGCTGGACGCCGGGAGTCGTCATCGCCGACAATCATGGGGTGCTGCTGCCCGACGAGTTGGCGCCTGGGCGCTATGTGGTCTATGTGGGGTTGACTGAGCTGTTCAGCGGCGAGCGATTGCCCGTGGCGCTGGACGGGGCGGCGGCCGGCGACCGGCTGCGGCTGACGGAGGTAGAGATCCCCTAGCGGGCGAGCGCCCGGCTGCTCGGCGCGGGCGCAGGAGGACGGTCATGCGCGTCATCATTACGGGTGGAACCGGCCATGTGGGCAGCCGCCTGACCCAGAGCCTGGCGGCCGAGGGGCACGAGGTAATTCAGCTAAGTCGGGACCCGGCGGCCAGGGCGAAGCCGGACCTGCCGGCCGGCGCGCGCGTGGAGCGCTGGGACGGCCGCACCGCCGAAGGCTGGGGCCGCCTGATCGAAGGAACCGACGTTGTCGTCAACCTGGCGGGCGAGAGCATCGCGGGCAAGGGGCTGATTCCGGCGCGCTGGACGCCGGAGCGCAAGCGCCGGATTTTGGAAAGCCGCGTGAGCGCCGGGCAGGCCGTGACGCAGGCGATAACGGCCGCGAGCCAGAAGCCGAAGCTGCTCATTCAGCAGTCGGCGGTGGGCCACTATGGCTTTCGGGGGGACGAGCGGCTGACTGAATCCGCTTCGGCTGGGGATGACTTTCTGGCGCGGGTGACGGTGGAGTGGGAGGCCTCCACGCAGCCGGTGGAGGCGCTGGGCGTGCGCCGGGTGATTACGCGCACGGGGCTGCGCCTGCTGAAGGAGCCGGGCGGCTTCTTGCGGCCGCTGCTGCTGATCTTCAACCTGATGGCGGGCGGGCCGATGGGCAGCGGGAAACAGTATTGGCCCTGGATTCACCCCGACGACGAGGTGCGGGCGCTGCGCTTCTTGATGGCCGACGAGCGGGCGGCGGGCGTGTATAACATGACCGGCCCGGAGCCGGTGACCAACCGCGAGTTCGTGCGCACGTTTGGGAAGGTGCTGGGCCGGTCAGCCTTCATGCCCGCCCCCGGTTTCGCGCTGCGCCTGGTGCTGGGCGAGCTGGCCGAGGCGCTGATCCTCAACGGCCAGCGCGCCGTGCCGCAGCACCTGCTCGACAGCGGCTTTAAGTTCAACTACCTGACGTTCGAGGCGGCCATCCGGAACGTGCTGGGCAAGTAGCCGCTGACTCAGATACACAACAAGCGGGGCGCTGACGACACGTCGCCAGCGCCCCGCTGCTGTTTAATGCAACCGCCCTTGGGCCGGCCGCGGCGTTAAGGGAACAGCGCTTCCAGCCGGTCCACCATGCCCGCCAGGACCCGGAAGGCTGCCTCCACCGCGTCGGGCTGGGTCATGTCCACGCCCGCGAGCTTGAGCGCTTCCAGCGGGTAGACGGAGCTGCCCGCGCTGAGGAACTTGAGATAGTCTTCGGCGGCGTTGGGCACGCCCGCCAAAATGCGCCCGGCCAGAGCGTGCGCGCCGGAGATGCCGGTGGCGTATTGGTAGACGTAGTAGTCGGCGTACAGGTGGCCGAAGGTCGCCCAGGTGATGCCGACCCGGTCGCGGTCCACGTGCACGGCGTCGCCGTAGCCTTCGGCGAACAGATCGGCCATGAGGCTGTTGAGGTCGGCGGCGGTCAGGCCCTGGCCCTGTTCGACGCGCTGGTGGGTCTCCAACTCAAAGCGCGCCAGGGTGGGCATGATGAAAAAGTAGCGGTGGAAGTTCGCCAGGGCCTCTTCGAGCAGCGCGACCTGAAAGTCGCGGTCGGGGTGGTGGGCGAGCAGGTGCGCGCGCACCATGGCCTGGTGGAAGTTGGAGGCCACTTCGGCCACGAACAGCGAGTAGTCGCTATAGAGGAACGGCTGGTGCTGCCAGGTGAGGTAGGAGTGCATGGAGTGGCCCAGCTCGTGGGCCAAGACGGACAGCCCGAGCAGGTCGTCGCTGTAGCTGGTGAGGATGAACGGGTGCGTGCCGGGCACGCCGGCGGAGAACGCGCCCTCGGTCTTGCCCAGGTTGGGATAAATATCCACCCAGCGGTCGTGCAGGCAGCCGCGCCGCAGCACGTCGGTGTAGGCTTTACCCAGCGGGGCGAGGCCGGCGCTGATCCAGTCCACGGCCTGGAGGTAGGGGACTACGGGCCGCGTGGCGCTGAGCGGCGCCCAGAGGTCGTAGGGGTTCAGCGTTTCGACGCCCAGCGCGCGGCGGCGCACGGCCCAATAGCGATGCCAGGTGGGCACGTTCTGGCGGAAGGTCGCGATCAGATTGTGGAAGACGGCTTCGGGCACGTTGTTCTCGAACAGCGACCCGGCGAGCGTACTGGTGTAGCCGCGCGCGCGCGTCAGGTAGACGTTCTGCTTGATGGAGGTGATGAGGTTGCTGGCGAGGGTGTTCTTGTAGGTCAGGTGGGCGTCCATGTAGCTCTCCCACCCGGTGCGGCGCGCCTCGCGGTCGGGGTTGGCGCGCAGCTTGTCCCAGGCGGCCTGGCTCATGGCGATCTGGGCGCCTGCGCTGTCTTGGGCCGGGCGGAACTGCAAATCGGCGCTGGTGAGGAAGTTGGCGGTGGCGCGGGTGCTGCCGAACGGGTCGGCCAACATGCCCAGCAACTGCTCCACCTCGGCCGAGCGCACGTGCTGCTGGCGGCGGAAGAGGTTGTCCAGGTATGGCCCGAGCAGGGTGAGCCGCGGCTCTTGCGCCAGCCAGCCGTTCAGCGTGTCGCGGCCGATGGCGAGCAATTCGGGGTCGAGGAAGCCCAGCGCGCCGAGCAGGCGGCCGTACAGCCCCTGGGCCATGCCGAAGTGGCGGACGCCGGCCTGGTCGGTAGTGTCTACGTTGTGCTCCATGAGCGCGTAGGCAAAGACCTTGAGCACGCGGCGCATGACGGCCTCGAGGGTATCGAGCGCGGCGGCAAGCTGGGCCGGCCCTTCGGCCAGATGCCCGGCGTGCGCCGCGACCGTGGCGATGGCGGCGGGCAGGGCTTGCGCTTCGGCCTCCCAATCGGCGGGAGTGGCGAAGACGCTCTCGGCGTTCCAGGTGTGCGCGTGGGCGATGGCGCTGCGGGGTTGAACGGCGGCTTCAGTCACGGCTGGCTCCTCGAAGGCTGCGCGACGCAAGGTATCGGCCCTAATTATAGCGGGAGCGCCGCGGCCGGCAGGTGCGGAGACGGCCTACGGCAATCAGGAACAGGTACGCTCTAATCCGCCGGCGGCCGTTGGCGGGGCGAGGGGCGGTGGCGCGCTAAGAAGCCCTGGATCGGTCGGCAGTGATGGGAGGACGCCCGAGGTCAGCACGATGGTTGGGCGCGGTTTGGAGCGGCTTAGCGCGTCTCGAAACTCACCTCGGGGTAGCCCGGCAGGTCTACGGCGCCCTGCCCCTTCAGGTAAGAGTCAAAGAAGGCGACGAGGTAGTTCGTGGTGATCGGCAGGACGCGCTCGGCGCTGAGCGGGCCTTTGAACCCTAGCGCCGGGGCCAGCGGCGTGAGCAGCGGCAAGAGGGTGAAGTCGAAGTGGCGCGTTCCGGCGAGGACGAGGCGATAGTTGTCGCCCGTACCGGCCGCTTGCAGGGTGTCGAGGCGCGCCGTGTTCTCGGGGGTTGACCAGTCGGCGCTCATCATCGCCAGGAAGGGCTGGGACAACCCGGCGGCGATCACGTCGGCGGGCACGGGACCAACCCAGGGGTCTTGCCCAAAGGCGGCGGCGCAGCGCTCGTCGGCAGCGCAGAACACCACCGTGGCGCCGCCGCCGGTGGAGTGGCCGTAGACGCCCACGCGGCTGAGGTCGAGCCGGCCGGCCAGCGGGCTGGCGATCTCGCCGCTGTTCACGCGCGCCAACTGGTCGAGCGCAAAGGCCAGGTCGGCGGCGTAGGTGGCTTCTAGCTGTTGGGTGGCGCGCTGATACTCGGCATCGCCGACGACGGCGCGGCTGGGCAGCGCGGCCGGGTTGTTCAGCGCCACCTGCCCGTCGGCGAACACCGTCACCATTGAGCCGTAGGTGTGATCCACGGCCACCGCAATGTAGCCCTGGCTCGCCAGCGCTTCACTTTGGTTGAGGTTGATGGTGCGGAAGCCGTTCCAGCCGTGCGAGTAGATGACGACCGGGTACGGCGCGCCGCCGGCCTCGGCGGGGGCATCGGCGTAGCTGTGCGTCTGCACCAGCGCCACGTGGTCGAGGAAGAAGCTCGGCAGGTTGAGGAAGCGGGCGATGATCGGCCCGGCCACGTCTAGCCGGCTCATCCACGGCGCGGGTTTGGCGCCAGTGGCGGGCGCGGCGGGGTACCAGATCTGCGTCATGATGGTGCGCTGGTCATCGGGCGCGGCGGTGTAGGCTTCCAGCCGGGCCGGGTCGGTCCATTGGAACGACAGCGTGCCAATGTGGTGCGGCCCGCCGGGCGGGGGCAGCACGGGCACCGGGAAGAGCACCGGCGGAGCGCCGAAGGCCAGCAGCGCGACCAGCCCCACGGCGCGCAGCGCCAGCGCCCGCCCCTTGACGCGCGTAGTTGGCGTCGTGCGGGTGATAAGCTGCACCGCGCAGCCGGCGGCGAGCACGGCTACCAGGGCGTACAGCGGCACCATCTGCCAACGGTAGCCTTCCAAAATGAGGTGCGCCACGCCGGCCACGGCCGCCAGGATGGGAATCCACGGCCGCCAGAACAGGTTCGGCGCGACCAGGTAGCAGGCCATCAGCACGACGATGAGGTACTCAATGGGCCGCATGGAGTCTCTCCACTGCCATCTTCACGCCGTTCCTCCAATAAGAAGCAGCGACACCGGCCCCACCAACGGTGTGGGTCACAAATCAGCCCTCCGCCGGCGCCCGCCGCTCACCCGCCACCAGACGCCGACGGGATAGCCGGCCAGCTTCGCCACATCGCCCACCAAACGGATGAGCGGCAGGTAGGCCAGGGCCAGCAGACGCGCGGGCCAGCTCAGCCCGGCCAGGCGCGGCCACAGGCGGCGCAACGGTAGGCGCAGGTAGGCCAGCCCGGCCAGCAGGCCGACGAGCCATAGCCACGGGCTGACGGTCAGCGCGGCGTAGACCAGCAGGGGCGCGACCACCAGGTAGGTGAAGTAGCGGACCGCGTGCTGCCGGGGGAACAGGTTGGCCTTGCCGTCGCCGCGCGCGTATTGGTAATACTGCCGGGCCAGCGCCCGCAGGCTGCCGCGGGGCCGGAACAGCACGCGGGCCTCCGGCACGAACGCAAAACGGCCGAACTGCGCGCGCAGGGTCAAATCAAAGAGCACATCTTCCGAGAAGTCGAGCCACTCTGGATAGCCGCCGACGGCCGCCCAGGCCGCCTTGCGGAAGGCCACGCTGCGACTGCTGGGCAGGAAGGTGGCCGGGTTCACGTCGCGCAGGTCAGGCAGCACCGTGGCGCCCATGGCCGTCTCCAGCACCGTGTGCGGGTCGGCCTCGAAGAAACCGGCGACAACGTTGACGCCCGGGTCGGCGAAGGGGGCGGTCAGGCGGGCCAGCCAGTCGGGCGGGAGGCGCACGCCCGCGTCGGAGGCGGCGATGACGTCGGCGGTGGCGGCGGCGATGGCGCGGTTGCGGCCCTGGGCGATGTTGGCGCCCGGCGCGGCCACCACGCGCAGCGCCAGCCCCTGCGCGGCGAACTGCCGGGCGTAGGCGGCCAGCACGGCGGGCGTGGCGTCGCGGCTGCCGCCCTCGGCCACCACAACTTCGTCTGGCGGGCGCGTTTGGGCGGCCAGGCTCGCGAGCAGGCGCGGCAGGGACTCGGCCTCGTTCAACACGGTGAGGATGACGGCAACGGACATGACGCGCGGATTATGCCATAGAGCGCCCAAAGGCAGGGGACTCAGGGGAGGTTGTGGCCCGGCGTGGTAATCCGTCTGGGCCTGAATCATTTGTTCTAATTCTTGTTCTATTTTCCGTCTCCTGGACCCATCATGCCGTCTTGCACACCTGGGCCTGGTGCTCAGGCGGCTGGCCGCGACGCCCGATATCCCACCAATTGCCGATAATATGGCCTGATTGCGCGTCAATTGTGGATAGAACACAAATGCTAATCAATTGCCTTCTCGAAAGAAAGTGCTTGACATACTAGAACATGTGTACTATGATCTTGTTTGCCGCTCCCCTGGGAGGTGGTAGTTCCGCAAATGGCGTGGATACGCGCGCACAGCTCGGAGGTTATGAATGCATAACGGACGAACGGCCCAGCAGTATTCCTCCCCCTCCTTGATGGGCGGCCTGGAGGATAACCGAATGAAACGCGGTCTCTTCTTCGGGGGCATCATCATCGCGGCCATGCTCGCCTTCGAGCTGTTTAACTACACCACCACCGACTACGCTCTCACCAACCTGCTGGGTGACCTGCGCTTTGCCGGCCTGCGCTGGGCGACGATCCTGGCCGTGGCCTTTTGCGGCATGGACTTCGCCGGAATCGCGCGACTGTTCACGCCGGAGAAGGCGCGCAGCGAGCGCACCGAGACGTGGTACCTGCTGGCGGCCTGGTTCCTGGCGGCCACCATGAACGCCATGCTCACCTGGTGGGGCGTGTCGCTGGCCTTGCTGACCCATGCAGGGCTGGGCAACGAGATCCTCAGCCGCGAGACGCTGCTGTCGGTCGTGCCGGTCTTCGTCGCCATCCTGGTCTGGCTGATCCGCATTCTGCTGATCGGCCTGCTCTCCATGGCCGGCGAGCGCCTGTTCAACTTCGTGGAGCAGAGCCTGCGTGAGGGAGAAGCCCCGCGCACCGCGGCCCAGCCCGCGCGCTCGGCTAACCCGGCCCCGGCGCGCCTGCCGACCGCGGAGTGGGCCGGCAGCGGCCACAGCCAGAGCCACCGCCAGCAGCCCGTCACGCCGCCGGTGATGAAGAGCAACGCCGGCAGCGCCCGCATCATCGGCAGCGCCGACGACAGCCCGCGCCCCGCCACGGTGGCCGAGCGGCACGGCTACGGCCGCCTGGCCCAGACCCAAACACAGCCGGCCCGGCCCGCGGCCGGCAGCCCGGTGCGCCCGGCGCCGAAACCCTCGGCCGCGCCGTCGCTCTCGAACGCCAACGCCAACGGCGTCCGGCCTATCCCGACGCGGGTGCCGGTGGCGGGCGGGAACGGCAACGGCCTGCACCGCACCAGCGACTACGACTTCGACGACTGAGGCGCTACGCCCGGCTAGCCGGGCCGCACGACACACGGTCAGGGCGCTCCGGGCGCTCCTCCCTCCTGGCGCTTCCGCCGGGGCGCCCTGACCAACCGACAAGCAGCACGAGCGACCGGCACAACTCACCGACGAGCACTCCCGGCGGCCCCACGGCGGGGCCGGCCAGGACTGATCTTGCCCAACAACCAGTAACGGTAGAACACCCGAGGCCAACCCATGACTCAGCGCATTGTCATCCACCTACTCCCCATCGAAATTTTCCTGCTGTGCCTGGGCGCGGGCTGGCTGGCCGTCATGGGGGTACGCGGCCTGGACTTGAGCGCCGGCGCGTACCTGCCCGCGGCCCAGCTCGCGCAGGCCGCCGCCGGGGCGCTCGCCCGGCCCGGCGCAGCGGGCAGTGCGCCCAGCGCTCCGGCCTTGTCGCCAGTCTTCACGCCGGAGGTGCAGCATTGGGCGCCGCAGATCGAGGCCTGGGCCGCGCTCTTCCAGCTCGACCCGAACCTGATCGCCACGGTCATGCAGATTGAGTCGTGCGGCGCGCCGGGCGTGGTGTCTGGCTCGGGGGCGCAGGGCCTGTTCCAGGTCATGCCGTTCCACTTCACAGCGGGCGAGGACATGCAAGACCCCGACACCAATGCCGCGCGCGGCCTGGCCTACCTGGCGCTCGGCCTGCAACGCTCGGCGGGCAACGTGGGGCTGGCGCTGGCGGGCTACAACGGCGGGCACAGCCAGATTGGGAAGGACAGCTCGCTGTGGCCCGACCAGACCCAGCGCTATTGGTACTGGGGCACCGGCATCTACGCCGAGGCTTCCAGCGGGGCGGCCGACTCCACCCGGCTACAGGAGTGGTTGAGCGCGGGGGGCGCGAGTCTGTGCCGCACCGCCGCCGCGCAGGTGGGCCTGGCGCCGGCCGCCGCGCAGTAGACTCGGCAGAACACACACGGCCGGTCGTCCCGCGTGGACGACCGGCCGTTTTGTTGCCGCCGCGACGCGCCGCCGCCGCGCTAGCCGCTGGGCGTCGCCGCCGCGGGAGCGCCTACCAGGTCTTCCAGCAGCCGCATCGGCAGCGCCGCCAGCCCGACGATGCCGGGGCCGGTGTGCACGCCCAACACCGGCGAGATGCGCGCCGTCTCGAGCCGCGCCACGTTCAGCCGCTGACCGGCCTCGCGCGCCAAAGCTTCCGCCTTCTCGGCGAAGCGCCCGTGCAGCACCGTCACCCAGAGCGGGGTCTGGGCGTATACGGCCTGCAAGTGGTCCACCATGGAGGCAATGGCGCGGGCAATCGTCCGCGCGCGCCCGAGCGTGCTGTACTTGCCGTCGGTGTGATCCACGGTGATGACGGGCTTAAGGTTCAGCAGCGCCCCGGCCAGGGCCTGCACGCGCCCAATGCGTCCGCCGCGCGCCAGGTATTCGAGGGTGTCCAGGGTGTAGACGACCTCGCCGTGGGCCTGAATTTCGCGCAGCCGTGCTTCCAGGCGCGCCCAGGCCCAGCCGGCCCGCGCGGCCCAGGCCGCGGCCAGCACCTGAAAGCGCTGCCCGCCCGAAAGGGTCAGGGTGTCCCAGACCGTCACCTGGGCGGCGGCGGCCTGCGCCTGGCCCAGCCGCGCCGAGTTGACCGTGCCGCTCAGCCCGCTGGAGATGTGCAGCGACAAGATTTGGGGGTCGGCCGCGGCCAGGTTCTGATAGATGGCGGCGAAGTCGCCGGGGGCGGGCTGGGCTGTGGTGGGCACCGCCGGGCGCATGGCCTCCAAGCGGTCATAGAAGGCGTCGGGCGCGATGTCGGCCGCGCTTACCCCGCCTTCGGGGAAGTGGATGAAGAGCGGGGCCTGGGTAATCGCGAGCGCTTCCAACTCGGCGGGGGCGAGGTCGGCGGCGCAATCGGTCACAATGCGCATATCTGGCTCCTGGCGGCCGCCCCGAGGGCGGCGCCTAGCTGTTCCGGCGGAGTTTCTTGAGGCCGGCAGGGATGGTCAGGTTGGGGCGCGTATCGGTCAGCTTGGCGGCTTCGACGATGACGCGCTCCGGCGCCAGCGGCAGCCAGACGCAGAAGGTGGAGCCGCCGGCCTCAGCAGACATGGCCTCAATACGGCCGCCGTGCACGTGGGCAATGCGCTGAGCGATGGCCAGGCCTAGCCCGGCGCCGCCCGCCGAGCGCGTGCGCGCCTTGTCCACGCGATAGAAGCGCTCGAAGATGAAGGGCAGTTCGCTGGGCGGGATACCGACCCCGGTGTCGGTAACCACCAGGCGGGCCCAGTTGCCCGCGGCCCGCGCCAGGCCCAGCGTGACCCGGCCGCCTTCCGGCGTGAACTTGAGGGCGTTGCTCACCAGGTTCAGCAGGAGCTGCTTGAGCCGGTCGCGGTCGCCGATCACGACGGCCTGGTCTATCTCGCCGATGGTCAACTGCACGCCGCTGGCCAGCACCTGGGCTTCGCGCAGGACTTCTAGGAGCAGGGTGTCTAGCTCCACGGGGTCGTGGGCGAGCGGCAGGGTGCCCGCGTCGGACTGGGCCAGGAGCAGCAGGTCGCCCACCAGGCGGCTCATGCGCTCGGCTTCCGACTGGATGGCATCGAGCGAGTCGGGGTCGGCGCCGCCCATGCGCCGCAGCAGGTCCACGTTGCCGCGGATGGTCGTGAGCGGCGTGCGCAGCTCGTGGGATACGTCGGCTAGAAAGCGGCGCTGGGCGTTGAACAGGCGCTCGAGGCGTTCCAGGGTGTCGTTGAAGGCCTGGGCCAGCCGCCCGACCTCGTCTTTGGGCACGCCGCGCAGGGGGATGCGGCGCGAGAGGTCATCGGCGCGGGTGATTTGCAGGGCGGTCTGGGTGATGGTATCGAGCGGGCGCAGGGCGCGGTTGGCCGACAGCCAGCCGACCACGGCGGCCAGCATGACGGCGGCGAGGCCGCCGCTGACCAGCACGATGAGCAGGGCGCTCTTGACCAGGTCTACCTGGTCGAGCGGGGCGGCGGCCTGGACGTAGCCGAGCAATTGGCCGTCGGTGGTGAAGATCGGCTCGGTGACGACCCGCAGACGGGAACCGTCATTGACGACCGCCCCGGCCGAACCGTGGTCGCGCTGGAGGGCGGCCGGGTCAAGCGGCTGCTGGTAGTCACCCAGGTTGTCGGAGTTGGCAACCCAGGTGCCGTTGGCGCGCCACACCTGGACATAGACGCGCTGGGAGCTGAAGCGGTTGACTTCCTGCTGCTGAATGAGCAGGAACTGCACGTCGAGCACGCGCCGGATTTGGCTCTTGTTGATGATGTCTTTGGCGGTCTGGCGCAGGCTGACGTCTACCTGGGTGACCAGGGTAAAGCCGGTAAGGCCGTACACCACGCTGCTGAAGAGCAGGATGATGACGGCCAGCACGGCCGAATACCAGAGCGTCAGCCGAAAGCGGAGGGTCAAGGGGGCCTGGTGAATGGAAGCTCCGAGGGGCGGGGCGGGTAAGCGGCCCAACCGGCCCGGAGGTGAGTATTTTGACAATGTCACATTCGAATTGCGATGTTATGGTATGACTGGCGGAATGAGCCTAAGATCGCCTCACCTGCCTGTTACGAACCGGAACGCTGGGGTCTGCCGGCCGAAGCCGTGCGCGGTCTGAG
>JADZEK010000032.1 GCA_020850595.1 Anaerolineales bacterium
ACTGCCTCCTGTGAGGAGACAGCATGCCGCCAATTCGTGCCGGCCACGAACGCCCGAAAAGTGTTCACGATGTCTTGGACCTTTTCCGACTTACAACTGTTCACGATGTGTTGGACCCTGACAGCTACGATCAAAGGGTCAGCCTGATCCTGGGTTGAGATTCCTCACCCCCCACAATGCCGAAGGATGGCCGGCAACCGGAGGGGGGCTTCGGAATGACATAGTCCGCCGAGTGTTTCGCCACTGGGGGGCTGGCGGGCTGGCGCACCCCGCCATGCGCCCTTCGGAATGACAGGCAGAATAGGGCTGATCGGTCCCAAGCGCAGTTTAGATGCAATTGCCCTGCAGGGGTATCCGTTTCGGGCAAACGAACCGCCCAGGTGAGTGCCTGGGCGGTTGGACGGCGGACTGGGTTGCGGACGGGGGCTTAGCGGGTCTTGTGCAGCGCCCGCAGCGGCGCGGCGTAAATGTAGACATCAATCACCACGTTGCTCGCGTTGCGCAGCGTGGCCGTGTCGCCGCTGTTGTCCCACACCGGGTCGGTGCGGCCCCAGTGCAAGTTGGCGGCATCCTCCACGCCGGGGCCGGTCCACACCTTGACCCACTTGCCCGCGGAGAGCGTGAACACGGGGAACTTGTAGCAGTTGCCCTGGCTGTCGCACAGCGTCCAGTTCGTCAGGGTGGTCGGCCCGACGCCGTCATTCTCGATGCGCACGTATTCGTTCTGGGCTTCGTTGCCGCCCGGCCAGAAGTCAATGAAGGCAATATCAATCAGCGGCGGCAGCTCGGTGCGGGTGGGCGTGGCAGAGCGCACCAGCGTGGCGGTGGGCGTGCGGGTGGGGGTGCGGGTGGGGGTGCGGGTTGGGCCGGTGGGCGTGACCGTGGCGGTGGCGGTGCGGGTCGGCGTCGCAGTCGCCGTCTTGGTGACGGTGGGGGCGGGCGTGGCGGTGGGCGTGCGGGTCGGGTCTTTGAGGATCAGCGGCAGGTAGCTGGGTGTCTCGACCAGCCCGGCCCCGGAGGTGACGAACGTAGATGGCAGCGTCAAGAGCGCCAGCAGCGCGCTCAGCCCGACTGCCAAGACTGCTCGGAATGATCGCATGTTGCCGCCGTTCCTTTGGGCCTCATCATATCATGATCCGCAAACGCCTCACAAGCGCGGCTGGGGCGGCTATAATCGGCGCGTGTCCCGGTTTGCCGCTGCTATTCAGCCCTGGCCCGCGCGGGCGCTGCCCTGGATGGCCGTCGCTGTGCCGCTGGCCGTGGCGGTGGTGTGCCTCAGACGCGGAGCGCCCGGCCCCGGCGGAGCGCCCATGCTGCCGCTGGACGATGCCTACATTCACCTGCAATATGCCTGGCAGACGGCCCACGGCGAGTTCATGCAGTACAACCCCGGCGCCGCCCCAACTTCGGGGGCGACCAGCCTGCTCTATGTGTGGGCGCTGGCGGCCGGGTTTGCGCTGGGCCTGAGCCGTACCGCCCTGCCCGCCGTGGAAGCCGCCGGCGGGGCGCTGCTGTTCGCGGTCAGTACCCTGTTCATCACGGACCTGGCCCGCCGCGGCGCGCGCATTGTTCGGGCCGACCCCACCCTAGCGGGCCTGTTGGCGCTGACCCTCTTCGGCGCGAGCGGCTGGATGGCATGGTGCTTCCTGAGCGGGATGGAGACCGGGCTGCTCACGGCCCTGGTGGCCGTGGCGCTGTGGGCGCAGGCGGCCCGCCGGCCCAGGCTGCTGGCGGGGGCATGCGGCCTGGCCGCGCTCACGCGCCCGGAGGCCGCGCTGCTGCCGCTGACCGCGCTGGTCGTCGAATTGGCGGCGGGAGAGGGGCCGTTGCGCCGCCGCCGGCCTGCGCTCGCCGGGCTGCTCGTGGCGCTGGCCTTGGCCGCAGCAGCTCCGCTGCTCAACTGGAGCTACACCGGCACAGTCAGCGCCAGCGGCCTGCAAGCCAAATCGCTCTTCACGCTCGTTCCCTTTCACTGGTCGGCCGTCGTCAGCGGGGTCGCCGCCGCGCTGGGTGAAATCTGGCTGCGCTTGTGGGGCGGCTTCACGGCCGAGGGCCGCTGGCACAACTTCCCCCTGCTCCAGGTCATCGCGGGCGGAGGCGCGCTGGCCCTGGCGCGCACGGCGGGGGGGCGGCGACTCGCGGCGCTGAGTGTGGGTTGGCTGGCGCTCGGCACTGCGGCAACGGCCACGCTGCAAACCGCGCTCTGGCATCACTACCGCTATCAAATGCCGTTCTATCCGGCGCTGGCGGCGCTGGGCAGCGTGGGCCTGGCGGTCTTGGCGGCGCGCGCGCGGCGACGGTGGGTTGCTCGGGCGCTGCTCGCCGCCGCCGGCCTATGGGGTGTTTATTCCACCGCCGACTTCGCGCGGGAATACGCACGCGACACCCACACGGCCGCCGCGATGCAGCTGCCGCTGGCGCTGTGGCTGCGCGCGCACACGCCGCCCGAGGCGCTGATCGCGGCACATGACATCGGCGTTATCCGTTACTTCGGCGAGCACGACACTGTTGACGTCGTGGGGCTGACCAGCGCGGGCCTGGCCGCCGCTTACCGCAACGGCCCAGGGAGCTTGTACGAGGCGCTGCGAATTTATCGCCCAGCGTACTACGCCGTCTACCCGGACCGCGCGCCGCCATATTTCGGCATGAGTTCAGCCGCCGCTCTGCTAGGGGTCGAAGTGTTCCGGGTGCAGGTGGCCGACTATTCGCGCGTTACCAGCGCGGGCGACACTCAGGTGATCACGCAGGCCGATTGGTCGAGCGCGGCAGCGGCCACCGAGCCGCAGCAGCCCAGCGTGCGCGACCGGCTGGCCGGCCTGACGCTGGTAGGGCAACTAAATGTGGCCGAACTATCCGCCGAGCGCGCTTACCGCTACGCCTGGTGGAACGCCGGCGACACGGCCGGCTTCCCGACGGAGGCCCAGCGCCTGGCCTATCGCCAAGACCCCGCCATCGCGCTGGCCGACGGCGGGCGGCGGCTGACGGGTGGCGAGCGCTGGCAACTGAGCGTGACGCCCGGCCAGCCGCTACTGCTCGCGGCGCGGCTGCAGCAGGCTGCGCCGCTCACGCTGGCCGTGACAATTAATGGGCGGGCCGCGGGCGAGTGGCGACTGCCCGGCGTGCCCGGCGAGTGGGTGGAGAGCACCTTTCGCGTCGCGCCGGCCCAACTGACGGACGCCAGCGCGACAGTTGAACTGACCGTGACGCCTGACAGCGCGGGGGCGGTCTACAGCCCGTATTTCTATTGGGCCTACCAGGGCGCGTCCACGCCGCTGCCCACTCCGACGCACCCACGGGCGGTGAGCTTTGGCGCGACCGCCGCGCTGCTGGGCTTTGACCTGCCGCAGACCACTGTGCGCTCCGGCCAGGCCATGACACTGACGCTCTATTGGCAGGGCCTGGAGCCGGCACCCGCCGATCTCAAGTATTTTGTCCACCTGATGGACCCAGCCAACGACAGCGCCGCGGGCCTGATCGCTCAGTTCGACGCCGCCCCCGCCAACGGCGCGGAACCGTTCTGGACCTGGCCGCCCGGCGAAACCCGGCGCGAAACGCTCACGCTCCTCATCCCGCCCGCCACCCCTCCGGGGCGCTACAGCCTGCTGCTGGGCCTGTATGACGCCGCCGCGCAGACCCGCCTGCCGTTCACCGGCGCCCCGGACTTCGGCAGCGCGCGTTTACAACTGGCCGACATCACCGTGCGGCCATAAGCCGCCGCGCCTAAATCCGTTATAATCGCCGGACATTCGGGAGTCGCCGCGCCCGCCGGCCGGCCGCCCCGCCAAAGGATGCGCCATGTTCAAGAAAGTGCTGGTCGCCAATCGCGGCGAGATCGCCGTCCGCATCATCCGCGCCTGCAAAGAGCTGGGTATGGAAACGGTGGCGGTCTTCTCGGAGGCCGACCGCAACGCCCTGCACGTGCGTTACGCCGACGAGGCTTATCTGCTCGGCCCGGCCCCTTCGCGCGAGAGCTACCTGCGCATGGATCGGCTGTTGGAGGTGGCCCGCCGGGCCGACGTGGACGCGGTGCACCCCGGCTACGGCTTCCTGGCCGAGAAGGCCGAGTTTTCGCAAGCTTGCGCCGAGGCGGGCATCTGCTTCATCGGCCCGCGGCCCGAGGCGATTGCCAGCATGGGCGACAAAGCGGTGGCCCGCGCCACGGTGCGCAAGGCCGGCGTGCCGGTCGTCCCCGGCACCGAAAGCGAGGGGGCGCTGCGCGATGACGAAATTCTGGCCCTGGCCCCGCAGATCGGCTACCCGCTGCTGATTAAGGCCACGGCGGGCGGGGGCGGCAAGGGTATGCGCGAGGTCAACACGCCGGAGGAACTGCCAACGCTGCTGGCCTCGGCCCGGCGCGAGGCCGAGGCGGCCTTCGGCGACGGCAGCGTCTACCTCGAAAAGCTCATCACCCGCGCGCGCCACATCGAAATTCAGCTCCTGGCCGATGAGTTTGGCACGGTGATCCACCTGGGCGAACGCGAGTGCTCGCTGCAGCGCCGCCACCAGAAGCTGCTGGAAGAGTCGCCGTCGCCTTTTGTGGCCGACGACTTCGACCTGCGCGCGGCCATGGGCGCGGTGGCCGTGAAGGCGGCCGAGGCGGTGGCGTATGTCAACGCCGGCACGATTGAGTTCCTGGTGGATAAAGAGAAGAATTTCTACTTCCTGGAGATGAACACGCGCCTGCAGGTGGAGCACCCAGTCACCGAGATCGTCACCGGCGTGGATATCGTCAAGGAGCAAATCCGCATCGCCCGCGGTCGCCGGCTGCGCTACAGCCAGGCCGACATCGCCATGAACGGCTGGGCGATCGAGTGCCGCGTCAACGCCGAAGACCCGTACAATAACTTCCTGCCGTCCACCGGCCGCATCACCCAGTGCCTGGTGCCCACTGGTCCCGGCGTGCGCGTGGACACCGGCGTCTTTCCGGGTTTCGAGATTTCGCGCTACTACGACTCGCTCATCTCCAAGGTGATCTGCTGGGGCGAGACACGCGGCGAGGCCATCCTGCGCATGCGCCGTGCGCTCGAGGAGTACCGCATCCTGGGTGTCCGCACCAACATCCCCTTCCATCAGAACATGATGGACTCGCACCGCTTCATGGCCGGCAACTTCGACACGCGCTTCGTCGAGGAGCGCTTTAGCATGGACCAGGCCGAAGGAGGCCGCGTGGACGACCGCCAGATCGCCGCTATTTTGGCGTCACTGGTCGCCCACCGCGAGGGCCGGCAGTCGGCCCAGATCGTCCAGCGCGGCGCGCGCGACACCAGCAACTGGAAGTGGGTCGGTCGCTACGAGCGGATGCACCGGTAAAGCGCGTGACCGCCTCGCTGGCGCCCGCGCCGCGCCCGGCGGCGGGGCCGTTCGTCTTGCGCCGCCCGCTGCCGGCCGTGGCCCTGTTGGCCGGGGTCTTGTTCCTGTTGTGGCTGCGCTTCTACCAGCCGCCCAACACGGTAGACGACGCCTATATCACGTTTCGCTACGCACGCAACATCGCCACCGGCGTCGGCTTCGTGTACAACCCCGGCGAGCATGTGCTCGGCACCACCACCCCGGCCTATGCGCTGCTGCTGGCGGCGGCCGCCTGGCTAAGCGGCATTGCCGACTACCCCTGGCTGGCGCTGGTCGTCAACGCGCTGATAAACGCCCTGACGTTCGCCGTGATTGTGCGGCTGACTTACCGCCTGACCGGGCGGCTCGGGCTGGGCCTGGGCGCGGCGCTGCTGTTCAGCATTGAGGGCCGCGGGCTGGATTTCTCCACGGCGGGCATGGAGGCGGGCTTCAACCAACTCGCCGTCCTGAGCACCTTCCTGCTGCTGTTCGAACGCCGCACCCGCTGGGCGGCGGTCATGCTTGGGCTGGCTGTGCTGATCCGGCCGGATGGCATCAACCTGGCGGCGGCCTTCTTTGGCGTGCTCGGCCTGGAGAAGCTGCGCCGCCCGCGGCAGTGGCCGTGGGTCGAGGCCGCGCTCTTCGCCGCCGTCGTGGCGCCGTGGCTGATCTTCGCCACGCTTTACTTCGGCAACTTCATCCCGCAGTCCATCCTGGCCAAAAGCGAGCTATACCGCACCCCGGCGCTGATGGCCTTGCGCGCCTTCCTGGTACAGGCGCGCGCGCTGTGGCCGTTCAGCCTGCCGGGCCTGACCGACCACCAGAGCCTGGGCCGCGAACTGGCGCAGTTTGTCTTCCCGGCCGCCGCCGCCCTGCTCGGCCTGTGGGCCGCCCAGCGGCGGCAGCCCCGCGCCTACGCCATCGGCGTCTACATGGCGCTGTTCATCACCTTTTACTCCATCGGCAACCCGCTCTGGCTCGGCTGGTATGAGATCCCCCTGTTCCCGCTGTATCACATACTGTTTATCACGGCGGCGGCCTGGGTGGGCGGGCAGGCGGCAGCCGGGATGAAGCAACCGACGGCGCGCAGTGGGTTGGCGTATGGCCTGGCGGCCGTGACGGTGGCGGTGTTGGCCGTGCCGCACCTCTCGCGCCTCAACCTGGTCCCCGGCGAAGACCACCCGCGCGCGGCCTGGGTGCTCAACCCGGCCTTCAACAAGCGGCGCGAGGCCGACTACCAACTGCTGGCGCGCATGCTCCAGCCCGCAGCCGCGCACGACCGGCTGGTCGCCATCCCCGAGATCGGCGCGTTCGGCTACACCTACGGCGGGCGGCTGTTCGACACCGCCGGGCTGATCTCGCCGCGCACCAACGATTACTACCCGATCCCGGCCGAGATCCCCTTTGAGATTTACGCCGTGCCGCGCCGGCTGATCTTCGACCTGCAGCCCGACCTGTTCATCAGCTTCGACAGCATGTTGGTGGGCGATCTGCAGCCCGGCGACACGGAGTTTCTGCGCGACTTCCCGCCGACGATCGGCATGGTGAGCCACGCCGCCTTTGGCATCCAGCGCCTCATGGTCTACCGGCGGGCCGCCAACCCCATCGAGGTGCGGCTCCCGGCCGAAGCCGTGCCCGCCGAGATCAGCTACGCGGGCGGGCTGGTGGCGCTGCGCGGCTACGAATTGCGCGCCTGGTCTGATCCGGCGACAAACTATATTGAGGTCACGCTGTTCTGGGAGGCGGGTGAAGCGCCGGTGAACCGCGAGCTGTTGGCGCGCGTGAACCTGAACAACGCCGCGGGCGAGACGGTCTTTCAAGTGCTAGACTATCCGGGAGAAACGCTCTTCCCCACCGCCAGTTGGACGCCGGGGATGTGGCTGGTGGACCGCTATGAGCTCAAGCGGCCCGCGGGCGACGCCGGGCCTTTCGCGGTGACGCTGACGCTCTTTGCGAGCGACGCCGATGCGCCGCTGGAAGCCGTGTCGGCGGGCGGGCGGCCGGCTGAAGACACACTGGTCATTCCGGTGGGGGCTGAAGCGCTGGGCACGCCCTAGCGGGCAGCGAGGCAACACGCATGAAATACGCCACGACCATTAACGACAAGACCTACATCATCGAGATTAACGACGACCGCAAGGTGGTCGTGGACGGCGTGGAGTACGCCGTGGACTTCGAGTCGGTCGCCGGGCAGCCGGTCTACTCGCTGCTCATTAACGGCAAGAGCTTCGAGGCCTATGTGGCCGCGGCCGAAAACCAGGAAGAGTGGCAGGTGCTGCTGCACGGCGAGTTGTCTACCGTGCTGGTCGAAGACGAGCGCGAGAAGCGCTTGCGCCAGGCAGCGGGCGGTGTGGCCGCGGCGGCGGGCGAGTTCACCCTGAAGGCGCCCATGCCGGGCCTCATCATTACGGTGCCGGTGGCCGAAGGCCAGGTGGTGCAGAAGGGCGACATCCTCATCATCCTCGAATCGATGAAGATGCAGAACGAGCTAAAGTGCCCGCGGGTCGGGACGATCACGCGCGTGAAGGTGCGGCCGGGCGAGGGGGTGGAGCAAGGTCAGGTGTTGATCACCATCGCGTAGCCGCCTGCCCGACCGCCTGCGCCGCTATCGGCCCCGGCGGCCAACGCCGCGCTAGACCGCCCCCCAGCCGATGGGCGGATGGGGGCGTTTCATCCGCGCGACCACGCGAGTCTCCACGCCCATCGGCATTGTATAATCCACGCCATGACCACCCCGGCGGACGACGACAGTTATCAGCATTGGGAAGACGACGTGCTCGGCCCGGCGCTGCGCAAAGCGCCCGAGCGCCGGGAGCACTTTGAGACCAGCTCCGGCATCGCGCTGGAGCGCGTCTACCATCCCAGCGCCGCCGCCCGCGCCTACGCCGCCCAACTGGGCTACCCCGGCCAATACCCCTTCACCCGCGGCATCCAGGCCACGATGTACCGCGGCCGGCTGTGGACTATGCGCCAGTACGCCGGCTTCGCTACCGCCGAGGAAAGCAACCACCGCTACAAGTATCTGCTGGCGCAGGGCCAAACCGGCCTGTCGGTGGCCTTCGACCTGCCCACGCAGATCGGCTACGACGCCGACGACCCCCTGGCCCTGGGCGAGGTGGGCAAGGTGGGCGTCTCGATCTCGTCGCTGGACGACATGGCCCGGCTGTTCGACGGCATCCCGCTGGACAAAGTCAGCACCAGCATGACGATCAACGCCCCGGCCAGTGTGCTGCTGGCGCTCTACATCGCCGTGGCGCGGCGGCAGGGCGTGGCGGCCCACAAGCTGCGCGGCACCATCCAGAACGACATTCTCAAGGAATACATCGCGCGCGGCACGTATATCTTCCCGCCCGCGCCGTCCATGCGCCTGATCACCGATATCTTCCAGTATTGCCGCGCTGAAGCGCCGCAGTGGAACACCATCTCGATCTCCGGCTACCATATCCGCGAGGCGGGCAGCACCGCCGTGCAAGAGGTGGCCTTCACCCTCGCCAACGGCCTGGCATATGTGCAGGCGGCGCTGGAGGCCGGCCTGCCGGTGGATGAATTCGCCAGCCAGCTTTCGTTCTTCTTCAACGCGCACAACCAGTTTCTCGAAGAGGTCGCCAAGTTCCGCGCCGCCCGCCGCATGTGGGCGCGCCTGATGCGCGACCGTTTCGGCGCGCGCGACCCCAAGAGCTGGATGTTGCGCTTTCACACGCAGACCGGCGGCTCCACCCTGACCGCGCAACAGCCGCTCAACAATGTCGTGCGCGTGGCGCTGCAAGCGCTGGCGGCCGTGCTGGGGGGCACGCAGAGCCTGCACACCAACAGCCTGGACGAGGCGCTGGCCTTGCCCAGCGAGAGCGCCGTGCGCGTGGCCCTGCGCACTCAGCAGATCATTGCGCACGAAGCGGGCGTGGCCGACACCATTGACCCGCTGGCGGGCGCCTACGCCATTGAAAGCCTGACCGACGAGATCGAGCAGCGCGCCACGGCCTACCTGGCGCAGATTGACGCGCTGGGCGGGGCGCTGCGGGCGATCGAAGCCGGCTTCATGCAGCGCGAGATTCAAGACGCGGCCTATCGCTGGCAGCAGGCGGTGGAGCGCAAAGAAGCGATCGTCGTCGGCGTGAACGAGTTTCAGTCGGAGGAAAGCACCGGCGTTGAGCGCCTGCGGGTGGACCCGGCCATTGAGGCGCAGGCGGTCGAGCGCCTGGCCGCTCTGCGCGCCCGCCGCGACAACGTGGCCGTGGCCGCCCAGCGCGAGCGCCTGGCCAACGCCGCCGCCGGGCGCGACAACCTGATGCCCATCCTGATCGCCTGCGTCGAGGCCGACGTGACGGTGGGCGAGATCTGCCACACCCTGCGCCGCGTCTGGGGCGAGTATCGCCCGGCCGCGTGGTAACGAGGCCGCCGCCCATGGTCAAACGGATTGCCCACATCGCCCTGGCCGTGAACGACCTGGACGGCTCGCTGAGCTTCTGGCGCGACGCGCTGGGGCTGGAGTTGCACGGCGTGGAGGAGGTCGCGGAGCAGCAGGCCAGCGTGGCCTTTTTGCCCGCCGGCGACAGCCAGATTGAGCTGGTGCGGCCCACCAGCGACACGACCGGCGTCGCCAAGTTCCTAGCGAAGCGCGGCCCGGGGCTGCACCACGTCTGCCTGGAGGTGGATGACCTGGCCGCCACGCTCGCCAGCCTGGCCGCCCAGGGCGTGCGCCTGATTGACGCCACGCCCAAACTCGGCGCAGGCGGCAAGCTCATCGCCTTCGTCCACCCCGAGAGCACTCAGGGCGTGCTGGTCGAGCTGTTTCAGGAACCACCCGCCCTTGAAGAATAAGTTTGGGTAACGTTAGAATCTGTTCTAACCAGGCGCGGCACTGCCTCTACCGCGTAATTCCTGTAGATTTCGTGTGTTTTTCGTCAGGAAACGTAACAATCACGTTTCAATTCAAACGAAATCCTAATCCACCCTTGCCTTTTTGGACGATTGCCTCTAATATATGGGCGCTCAGGCGGAACGTTCACATCCATCCAACTTGATCTTTTTCTTTGATTGAAAGGACTCTCCCATGCTGACCTTCAAGGACAACAAAGGCCAAGGCCTCGTTGAGTACGCCCTGATCCTGGTGCTCGTCGCCGTGGTCGTGATCGTCATCCTGGCCTTGCTCGGCCCGGCCATCGGCAACGTCTTCAGCAACATCGTCACGAACATCTAGTTCGTCCAGCTGTATCCAGTTTCACCCCGACTGAGCAAGTAAACGGCCTCCCCAGGGAGGCCGTTTGCTTTGCTTGCGCCCGCCGCCCTACCCGCCCGCTGGTGGCTGGTGGATGGTACGGCAGTTCCAATTCTAACCAAATTCAAACTCGCTATTGTGCTTTTCGCAAAATGGGACTACCATCTAGCTGCTCAGGCGGCTTCATCCATTCGCACGCTATTGTCTCAATTGAAAGGACTATCCCATGCTGACCTTCAAGGACAACAAAGGCCAAGGCCTTGTTGAGTACGCCCTGATCCTGGTGCTCGTCGCCGTGGTCGTGATCGTCATCCTGGCCCTGCTTGGGCCGGCCATCGGCAACGTCTTCAGCAACATCGTCAACACCATCTAGCTGCCCGCCGCGCCCCATTTCACCCGCTTGAGCCAGAAAGCGGCCTCCCCCGAGGCCGCTTTTTGTTGCCCTAGCGGGTTCGCGCCGCGCGGCCCCGGCCCGACTGCCGCCACAACACCAGCGACCCAATCAGCAGCGTGGCCGCGAAGGCAAACCATTGGAGGGCGTAGCTCAGGTGCGGGCCGTCGCTCAGGTCGTAGTCGTGCGTGGGATAGGGCAGCACGCTCAGCGGCGCGGCTCCGGCGGGCGGATCCGCCTCGACATAGAAGCTGAGGATGGGGTAGGGTAGTTGCGCCGCGATCTGCGGCAGGTCGGGCCAGAACCAGGCGTCCAGGCGCCCCTGGCCGGGACTGGGCGTGGGGTCAGCGGGCAGGAACGGCATGGACCGGCTCTGCGAGAGGCGCGCCAGGCCGGTGATGGTTACTTCGCCCGCGGGTGTGTGGTACACGGCGCGCGCGGCGGCGTCCGCTTCCAAGAACGGCAGCCAGCCCCGGTCTACCAGCACGACCTGATCGCTGCCCGCCAACCGCAGCGGCGTGAGCGCGTGGACGCCCGGCTGCTCGCGGTAGGCGCGGTTGCGCAGCACGATCTCCTGGGCGAAGTCATAAACTCCGGTAACGCGCAGCGGTTGATATTCCTGCACGCGCAGTCCGGGCGTCGTGTTCAGGTCGAGCGCGGGCTGGGCCAGCCGCGCTGCGAGGGCCGCGTTCTCGATCCGTCGCTCGGTCAGGCGCTGCAACTGCCAGGCGCCTAACCCGATCAGCGCCAGGGCCGCCGCCAGCACGCCGGCCGCCAGCAGCGGCCCCAGCCAGGACCGGCGCGCCGAGGTGGTGGGGCCGCGCGGCGCGGCCATCAACGCAGCCCAGCGGGTACCACGTAGGCCAGGACAAACACGAAGTGCGCGGCGCTGGCCGCCGTGACGAACAAGTGCCAGACTTCGTGGAACCCAAAAACGCCCGGCCAGAAATCGAGGCGGCGCGTGGCGTAGACCACCGCGCCGAGCGAATATAGCAGGCCGCCCGCCGCCAGCCAGCCGATCGCGGCGGGCGGCAGCACGGCGGTGAGTTCGCCAAAGCCCGCCACCCCCACCCAGCCCATGGCCAGGTAGATCACGACCGTGATCCAGCGCGGCAGCTTCATGTAGGCGAACTTGAAGGCAATGCCGATGACCGCCAGCGACCAGATAACGGCCAGCAGCCCCCAGCGCCACGCGCCCGAGAGCACAATGGCGCACACCGGCGTGTAGGTGCCCGCGATGAGCAGGTAAATGGCGGTGTGATCCAGCTTGCGCAAGAACAGTTCGCGCCGCGGGCTGGTCTTTACCAGGTGATAGGTTGAGCTGGCCGAAAAGAGCAGCACCAGGCTCAGGCCGTAGGTGAACAGCGCCAGCCGCGCCAGCGGGTAGGGCGGGCTGTAAATCAGCAAGAACACCAGCCCCACCAGCGCCAGCAAGGCCGAGGCCACATGGGTCAGGCCGCTGATCGGGTCTTTGAAGATCGCTTGGAGGCGCTGCATGGCGGGCCTTTCTGCCGAGGCTTACGGCGGGTTGAGGAAGGTGAAGGACTGGCTGACTACGGCCCAAACGTCCTCCACGTCGGGCAGGGCCGGCAGCGCGGTTACGTCGTAGGGCAGCAGGGCGACATGATAAACGGTGGCGGCGTGAATGACAATGAGTTGGCGGGAGGGCGGCAAGCCGGGCAGCCCTGACAGCAGTTCGGCCGGCTCCCCGCCCCACTGCGCGGGCTGACGGTCCACCATCGGCGCGCCCGCGACGGCCGCGCCGGCCAGATAGCTATCCACCACGGCGGCAAGCGCGCGACCATCGCTGGGGCCGAGCACCTCGATCGTGAGGAGCGCAAACACCGGCTCTACCGAGGCGTCTAGCGGCGGGCCAGAGAGGTTCACGCGGTCGGCGGTCACGTCGCCGGTGCGAAAGCGGGCCGGGTAGAGCAGGCAGAAGCGCCCGGCGGGGTCCAGGTAGAGCGTTTCGTCGGCCCCGGCCGCCGGGCACGTGGCGGGCGGCTCGGCGCCCGCGGATTGTGGCGTGGGTTGCGGGTCGCCCACCTGCACCAGGTAGCCGTACATCACGTCGCCCACGCTTTGCCACTGCACGAACAGCGCCAGCACATACACGCCGTCGGCCAGGTTTAGCTCCACGGTCGGCGACACCTCCAGCGGCAACGGAATGGAGTCGGTCGCCGGCGGCGGCCAGGCCAGGGTTTCGCCGCCCGCCACGGCGCTAGGCTCGCCCGCGGCCGGGTACACCCATAGCGCCGCCGAAGTTGGCGGCTCAGCCAGGGGCAGCGCGAACTGCGCGGTGAGCGGCCCAGAGGGCACCGCCAGCGGCTCACGCGGCGTCAGGATGCCGAACACATCCAGGCATAGGCCCACGCCCGCGGCGACGTCGTCCAGGTTGCGCCAGCAATACGTGCCGATGGCGGAGGTCTGTCTCAGCCCGCCAAGGGTCAGTTCGGCGGTGGGCGGCCGGGTATTGCTCGGAGCCGGCAGGGGCGTGTCAACCGGGGGCGGCGAGGCCGTTGGCGGCCGCGTGGCGGGCGGGGTGGGCAGGACCACCAGCGTCGCGGTTGGGGACGGCTCGCCCGCCGCCCCGCACGCCGCGCACAGCAGCCCAATGACAATGAGAATCAGCCACGTTTGCCGCATCATGCCGCCTCGCCTTGAGTTTACCATTGTGCGGGTGAGACGCTGGGAGCGGCCCAGCGGTTCCTCAGCGCCCAGCCCGCAGGCCGCCTCCGGTTAAAACGAAGCGCCACGGACGCGATGTCACGCCCGTGGCGCTATCGGCTCTAGGCCTGATCTGACTAGCGGAATGCCAGCGGCAGGAGCAGCCGAACCTCAATCGCGTCGTCGTCCTGCACGGTCAGGATGGCGCCGGCCGGCGCGCCCAGGACGGCGTTTACCGCCGCGCTGAGGCCCAGGCGCAGCGTCTCGTCCGGCTCCGCCGTGGCGTCGTTGAGCAGCACGACCGCCGCGGTGCGCGAGACCGCACCCGGCGTGAACGTCAGCGTGACCGTCAACGGCGTGTAGTCGCTGCCGGCCAGCGCCGTGCCGTTGCTGGTCGTCAGCACGACGGTCACGGTCAGGCCGCTGGCCGCGCTCAGCGTCAGCGTGATCGGCGCGCTGCCGGCGCTTTCGGTGGCGGTGTAGACCGGGCTGCTCAGGCGCACGCTCGGCGCGGCGTCATCATCCGCGATGGTCACCGTCATGACGGCCGGGACGCCCAGGGCGGCGTTGGTGGGGGCGCTCAAGGCCGCCGTGAAGGTCTCATTGCTTTCGTCCAGCGCGTCGTTGGTCAGCGTGACCGTCACGGTGCGCGACACCTCACCCGGCGCGAAGGTCACGGTAGTGCTCAATGGCATGTAGTCCGCCGCCCCGGCCGTGCCGGGGCTGGTCGCCACGCCGACCGTCACGGTCAGGCTGGAGGACGCGCTCAGCGTCACCGTGATCGGAGCGCTGCCCGCGCCCTCGCTCACCGCGCTGCTGGACGCCGCGAAGCGCACCTGCGGGGGCGCGTCGTCGTCGCGGATGGTCACCACCGCCTCCGCGGGCGCGCCCAGGGCGGCGTTGGTGGGGGCGCTCAGCGCCACTGTGAAGGTCTCGTCAGGCTCATCCAGCGCATCATTGGTCAACGTGACCGTCACGGCGCGCGTCACCTGGCCCGGCGCAAAGGTCACGGTGGTGGTCAACGGCGTAAAGTCGAGTGCCCCAGCCGTGCCGGGGCTGGTCGTCACGCCGACCGTCACGGTCACGCTGGAGGGCGCGTCCAGGGTGGTCGTGAGGACAGCCGATCCGGCCGCCTCGTCGGCGTCATAGGCGGAGGCCGTCCAACGCACCCCATTGAGCACGGTGAACAACTGCCCGTTGGAGGGACCTCCGCCCGGCGCCGGGTTGACCACGGTGACGCTGATCGGTCCGGCCAGGAGCAGCAGCCCGGGGGGCACCGTCGCGACTAACTGCGTGCCGCTGATGAAGGTCGTCACCAGCGGCGTGCTGCCCCAATAGACGACCGAGCCGCTGATGAAGTTGGTGCCGGTCACGGTGAGCGAGAAGCCGGCCCCATTGGCCAGGGCCGTGGTGGGGCTGATGGCGCTGGTGGTGGGGACCGGCGTCGTCAGCGTGACGGCGCAGTCCTGCGACGTCACGGGAATGAATGAGCCGTCGGTGCGCGCTAGTTGCGCGTTGGTAAACGTCAGCGTGAACGTGCCCGAGGCCTGTGGCAGCAGGGTGACCCGCGCCACGGCCCCCGACCCCGTGACCGGAGCCGTTGGGTACAACTGCGTGGCCGCGTACCAGATTGTGCCCGCCGTGTTGTCGGCCGTGCGTTTGACCACGTAACCTGTCGAGAGGAAGCCCCACAGGGGTGTGATCTGCACCCCGGCCGCTACGCCGTCATCATCGCCCACCTGGGCCAGGCTGGTATCAAAGGTCAGCTGGAAATCCACCCCGTACAAGTCAACGGCGTCCTGCACGTACAAATCGAACGTCGTTGGGCTGGTATACAGCGTGCTGATGGCGGCCGGCTCGCAGCGCGCCACCGCGCCGGCGGCGGGCGCCAGCGGCGCGGCCCCGGCCACACCCACCGATGTCACGCCCACCGGCGCGGCCGCCAGCCCCACGGCGCACAGCCACCCGACCACAGCCCGCGCAGCCAAGCTCGCTCGTTGCCGCCAAGTGTTCATTGTCATCCTCAACGCCATCTCACCTGCCTTTCAGCCCAGCACGCGGGTCTGTCGTCAGCCGACTCGCTCGACCTCCCCAGCGACGCCAGCGGGCCTCACCGCACTGCGATCGGCGCCCACAACGTATAGCCGGTGGTGAGCGTATAGGTCGCGCCCGCCGTCAGGGCCGGTAGGCTGTTGCCGTCGCGGTCGCTTAGCAAGAAGGAGTCTATGGCAAGCGTGGCCGGCCCGGCCGCCAGCGCCTGCACTTGAAAGGCCAGCAGCGCGCCGGTGCCGGTCACCGGCTCAGACGGCATCAACTGCGTGACCACGTACCTAACTTCGCCCTGGGCATTGTCGGCTGAGCGCTGCAACACCAGGTCGGGCGAGAGCAAGTCACCCCGCGGCGTCACCTGCACGCCGGCCGTGTTCGCGTCCGCGTCCAGCACCGCCAGCCGGGTCTGGTCGAAGCTGAGCTTGAGGTCGGCTCCATACAGGCTGGCGGCGGCCTCCATCACCACCACCACTTCGAACACCGCGCCCACCGGGTAAGTGCCGCCAGCCGGCAGCACGCGCAGCGTGGCGGAGGCGGAGGCGGAACCGGCCTGGGCAAGCCGCGGGGCGGGCACGGCAAACAGCAACAGGGCCAGCGCCGCCAGGCGCTGCTGGGCGAGCTTCATTTCAACCGCCCTGTCAGGCGCAACACCACCAGCGCGCCCGCCGCCAGCAGCCCCAGCGCGGCCAGGCCGCCCAACAGCAGCGTCAGCCCGGAGGCCGGCGAGGCCGCGCCCGGAACTGCCAACGTCGGCGCGAAGGTCGGGAATGGGCTGGGCGCCACGGAGGCGGTGGCGGCGGCGACTGCCGCCGGGGCGCTGGTCGGGGGCGTGGTGGGCGTCTCGCCAGGGGTGGTGGAAGTCGGGGTGCGCTCCGGCGCGCCGGAGTTAGTCGCCACCGGCGTCAGCGTAGGAGTCGCGGTCGCGGCGGTGGTGGTTGTGGGCGAGGCGGTTACGAGCGCGGCCGTGCCAGTGGCGCCAGGCTCCACGCCGGCCGTCGCTGTGCTCGTGGCGCTGGGGGCCGCGCTGCTGGTTGCGGCCGGCACACCGGTGCCGGCCGCCTGCGACGGAATGAGCGTCGGGGTCGGCGCGTTGCTCGTCGCCGCCAGCACCCGCACGACGCCCGCTTCCAGGTTGGCGGTCATCAGCGTGCCATCAGGCCGCGCTAGGTCGCCGCGCGTCACCTCCAGCTGCGCGTCAGCCGCTTGTTTGCCGCGGAGCCGCACGACTACCAAGGTTCCGCTGCCGGTCTGCGGCGGGCTGGGATTGAGCTGGGTGAACGCAAAACGCAGCGTCCCCGCCGCGTTGTCGGCCGTGTTCCGAATGACAAAACCGGGGGCGGTCAGCGTCCCGAGCGCCGCCTGCACCCCGTCCAGGCTCGGGTCCAGGTCTACTACTTCCAGCAGCGCGGGGTCGAACGCCAGCGCCACATCAAAGGCATACAAATCCGCCACTCCCACCACCGCCACCGCGACATCCACCGTCTGGCCGACCCCCACCTCCAGCGTGGCCGGGTCTAACTTCACAGTCGGGCCGCCTTGCGCCGCGGCCCCCGGCGCCCCGCCGGCCCACAGGCTCACCAGCATTCCCGCCGCCAGCGCCACGCGCCACCAGTTCGCCATGCCGACGACCGTCATGCCCTCCGTGGTTTCCTTTCCTGAAGCAGTGGCTGGCTCCGCCAACGCCGGGCGCTCGGCCCGAACTCTGGGCGGAGGCGGCCCGCGCCTGGGGAGGTTGGTGCAGCGAGGCGCGGGCGCCGCCCAGCCGCCCTGCTCCTGAGCACGGCGCGCGCCGGCTCAGGAGCAGAGCGGGGTTGGTTAGGGTCTCGGCTTTACGGCGTCCAACTGCTGTAAGCCATGGCCGAGGTCTTGTCGAAGTTGCCGCCCATCAGCACCAGGTCGAGCAGGTTGACCGTGCCGTCGGCGTTGATGTCGCCGTTGGAGCCGACGGTGCCGTACTGCGCGCCGATGATGGACGCGTCGCCGATGTTAATCGCGTCGTCGTCGTTGGCGTCACCGCCGAACAGCACCAGGTCGGCGAGCGTGGCCGGGGTGGCACCCACAACTTTGCTCTTGCCGCTGGCCAGGGTCACATCCAGGTAGCGCGCCATGCTGACGGTGATGTTGTAGGTGTCTTGCACCACGCCGGCGGCGCTGATGGCGCCCCAGGCATCGCTGGTGCTGAACGGGTAGGGGCCATAGCCCTGCGTGTTGCCGACCGCGAAGGTCAGCACCGCGCCCGAGTCATTCGCGCGGCCCTGCAGGTCAATGCGCCCCGTGGCGCTGGTGGCGTCGAGGATGGTGACGCTGCCGTCGGTGAGGGCAGCGGCGTAGATGTTGTTCGAGCTGCCATACCCCGGCGACATGCCGAACTGATCGTCGGTGGCGTCGAAGTCTAGCGGGCTGACGCCCGAGGCCAGCCCCTGGAACACCACCTGCACCACGGTCACGGCCGCGCCGTCCACCTCGCTGGTGTTCGAGCCGCAGAAGCTGATGATACCGCTGCTGTTGGCGCTCGACACGCTGCTGACCGCGCACAGCCCGGCCTGGGTAAAGTTGGCGTTGGTGATGATGCTGGTCACCTGGAGCTTCGTCTCGTCGAATTCCAGGTCGAAGTCCAGGCCGGTGACGTTTTCGGCGGCCAGTTGGATGGTGTAGGTGATGCCGGCGCCTTCGCCCACCTCATCCGCCTGCGGCGAACCCGACGAGACCGCCGACAGCGCCGCGTGGGTCCACGGGTCGGTGTCCACCGTGCCGCTCACGCCGTCGCCCGAGGCGGCCCCGGCGATGTGACCCCACGAATTGTACTCGGCGTTGTACGAGCCGCCGTTGGCCACGTTGATGCCGAAGCCGGTGTTGCTCTGGAACAGGTTGCCCTGCACCTCGTGCACGCCGCTGACGCTGCTGCCCGAGGCGTATTCCAGGCCGTCGCCGCTCATGCCGTGGATGTAGTTATCCAGCAGGCGCAGGTTGGTGACGCTGCCGGTCAGGTGGATGCCGTCCACGCCGCCGGACGCGCCGCTGATTTCCAGCCCCTGCACCACGATGTTGGAGATGGGGCCGTTGATGTCCACGCCGTTGTCAGAGCCACTCGGCAGGCATAGGCCGGGGCCGCTGATGGTCGTGTCGGACACCGAGATCGTGAAGCACGGCGACGAGGGCATGATCACGACGCCGGCGCTTAGTACGAGCTTGACGCCGGGCGTGCTGAACACGAACCCGCCGACCGGCGTATAGGTGCCGGCCGGCAGCACGATCGTCGTGCCCGACGGCGCGTCGTCAATGGCGGCTTGCACATCCGCCGCCGTCGCCCCGCTCAGCACGAGCACCTCGCCCGGGTCGTCGCCGGATTCAGCGAAGGCCGTGCAGTCCTCGTTGAGGCACCACCGGCTGTAATCAATCTCGGCCACATTCACGCCGCCGATTTCGGGGTAGGGCGTGGGCGGCACTGACGAACCGCCATACGCCACCGGGATCAGCGCCGCGTTGCCGGGCTCGCTGGAGTTGACGTTGGTCGTCTCCGGCACGCCCGCGCCCCACCAGTTGTTCTCGAAGTCCAGCCCGTTAAAGTCGGCGCTGCGCACGTCCACCTGGCGGTACCAGTTGCCGGCGATCTTGTTATAGCGCACCAGCGAACCGGTAGCGTCCTCGTCCGGGTCTGCCCCACCGGGGGTGGCGTCCAGCCACACCAGGCCCAGAGTCCAGTTGTCCGAGATCGAGTTGTATTCGATCGTCGTGCTGGTCACCGCGTTGCGCTGGATGATCCCAGTGCGGTTGTTCTCGATGATGTTGTGATGAATCCAGTGCCCGGTGGTGTTGTTCAGGTCAATCGCCGTGCGGTTGCCGTCGAACCAGTTGTTGCGCACGACCGCGCCCGTGATTGCCAGCCCCTGGATGCTCAGACCCGCGCTGTTGCGGTTGGTGTCGTCCCAGGTCGCCAGCGCGTTGCCTTCGCGGGTGATCTTGAACCCATCCACCGTCACCCCGCTGATCTGGATCGCGATGGTGGACCCCAGGCCGTTGCCGCTGACGCCGCTCAGCGTGGTCTGCGTATAGCCCGCGCCCTGCAGCAGAATGGCCTTGTTGACCGTCAGATCCTCGTTGAAGGTGCCGGCGTTCACATAGACCGTGTCGCCCGCTATGGCCGCGTTAATGGCCGTCTGGATGACCAGCCCAGGGCCAACGTAAAAGTCGCCGGTGGCGATGTCTTGCACGTAGGAGGTCGCCGCCGCGAAGTGGTCGGCCGGGGTAGCGGCGGCGGTGAGCGCCTGGCTCTGCGTCTGATAAAAGCGCGCGCGCGGGCTCGAGTCGTCCTGCGGGCCAAGCAGGCGATAGGCAAAGTCGCCGGGCTGAATCTGCACGTTGTAGCTGCTGTCGTAGCCCACGCTGATGGGCACGCCGACCGGGTCCTGCTCGGTGAACAGCCCGCCGTTCTTCTGGCCGCTTTCGCCGAAGCTGTTCGTGCCGGCGAAAACGACGTTGTCCACGTCGGTCTGGCCGGTGCCGGCGTCGCCCGATTGCACGCGCACGCCGCCCCAGACGTTGTTGGCGGTGGTGATGTTGGTCACCGTCGCGCCGTCCACCAGCCGCAGCACCAACCCGTTGCCGCCGTTGTCGTGCAGGTTCACGTCGGTCAGGCTGAGGTTGAAGTAGGTGTGAAATTCAATGGCGGCGCGCGAGAACTGGTAAATCTCCACGTCCTCGATGGTCACGCCGTCGCCGTCATACCCGCGCACGCCGTTCCGCGGCGTGCTGGATGTGCCCGACCCAAGCCCCACCAGCCGGAAGCCCTTGAGCGTGACGTCATCTACGGAGACGTAGATCGCCGACGCCGGCGAGCCGAAGCCGCCCGGCGTGACCGCGTTGATGGTCACGTTGGCCGGGGTGGCCACATCGCCGATCAGGCTGACCGAGCGATAGACGTTCAGGTTCTCGTTGTAGGTGCCGGCGTTGATGTTAATCGTGTCGCCGTCCGCCGCAGCGTCAATGGCGGCCTGGATGGTCTGACACTGGCGCGTGGGGCTGACGCAGTTGGCCGGGCTGTAGCCTGGGTCAACCGTCCAGATATCGCCGGCCGCCCAAACGCTTTTCGCGCCAGGGGCCAGCCCCAGCGCCAGCAGACTCATCATAACCACAGTTGTTGCCCGGCGCACATACAGTTGCAGGTATTGCGATTTGGTCATATGGACCCCCGAGTGGTCTAAGGCCGGCGAGAGGGCACTACCCTCCGCGGCCATGCGGACTCTGCCCAGATTACAGGCGACCAAAAACACACCTTATGCGGCCCAATTGGGCGTTAGACTATCAACTTACTCAGGGTCGTGGATGAGTAATGGCAACCCACCACGGCTGCCGTGTCCCCAATTTACCCCGTCACTATCATAGGAGTTAAGTCCTATGGTGGGAATAGACATTTGTCATTTCTGGGATGGCAAATGTTCATGACCTTCGCTCAGCACCGCGGGCCGGCGTCCCGCAGCCCGCCTTTTCGCGCGTGTTCGCCCGCAATTCTGAGCATGCATGGCGAAGCCCCCTGCGGCCTCGCCCCTCGCCCAGCAGGTTTTGGGCTTAGCGCCCCAGTCCGGCCTTCAGCCCGGCCACCAGCGCGTCGGCGTCGGCCTCGGTGTTGTAGCCCTGAATGGAGATGCGAATGACGTTGTGCTCACCGAAGCGGTGGAGCGGGGCCTCGATCTTGTGCTCTCCCCACAGCTTCTGGCGCAGTTCATTCAGGTCTACCTCGGGCAGCGGCAGCGTCGCCATCTGCGAATACCAGTGGTCGGCCTGGTCGTCCGGGTACAGCGGCGGCAGTTCGGTCAACGCCTGCACCCGCGCCCGGAGGTCGCGCAGCAGGGCGTGACAGTCAGCCCGCACCGTGTCCCAGTCGTGCTCGCGCTGGAACTGAATGGCAGCGCGCGTGGCGATGAAGGGGGCCATGTCACGCGTGCCCTGCCACTCGTGATAGTCAATCAGGTTATGCTCGCCGGGTTCGGCGTCGGGCAGGTAGCCCCAACTGACCACCAGCGGCATCAGCCACTTATGGTGCTCGCGGCGGGCATACAAGAACGCTGAGCCTTTGGGCGCGCAGAGCCACTTGTGGCACGCGCCGATGTACAGGTCGGGGTCGAGCGCGGCCAGGTCGAGCGCGATCTGGCTGGGGGCGTGGGCGCCGTCAATGATCGTGAAGATGCCGGCGGCCCGCGCGCGGCGGATCACCTCCGCCACCGGGAAGATCACGGCCGAGGCGCTGGTAATGTGGTCAATGAAGATGACTTTGGTGGCCGGGGTCACGCCTTCCAGAAAGCGCTCAACCCAGGCGGCGGGCGTGGTGAAGGGCAGCGGCATCGCCCGGCGCGTGTAAGTGAAGCGGGCGCTTTTTTGCAGGAACAGGAAGGTGCGCTCCATCGCGCCGTAGGCGTGGTCGGTGCTGAGCACCTCGTCACCGGGGCCAAGCTTGAGGCTGCGCGCCACCATGTTGCAGGCCGTGGTGGGGTTGGCGAAGAAGACCAGATCGTCGCCGCTTGCGTTCAGCAGCTTGCCCAGCGCGGCGCGGCTCTCGGCCATCAGCGGCCCGCTGCGCGCGCCGAAAAACTGCACCGGCTCGCGCTCCAGTTCGCGCTGCCAGTGCTGGTAGTCGGCGAACACCGGCGCCGGGCAAGCGCCGAAGGAGCCATGGTTAAGATAGACGACCCCTGGGTCCAGCAAAAACAGGGACTTCAGCTCACGCGACATAGGCCTCCTTACCCGCCGGCGGCGGGGCTGGGTTAAACGAAGCGCCGCCGGACGCGCCCGGTCGGGCCGGTCCAGCGGCGCAGCGGGGGCAGAACGGCTAGCGCAGGACGAACGACAACGCCACCAGCACCACAATCAGGCTGCCGGCCAAGATCAGAATACGGCGCAGGTCTTGGCGCACATAGGTGTAGTCAAACTCTACGCGGCGCGGCTCGGCCGCGGTGGGCATGGGCCGCGCGGCCGCGGCCTCCGTGCCGCCGCCCTTGGCCTCGGCGGCGGCCAGCAGGCCCGCGGCCGCCAGGTTGGGCGTGCGCAGCTTCTTGGGTTTCTTCTTGTTGCTCATCCGTTACTCCGTTGCAGGCTCACACCGCCGCCGCTGTTCCCGCCCAGGCGGGCGGCCCCGCTACTGCGTCTTCAGGTCCGCGGCGACCACAATCCGCTTGTTATCAACCAGGTAAGGATAACACGAAATCAGCGTGACGGAAGGGTGCGCGGTCGGGTCTAACACGCTGACCTGGGTGGGCGGCACGACCTGGCTGCCGGTCACTACGTAGGTGAAAATCTGGCTAGCAGTATAAATCTGCAACTCGTCGCCCGGAGCAAGCTCATCCAGCCGCCGGAAGATCTCGCCGAAGATGTCGTTGTGCGCCGAAAGCACCAGGTTGCCGTTCTGCCCCGGGTCGGGCGTGCCAATGTGCTGGCCCACGCCTTTCTTGAGCTGATCCCAGCCGTCGCCTTGCACAATCAGCGCGTCTACGTTGATGGCGGGGATGACCAGGCGCAGCGCCTGGCTCGGCCCTTGGGTGGGGATGACCGGCGCAGGCAGGGCCTGCACGAGCGGGCGCAGGCTGTCGGGGATTTCGGCGTCGTTGGGCTGCCCACCTTCGGCTGAGGTCGGTGGTGTGTGCCCGGACGGCAGCACCAGCGCCGTCACAATCGGCGTGGGCGTGAAGGTCGCCACTGCGTTGGCGGCCGACTGCGCCGCCTCGCGGTTGAGTTGGCTGAGGATGTTGCTGCCGTTGTAGAGCACAACCACCAGCCCCAGCACCGCCCCCACTTCGATCACCAGCAAGAACAAGTCGAAGGCGCGGCGCGCCAGGCTGCGCGGCGCGCGGCGGCGGGCCTCGTCGGTGATCGCCGGTTCGGGCGTCGCCCCCACCGGCAGGTGTACGGCCCGGCCCGTCGCGCGGTAGCGCGCCAGCCGCGCTTCGCGGGCGATGCGTTTTTTCTCCGACAGCACCCGTTGGAGTTCGGCAATGGAGAGATCGTCAACCGAGCGGCGGTCTTTCATGGCTGGTCATTCTATCCGCTGAGGGCCAAGCGTTGCAAGTGCCGCGCCAGCCGCCCGGCCAAAACTGCCGCTTGCCAAGGTCGCCGTTTCTCCGCACACTAATGCCATGGACACCAACCCGCACCGCCGGCCCCCGGCTGCCCCAGCCGGCATGATCAATGCGACAGTCGCATCGCATCAGGAGTATCAGAGCACATGACGACCATCGGCCTGCTCCACCCCGGCGCTATGGGCACGGCCGTCGGCGCCGCCCTGCGCGGGCAACGCCACCACGTTCGGTGGGCCTCCGCCGGGCGCGGCCCCGCCACGGCCGCCCGCGCCCAAGCGCACGGCCTCGAAGACGCCGGCGGCCTACCGGCCCTGTGCGCCTCGGCCGAGGTCATCCTGAGCATCTGCCCGCCGCACGCCGCCGAAGCCGTGGCCCAGGCCGTGGCGGCGTGCGGCTTCCGCGGCATCTACGTGGACGCCAACGCCATCGCGCCTGACAAGGCCCGCCGCCTCGCCGCCGGGGTGACAGCCGCCGGCGGCGCGTTCGTGGACGGCGGTCTCCTCGGCGGGCCGCCCTGGCAGCCGGGAACAACCCTGGCCCTGTCCGGCCCGCGCGCGGACGAGATCGCGGCGCTGTTCGCCGGCACACCGCTGGCGACCGAATACCTCGGGCCGGAAGTTGGCTCGGCCTCCGCCCTCAAAATGTGCTATGCCGCTTATTCCAAAGGGATGACCGCTCTGCTCGTCGCCGCGCTCGCGGCTGCCGACCAACTCGGCGTGCGCGCGGCCTTGCTGCGGCAGTGGGAGGCCGACGGCGGCCCGGCGGCCCAGGCCCCCCAGCGCGCCCGCAGCGTCACCACCAAGGCCTGGCGCTTCGCCGGCGAGATGGACGAAATCGCCGCCACGTTCGGCGCTGCGGGCCTGCCCAGCGGGTTCCACGCGGCGGCCGGCGAGATCTACCAGCGGCTGGCGGGCTTCAAGGAGGCTGCCGAGCCTCCCGCGCTGGAGGCGGTGCTCGCCGCCCTGACGGGCCGCGCCGCCGATGCCTGATACCAGCGCGCTGGCTCAGTTGCGCCACCAACCCGAGCGCCAGGCAGTCGGCGCGCTCGACCACTACGTCAAGTCGAACCTGGACGGCTCGTACCCCGCCCGCGTGGCCGTTTACCGCGCCGGCCCGAGCGAGGTGGAAGTTCTCAAGCTGGAGGCGCATGGCGCCGACGCCGCGTATGTGACGGCCCGCCTGGATTGGCGCGTCTTCTCGGCCACCCGGGCCGAGTCGTGGGTGCTCACACCCGACAGCCGCCGCCGCCCGATGGCCGGGATGGAACTCGACGTTGACACCCACCAGATGCGCGCGGCCTGGAACCAGCGCCACGACACGCTGGTCATCCCGCGCTATCCCATCCACATCTTCAACTTCGATTTGATCAGCCTGAATATGATCTTACCGCACTGGCTGGAGCCGGAGGGCGCCCTGACGTTCGGCGTCGTCCAACCGGACTTCGCCCCCAACCCGCCCGCCCTGGTCCGCTACGAAGGGACCGCCACCCTGCGCTACCTGGGCCGCGAAACGCGCTACGGCCAGGCCTGCCGCGCCTATACGCTCGGCGGCGAGGGGCTAGGCGGGCAGACCGGGCGGGCCTGGGTCAACCTGGCGGAGGGCTATTTTCAGGATGTGGAACTGCCCGTGCCCGACAACCCCGATTGGAACAGCTTTAAGTTTCAGTGGGCGGGGCGCGAGCACCGCGACCCGGCAGGCTGGCAGGCTTATATCGCCGAGGCGGTGCAGCGCTTGCGGGCCTAGCCGTTAGCGCACCGGGCAGCCGTCTACCAGCATCACCTGGAACGGCCCAAACGCAGCCGCCGCCCCCGGCACGGGCGCGCACCCGGCCGTTAGCTGCGCCGCCAACTCGTCGCTCGAGCCTTGCTCCCAAGCCACCCAGCGCCGCGGGTAAGCGCTAATCTCCGCCAGCGGGTGCGGGCGCGGCAGGTCGCGCCAGTCGCGCAGTTGCACGCTGAGCGTGTCGGCAAAAAATACACCGCGATCAGTCCGCTGCGGCTTGGTAAAGTATGCCGGCGCGTCGGGCGCATAAAAGCTGAGGGCGGCGTCAACCGAATAGTGTAGGCTGACGACGGCCGCGCCTGCCGGGCCGTGGTCGCGCACGAAGCGCGCCACCTCGCCCTCGGGGCTTTTGCTCTGCTCCCAGTAGCGGAGCAGGCCTGCCGCGCTGGCGGCCGCCAGCCCCGTCAGCAGCGCCAGGCCCGCCGCTGCCGCCAGCCACTCGGCCGCGCGCAGCCCACCCAGCCAAGCGCCGGCTTGCCGCAGCCACGCCGCGCTCTGCTCTAGCCCGGCGGCGGCTGTCACCAGCGCGGCGGGCAGCAGCACCAGGAACTGGCGGGCATCATAGGCGTGCAGGTTCACACCGAACAGGGGGCTGACGACCAGAAAGAACGCGCCCAACGGTAACAGCCACTGGGCGGGCGCATACAGCGCCCAGGGGTCTGCGGCGCGGCGGGCAAGCTGCCAGACGCCCAGCCCCCCCACCAGCGCCAGCCCGCCTGCCAGCCAGGCGTGCGCCCAGAGCGGGCCATAGCGCGCCAGGTCGCCGCCGGTCAGCGCCTGCGCCGTGGACCACAGGCGCAGCGGCTCGCCTACGAAAGCCCGGGCCGACACCGGCAGCGTGACCGCGGCCCACGGGGCAATGACAGCCACGACCAGGGCCACGACTACCAGCGCCCGCCACGCGCCGGGCTGCCGCCGCGCCAGGGCCAGCGCAAACACGGCCTGCACGCCGGCGACCATGAGATAGGCGTAGTCGAGCAGCAGGCCCGCCGCCGTCACCGCCGCCCACCAGCGCCAGCGCGCGGGCGGGCGCAGCCGGTCGGTCAGCAGCAGCCAGGCGCTCAGCGCGGCTAGGACCATGGCGCTGGCGTAAGCGCGCGCTTCTTGGCTGTAATAGAGATGCGCGGGTGAGAGGAGCAGCATGAGCGCCGCCAGCGCCGCCGCCCCCACGCCCGCCCAGCGCCGCGCCAGGCTGTACACCAGCGGCACCGTCGCCGCGCCGGCCAGCGCCGCGATCCAGCGGTAGGCCCATTCGCTGCGCGCGGCGGCCAGGCCCGAGCCAAGCCACAGCAGCACATAGTTGAGCGGCGGGTGCGGGTCGGCCAGGCTGTTGGCCAGCACCGCGCCCAGGCCCAGCCGTCCGAGTTGCACGCCGTACAGTTCATCGAGCCAGAGTGGATTGGCCGGCAGGCGATAGAGCCGCAGCGCCAACGCCCCAGCAAACAGCACCCAGGGCAGCCAGCGGCCCCAGTGGTCAGCGCGGGCCGGGGTCATGGCGCGCCCGGCGTGACGCAGTGGCTTAGGCGTTGCACGCGCAGCGGCAGCCAACTGATGTCTGCCGCAGCCTCGACCTGGCAGCCGCGCACGATGTCGGCGGCGTATTCATCCAGCCGGCCCGGCACCGAGAAGGCCCACAGTCGCGGATAGGCGTAAACCTCGGCCAACGGCACATCCGCCGTGCGCTCCGACAGGCGATAGTGCAGTTGGCCTTCCGGCCGCCAGAAGTCTAGACCGGCCTCGGCCGCGCGCGGCTGGGTGTAGAGGGGCCAGTCCGGCAGGTAGTAGCGCAGGGCCGCGGCCGAGAAGAAATCTACAGCTACCAGAGCGTCGCCGGGGCGCAACTGCGGGGCCACAAACCGCATCGCCTGCCCCTCAGGGCTGCGCGTGATCGTCCAGTAACGGCCAAGGCCTTGGGCGCTGCCGACCAGCACCACCGTGCTGAGCGCGAGCGCCGCCGCCACGGCCGCCGCGCGCGGCAGCGCCGCCCACAACAGCGCCAGGCCCTCGGCCACCAGCCAGTACAGCGCGGGCAGCAGCGCAAAAAACTGGCGCGACTCGTAGGTCGGCAAGTTGAGGTTGAGGAACGGGCTGAGCACCAGGCCATAGGCCGCCAGCGGCCCGCCCACCTGTGCGGCGGCATACACCCGCTGCGCGCCCCGGCCCGTGCGCCAGGCCCGCCACGCGCCCAGCGCCGCCAGGGCCCCTAGCAGCCCAACCGTCACCTTGTGCGGCCAGAAGTTGCCGTAGCGGAAGGCATCGCCTGCCAGCAGGCTCTGCACAATCTCCTTCAAGTTCAGCGCGCGCGTGGCGGCATGCTGCACCGCAATGGCCGGCAGCGTGTTCGCCGCCAACAGGGCCTGCAGCAGCGGCAGGGCCAGCAGTACGCCCGCCAGCCAGGCGGCCCGCGGCTGGCGGCGCACAGCCCATAGCACCAACGGCAATTGCAGCGCGAACACCAGCAAGAAGCTGTAGCTGGTGAACAGCCCGACCGCCCCCAGCGCCGCGTAGACTGCCCACCGCCGGCGCTCGGCGGGCTGAGCCAGTAGTGCGCTAAACGCCAGCGTCAGCAGCAGGGCCAGCAGCAGCGTGACTGCCGGCCAGCGGGCCTCCTGGCTGAAGTAGACGGCGGTGGGGTTGACGGCCAGCCACATGGCGACCACCAACGCCGGCAGGTCGCCCGCCGTGCGCCGCGCCAGGAGATAGAGCGCGGGCACGCTGAGCGCCCCGGCCAGCGCGGAGAGCCAGCGCCAGGCCCACTCGGCCTGGGCCGCGCCAAAGCCGCTGGCGAGCCACAGGAGCAGGTAATACAGCGGTGGGTGCGGGTCAACCTGGCTGTTGACGAAGATGGATAGCAGCCCGCGCCGCACCACCTGAGTGCTGATCAACTCGTCGTACCAGAGCGGGTCGGCCCCCAGGTGGTAGACGCGCAGCGCCCCCGCCAGCAGCAACAAAGCGGCCGCTGCCCACCACAAGCGGGCAGCGGCCGAGAACGGGAGCAGCGCGGGGCGCGCGGTGGGTACGGTCGAAGCAGCCACGGCGGCGCCTCCGTGCCAATCGCCGCCGCGCTTAAGCGGCAACGGGGCTAGAGAGCGCGTCGAGCGCCGCGACCTCGTCGGCGGCGAGGCGCAGGCCGGTGGCCCCCAGGCTGTCGTTCAGCTGCGCTACGGTGTTCGCGCCGATGATGACCGCGCTGATTTCGGGCTGGGTGAGCAGCCAGCCCAGCGCCACCTGCGCCGGGGTGTTGTTGCGGGTCACCGCGAGGCTCTCCACCTTGTCGAGCAGGTCGAAGTTGCGGTCGGTCAGCAGCTTCTGCACGCTGTTCAGGCGCAGGCTGTCGGGCGGCGGCGCGCCGCGACGATACTTGCCGGTGAGGAACCCGCGCCCGAGCGGGCTGTAGGGGATGACGCCGAGGCCGAACTGACGCGCCACCGGCAGCACGTGCTTCTCGAAGGTCTCGCGCTCCACCAGCGAGTAGTGCGGCTGGAGCGAGACGAACTCATGCAGCCCGGCGTGGCGGGCGGTCAGCGTGGCCTCCATGAGCTGATAGCCGGTGTAGTTGGAGCAGCCCGCGTAGCGCACCTTGCCCTGGTGGATCAGGTCATCCAGCGCGCGCAGCGTCTCCTCGATGGGCGTGCCCAGGTCGGGCGCATGCGTCTGGTACAGGTCAATGTAGTCGGTTTGCAGCCGCCGCAGGCTCTCGTCCACCGCGCGCAGGATATGGGCGCGGCTGAGGCCTTCGCCGTTGGGGCCGGCCCACATGCGGCCGCGCACCTTGGTTGCCAGCACCACGTCCTGGCGGTTGCCGCGCCGCTGCAGCCACGCGCCGATGACGGTTTCGGCCTCGCCGCCCTTCAGCCCCGGCGCCCAGCGCGAGTAGACGTCGGCGGTGTCAATGAAATTGCCGCCCGCGTCAAAGAACGCGTCGAGGACGGCATTGGCGTTGTCGTCATCGGTGGTCCAGCGGAACTGCATGGTGCCGAGGCAAATATCCGAGACGTGCAGGCCAGTGCGGCCCAGATGCCGGTATTCCATGTGCGCCTCTCTGTAACAACGACCCAGCTAACCCCGCGCCGGCTTGCGGCCGACGGCGAACACCTCGCGCTCGAAGAAGTAACGAAATGGCGGCAGCTTGAAGAGCACCACGCGCGCGCCAGCCAGCGCCGCGCCCTCTTGCCGGTTCTGCGGCGGCGACTCCAGCCAGGCCTTGACGCGCTCGAAGCCCGCCTGCCGCAGGGCGCGGGCCAGGCTGAGCTGGCTCTGCTCGTTGACGTGCACTTCGACGTTGGCGCTCACGTTGAGAGCGCGCGGGTTCTTGGGATAGGCCGCCCCCTGCCCCATCAAGTTGCGCACGAAGCGCACCAGCGGATAGGCGTAGCGGTCGTACCACACGTTCGGCGCGGTGTGCACAATGAAGGCCCCGCCCGGCTTGAGCACCCGCCGGATTTCGGCCAGGCTCTGCGCCAGTTCCCAGGGGTAGAGGTGCTCCACCACGTCGAACATGAGCACCCGGTCGAAGTAGCTATTGGGGAACGGCAGGCGCTTGGCATCGGACTGCGCCACGCCGGTCTTGCCGGGCGACTCGGCCTCGCCCGCCACAGCCTGGCTGGCCAGCTCAAGCGCCACCGGCGCATAGTCAATACCAAAGGCGTCGGCTCCCAGGCGCGCGCAGTGGCGCAGGATTTCGCCGCGGCCGCAGCCCACGTCCAGCACTTTCATACCCGCGCTCACTTCGGCCACGGCGAAAGCGGCCGTCAGGCGGCGCGAGAGCCGGTCGCCCTGCGACTCGCTGAACTCCTCAAAGCCTTCGCAGGCGTGCAGGAAGTATTCCTTTGTGTACAAATCTGGGGGCAGCGAACGCTGGTCAGACATAGGTAGTTATTATAGTCCAAGCATTTGACGGAATCGGGCCAGGAGCGGGGACAGGCGCGCCAAGACCAGGCGCACCTCGGCCACGTTCAGACGGTGGGCGAGCCAGAAGTAAGCCACGACGCCCACCCCGCCGGGGATCAACGCGCTCAGGCCCTTATGCAGGAGGCCGGCCCCCAGGGGCAGCCGGTCTAGGGCGAGCAGGGTCAGCGCCGCCAGCCCGGCCATGACGGCCGAGGCCAGCGCCACCTTGCCCAGCGTGGGCCAAAGGCTGGTGCCGCCAAAGCCTTCCAGCTTGTGCCCCAGCGCTGCGCCCGTCACCAAGGCGTGGGTGATCTGCTTGGCGCTGTCGGCCAGCATCAGCGCCAGCAGGCCCAGCGGCTGGAGCGTGAGCAGCGCCACCGCCACGTAGACCCCTACGCTCAACCCACCCACCAGCGCCGGGGTGAGGGTGTTCTGGCGAGCGTAGAAGGCAAAGATCAATACCTGATCCACGGCGGCGAAGCTCAGGCCCAGCAGGAAGACCCGCAGCACCTGGGCCGTCATCTGCGTGTCAAACGCGGTGAACTCGCCGCGCTCAAAGGCCAGCGCCACCACCGGGCGGGCCAGCACGAACAGGCCCACGGTCGCGGGCACGATCAGCAGGATGACGAGGTTCAGCCCCTGCACCAGGGTGTGTTTAAACTCCGGCGCGCCCGCGGCGACCTGGCGCGAGAGCGTGGGCAGGATGGCCGACGACACCGCCACCGCCACCAGCCCCAGCGGGAACTGGTAGAGCGTGGTGGCATAGCCCATCCAACTCAGCCCGCCCACAAAGCCGTTGGCCAGGCCCAGGCCCAGGTAGATGGAGGCCTGGGTGATCACCAGCACGACGATGATGGGCACATACAGCTTGAAGATGCGGCGCAGGCCGGGGTGCCGCCAGTTGAAGGTCAGGCGGATTTCGTGCAGGCCGTCGCGCAGGCCGGGCAGTTGCAGCGCCACCTGCATGGCTGCGCCCAGCAGCAGGCCCACCGCCATGGCCCGCACACCCAGCCGGCCTGCCAGCAGCAGCGAGACCACCACCATGCTGGCGTTGAAGATCGCCGCCGTGAACGCCGGGTAGGTAAAACGCTTGAGGGCGAACAGCAGGCCGGAGAGGATGCCCGACAGGCTGAGGCAGATGACGGCGGGCAGCGTGATGCGCAGCAGCGGCACGGCCTCGGCGATGGCCTGCGGGTTGTTGCCCTGGCCCAGGGCGTCGAACACCAGCACCACCTGCGGCGTGAAGATGACCAGCGCCAGCACGAAGACCGACACCACTGCCAGCGCCAGGGTTAGCAGAATGCCGGCCAGCCGCCACAACTCGCCGCGGCGCTCGGGCGCGGTGTACTCGCTGAACACCGGCACCAGGGCCGAATTGACCAGCCCGCCCGTCACCAGGTCGTAGATCTGGTTGGGGATGGTGATGGCCAGGGCCAGCGCATCGGCGTGGGCGCCCGCGCCAAACAGCCCGGCCCGCACGCTGTCGCGCACAAAGCCCAGGGCGCGGCTGGTCACGTTGCCGAGGGCGATGATGCCGGCGTGGCGAGCCAGGCTGGCTTGGGTCGAGGCCGGAGTGGGTTCAGCAGGCAGCGGATCAAGCATGGGGCACAAAAAAGCGCCTCACCGGCGGCGCCTGCCGTGCATTGTACCCGCCTCGGCGCGCACTTGCCAACCGGGGGGGCCGATGTTATAACGCTCTGCCGCTGGGCTGGCGGCCCGCGCTCATTATGGTCACAATCTTCATCTGGGAATTAGGGGAGTTGCCCCCCACGCTGCAGTGGCTGGCGCCGTGGCTGTCGCTGCTGGCCGAAATGGCGGTCTGGGTGGCGGCGGCGCTGCTGCTACGCGCTCTGCTGGGCCGCGTGGTGCGCCGGCTGACCCGCCACACCGCCAGCGACATAGACGATGTGATCATGGACGCCAGCAGCACGCCGCTGGTGGTGTTGGTGCTGCTGCTGGGGCTGCACGCCGCCGCGCAGCGCGCCGGGGGCCTGTTGGCCGCCATGCGCCTGACACAGCAGGGGCTGGCGCTGGTCAGCATCGGCGTGGTGACCTGGTGGGTCTGGCGGCTGTTCACCCAGGTGGTGATCTACTACGCGCGCGAGTTGGTGGAGCGCACCGAGTCGAACCTGGACGACGTGCTGCTGCCGATTGCCAACCAGGTGGGGCCGATTGTTATTGTCACCGGCGGGCTGCTGGTGGCGCTGCAATATCTGGGCGTGCGGTTGGAGAGCCTGCTGGTGGCTATCGGCGGGGCGTCGTTCATCCTGGCCTTCGCGCTGCAAGACATCCTGTCGAATATCTTCTCGGGGCTGTCGTTGGTGGTGGACACGCCGTTTGCCTACCGCGATCTGGTGGTGCTGGCTGACGGCACGCTGTGCGAGGTGCGCCGCATCGGCCTGCGCGTGACCGAACTGTACAACGTCAACAGCCACTCGATCATCTACGTGCCCAACAGCCAACTCGCCAACGAGCGGCTGGTGAACATGACCCGCCCGTCACCCGACCTGATTGACACGCTGGAAATCAGCCTGGGGACCGACACCAACCTGGACGAGGCCAAGGAACTGCTGCGTTCGGTGGCGTTCGGTCACCCGGACGTGCTGGGCGACTTGACCTCCAAGCTGGCGCACATTGACGCCTTTGAGTGCCTGGAGAGCGGCGCCCTTAAGCGCCAGAACGGGCGCGAGCGCCTGACGCTGGAGCGCACACTCGATCTCAAGCTCAACGGCATCTTGGAACGCCTGGACCGGCTGGTGGCGCGCACCCGCCGGCTGGAGGTGGGCGGGCTGAGCGACGCCGAGCGGCGCCAGTTGCTGGCCGAACTGGAGCCGCTGCTGGCCGAATTCGGCGTTAGCGTGGCGCCGGCGGCGGGGCGGCAGCGCCGGCGGCCGGCCGTCGAGTATAACAACGACCCCGCCTCGCTGCTGGGCCTGGTGCGTGAGTGGATCACGATTTGGGCCTGCGACCCCGACCTGGGCGGCGACGAGAACACCCGCCTGGACATTGCGGCCATGTGGGACGAGCCGATTGACGAGCCGCTGAACGATCACCAACTGTTGGTGAGGCAGTGGAACCGCCGCAGCCGGCGGTTGGTTGCGCGGCTGAATGAGATTTACCACGCTTTCTACGACCCCGAGGGGCGCGAGCAGCGGCTGGACGACCGGCTGCTGGCGCTGGTGGCCTGGCTGCGGCTGCACTTTAAGGAGCCGGCCGTGGCCTGGAAGGACCCCGACATCAACTTTTTGGGGCCGGACGACCGGGGGATGCGCTTTGCGATTGAGCTTTTCATTGACGACATTGAGCTAGAACACTTTGAGCGCCAGGAACGGGTGCGGCGCGAATTGACGATGGAGCTGGTGCGGCGGCTGCGCGCAGCCGAGGTGGAGATGCCCTTCGCGCAGCAGACGATCACGCTGCGGCGCGCCACGCCGCGCGCCGCGAGCCGCCGCCCGGGGCCCGCCACCACCGACTAAGCGCCAACAGGCGCGGCGAAAGGACTGAGCGATGCGAACAACTACGTTGATGGATCGGCTGCGCTATGCCTTCGACAACTACATGGCGCGCGGCACAGTGGCGCTGATCGGCGGGCTGGCGGCGGCCTCGGCGCTGGTGATCTTCCTCATCAGCCTGGTCGTCGCCGTCTTCCGCATCGGCCCCGGCGACGCCGACGGGCTGAGCCTGCCGGAGGCGATTTGGAGCAGCCTGATGCGCACGCTGGACGCGGGCACCATGGGCGGCGACGAGGGCTGGCGCTTCCGGTTTACGTCGCTGGCGATCACGCTGGGAGGTATTTTCGTCATCAGCGCGCTGATCGGTGTGATCAACAACGGCATCGAGGACAAGCTGGGCGAACTGCGCAAGGGCCGCTCGCGCGTGATCGAGGCGGGCCACACCATCATCCTGGGCTGGAGCGAGCAAATCTTCTCGATCATCTCGGAACTGGTGCTGGCGAACGCCAACCAAAAAAGCTCGTGCATCGTGATCTTGGGTGATAAAGACAAGGTCGAGATGGAGGAGGCCATCGCCGACAAGGTCGGCAGCACCGGGCGCACGCGTATCGTCTGCCGCAGCGGCAGCCCGATTGACCTGACGGACCTGGAGATCGCCAGCCCGCACACGGCCAAGGCCATCATCATCCTGGCGCCGGAAAGCGACGACCCGGACTCAAACGTCATCAAGACCATGTTGGCGATCACCAACAACCCCAACCGCCGGCCCGAACCTTACCACGTGGTGGCCGAAATCCGCGACCCAAAGAACATGGAGGCGGCGCGGCTGGTCGGCAAAGACGAGGTGGAACTGGTGCTGGTGGGCGACCTGATCTCGCGCATCATCGCGCAGACCTGCCGGCAGAGCGGGCTGTCGGTGGTGTACACCGAACTGCTTGACTTCGGCGGCGACGAGATTTACTTCTCGGAGCAGCCGGGGCTGCACGGCAAGACTTTCGCCGAGGCGCTGCTGGCTTTCGCCGACTCGACGGTGATCGGCTTGCACCCGCAAGGCGGCGCGCCGGCCCTCAACCCGCCGATGAGCACGGTGCTCAAACCCGGCGACCGGCTGGTAGTGGTGGCGGAAGACGACGACACGATCCGGCTGGCCCCGGCCGGCGCGGCTCTGGTGGACCAGAGCGTGATCCAACTGCGCGCGGCGGCTCCGGCCAAGCCCGAGCGCAGCCTGATCTTGGGCTGGAACTGGCGCGCGCCGACGATTATCAATGAGTTGGATGCGTACGTGGCGCCGGGGTCGGCGGCGACGGTGGTGTGCGACGTGGAGAACGCAGTAGACGAGGTGGCGCGCCAATGCGCGGGCGCGCGGCATCAACAGGTGACGGTGCAGATCAGCGACACGACCGACCGGCGCACGCTGGACGGGCTACAGGTGGGCGGCTACGATCACATCATTGTGCTGTCGTACGCCGACATGCTGGATAAGCAGCAGGCGGATGCGCGCACGCTGATCACCCTGCTCCACCTGCGCGACATCGCCGATAAGGCCGGGCACACGCTGAGCGTGGTGAGCGAGATGCTCGATCTGCGCAACCGGGCGCTGGCGGAGGTGACGCGGGCGGATGACTTCATCGTCAGCGATAAGCTGGTGAGCTTGATCCTCTCGCAGGTGTCGGAGAACAAGCAATTGAACGCGGTGTTCGCCGACATCTTTGACCCAGAAGGCTCGGAGATCTACCTGAAGCCCGCCGGCAGCTATGTGAAGCTGGGCCAGCCGGTGAACTTTTACACGGTGACGGCAGCCGCCAGCCAGCGGGGCGAGGTGGCTTTAGGGTACAAACTGCGCGCTCACGCGGGCGATGCGGCCAAGAGCTACGGGGTGGCGGTGAACCCCGACAAGGGCGAGGCCGTGACCTTTGGCGAGGCCGACCGGATCATTGTGATCGCGGAGGAGTAAGGCGTAAGGCGGAGGGCGAGAGCACTGAGGATGGGGCCGGCCAACAAGCCGGCCCCATCGTGTTTAAGGCGGCCACGTGATGGTCGGGAAACGTCACCATTGGCCGGGCGATGACTTGATTACGGGAGGATGGAGAACTGGCGCAGGGCGCCATGTGGTATTGCTCAGAAACTAAACCCGGTACGATCAAAGGGTCAGCCTGATCCTGGGTTGAGATTCCTCACCCCCTACAATGCCGAAGGATGGCCGGCAACCGGAGGGGGGCTTCGGAATGACATGGTCCGCCGAGTGTTTCGCCACGGGGGGGCTGGCGCAGGGCGCCATGTGGTATTCGGAATGACAGCCAAAAGGGGGCTGGTCAGTCGCAAGCGCAGTTCAGATGCGATTGCCCTGCCGGCTTTGTTACCCCGCGCTTGCCTCCCGTATAATTCTGCCATGCCTTCGCCTTCCATCCGCGCGCAGCGCCTGACGCTGGCCCTGATCGTCGCCGTCTATCTCATCCTGGCCATACTCTACGCCGTTAAGACGCCGGCCTGGCAGGTGCCCGACGAACCCGCCCATTACAACTACATCGCGGCCGTCGCGGGTGGGGCGCTGCCGGTGCTCCAGCCCGGCGATTACGACGCCGCCTACTTGGAAACCCTCAAGGCCGAGCGCTTTCCGCCCAACCTGCCGGTGACGAGCGTGCGTTACGAAAGCTGGCAGCCGCCGCTGTACTACCTGCTGGCCGCGCCCATCTTCCTGGCCTGGAACGGGTCTCTGCCGGCGGTGCGGCTCTTCACGCTCCTGGTCGGCGCGGGCGTGGTCGTGCTCACCTGGCGGCTGGCGCGCCTGCTCTTCCCTGCCGCGCCGGGGCCGGCGCTCACGGCCGCGGGCTTCGTGGCCGCCCTGCCCCAGCACACGGCGATGATGGCCGCCGCCAATAACGACGCGCTGGCCGAGGTCGTCATGGCGCTAGGCGTGCTGCTGTGTTTGCAGCGGGTGCTGGCCGAGGATACAAATGAAGGCCGGTGGTGGCCGCTGGGCGTCGTGCTGGGCGTGGCGTTCCTCACCAAGCTCTCGACCTACCCGCTGGCGGGGCTGGCGGGCTTCGCGCTGCTGCTCGTGGCGCGGCGCGCGCGCCGGCCGCTGCCCACGCTGCTGCGGCGCGGCGCGGAGGTGCTGGCGCCCGCGCTGGCGTTCGGCGGCGTGTGGTGGGGCCGCAACCTGGTGGTCTATGGCGGTTTCGATTTCCTGGGCATGCGGCGGCACGACGCGGTGGTACAGGGCCAACTGCGCACCAGCGAGGCCCTGGCGCACTGGGGCGTGCCCGACTACCTGCAGCGATTCTTCCAGACTACGTTCCAAAGTTTTTGGGGCATGTTCGGCTGGATGGGCGTGGTGATGGATCAGCGCGTGTATCTGGCGCTGCTGGTCTTCACGCTGGGGTTGGTCGTGGGGCTGGCGGGCGCGGTGCTAGTGCGCCGGCGCTCGGGCGCGGCGCTCAACCTGCCGCGGCGGGATGCGCTGGCCTTCTGCGCGGCTGTAGTGTTGCTGGCCGGCGCGGTCTACCTCTACTATAACCTGACCTTCGTGCAGTTTCAGGGGCGCTACCTGTACCCGGCGCTGCCGCTCATCGCGCTGGGCGCGGCGCTGGCCCTGCGCCAGTGGGCCGAGTGGGCGCTGCGGCTGGTGCGCTTGGGCGGGGAGCGGCTGCGCGCGGCGGCGCTGTGGCTGCTGCCGCTCGCGCCGATTGCGCTGCTGGCGCTGCTGGCGGTCTTCGCCCTTTACCGCTTCATCCTGCCGCAGTTGGCGCTGCCCTAGGCGTTAGCCCTGACCTGTCGCCCTATTGCGTCGGCCCCCACACCACCTCCCCCGCGTGGTTGATATAGGCGTAGCCCCCGTCCATTTTCACCATGGCCAGGCCATTCCGAAACTGGGGCGGCTGGCTCCCAAAGGCATCCACGAAGGTCGGCGCGATGACGACCGTGCCGGTCTGGTCCACGAAGCCCACGCCTCCGATGCGTGTCTCCAAATCGCCGATCACCACCGCGACCAGGCCCTCGGAAAATTCGCCCGCCTTGAAGAACTGCGGCTCGATCACAAACTCGCCGGCCGGGTTGATGTAGCCATAGCGGGGGATGCCGTCGGCGTCACGCAGCGTCACGGCCGCCAGGCCTTCGGAGAAGATGTTGGCTTGATCGAACTGCACCTCGATCACGAACTCGCCGGCCGGGTTGATGTAGCCGTACTTCGTATCGCCCGCCGGATTGCCGAACGTCGCCAGCGCCAGCCCCTCGGTAAACGGCCCGGCGTGCCCGAACTGCGCCGGGATGACAAGTTGGCCGCTTGGGTCTATGAACCCGCCCAGCCCGCCGCCCTCGTAGGTCGGCGTGACATACGCCAGCCCTTCCGAGAAAGCGTTTCCGAACGCGAACCGCGGCTCGATGACGAACGCGCCGCTGTGGTCAATGTAGCCGTACAGGCTGCCCACGCGCACTGCCGCCAGCCCCTCGGTGAAGTCGTAGGCGTCGTCGAACTGCGGCTCGATCACCATCGCGCCGCCGGCGTCAATGTACCCGGCCTTGCCGCCGGTCATCACCCACGCCACGCCCTCGTGGAAGTCCGCGCCGAGTTCATACTGCGGCTCGACCACGACGCTGCCGTCTGAGTCAATATAGCCGAACAGCCCGCCCTGGAAGATCACCGCCCGGCCCTCGTAAAAGTCGCCGGCCATGTCGAACTGCGCCGGGATCACCAGCGCGCCGGTCTCGTCAATATAGCCAAACTTGCTGTTCTGGATCACAAGGAAACGCGCGGGCGCGTCGGGCGCCGGCTCGGGCGTGCCCGTGGCCGCGTCGGTGGGGGCCTCTGTCGGCGCATCGGTGGGCGCGGCCGTGGCTTCAGCGCCCGGGGTGCCGGCCGAGGTAGCCTCTAGCGGCCCGGCGGTGTCGCCGGCGGCCTGGGTGGGGACGGCCGTCGCAGTGCCGGCAGGCGAGTCATCGGTTGGCGCGGTGCCGGCCAGCGCGCCGCACGCCAGCGAGGCGGCCAGCAGGGCTACTAGCGCGAAGATGGGTAACGCGGGGCGGGGCGGGCGGCGGCGGGTCATGTCTGGCACCGGGCCTTTCCTGGCGGCTGCAACGCTGCGCGGCGCAACCGGCGCTTTTGGCCGGTTGGACTGTTACCCGAGAGGTACAGCGAAGATCAGTTGGCGGAAGCGTTCCCTACGTAAGTATAAGGCCCCGGCCGCCCAAAGCAAGCCTACCGTAGTCCTAACGACCGGCCGCGGCGGCTAGGCACTGGCGCGGCGCGCGCCGCCGTTGGTGGGGTTCTCGGCGATATGCCATAGGCTGCTCAGGGGCGCATACACCAGCTCGTAAATCTGGTCGCCAGTCGTCATCAGCAGGAAGTGAAAGCCGTCTTCGCTGCCCCACTGCCGCCCGTGGTTCAGCACCGGCCGCTTGCGCCCGCGCCAGGTGAAGCTCAGCACCGTGATCGTGCCGTCCTCGGCGAAACGCGCCTCTACCTCGGTCGGCTCGTTCATGGCCGCGCCGCCCGCCGCTGCAAGTAGGCGAACACCAGGGCCAGCGCCGCCTCCGCTGATTGGGCCTTGTTGGCTTCCCGGTCGCCGGGCCACACGTGCCACTCGGCCGTCTCCGCGTCGGGCGCGGCCAGCGCCAGCCACGTCAGCCCCACGGGCTTGTCGGCTGAGCCGCCGCCCGGCCCGGCGATGCCCGTGATGGCGACGGCCACATCTGCCCCGAGCACCCGGCGCGCCCCCTGCGCCATCTGCCGCGCCACGGCCTCGCTTACCGCGCCCTGGGCGGAGAGCGTGGCGTGCTCCACGCCGAGCACGTGCTCTTTCACCTCGTTGGCGTAGCTGACAATGCCGCCCAGCACATAGGCTGAGCAGCCCGGCACGTTGGTCAACCGGTGGCACACCAGCCCGCCGGTGCACGACTCGGCCGTGGCGATGGTGAGCTTCTGTTGCAGCAGCAGTGGTCCAAGCAGGGCTTCGAGCGGCAGGGCGGGAGGTGTCATAAGCGCCATTATAAGGGCAACGCACGGGTCGTTTTGCGCGTGTGATCTTCCTGCGCGCCATGGAACAGATGCGCTATAATCTCCCTGATGTTCCGAGAAGACTATATCGTCCGCATGATCGCCCAGGCAGCGGCGGCCGTCACCTATATTCTGGACCTCACCCGCGCCGAGCGGTATCCTGAGGCGCTGGCCGAGGTCGAAAAAGCCCTCCAGCTTCACCTGGGCCTCAGCCTCGGCCTCGTCACCGCGCTGCCCGCCGGCGGCCTGGTGGAACTGGCGCGCCAGGGCGAGATGCTGGAGGTGGGCAAGCTCGTCGTGCTGGCCGACCTGCTGCAAGCCGAGGGCGACATCTACGCGGCGCGGGGCCAGGCCGCCGAAGCCGCCGACGGCCACGCCAAGGCGCTGGAGCTATATCTGGAAGTCTCAGTCACCGGCGAGAACGCCCGCGGCGCGCTGGCCGAGCGCGTCACCAGCCTCGCCGCCAAGCTGCCGCCCGGCGCGCTCGCGCCCGATGTGGAGGAGTGGCTAGCGTTTGTGCAGGCGGGCGCGCCGCCGGCCGCCCCCGATGCGCCTGACACCGCCGCCTAGCGCCCCATGACCCCGCCGGAGTTGGTTCAGCAGAAACTGGAAACGCTGCCCACCAAGCCGGGCTGTTACCTCTATAAGGACAGCGCCGGCAAGATTATTTACGTGGGCAAGGCCGTCAACCTGCGCAGCCGCGTCCGCTCCTACTTCCACGAAAGCGTGGACTCGCCCAAGACCGCGCAGCTGGTCAGCCAGATCGCCGACTTCGAGACCATCATCGTAGGCTCTGAGCTAGAGGCCCTCATCCTCGAGATGAACCTCATCAAAAAGCACCGGCCCAAGTACAACGTCCGCCTCAAGGACGACAAGCGCTACCCGTACATCAAGGTCCACTACGCCGACGCGTTCCCGACGGTGACGGTCACGCGCCGCATGGACGACGACGGCAGCCGCTACTTCGGCCCCTACACCAGCGTGTGGGCCGTCCACCAAACGCTCGACGTGCTGCGCAAGATTTTTCCTTACCTCACCTGCGACCGCGTCATCACCGGCGCCGACCCGCGCGCCTGCCTGTATTGGGACATCAAACTCTGCCTCGCGCCCTGCATTGGGGCCAGCAGCCAGGCCCAATATCGCGCCATGATTGACGACCTGTGCCGCTTCCTGCGCGGCCACACCGAGCTGGTCGTCGCGCGCCTGCGCGACGAGATGCGTCGCGCCGCCGAGAACCTGGAATACGAGAAGGCCGCCACCGTGCGCGACCAGCTCGTCGCCATTGAGCGCGTGGTCGAGAAGCAAAAGGTCATCTCTACCGAGCAGGTGGACTCAGACGTGATCGCCTTCGCCCGCTCCAACGGCGAGGCCTGCGTGCAGATCTTCTTCATCCGCGCCGGCAAGCTCATCGGCCGCGAGTATTTCGTGCTCGAAGGCGCGGCCGAGGAAAGCGACAACCGCATCGTCGAGCAGTTCGTCAAGCAGTTCTACGACGAGGCCGCCTTCATCCCGCCGGAGGTGCTCTTGCCGGAGGAGATCGAAGAAGCCAAGATCATCAACGAGTGGCTCAGCAGCAAGCGCGGCGGCGAGCGCGTGATTCTGACCGTGCCGCGGCGCGGGGCCAAGCGCGGCCTGGTGGAGCTGGCCGCCGAGAACGCGGCCGAGACCCTGGCCGCCCTCAAGGCTCAGTGGGAGGCCGACACCAATAAGCACGTGCAGGCACTCACTGAAGTGCAGGCGGCCTTCAAACTGGCCGCGCCGCCCAACCGCATTGAGTGCTTCGACATCTCGACCACGCAGGGCACGGCCGCCACGGCTTCCATGGTCGTCTTCGAGCAGGGCGCGCCGCGTAAGGGGCATTACCGCAGCTTCAGCATCAAGTCGGTTGAAGGCCCCAACGACTTCGCCTCCATGCAGGAGGCCCTCACCCGCCGCTTCCGCCGCTGGCAAGACGCCCAGGCGGATCCGAAAGGAGGCGTGGTCGCGTCCGGCCAGATGCGCGCTACAGGCGCGGGGGAGGCTGGGGCGTCGGCGGCGGATGGGCTGATTGTGCGGGAGATGCCGGGCGGCCTTGCGCCGCCGGCGAGCGCGGCGGCCGAGCCGCCTGCCGGTGAAGCCGCGCCGACCGTAACGCCCCCGGTCGCCGCCGCCTCCCGTCCGCCGCGCGCGCCCGGCCAGAAGCCCGACGAGAGCTTCGCCCGCCTGCCCGACTTGCTGATTATTGACGGCGGCAAAGGGCAGCTCGGCGTGGCCGTGGAGGTGCTCCAGGCCTTCGGCCTCTTGGGGCGCGTGCCGGTGTGCGGCCTCGCCAAACAGCAGGAGGAGATCTTCCTGCCCGGTCAGCCCGTGCCCATCCTGCTGCCGCGCCGGTCGCAGGCGCTCTACCTCGTCCAGCGCGTCCGCGACGAAGCCCACCGCTTCGCGCTCGCGCGCCACCGTTTACGCCGCGGTAAGCTCGGCCTAGCCTCCCAACTGGACGCCATCCCCGGCATCGGCCCGGCCCGCCGCAAAGCTCTGCTCCGGCGTTTCGGCTCGCTCGACGGCATCCGCGCCGCCGGCGTGGACGAACTGGCCAATGTGCGCGGCATGACCCGTGCCGCCGCCGAGGCCCTCAAAGCCAATCTTTAGCCCGTTCTTCCAGCGGCCAATTTCTATCGAAATCTTCACCCCGGCCCGACCCCGCGTGTGATATCGTTCCGGGGCTGCGCCGCGCCGGCGGCCCGGGATTGGCCCGGCCGGGGTGCGCGCTCGGCCGGTAAGTCCCACAGTGTCCACCCAACTCCAAACCACGCGGCCCTCGCGCGAAGGCCAAATCCTCTTCGGCCTGCTCAGCCTCGTCATCGCTGGTCTGCTAGTCTCCACCGTCTGGGTGCGGCTCAACCCGGCCCGCCTTCCGCCCACGCCCACTCCGCCCGGGTTGGCCGCGTTGCCCTCCTGTGACGTGCCCGGCCTGGCCTGGACCAAACCCGGCGTCCTCCTGCGCGGCGGCCCGCCCAGCGCCGCCGCCCTCACCTGCCTCGCCCAAGCCGGCGTTGACGCCATCGTGGACCTGCGCCAGCCGGCCGAAGACGCCGTGGACGAAGCCGCCCTGGCTGAACAAGCCGGCCTGGCCTACGAAAACGTGGGCGTGCCCCTCAACACCGCCCCCAGCCCCGACGCCCTCGTGGCGTGGATCACCCACATCGAGGCCCGCCTCCAGGAAGATCAGGTCGTGTTCGTCCACGACGCGGGTGAAGCGGGCCGGGTGGGCTTTTGGGACGCCGTTTACCAGATGCGCCACCGGCTGGCCGGCGCCGAAGCGGTGGACACGCGCTACGTCGGCACGGCGCTCCCGTTCGCCGGCGCCGACATCACCTGCGCGGCAGGCGGCAACGGCCAGGTGCAGGCCCTGGCCGAGATGACGGGCAACCTCAGCGGCGCTGACACCTGGCCCACCGCCGACGAGCACGGCCACCCCTGGGCCGACTGCGCGCGCCCCGCCTACATGGCCGACTGGGTCTACCCCTTCTCGGCCGTTACGTCGGAGGACTAAGCGGCCGCCCTGGTCAACCACTCTACGCAGCCGGGCCGGTTCACCACTGTGGACCGGCCCGGCTCTTCGGCGCTCGTGTCGTTGGTTGGGCCATGTTTCAAGGTTCGGCCGCCAACCTTAAAGCAGCGCCCGTCCCTGGCCAATCCAACCTATCTTTGCCACGCTCTTCCTCAGCTACACGCTGCGCTTGGCCCCTTTCCAACTGCACCCACCCGAGGGCGCTTTCTTGATTGACGTCTGTTGTTTCCACGTCGGCGGGCGGTGGGGGCGGCAGACGTCAAGCAGGAACACGCTCTATTGGGCCGCTAGCTTGGCTGCCCCAGGCGCGCGCGCTCGGCCGCGACGATCGAGTCGTCGAGCTTCTTGAACAACGGAGCGGGCTGGCGCAGGGCCTGGCCGGGCGGGAGGTCGCTGGGCTGCCAGCGGCCGGTGGCGCCCGCCGCGGCGTAGGTGAGGGCGGTGTGCGAGCCGAGGGCGTCGGTGTAGGTCTCGACGCGCTGCGTACCGAAGAGCGGGCCGGCGTAGCCGAGGTAGAGGTGCAGCTTCTCGGACGAAAACGGCAGGAACGGCGCGAAGAGCACCTTGAGCGAGTCAATGGCCTTGAGCGCAGTGTAGACCGTGCGGGCGGCCTCGGCCTTGTCCTGCTTGACCTCGAACCAGGGGCCTTGCGTGTCGAGGTATTTGTTGGCCTCGGTGGCGAGAGCCAGCGCTTCGCCCAGCGCGGCGCGCAGCTTCACGGCGGCGAGGAGGCTGCCCACGCGCGCAAAACCGGCCTCGACCTGGGCCAGCAGGGCTTCATCTTGCGGGCGGAGGCCGGCGGGGCTGGGCACGTGGCCGTCCCAGTGCTTGTAGGCGAAGGTGAGCACGCGGTTGGCGAGGTTGCCCCAGGTGGCGACCAGCTCGTTGTTGTTGTGATTGAGGAAGCCCGCCCACTCCCATTCGGCGTCGCGGGTTTCGGGCATCACGGCGGTCAGGTAGTAGCGCAGCGGGTCGGGGTCATAGCGGTCGAGAAAATCGAGGCCCCAGACGGCCCAGTTGCGGCTGCCGCTGATCTTCTGCGCTTCCAGGTTGAGGAACTCGTTGGCGGGCACGTCGTAGGGCAGGTTGAGGCGCCGGGCCGGGTCGCTTTCGTACAGCCGTTGGACGCCCAGCAGCTCGGCGGGCCAGATGACGGCGTGGAAGGGGATGTTGTCTTTGCCGATGAAGTAGGTGGTCTTGGCGTCCGGGTCGTACCACCAGCGCTTCCAGGCGTCCGGGTCGGCGGCGCGCTCCTGCGCCCATTCGATGGAGGCCGAGAGGTAGCCGATGACGGCCTCGAACCAGACGTAGAGGCGCTTGCTGTCCCAACCTTCTACCGGCACGGGGATGCCCCACTCCAGGTCGCGGGTGATGGCGCGGCCGCGCAGCTCGCCGCTCTCGGCCTGGCGGCGCGAGGGGTTGAGGACCTGCGGCCGCCAGTGGGCCTTATCTTCATTCAGCCAGGCGGCCAGGGCGGGGGCGAGCTTACCCAGGTCGAGGTAGAAATGCTCGGTGTCGCGCAGCTCGAGGGCCACGCCGCTGGCCTTGGCGCGCGGGTGGATGAGTTGGGTGGCGTCGAGCAGGTTGCCGCAGTTGTCGCACTGGTCGCCGCGGGCGTTGGGGTAGTGGCAGATATAGCACTCGCCCTCGACGTAGCGGTCGGGGAGGAAACGGCCTTCGGCGGGCGCGTACCATTGCGGCTCGGTCTGGCGGAAGAGGCAGCCGTTGGCTTGCAGGGTCAGGAAGACATCCTGCGCGACCCGGAAATGATTGGCCGTGTGGGTGCTAGTGAACAGGTCATAGGTCAGCCCAACGCGCTGGAACAGCTCGAGGAAGCGCGCGTGATAGCGCTCGTAGACGACCTGCGAGGTGACGCCTTCGGCGTCGGCGCGGACGGTGACGGGCGTGCCGTGGCTGTCGGAACCGGAGACCATGAGGACGTGGTTGCCCGCCAAGCGGTGATAGCGCGCGTAGATGTCGGCGGGCAGGTAGGCGCCGACCAGGTTGCCGACGTGGATGTCGGCGTTGGCGTAGGGCCAGGCCACCGCGACGAGAATGTGTTCCGCCATGTTCACCTCCAGGCCGCGCCGCCGGGCGCGGGACAAAAAAACCGCCAGCCGAGGCTGGCGGTTGGGGGCCGGGACCGGGACCGCGCTCAGTTAGCGCGCGCAGCCGGTCGTCGCGGGCGCGGAGCCTCGGCTCCCGCCCCGCCACGGCGAGCGGCGCATCGCCATTGCCACTGGGTCGAAAACAGCGCGGTTCATAGGGGTATTGTAACACGGGCCGTCAAGCCGGCCCGTTAGGGCGCGGCGACGGGGGCCAACAGCGCCCAACTGCGCCCGCTGGTGGTGGTGTGCACGAGGGCTAAATCTAGCCCGGCCTGCGCTACGGCCCAGCCTTCGGCGGGGCTGATGAAGTTCAGCCGCGCTGTCCAGGCGACGGTGTTGACGTACTGCCAGGTCGCGCCGCCGTCGGTGGTTTGATAGAGCCGCCGCGGGGCTGCGGGGTCATTCGGGTCGGCGGGGTCAATGGTCCAGCCGGTCGCGGGGTCGAGCCAGGCGTGGTCGCGCGCGGGCAGCGGCCGGCTGGTCCACGTAGCGCCGCCATCGGTGGAGGTGTAGAGGAAGTGGTGGAGGGTGAGCGTGTCGGTGTAGATCATACATGTCACCGCGAGGCGCACGGTGGCGGGCGCGAAGGTGACGAGGTGGTAGGTGCCGCAGCCGCCGTCTTGCCGGGTGAAGGCGTCGGGCAGGTCGGCGGGCGCGGGCAGGTCCACCGCGACCCAGGTGTGGCCGCCGTCGCTAGTGCGCTGGAGGAACACGCCGGGGGCGACGGCCTGACAGTCGCCGGTGACCCAGCCGGTCTGCGCGTCGAGGAAGCCCAGGCCGGTCTTGAGGCAGGACATTTGCAGGTTGCTGTCGCGGATGTCGAAGGGGTCTACGAGGCGCGTCCAGGTCTGGCCGCCGTCGGTGGTGGCGAAGAGGACGACGTAGTCGTGGTTCATGCCCGCGCCGACGTGGGTGAGCAGCCAGCCGTGGGTCGCGTCTACGAAGTACAGGTCGGAGGTGGCGAAGAACTCGACGTCGCTGAGGTCGAGCGGGGCGCCGGCCTGCCAGGTGAGGCCGGCGTCGGTGGTGCGCCAGACGAGCGCGGCTTCGTCGGGGGCGATGTCGCGGCCGTAGTAGGTGGCCCAGGCGGTGTGCGGGTCTTGAAAGAAGGCCACGGCGGCGCGCCCGGCGGCCGCCTCGGCGCGGTATTCGGGCGGGGAGGCGTCGCGCCAGGTGAGGCCGCCATCGCCGCTGGTGAGCAGGTGATCGTAGGCCAGGTCGCCCGTGCCGAAGCCAATGGCCCAGCCGTGGGCCGAGTCGAAGAAACGCACGACGGTGAGCGTGACGGGCTGCCCGGCGACCAGGGCGGGCAGCGGCGCGCCGGGCGGCGGCGTGGCGGGCACAGGCGTGAGCGTGGGGGACGCGACGGGCGGGGCGGCGGTGAGCGCCTCGGTGGCAACGGTGGCGGACGGGGCGGCGGTAGCGGGCGCAACGCCGGCGGCGGGGGTGCTGGTCGGTTCGATGGGCGCGGCGGTGCTTGTGCTGCCGGCGTTGCTCGTAGCAGGCGCTTCGGTGGCGGGCGACAGGGTGCTGCACGCCAGGACACATACAAGCGCGGCGGCGGCGGCGGCGAGGGGGCGAACGGGGAGGGCGGACATGGGTGTATCTTATCACGGCGGCGGGAAGGAACCTTCCTAATTTGCTCGCGATCGTTGCCGTGGCGTGAGACGGCGGGGCGCGCATGAGGGCGGTTGCCGAATGGAATGACGCTGCCGAGGTGGTAGCGGGCGCGGGGCGTAGCACGCTACGCCCCTACCGGACGCGACCGTTGCCGTGGCGTGAGACGGCGGGGCGCGCATGAGAGCGCTTGCCGAATGGAATGACGCTGCCGAGGTGGTAGCGGGCGCGAGGCGGAGCACGCTACGTCCCTACCGGACGCGAAGGCGGCATACGTCAATCGGGAAAGCGCCGTGGGTTGACGGCGTTTCGGCCGCGCGGCGAATCGGACTACAATTCCATCGGTAGGCACACTCTTTTCGGAGGCGGACGATGGAATACAAACTGCTGATTGACGGCCAGTGGGCGGCGGGGGGCAAGGCGCTGGAGGTGCGCAACAAGTACAGCGGCGAGGTGATCGCTACCGTGCCGAGCGCCCGCCGGGAAGACGTGGACGCTGCCCTGGCCGCCGCCGAGCGCGCCGCGCCGGTGATGGCCGACATGCCCGCGCATCGGCGGGCGGCGATCTTGCTGCGCGTGGCCGCGCTGCTGGGCGAGCGCAAGGAAGCGCTGGCGCGCATCATCGCCGCCGAGGCAGGCAAGGCGCTGAAGTCTGCGCGGGTGGAGGTAGACCGCGCCATCGGCACGTTCACCATCGCCGCGGAGGAGGCCAAGCGCCTGCACGGCGAGACCATCCCGCTGGACGCGGTGCCCAATGGCGAGGGCTACTTTGGCTTCACCGTGCGGCGGCCGGTGGGCGTCATCGCCGCCATTGCGCCGTTCAACTTCCCGCTGAACCTGGTGGCGCACAAGGTGGCCCCGGCGCTGGCGGCGGGCAACAGCCTGGTGCTCAAGCCGGCCAGCAGCACGCCGCTGGTGTCGGTGCTGCTGGCCGAGATCCTCACCGAGGCCGGGCTGCCGCCGGGGGCGGTGAACCTGGTGGTGGGCTCGGGCGGCACGGTGGGCGAGTGGCTCATCACCGACAAGCGCGTGGCGAAGGTGACGTTCACGGGCAGCCCGCCGGTGGGCGAGCACATCCTGGCGGTGGCAGGCATAAAGAAGGTGACGCTGGAGCTAGGCAACACTTCGCCGGTAATCGTGGCGCCAGACGCCGACCTAGATTTGGTGGCGAAGCGCGCGGCGCTGGGCGCCTTTTCTTACTCGGGGCAGGTGTGCATCTCGGTGCAGCGCATCTACGGCCAGCAGGGCATCGTGGCGCCGTTCACCGAGAAGTTCGTGCGGGCGAGCGAGGCGATGGTGGTGGGCGACCCGCTGGACGAGCGCGTGGATATTGGGCCGATGATTGACCTGAAGGAGGCCGAGCGCATCGAGGCGTGGGTGCAGGAGGCGCAGGGCGGCGGGGCGCAGGTGCTGACCGGCGGCAAGCGCGAGGGCGCGGTGTATTGGCCGACGGTGCTGGCGGGCGTGAAGCCGGAGATGAAGGTGGTGGCGGAGGAGGCCTTCGCGCCGGTGGCCTCGGTGCTGCCCTACGACGACTTTGAGGACGCGCTGCGGCAGGCCAACGACACCGAGTTTGGCTTGCAGGTAGGCGTGTTCACCCGCGACGTGAACCGCGTGTTCGAGGCGGTGAAGCGGCTGAACTTCGGCGGGGTGATCATCAACGACACGCCGAACTTCCGCGCCGACCACATGCCCTACGGCGGCAACCGCCGCAGTGGGCTGGGGCGCGAGGGGGTGAAGTTTGCGATGGAAGATATGACCAACCTGCAAATGGTGGCGGTGCGGCTGGGGTAGCCGGCTTGCCCTAAAGCAGTTGGCTTGAAATGACACCGCCGCTCTGGTGAGAGCGGCGGTGTGTTTTCTGATCTGTAACCGTAAGGCGGGCTGACCTACGCCCAGCGCCCTACCCTGCCCCTGTCTGTGCGCGGGTCGCTTTACTTTACTTCCAGGTGCGCGAGGTAGGCCTCGACCATGAGCAGGTTGCGGTCGCCGGCGCGGCGGATGACTTCGAGCAGGCGGTCCATCTTATTGATCTCTTCAAGCTGCTCATTGATGTACCACTGCAGAAAGTCCTGCGAGAGGTAGTCGTTGTCGGCCACGGCGATGTCCATGAGGGCCTTGATCTGGCCGGTGACTTCGGTCTCCCAGTTGAGGGCGGCGCGGGTGGCTTCCTCGGCGCTGGCGAAGGTGGTCTGGGGCGCGGCGATGGGCGGGAGGTTGAGGCCGCCCTGGGTGTCGAGCAGGTAGTGGACGAACTTGAGGGCGTGGGCGTTTTCCTCGGCGGCCTGCTCAAAGAAGAGCTTTTCCAGCAGGGTGAGCTTGGCGGTGTGGAAGTGAGCGGCGATGGAGAGGTATTGCAGGTAAGCGCCAAGCTCGTTGCCAATTTGGGTGTTGAGAGCGGCGGCCAGTTTGGGGCTGATTAACATGACGGCTCCTTACGCGGGGGGTTCATTCGGACGCGAATGGTCGGGATTATAGCAGACGCGCTTTTCGCGGACGACGCAAGCCAGTGCACAGCGGGGCGGGATTGTAGACGCGAGGGGCTTCTTGCCGAGTTGGAGTGACAAGCGCCGGCTATGCAGGCGGACGATGGGGCCGAGCAAGGTCAGGCGGCGCGGGCGGTCAGGTGGGACGAGGCCTTGTACTGATCGCCCTGCAGATAGGCCAGGTCGGCGACACGGGACCAGGCGGGCTACTTCCCAATCAGGCGGGCGGCGAGGCGCTGGGTGAGGGCCTTGGTGTCGGCGGCCTCGAGGCCGACCGGGCCGACGCAAGCGGGGCAGCCGTCGCGGCAGGGGCAGTCGCGCACCAGGTCGTGGGCGGCGGCCAGCAGGTCGAGGTGTAGCTCGTACAGGCGCTCAGCAAATCCCAACCCCTCGGGCACGTGGTCGTAGAGGGTGATGGTGGGGGCCTGGGTCTCGCGGGCGCGGTTCTCGCTGAGCACGCCCAGGTCGCGCGGGTCGCACATGAGGAAGAGCGGGGCGAGGTTGCCCAGGGCGTAGCCCAGCCCGCCCAGGGCGGTCTGCGTGCCGCGGCCGGACTCGACGCGGTTGTGGCAGGCGTGGCAGAGCGTTTGCAGGTTATCGAGCTCGTTGGCCTGGCGGTAGTTCTCGTTGACGCCGGGAATATAGCCAAAGCTGCGGAACGGCACCAGGTGGTGGACGGCGTGCTGGCGGCGGCCAAAGGTGGGGTGCTCGCCGCCCTCGGCCGCGCCGCATTGCACGCAACGGAAGCCGTCGCGGGCGCGGGCGGCGTTGCGCTGGCTCTCCCAGTTGGGGCCGTAGTTGTTGGGGCCGACGAGGATGCCGTCGGCGGCCAGGGCGCGCACGGCGGCGGAGGGCAGCCAGAGCCAGTAGCCGGTGGTTTGGAACTGGCGCGCGGGCAGCGTGATCTCGCCGTAGCCGAGGGTTTCGTGGGTGTAGCGCTTGATGAGTTTGTAGCTGGCGGCCTGGCTGGTGACCATTAACTCGCCCCAGGCGCGTGAGTGGGCGAGCGGTGGGCGCGGGGCGCGGCCGGCGGGTGCAGGCGCGGGCGGCGGCGCATCGAGGGGCGTGCGCCAGTCGTCGAGCGGGGGAGCGGCGTCAGGGTCAGCCGCTTCAACAGCGGGCAAGGTTTCGGCTTCGTGCGCGTCGAAGACGTTGAGGACTTCTAGCTCAACGGCCTCGGAGGCCTGGGTGAAGTAATCCACTTCTTCGGCGTGGACGTGGGCGAGGCCGGCCTCCCAATCAAGCTGATCCACGACGTAGCCGCGGCCCTCGTGCAGGTAGACGGCGCCGGTATGCACGCGGATGGGCGCAGTGTCGCGGTCTACTTCGCCGATGACGGCTGGTTCGGTGGCGCCGCCCCCGGTCTGGATGAGGACGTGATCGGCACGGGCCATGCGCAGCGAGATTTCGGCGGCTGGGTAGGCGTCGCCGACCCAGCGGTACTCGCCGTTGGAGGCGTGCAGCGCGCCTTCGTCGGCCAGGGCTTGCAGGAGTTCGCCGACGTCGCCGAACGCGCCGTAGCCTTCGCCGGCCACGAAGGGCAGTTCGAAGGCGGCGCAGCGCAGGTGATCTACGAGGAGGGCCAGGTTGTCGGGGTTGATGAGGGCGTGCTCGGGCGAGCTCTCGAACAGGTAGCGCGGGTGGGCGGCCAGGTATTGATCCAGCGGGGAGGCGGAGGCGACGAGCACGACGGCGCTGCTTTCGGCGCGGCGGCCGGCGCGGCCGGCCTGCTGGCCGAGCGAGGCAATGGTTCCGGGGTAGCCCGCCATGACGACCGCGCCGAGTTGGCCGATATCTACGCCCAACTCTAGGGCGTTGGTGGCGACGACGCCGCGCACGACGCCGCTGCGCAGGCCCTGCTCGATGGCGCGGCGCTCGAGCGGCAGGTAGCCGCCGCGGTAGCCGCGCACGGCCTGCGGGTCGCGCCCGGCTTGCTGCGCCGCGTCGCGGACGTACATCAGCAGGACTTCGGTGGCGTGGCGGGTGCGGGCGAAGAGGGCGGTTTGCACGCCGTCGGCCAGGAACTCGCCGGCCAGGCGCTGGGCTTCGAGCAGGTAGGAGCGGCGCAAGCCGAGGGCGGGGTCGGTGAGGGGCGGGTTGTAGACCAGGAAGGCCTTTTCGGCGCGGGGCGCGCCGTCTGCGGCGGCGGGGACGAGGGTGACGGGCGCGCCGATGAGCTTTTGAGCCAGGTCTTGCGGGTTGGCGATGGTGGCGGAGGCGCAGATGAAGCGCGGGGCGGAGCCGTAGAAGGCGCAGACGCGACGCAGGCGGCGGATGACGTTGGCCATGTGCGAGCCGAACACGCCGCGGTAGGTGTGGACTTCGTCGAGGACGACGTATTGCAGGTTGGCGAAGAGGTCGGCCCAGCGCGGGTGGTGGGGCAGGATGCCGGTGTGGAGCATATCGGGGTTGGAGATGACCACGCCGGCTTGCTGACGGATGGCGGCGCGCCGGCCCTGGGGGGTGTCGCCGTCGTAGGTGCGCACGGCGAGGGCGCCGGCGGCCGGGTCGTGGCGGGCCAGAGCCTGCATGAACTGGCTGAGCTCGGCGGCCTGGTCTTGCGCGAGGGCTTTGGTGGGGAAGAGGTAGAGGGCGCGGGCTTGAGGCTCAGCCAGCAGGGTGTGCAGGACGGGCAGGTTGTAGCAGAGGGTCTTGCCGGAGGCGGTGCCGGTGACGACGACGACGTTCTCGCCGCGCAGGGCGGCGGCTACGGCGAGGGATTGGTGGGTGTAGAGGGCGGCGAGGCCACGCGCCTGGGCGGTGGCGGCGAGGCGCGGGTCGAGCGCTTCGGGCCAGGGGCCGTAGCGCGCGGGCCGGGCGGGGAGGCGCTCCCAGGCGACGACGTTTTGCATGAGGCTGGGGGTGAGGCGCAGGCGGTCGAGGGTGTGCATGGCGGGAGGAAGGATAGCAGAGA